>NZ_ML660187.1:269352-337275 GCF_007483665.1 Catellatospora sichuanensis
GGGGCCCTCCACCCCCCCACCCCCCCCCGCTCCCGTGGGTTGGGGGGGCGGGCCGCCCGCCCGCCCCGCCTGCACTGTGCTCCCGTCAGGCGACGATGAAGGAGTGGTACCCGGAGTAGTCGCCCCGGGTGCCGTCGGCGCGCAGTGCGTACACCTCCAGGTTGTAGTACCCGCTGGCCGGCGGCGTCCACGTGATGGAAGCCGAGCCGTCGGCGCCTGCCGCGACGAAGATGGACTCACCGCCGTCGAAGGAGTACTCGTAACCCTTCAGCCCGACCCACTCCGGCCCGGCCGGCCGGGTGAAGGTGAACGTCCCGGGCACGCCGGGGCCGCCACGGGGCTCCCACACGTCGTAGACGTCCGAGGTCACCTCGGGCCAGGGGTAGAAGGTCAGGTCCCACCGCACCTCGTGCGAGATCCAGCCGTTGGCGCTGTGGCTGCGCACGGTCACGTTGTGCCCGTACTCGTTGCCGGCCAGGAACTGGATCGTCGCCGTGCCGTCGGCGGCCGCCGTCACGGTGCGCGGCTCGCCGAAGTCGACCCGGTACTCGTACTCGGTGGTGCCGGAGATGCCCTCACCGGGGCTGAACCGGAGCGTGACCTGCTCGTTCCACTGCGGTTTCGCGCCCACCACCGAGACCACGGGGGCGCCCTGCCAGGGCGCGAAGATCTCGTAGGTGACCTCGGCGGACCGGTTGCCCGCCAGGTCGATGGCCCGCACCCGCAGGGTGTTGTAGGCGCTCCGTTGCGGGCTCAGCAGGACCGTCGCCGAGCCGCCGAGCACGTCGGCGCGCACGATCTGCGAACCCTCGAGCGGGTCGGGGCACTCCAGCTGGCCCACATCGCCGCCGCCGTAGCTGCAACCCGGCACCCCCAGCATGTTCCAGGAGTATTCGAAGCCCGCCACGTCGGTGTTGCCACCGCCCGAGAAGGTGAACTCGCCGGGCTCACCGAGCGGGGTCATCTCACCGGAGTCCGCGTTCGGGTAGTTCGACGACGTGATCACGGGCGCCGACGGCGCTGTGCGGTCGTAGACGAAGTAGCACGTCCGGGACCACGCGGTGGTGTCCGCGCCGTCGCCGACCCGGTACTGCCAGGCGTACGTCCTGCCGTCGACCAGCACTCCGTCCGGCACGGTGCCGCCGCCGACGTAGCCGGCCGGGCCGGCCCGGCCGGCGAACTCGGTCCGCGCCGCCGCGTCGTCCTGCGGCCAGACGGCGAAGTCGTACGTGAGGTGCCGGGTGTCGTACTCGTCGCCGTCGACGCCCAGCGCCTGCAGCGAGTTGCCGAAGTAACCGAGGTGCGGATACGGCTGCGCCTCGACGCACGGGCGGCCGCCGTTGTACATGTGCTGGTCGCGCAGCTCCGGCACGGTGTTGTACTGGACGTTCAGGCTGACGGCCGTGTACCAGTACAGCTTGCGGCCGTAGCTGACGTCGCTCTCGTACTGCTCGGGCACGCGGATCTCGAAGGTGACCCGCGGCTTGTCCTGCGCGACCGCCTGCTGCACCGCGGCCGAGACGTCGAACGTGATGTTCGCCGGGCAGTACTCGTTGGTCAGGATCTCGTCCAGCTTCGACAGCGGATCGGGTGCCTGGTGCCACGAGGGCGTCTTGTTGACCGCCTTGGTGTGCCAGAGCTCGATGGCGCGCTTCGAGCAGTCGGCCACGTCCCGCTCGCGGATCGCCACGGTGCCGCCGAGGATGCGCTTGCCGTGGAACCGGTCGAGGTCGAAGGTCGCGTACACCCGCGACCGGTGGACGGTGCCGTCCTCTGCGGTCCGGGCACCGATCGGCAGGTTGACCTGCCCGCCCGCGTCGAACGCGGTCTTCGGGTCGGCCGAGTCGGTATAGCCGAGCTGGTGCACTTCGGCCCGCTCGTAGTGCGGTGCCGCCGCTGCGGGCGCCGCCGTGCCGAGCACGGCCAGTCCGGCGCCCATCGTGATGGCAAGCGCGGCGGTGAGGCCGCGTCTGCGCATTGATACCACCATTCTTCTGTTGTCCTCCCCGTCTCACCGGACACGGATGTGTCCGGCGCGACGTGAGGGTAAGACAGTTCTCGGGTGCCGTCGTTCAGATTTTCGGCTCGATCGGGCCGAGTTCCGGACGCTTGGCCGTGACAGTGTCACCGGATGATCGGCCGGTGAGGCGGCGCTTGATCCAGGGGGCGAGGTAGCGCCCCGCCCAGGCCAGGTCGTCGGCGCGGGCGGCGGGCCAGGACTTCACCGCCGGCCGGTCCGGCACGTCCCACCAGGTCGGATCCGCCGGCACGCCGAGCGCCGCGAGCACGTGGGCGGCGGTGCGGCGGTGCCCGGCCGCCGACAGGTGCAGCCGGTCGATGCTCCACAGCGCCGGGTTGGCGTACTCGTGGTCGTGCCACAGGTCGACCAGGCGGGCGCCGTTGCGGTCGGCGACCTCGCCGACGGCCTGGTTGAGGTAGCGGATGCGCGGGGCGACCAGGTTGTTGCCGGGCAGCCGGGACATCACGTCCGCGAACCGGAACAGCAGCACGTCGGCGCCGGTGTCCCGGAGCCGTGCCACGGTCGCGTCGAAGCGCGCCATCAGGGTCGGCGGGTCGCACTTGCGGCGCAGCACGTCGTTGGCACCGGCCGCGAAGCTGATCAGATCGGGTTTCATCGCCAGCGCCGGTTCGACCTGCTCGCCGACGATGCCGTCGAACAGCCGCCCGCGGATGGCGAGGTTCGCGTAACCGAACCCGGGCCCGGTCACCTCGGCCAGCCGCCCGGCGACCAGATCCGCCCAGCCCCGGAACACCCCGTCGGCGTACGGGTCGTCCATGCCCTCCGTGAAGCTGTCCCCCAGCGCCACATACCTGCTCCAACTCACCGCGACATCTTGCCACCGCCGGGCCTACCGGCGGGTAGTGCCCTTGCGCACACCCGCGCGTGGTGTGGGGAACAGAACCCGCCGTCGCCGTGTTGGATGAGCACGTGCAGATCGAGATCTACTCCGACGTCGTATGCCCCTGGTGCTGGATCGGCGAGCAGCGCCTGCTGACCGCCCTCGACGGCTTCGACCAGCCGGTGACGCTCACCTGGCGCGCCTTCCAGCTGGACCCGTCGGCCGAGTCCGCACCACTGGTGCAGTGGCTGGGCCGCCGCTACGGCGGCGAGGCCAATGCGCGGCGGATGTTCACCCAGGTCACCGAGGTCGGCCGGGGCGAGGGTCTGACCATGAACTTCGACCGTGCGATCAACGCGAACACGTTCGACGCGCACCGGCTCATCTGGTGGGCCGGGCAGCGCGGCGAGCAGCGTCCGATGGTCGAGGCGTTGCACCGCGCCCACTTCACCGACGGCGTCGACCTCGGTGACCGTGCCGCGCTGGCGACGGTGGCGGCCGGGCTCGGCCACGACGAGCAGGAGATGCGTACGCTGCTCGACTCGACCGAGGGCGTCGGCGAGGTGCAGGGCGAGCTGGCCATGGGCCGCGAGCTCGGCGTCACCGGCGTGCCCATGTTCGTCTTCGCCGGCAAGTACGCCATCAGCGGCGCCCAGGACCCGTCGACGCTGCGCGAGGTGCTCGACGAGGTGACTCGCCGCGAGGGCGGCTCACCACTGACCGTGCTGCCGACACCGCGCGGCGAAGCGTGCGACGACGACTCCTGCAAGATCTGAACGAGGTGCACCCACAAAAAGGCCCCCCGGTGGGGGGCCTTTTTTATCCCATTTGTCGATGTTTCACGTGAAACAAGATCGTCAGTCGTTGATGTGGCATGGTCCCCGCCGCGCTCAGCCGAAGGCGGCCTGGAACGGCAACATCTGGTTCTTGAGTTCGGCCCGGTCAACCGCGATCTCGGCGGCCACCTGCCCGTCCGCGTTTAGGCGGTAGAGCCTGTCGGGGTCGCCCGGCACGCCCACGACCAGCGAGCCGTCCGGCAGGAACCACACCCGGTCGACCTTTCCGACCGGGAACCCGACCGGCCGGCCCGTCGCCATGTCGATGACGGCGGCGACGTGCAGCTGCCGGCTCGGATCACCGCCACCTGTGCTCACCGAGGCGAACCGGCCATCCTGGGACACGGCGAGCACCGCCACGTCCGTGTCGTGCTCGGGCTGGTAGGCGACGGACCGAGGTACGGTGCCGTCCGCCTTGGTGACGGTCAGCCGACCGTCGTGGACCGTCCCCTGGTACGGCCCGGTGGCCAGCGTCTCCGCCTCCTGCCATGCCTTGGGTTCCATGGCACTGAACTTTCCGGTCGCCGCGTCGACCACGCCGACCGTCGCCGTGTTGCTGAGTTTGCCGACATACAGGCGGGTGGAGTCGGGCGTCCACACCAGGGCCCGGGTGCCGCCGCACATCACGCGCGTCCCCCGCTGCTGTGCCGTGCCGCCCTGGATGTCGGCGATCATCAGGTCGCCGCTGACGCCGCTCGGGTCGTCAGCGGTGACCACCCAGGCGACCCGGCGACCGTCGGGTGACACCGTGACCGAGTTCCCCGGGCAGCGCTCGTCGGCCGCATGGGTGATCGTCCGCAGCTTCTCGGTGCGGATGTCCGGTTCGCACTTTCCCGGTTCCGGCGTGCCGCACTCATACCTCTCGCGCAGCACGTAGAGCTCGAGCTTCGTGGCACCGACTTCCCGGTAGAAGTAGTAGTCGCCCGACACCGCCGGTCGTGCAGGCGGGGCCGACGGCGACGGCGGCGCGAGGGACGCCGTGGCCGTCGTAGCGGGATCGGCACCACCTCCACCGCCGCCGGTCATCGCGACTGCGGTGACGCCGGCGCCGCCCAGCAGGACCAGCGACAGCGCGGAGGTCAGTGCCGTGCGCCGCAGGCCGATCCGCCGCGAGGTCCGCAGCGCGCGGTCGCGCAGGTCCACCGCGGCGACGTCGTCGGCCAGGTGCGCCAGGCCGGACCTCAGGTTGTCCATCGGGGCGTTCATCGGGCGGCTCCGTTCGCGGCGTGGAGGTCGGACAGTTCGGGGGCGAGCGCACGCAGCCGGGCGAGCGCCTTGTTGGTCTGGGACTTCACGGTGCCGACCGAGACGCCGAGCACCTCGGCGGCCTCCGCCTCCGTGCGGTCCTCGAAGAAGCGGAGCACCAGCACCGCGCGCTGCTTGTCGGACAGCTTCAGCAGCGCGGCCCGCAGGCTGAGCTTGAGCGCCGCCGCGCCGGAGTGATCGCCACCCCGGCCGCGTTCGGGCAGCTCACCGGGCAGGACCTCGGCGACCTTGCCGCGGCGCCACCAGGCGACCTGCAGGTGATACATGACCTTGCGGGTGTACGCCTCGGCATTGCCGCTGTCGTGCAGCCGCCGCCAGGACCGGTGAGTCCGGGCGAGCGCGGACTGCACCAGGTCTTCGGCCAGATGCTGGTCGCCGGTGAGCAGGTAGGCGGCGCGGAGCAGCGCCGGTGAGCGGTGCCTCACGAAGCTCTCGAACTCCGCGGCAAACGAGTCGACCACGTATGCCCCCGTTGTTGAGGAGTGGCGGCAGGCGAGGTGTTCCTGCCGTAGTGACTTGGTGACGACATGCAAGATGTGTGCTCCGCGAAGAAGGTTGCCGCCGTCCTCGGAAACTTCTCCGCGGACCGGTTGCCTCGGTCACCAGCCCTGGTCCACAGATCGTTTGCTCGGCTAAGGTTCCCCGCGTGAGCGAGGTAGCCGAGAAGCAGGCCGAACCCGGCACGGCCGTTCCCGCGCCGCGCCGACGGTTCTTCATGGACACCCGGCCACTGCGGCACCGGCCGTACCGCCGGCTCTGGACCTCGACCATCGTGACCGCCCTGGGCAGCCAGCTGACCGCGGTCGCGGTGCCCAAGCAGATCTACGACATGACCGGGTCCTCGGTCTGGGTCGGCATCGCCAGTATCGCCGGGCTCGCCCCGCTGGTCGCGTTCGCGCTGTGGGGCGGCGCGATCGCCGACACCGTCGACCGCCGCCGGATGCTGCTGTTCACCAACTCCGGCATCGCCCTGCTGTGCATGCTCTTCTGGCTGCAGGCGGCGCTGGACGTGCAGTCCATCCCGCTGCTGCTGGTGCTGGTCGCCGTGCAGCAGGCACTGTTCGGCATGAACATGCCCGCGCGTACCGCCTCGGTAGCCCGGCTGGTGCCCGCCGCGGAGCTGCCCGCGGCCGGGGCGCTCAACTCGACCGTGATGCAGGGCGGGCAGATCGCCGGACCGATGCTGGCCGGCGCACTGATCCCGCTGCTCGGCCTGCCCTTGCTGTACCTGCTCGACGCCATCGCGCTGTGCGCCGCGCTGTACGCCGTGTGGCGGCTGCCGTCGCTACCCCCGCTCAGCGGCGTCGCCCGCCGGGCCGGGCTGGCCGACATCCTGGCGGGCTTCCGCTACCTGGCCACCCACCGGCTGCTGATGGTCTCCATGGCCGCGGACGTCGTCGCCATGGTCTTCGGCATGCCGCGGGCACTGTTCCCGCAGCTGGCCGACACCGCCTTCCCCGGGGTGGACGAGAACTTCGCGCTGGGCATGCTCTACGCCGCGGTGCCGATCGGCGCCCTGCTGGGCGGCCTGCTGTCCGGCGTCTTCTCGCACGTACGCCGGCACGGCCTGATGGTGGTCATCGCGGTCTGCGCCTGGGGCGCGGCGATCGCGGGCTTCGGCCTGAGCAGCTCACTGTGGCTGGCCGTGGTGTTCCTCGGCATCGCCGGCGTCGCCGACATGGTCTCCATGGTGTTCCGCGGCGCGATCCTGCAGGCCGCGGCGACCGACGAGATGCGCGGCCGGATGCAGGGCATGCACACCGTCGTGGTGGCGGGTGGACCCCGGCTGGCGGACCTGCTGCACGGCGTGGCCGTGCCCGTGGCCGGCGCGAGCGCGGCGGTGGCCGGCGGTGGCGTGCTCGTGATCGTCGCCATGACCGCGCTCGCCCTGGCCGTGCCCGCGCTCCTGCGCTACCGCGGACCGGCCCGCTGACGAGGGAGTCTGAACACCGATTAAGGTGGTCCGACCGGAGCAGGCCTGGTCCTGGCGTGGTGGGTTCACCGCGCCGCGAGGGCGGTTCCGCCCGCCCCCTCGGAACGGAACAGCACATGCGCGTCACCCGGCGAAACAAGATCCTCCTGTCGGTGCTGGCATGCGTGCTGGTCCTGCCGGTGGTCACGGTCTTCGGCCTCAACCGGTACGTCAACGACACCTCCGTGCCGCTGACCGACAGCCTTTTCCCGGAAAGCGCGCCCAAGCGGCTGCTGGCGATCTTCGCGCACCCCGACGACGAGATCACCGTGGCGGGCTCGCTGCGCCGGATGAGCGAAGAGGCCGACGCCGAGATCACCATCGCGTATCTCACCCGGGGCGAAGCGGCGGACGTACCCAAGGTCTCCCTGTCCGACCTCGCGGAGCGGCGCACGGTCGAGGCGAACAACGCCGGCAAGGTGCTCGGGGCCGACAACGTCGAGCTGTTCGACTTCCGTGACAGCGAGCTGCCCAAGGCCGACGCCGCCAAGGCGCAGGAGACCATCTCGGCCCTGATCGACGAGTACCGGCCCAGCGTCGTGATCAGCTTCGACGACCGGGTCGGCTTCTACGGGCACCCCGACCACGCGCAGGTCGGGGTCTGGGTCAAGACCGTGCTGAACACCCGGCGGCACGCGCCCGACTTCCCGGTCAAGCACTTCTACCAGGCCACCCTGCCCGAGTCGATGATCTCGGTGGCGAAGGACCTGTCCCCCACCTTCCGGGACATGTACCCGAGCGACCCCGCGCAGGGCCTGCCCGAGCCGACGGTCGCCATGACCGTCGACAGCGTGGCGAGCGAGAAACGAGCAGCCCTCGACGCGCACGTAAGCCAGGTCACCGTCCTACAAGCGGTCCAACCCGCCTACGACAAACTCCCGTCCTGGATCTACTTCCGCATCCTCAGCCGCGAATACTTCACCCAGATCTTCTGACCGCCCCCGCCTCACCTGCTGGGCGCGGGCGTCAGAGGTCGGCGGGGTCGGTGTTGGCGCCGCAGGCGATGACGACGACCCGCTCGCCGTCGGCGGGGCGGTAGGCGCCGCTGCTCAGGGCGGCGAGTGCGGCGGCGGCCCCGTGTTCGAGCACGATGCGCCGGTCGGCCCACAGCGCGCGGCGGGCGGCCACGATGTCGTCGTCGGTGACCAGCACGCTGCGTACCCCGTCACGTACCGCGACCCCGTACCCGATCTCGCCGACGCGGCGGGCACCCAGCGAGTCGGCCGCCACCCCGGACACCGCGACGTCCACCGGATGCCCGGCGGCCAGCGCGGCGTGCAGGCTCGGCGCGAGTTCGGGCTCGACGCCGACCACCCGGGCCTGGCCGGCCAGCGCCGTGGCGACCCCGCCCATCAGCCCGCCGCCGCCGACCGCGACCAGCACGGTGTCGAAGCCACCGGGAATGTCGGACAGCAGTTCCAGCCCGATGGTCCCGGCCCCGGCGACCATCTCCGCCTGGTCGTACGCGTGGCAGTAGACCGCGCCCGCGTCGGCGGCGTGCTTCACGGCGGCCTCGTACGCCATCGCGTACTCGGTGCCGTGCTGCTCGACCCGCGCGCCGAGGCCGCGCAGCTTGTCGACCTTGAACGCCGGTGCCGTCGCGGGCACGTAGATCGTCGCGGGCACCCCGCAGGCACGGGCCGCGTACGCGACCGCCAGGCCCGCGTTGCCACCGGACGCGGCGACGACGCCCACCGCCGGGTCCAGTTCACCGGCCTGCTGCGCCGCGAGCACCCGGTTGAGCGCACCGCGCGCCTTGAAACTGCCGGTGTGCTGCATGTACTCGCACTTGAGCCAGGTCGTGCCGAACAGCCCGCCCGGCTCGATCGCGGCCAGCGGCGTACGCCGGAAACGCCCGGCGATGCGCGCGGCCGCGTCGGCCACGTCGACTTTCGTGATCATTCGGGCACCATAACCGACCCGGAGGCACCCACAGTGGATGGCGTCGCGAAGAGGCCTCGCCGGGAGTCGAACCCGAGTTCATCCGTTTTGCAGACGGAGCGCCCCACCCGGGACGTCACGAAGCCGAGAACGTGCGGATGGGGAGATTCGAACTCCCTGAGCACAAGGCACCCGGGTTACAGCCGGGCCCGACTCTCCATCGTCGGCGCATCCGCGTGGTGTTGCCTTTCGAGTAGCGCGGACGGGATTCGAACCCGCAACACTCCTGCTTGAAAGGCAGGTGACTCTTCCGTTCGTCCACCGCGCCGTGGACCTGCTGGTCGGGATGGCCGGACTCGAACCGGCGACCTCTCGCCCCCCAGACGAGCGCGCCACCGACTGCGCCACATCCCGCAAGGAATTACTGCTCGACCTCCTTGATGTATTTGTCCCGCCGCTGGGATTCGTGCGTCATCAGCTTCTCCCGGTGCAGTCGGTCCGCCCAGTCGTCCGACGCCCAGGTGTCCGACTCCGACACCGCGGCCTTGAACGAGCCCGGCGGTTCGGCGGGCATGGCCGCGAACTGCTCCCGCATCGACCGGCGGCTGAGCAGGCCGGCCATGACCGCGGTCAACACTCCGTACGCGAGGAACTGCGCACGGATCAAGGGCGGCAACGTGGCCGAGGTCGCGGCAAGGATGAGCAGCATCAGTGTCAACAGCCCGGTGTTCAGGCCCAGCCGGCGGTAGGCCCGGGCGTCGGCCGCCTCGGTCCGGATCGCGTAGTGAACCAGGAACGCGGCGCTGCTGATGCAGACGAACACCCGGAACGCCACCGTCAGGTCGACGATGCCCGCGGTCACCACGTCGATGCCGTAGGCCGCACCGAACCCGAGGTTCACGGCCAACGCGAGGTACGCCAGATGTGTGATCCGAATCGACTTCATGCGACCGACCATAGATCATCTCCCCGGTTCGCCGGGGTCCCGCACGGTGGCCCTCACGTGAGCTGCCGTGCCCTGAGCAGGATTCGAACCTGCAACCCCCGGCTTCGTAGACCGGTGCGCTGTCCAGTTGCGCCATCAGGGCGGGTGGAACCGTGGACCCAGCCGGACTTGAACCGGCCGCCTCCGCTTTGCAAGAGCGGTGCTCTACCAGATGAGCTATAGGCCCGTATGTACTGCGCTCGCGGGCGAGGATTCGAACCTCGATTCCCTGATCCAAAATCAGGTGTCCTGCCCTTGGACGACCCGCGAAAGTGGCTGCGGACCCCCACCCGCAGCCCGGAGCTGCGGGCCCCGTGGCCCCGCAGCTCGTGTCAGCGCCTGGCCAGCACCGTCCAGGAGGGTGCCGACGGGTTGAACCGCAGCGGCATCCGCGCCTCGGCGGGCGTGCGGTCACCCTTGCGCTGATTGCAGCCGCCACAGGCGGCCACCGTGTTGAGCCAGGTGTTGCGCCCGCCCCGGGAGCTGGGCAGGACATGGTCGATGGTGTACGCCGGACCGCCGCAGTAGGCGCACCGGTGCTGGTCACGGGCGAGCACGCCGCGCCGCGACCAGGCCGGCCCGCCGTGGTAGCGCCAGCGGGTCACCACGTAGCTGACCAGGCGCACCACCTTGGGCATCGGCCAGACACCGATCGCCTGGTCGGGTTCCGCCTCGTGCACCACCGCGACCTGCCGCCACAGCATGCGCAGGGCGTGACGCAGGCTGACCCGGTGGAGCGGGCCGAGATCGGCGTTGAGGACGAGTACTGCGTTCATCGGGTCACCTCCTGGGAATGCGTGATGGATGTGGAGCGGTAGCCGGGAATCGAACCCGGATCTCTGCCATGGCGAGGCAGCGCACTGCCGTTGTGCGACAACCGCGAGCTTCTTTTCTTGCGTGGTCGATGCGGGACTCGAACCCGCTTTCCCGCGTCGAGAGCGCGGAGGCCTACCCATAGCCGAATCGACCGCTGCGCCGCGCAACGCGACGCGCTTTCTCTTACGCCATCCACTGTGGAGTTCTCAAGGTGCGACACCGCCGACGGGGGTCAGGGCTTCGTGCTGTCTTCGCTGATCACAGGTGCCGGACAAAAGAAACGCCGCCCGCTTCCGAGTCCGGAGGCGGGCGGCGAAAGCCGCTTGTCATGGCGCTTGCTCAGCACCATCCGCCTCGTCCGGGGACGAGTTCCCAGCCATAACCCTCACCGCGTCGGGCGGCGGCGGGCATGGCGCTCTCGACGCACGGCGTCAGCCGCTGCATCGCATACGAGAAGCTGCTCATGTCTGTCTCCGGTCCGTATTCTCGCGGTGTCGTTCTTGGTGTGGGCATACCGTATTGGCCGCCGTATCGGCGAGGCAACCTCATTTTTCGCGGCTGATGTGTGCGCAGTTCACGGCCGATTCCGGCCCTCGGCCGCACGGGTTCCTGACCGTTCACCCCCTGGCGCACCGGCTGCACGCCACCGGCGACCAGCTCCGCCGCGCCTACCCGGGCTGGGACGCCGCGATGGCCGCCAAATCCCGGATAGATCCCCATCCGGTCTTCCGCAACACCCTCTTCGACACGTATCGCCCCAGGTCCTGACCTCGACCGCAGCTCCATCGCACGACCCGGTGAGCCCGGCGCCCTGGGCGAGGTCGCGATCCGGTCTAGGCTCCGGCGATGAGTTCGACGCCGTCAGCCCACGCCATCAGCCAGTACGCGAGCACGACCGGCAACCTCACCGCCCGCATCGCCCTGCACGCCTACGGCACCAACCCGCAGGGCTGGTTCGCCTGGCTCGACGAGCGGCTTCCCCTCAGCGGAAAGGTGCTCGAAGTCGGGGCCGGCACCGGCAAGCTCTGGACCCACGTCGACCACGCCGGACGAGGGCTCGACCTCACCCTGACCGACTTCTCCCCCGCCATGTGCGCGCAGCTGCGTACCATCCCGGGCGCGCAGGTCCGGCAGTGCGATGCGACCCAGCTGCCGTTCGCCGACGCGAGCTTCGACACCGTCGTGGCCAACCACATGCTGTATCACCTCGACGACCCGGCCGCGGCACTGCGCGAGTTCCGGCGCGTACTCCGCCCGGGCGGAAGGGTCGCCGTCGCCGTCAACGGCAGCGACCACCTCGACGAGCTCAACGCGATCGGGCCCGTCATCGGACGCCCCGAGCTCGCACTCCATGCCACCCAGAACGACTTCACCGCGGAGACCGGCCCCGCGTACCTGGCCCGCCATTTCACCGAGGTCACCGTCGAGCGCTACCACTGCGACCTCGACGTCCCGACCACCGAGCCGGTGCTCGCCTACCTTGCCAGCATGGCGAACGAACCGCTCACGCCGGAACAGCGCTCGGCCGCCCATGCCCTGGTCCAGGCTCGGGTCGACACCGAAGGCGGCTTCCGCGTCCGCAAGCACACCGTCCTGATCACCGCTTCGCGCTGATCCCCTTGGAGTGCACGCCGGAAGGGCGCCCCACCGGAGCCTCCCGGGTCAGCGGCGGTCCGGTGCCGACTGCAGTACATCCGCGATCAGGTCCACGTAACCCAGCGCTGCGGCACGGTCCTCATCGAGGAACCAGCTCGATTGCCACCAGCCTCCGGGTGCGGTGACGATCCGGAGCGCCCGCAGCGCCGAGAGGATCAGTTCAGGGGAAGGTGCCGGCAGGACCGCCGACCTCCAGTCGTCCTCGTCCTCGTCCTCGTCCTCGTCCTCGTCCTCGTCCTCGTCGTCCTCACCGGCACCGGTGCCGTACTCCGCGACGACGGCGCCACCGGGCAGCGCCAGCGCGATCAGCCCAGCGCCCACCATGGCATCCACCGGCCAGGACGCCTTGTCCACCGAAGTGGCGATCACATCCTCGAAGATCTCTCGGAGGCGGTCCGCCTTCTGCCCGTCGTTCAGCTCGGCCAGCTCGGCAAAGAGGTCCCAAGCGTGGTCGTTCTCGAACGGGTGAGGTCCCCAGGTGCCCATAGGTGCTCCCGATTCGGTCTGCCGATGACCTACCAGACGCTGCGGATCCACGCCGGCCAGGGCCGGAAACCGGACGGTTTCAGAAACCGCCGCTCAAACTTCCGGCGGTCCGATCAGACCGCCTTGACCAGCTTCGGATCTCCGGCGGCGAGGAAGTCCGCGAACTGTTCCTGCTCGACCTGGCTCAATACCCGCTTGGGGATGATCAGACTGACGCGGTTGGCGACTGCAAGGGTCCAGCATTCCGCAGAGCTGACAACCCGAGGAGGAGGAAGACGACTCCGAGCACCACGAAGAACGCGCCTAGCCCTGCCGTCCCGACGCCGATCTGGAACAGCCCGGCCGCCAGCATCGTCACCGTGCCGAAGATGATCCTCGCGCGGGGGCCACGGCTGTTGGCGCGTATCGCGCCCTCGGCGACGGTCGGCTCATAGGTGACGGTGACATCCATGCCGCGACTCCCTCGGGTGGGCTGACGGCGGAGATCATGTCCCATCGCGCCGAGCCGCACAAGGCCTGATCTTGTGGAGGCGTTGACCTTGCCGACGGCGTTGCAGTCCGGCGGCGCGGCGAAGCGGAGCCGCCACCGATGATGAGCCGCCGCAGGCGACCTTCGAAAAACAAAACTGGCCACTCGCCGAAGGACGGCGGTGACCAGCGTGGGCAAATGAGTGGAGCCTAGGAGAATCGAACTCCTAACCCCCGCCTTGCAAAGGCGGTGCTCTGCCAATTGAGCTAAGGCCCCGAGGGACGGGCTCGGCCCGTCTGACTCAGCGAAGATCCGGTGCGGTGGTGGCCTCGTGCCACAACGCCCGCTCGTCGTTGGCCGCCCGCAGCTTCTTGGCGACCAGTGCGACCGCAACGCCGACTCCGGCGACGATCAGCAGCTTCTTCCACATGATGAGCACCTTAACGCTCGGGAGTGGGGCTAGCTGGAATCGAACCAGCGACCTCAGAGTTATCAGCTCTGCGCTCTAACCGACTGAGCTATAGCCCCGCGCGACAACGAACCTTACCGCACCGCTGACGCCTCTTCCAAACCGGTATCCCCTCCCGCGTGGCGTGTCCCGTCGCGGGTGCCGGGCGACTGTGAAGATCGTCGTTTCATGCCGGAACCTGCGGTCCGGCCCTGGGTTCTGACACGAAACAGCGATCTTGCCAGTGGGCTGCGGACGCGCCGTGCGGGCACGCCACAGCGGTCCGTGGGCGAGCCGCGGACCGCTGTGGGTGTGGCGTGAATCAGTCGCGCTCGGCGAGCGTGATCTCGACGCCGCCGACCAGGTCGGCGCAGACGTTGTAGATGAACGCGCCCAGGGTCATCAGCGCGGTGAAGAGCACCACGTTGATCGCACCCAGGATGGCCGACGTCCCGATCACCGCGCTGGCGCTGATGCGGAAGTCGCCAGCGCTGCCGTTCGAGGCGAACAGGTCGGCCAGGGTCGTGTTCAACGAGTTGAACACGCCCATCGCGTCCAGTGCCAGGTACAGCACCGAGGTGGCGACCACGATGACGACCAGGAGCACGAAGGACACGGCGAAGGAGAACTTCATCACCGACCACGGGTCGATGCGCTTGATGCTCAGCCGGGCCCGGCGCGGGCCGCGCGAAGCGGCCGAGCCGGCGCTGGTACGCGCCGCGCGCACGGCTTCGGTGACACGCACCGCGCCGGCGCTGGCACTGCTGACCACAGAGCGCAGCGTCGAGGAGCCGGCCGCGGCCCGCCCGGTGGCCGTCGCCGGCCGCTCGGAGGTCGCGATGGCGCCCGTGGGCTCCGAATCCGGGACGGGCATGCCCGCCGGCCGGGTGAAGGTGCCGGTGGTGGTCGTGGCGGCAGCGGCGGTGCTGCCGGCCGACTCGTCACCCCCGGTCGCGGACCGGGCCGGGGTCGGCTCGGACTGATCAGCGGGGACTGTCGCGCGGCCTACGGCCGCCCGGCCGGTCGACGAGGCGGCGTCGCCGCCGTCCTTCTCGACCGGACTCGCCGGAGCCCCCGCGGTCTCCGACATCGCCTGTGTCTCCGTCATGCACTAGTCCTGTTCGTCCGGCTCATCGGCATTGCGGGCAATGGCGACGAGGGTTACGCCTTCTGGGAGGTCCATCAGCTTGACACCCATTGTGTTCCGATCGCGCGTCCGCCGCACGGGCTTCACCGGAGTTCGGATAACTCCGCCGTTGCTCGTGATAGCGAAGAGCTCGTCTTCCGGGCTGATAACGACCGCACCCACCAGTCCGCCACGGCGTTCGGTGATCTTTGCGGTCAGTACGCCCTTTCCACCCCGGCCCTGGACCGGGTACTCGTCGATCGGAGTGCGCTTGGCATAGCCGCCGTTGGTCGCCACGAGGACGTCCATGCCATCCCGGACCACCTCCATGGCCAGCAGTTCGTCGCCGTCGCCGAAGCGCATGCCGATGACGCCTGACGTGGCGCGGCCCATGGGGCGCAGCGCGTCGTCGGTGGCGTTGAAGCGGATGGCCTGTGCCTGCTTGCTGACGAGCAGCAGGTCGTCCTCCGCGGCGATCAGCGCCGCGCCGACGAGCTCGTCGTCGTCGCGCAGGTTGATCGCGATGATGCCACCGCTGCGGTTGGAGTCGAACTCCCCCAGCGCGGTCTTCTTGACCAGGCCGTTCTTCGTGGCCAGCACCAGGTAGGGCGCGACCTCGTAGTTCTGGATCTCGATGACCTGGGCGATCTGCTCGTCCGGCTGGAAGGCCAGCAGGTTCGCCACGTGCTGGCCCTTCGCGATGCGCGACGCCTCGGGGAACTCGTACGCCTTGGCGCGGTAGACCCGGCCCTTGTTCGTGAAGAACAGGATCCAGTCGTGCGTGGAACAGACGAAGAAGTGGCTGACGATGTCGTCCTGGCGCAGCGTGGCCCCGGAGACGCCCTTGCCGCCCCGCTTCTGCGAGCGGTACAGGTCAACCTTTGTCCGTTTGGCGTACCCGGTACGGGTGATGGTCACCACGACGTCCTCGCGCGCGATGAGGTCCTCCATGGAGACCTCGCCGTCGAACGGGATGATCTTCGTGCGCCGGTCGTCGCCCCACTTGGCCACGATCTCGCCGAGCTCGTCGGAGATGATCTTCCGCTGCCGCTCGGGCTTGGCGAGGATGTCCTTGAGGTCGGCGATCTCGATCTCGATCCGGGCCAGCTCGTCGATGATCTTCTGACGCTCCAGCGCGGCCAGCCGGCGCAGCTGCATGTCGAGGATCGCGGTCGCCTGGATCTCGTCGACGTCGAGCAGCGCCATGAGGCCGGTCTTCGACTCCTCCGCGCTCGGCGCGCGGCGGATGAGCGCGATGACCTCGTCCAGCATGTCCAGCGCCTTGACCAGACCGCGCAGGATGTGGGCCCGCTCCTCGGCCTTGCGCAGGCGGAAGGCCGTCCGTCGCTGGATGACCTCCATCTGGTGGCTGACGTAGTACATCAGGAACTGGGCGAGGTTCAGCGTGCGCGGCACGCCGTCGACCAGCGCCAGCATGTTCGCGCCGAAGGTCTCCTGCAGCTGGGTGTGCTTGTAGAGGTTGTTCAGCACCACCTTGGCCACGGCGTCGCGCTTGAGCACGAGCACCAGGCGCATGCCGGTGCGGCCGGACGACTCCTCGCGGATGTCCGCGATGCCGCCCAGCTTGCCCTCCTTGACCAGCTCGGCCACCCGCTCGGCGAGGTTGTCCGGGTTGACCTGGTACGGCAGCTCGGTGACGACGAGGCAGGCGCGCCCCTTCTTGTCCTCCTCGACCTCGACCACGGCCCGCATGCGGATCGAGCCGCGACCGGTGCGGTACGCCTCCTCGATCGTGCCGGTGCCGACGATCAGACCGCGGGTCGGGAAGTCCGGGCCCTTGACGATGCGGAGGGCGGCCTCGAGGACCTCGGCCTCGTCGGCCTCCGGGTTGTCCAGGCACCACTGCACGGCCTGGCCGATCTCGCGCAGGTTGTGCGGCGGGATCTTGGTGGCCATACCGACGGCGATGCCCTCGGAGCCGTTGACCAGCAGGTTCGGGAACCGGGCCGGCAGGATCGTCGGCTCCTGGTTACGCCCGTCGTAGTTCGGGATGAAGTCGACGGTGTCCTCGTCGATGTCGCGCAGCAGCTCCATCGCGAGCGGGAACAGCCGGCACTCGGTGTATCGCATGGCCGCGGCGGGGTCGTTGCCCGGCGAGCCGAAGTTGCCGTTGCCGTCGATCAGCGGGTAGCGCAGCGACCACGGCTGCGCCATGCGCACCAGGGAGTCGTAGATCGCGGTGTCGCCGTGCGGGTGGTAGTTACCCATCACCTCGCCGACGACGCGGGCGCACTTGAAGTAGCCGCGGTCGGGGCGGAAGCCGCCGTCGTACATCGCGTACAGGATCTTGCGGTGTACCGGCTTGAGGCCGTCGCGCACGTCCGGCAGCGCCCGGCCGACGATGACGCTCATGGCGTAGTCGAGGTACGAGCGCTGCATCTCCACCTCGAGCCCGACGGGCTCGATGCGGCCGTGCACGCCAACCTCTTCCGGCTGAGTGTCAGGAGTCTCGCTCACTGTTTAGAACTCTTTCCTGCGTATGAAGCTGAGGAAGCTGTGGATAACGCTGTGGATCAGGGCCCGACCTGTGGATAAACAGTGTGTCTATCCACAGGTCGGCACGTTCCAGGACTAGTTGCCCAACCTCGACTAGATGTCGAGGAAGCGGACATCCTTCGCGTTGCGCTGGATGAACGAGCGGCGTGCCTCAACGTCCTCGCCCATCAGCACGCTGAAGAGTTCGTCCGCGGTTGCCGCGTCGTCCAAGGTCACCTGACGCAATGTCCGGGTACCCGGGTTCATCGTGGTTTCCCACAGCTCCGGGTAGTTCATCTCGCCCAGACCCTTGAACCGCTGAATGTCGTCCGGCTTGGCGTTCGGCTTGGTCTCCTGACGCAGCCGGATCAGGCCGTCGCGCTCGCGGTCGGAGTACGCGTACTGCGCGTCGTCGCCCTTCTTGTTCCACTTGATCTTGAACAGTGGCGGCGACGCGAGGTACACGTGCCCCAGCTCGACCAGCGGGCGCATGAAGCGGAACAGCAGCGTCAGCAGCAGCGTCTGGATGTGCTGGCCGTCGACGTCGGCGTCGGCCATCAGCACGACCTTGTGGTACCGCAGCTTCTCGATGTCGAAGTCGTCGTGGATGCCGGTGCCCAACGCGGTGATCAGCGCCTGGACCTCGTTGTTGCGCAGCACCTTGTCGATGCGCGCCTTCTCCACGTTCAAGATCTTGCCGCGGATCGGCAGGATCGCCTGCACCCGCGGGTCACGGCCCTGCTTGGCCGAGCCGCCGGCCGAGTCGCCCTCGACGATGAACAGCTCGCACATCTTCGGGTCGGTCGACTGGCAGTCGGCCAGCTTGCCCGGCATGGAACCGGACTCCAGCAGCGACTTGCGCCGGGCCAGCTTGCGCGCCTGTGCGGCGGCGATTCGGGCCCGCGCGGCCTGCGAGGCCTTCGTGATGATCATCTTGGCTTCGGTGGGGTTGCGCTCCAGCCAGTCCGCCATCCACTCGTTGCAGACCTTCTGCACGAAGCTCTTGACCTCGGTGTTGCCCAGCTTGGTCTTGGTCTGGCCCTCGAACTGCGGGTTGGCCAGCTTCACCGAGATGATCGCGGCGAGACCCTCGCGGATGTCCTCACCGGAGAGCTTCTCGTCACCCTTGAGGATCTTCTTGTCGGCGCCGTACTTGTTGACGATGGTCGTCAGCGCCGCACGGAAGCCCTCCTCGTGGGTGCCGCCCTCGTGCGTGTTGATCGTGTTCGCGAAGGTGTAGACCGACTCCCCGTAGGACTCGTTCCACTGCATCGCGATCTCGAGCGACATGTTCTCGCCCTCGGCGCCGAACTCGACCACCGACTTGTGGATGGGGCTCTTGGTGTTGTTCAGGTGCCGCACGAAGTCGGCGATGCCGCCCTTGTAGCAGAAGGTCACCTCGCGGACCTCGGCGTCCTCGCCGTCGGTGGCCAGCGCGCGCTCGTCGCGCAGCGCGATGGTCAGGCCCCGGTTGAGGAACGCCATCTCCTGAACTCGACGGTAGATCGTCTCGAAGTTGAACTCGACCGTCTCGAAGATCTGCGGATCCGGCCAGAAGGTGGTGGTCGTGCCGGTGCGGTTGGTCGGCTCGCCCTTCTCCAGCGGGCCGGGCTTGGAGTGGTCGTAGCGCTGGCGCCAGACGAACCCGTCCTTGTGGATCTCCAGGTCGATGCGCGTCGACAGGGCGTTCACCACGGAGATGCCGACGCCGTGCAGACCGCCGGAGACCGCGTACGCCTTGCCGTCGAACTTGCCGCCCGCGTGCAGCACGGTCATCACGACCTCGACGGTCGGCCGCTTCTCCACGGGGTGGATGTCGACCGGAATGCCGCGGCCGTTGTCGGCGACCCGCACCCCGCCGTCGGCCGTCAGCGTGATGGAGATGAGGTCGCACACCCCCGCGAGCGCCTCGTCGACGGAGTTGTCGACCACCTCCCACACGAGGTGGTGCAGGCCCCGCTCACCGGTGGAGCCGATGTACATGCCGGGACGCTTGCGAACCGCGTCCAGGCCCTCCAGAACGGTGATCGACGATGCGTTGTAGTCGCTGTTCTGCTGCTTCGGCGCTGCCACTCTCAATCCCTCCTCCGCCGCCCGAGGCGACGGGGACGACAACCAGTCCTGCCTGCCGTGTCCGCATACCCGCGCACCCGGGACAGGCTTCGCCGGGATCGGCATACGCGGGGCGGGGGTGACACACGGCGCAACACAGGGCGGACCTGCGGTGTGCGGGACAACCCACCGGTGTCGCGTACACGGTCCACCCAGTGTTCTGCTCTCGCCCTCGATCCTACTGTGTCGTGCTGACATTCGCCGCACGCGGCACCCACAGAACGTCGTTTCAAGGCCCTGGCAGCCCCGTAGCCGCCCGAAAGCCTCCGGTCGCAACTCCCCCCACGGACACGATGCTCCCGAGGGCCGGTGGCGAGCGGGCCCAGAAGCACCGGTTCAGAGGGTCGCGCAATGTCCCCGGTATGCCGTAAGTTGCGCACGGCCTGGAACTCAAGCGCTCGAGAGGCTGACATGGGTCTGGACAACGTCGCGGTGCAGTGGCCGGCCACGGGCCGCTTCTACGACCCGGTGGCGCCCGCGGAATTCGTCGACTTCGCCGAGCTGGCCGAACAGCCGAGCACCGCCGCGCCGACCGCCGCGCTGGCAGGTCACATCGCCCGTACCGGCACGGTCCGCGCGACGGCGTACACCGAGGTCGTCGATCTGCTGCTCGGGCTCAAAGGTGTGCTCTACGCCACCGAGGCCGCCGAGGAGGACGAGGACCCGGTCATCGACCCCGACGGCTGCGCCTGGATCGCCGGCGGCCTGGAGAAGTTCGTCGCGGGACACGCACCGCACGGCGACGCCGTCACGTTCGACAGCGTCGCCGCGGTGCTTCGTGCCGCGCTGACCGATTCCCGACTTCCCGAGCAGCAGCTGCGCTGGCTCGAACAGCGCCTGGACTCGCTGCGCGAGGAGACCGACGGCGACCCGCAGTGGAGCTTCCCGCTGTCGGAGTTCGCGGTGCTCGCCCAGTTCTACCGCCGCTGCGCCGACCGCGGGTTCGCCGTCTACGCCGAATCCTGACCGTCCGGCCCGGCTTCGGCCGGGCCGGCGTCCGCAGGTCCGCTGCCGTGCCGTGCCGACTGCCGGCGGCGCAGCACCCACCACAGCACGATCGCGGCGATCAGCACGACCGCGCCGCCGCCGACCAGCACCGCGACGGGCATGTCGCCTTCCAGTTCCACCTCGGGAGCCGCGCCGAGCAGCTGGTTGCCGGAGCACAGGCTGGTCTGGCCCTCCCGGCTGTAGATCAGGTAGCGGTTGCCCTCGACGAAGTCGAAGCCGCAGCTCGGCCCCTCCATCGCCGTCTTCACCTCGACGTGACCAGCCGCGTTGCCCTTGCGGACCTGCTCGACGGTGAGCCGGGCGGTCATCAGATCCGCGGTCGACGTGCTGAACACCGGACGGTCGACGTCGACGACCACGCCGACGAACACCAGGTCGGCCCACTCCGCGTTCTTCACCGGGTCCGGCTCGGCGCAACTGCACGCGCACGCCGTCCCCGCCGGCCCGATCACCAGCGCGGCCGTCATCACCAGAAGTGCCGCAAGAGATCCCCACAGTTTCCGCATGGCCCTCAGATGCCCTACCGGCCACCCGGGTTCCGAAGATCCGGACCCGCACCGCGGCGCACCGCCAAGACCACTCGACTTGCCGGGCAGGTGTGCGAAAGCGCGGTCAAGATACACACAGGTGCCGGGCAAGTCGGGCGATCTTGGGACGCCGGCGGCCCGGCCGGCGGAAGGGCGGGGCCGGGCTCAGCCGTAGGTGTCGCCGGGGCCGGTGCCGCGGACGCGTTTGCGGCCGTGGGACCAGGAAGGGGCGGCGGGGCCGTGGATGTGGAGCTTGGTCACGACGTTGTTGCCGACGGTGCCGGCGATGCGGGTGAGGATGGTGCGGGCCAGCAGGCGCAGCTGGGTCGCCCAGGCCGTGGACTCGGCCTCGACGGTCAACTCGCCGTTCTCCAGCTTCACCGGGCGGCTGTGCGCGGCGATGTCCGGGCCGACGCACTTCTCCCACTCGCCGAACACGGTCGCCTCGGCCGTCGGCCGCTGCCAGCCGCGCGCCTTCATCAGCCGGGACAGCACGTCGCCGAGCTTCGCGGGGTCGCGTGGATCGGGCCCGGGGCCGGAGTAGCCGCGCGGCCGGTAGCGCGTGCCGGGGCTCTCCCCCTTGGCCCGCGACTCCGCGGCGGCCTGGTGTCGCGCCGCGCGCTTCTTGAGCGCCGCGTCGAGCGCGGCCCGCGCCAGTTCCGGACCGTTCTGCTCCCCCGGGGGTACGGCGTCAGCCACGGCTCACCTCTCCGGGTGTCACGAAGTATCGGGCTCCCCGCAGCGCGGTCGGCACGTCGGCCTCCACCGCGCACGTGATGATCACCTGAGCGGCGTCTCCGATGAGCTGCGCCAGCCGCTCGCGCCGACCGGTGTCCAGCTCGGCGAAGACGTCGTCGAGGATCAGCACCGGCTCGATGCCGTCCGCGCGAAGCAGGCTGTAGCCGGCCAGGCGCAGCGCGAGGGCGTACGACCACGATTCGCCGTGGCTGGCGTACCCCTTCACGGGCAGGTCGCCGAGCCGCAGCACCAGGTCGTCGCGGTGCGGCCCGGCCAGCGTGGTGCCCCGGGCGATCTCGTCGGCGCGCACCTCGGCCAGCGCGGCGATCATCGCCTCCGGCGTCGGCTCGGGCACCGAGGCGCGATACTCCGCGACCGCCTTGCCGACTCCGGCGCTGACCTGCTGGTAGGCGTCCTCCAGGAACGGCGAGAGCTGTTCGACGAGGCTCAGCCGGGCCCGCAGCAGCTGCGCCCCGTGCTCGGCGAGGTGGGTGTCCCACACTTCGAGGGTGCTGAGGTCGCCGCCGCGCGCGCCGCCGACCTTGCGGCTGAGGTACGCGGTGCGCAGCAGGGCGTTGCGCTGCTTGAGCACCCGGTCGTAGTCGGCCCGCACCGCGGCGAACCGGGGCTGCCGGGCCGTGAGCAGGTCGTCGAGGTAGCGCCGCCGCTGGTCGGGCTCGCCGCGGACCAGGGCCAGGTCCTCGGGCGCGAACAGCACCAGCCGCAGCGCGCCGAGGATGTCGCGGGGCCGCCGCGCCGGGGAGCGGCCGAGCCGGGCGCGGTTGGCCTTGCCCGGCACGATCTCCAGCTCGACCAGCAGCTCGCGGCTCTCATGCACGATCGCGCACCGGATCACGCCGGTGCTCGCGCCGACGCGCACCAGCGGGGCGTCGGTGGAGACCCGGTGGCTGGCCAGGGTGGCGACATAGCCCAGCGCCTCGACCAGGTTGGTCTTGCCCACCCCGTTCGGGCCGATCAGCACGTTCGGCCCCGGCTCGAGGTCGACGCCCACCCGTGGGTACGAGCGGACGTCGACGAGTTCGAGCCTTCTGACGTACAACTCAGCCGGCCTGCTGCACGGCGTGCCCACCGAACTGGTTGCGCAGTGCGGCGATCGCCTTCATGGCCGGCGAGTCGTCCTGGCGGGACTCGAAGCGGGCGAACAGCGATGCGGCGATCACGTGCATGGGCACGGCGAGGCGGATGGCCTCCTCGACGGTCCAGCGGCCTTCGCCGGTGTCGTCGGCGTAGCCCTTCAGCTTCTCCAGGTGCGCGTCGTCGGTGAGCGCGAGGTCCATCAGGTCGAGCAGCCAGGACCGGATGACGGTGCCCTCCCGCCACGACCGGAACACCCCCGGCACGTTGGTGACCAGCTCGGAGGCCTCGAGCAGCTCGAAGCCCTCGGCGTAGGCGTGCATGAGGCCGTACTCGATGCCGTTGTGCACCATCTTGGCGTAGTGGCCGGCGCCGACCGGGCCGGCGTGCACGAAGCCGAACTCGCCCTCGGGCTTGAGCGTCTCGAAGATCGGCATGAGCCGGCCGACGTTCTCGTCCGAGCCGCCGACCATCAGGCCGTATCCGTTCTCCTTGCCCCACACGCCACCGGACACGCCGCAGTCCACGTAGCCGATGCCGAGCTTGCCCAGCCGCTCGGCCCGCGGACCGTCGGAGGAGAAGCGCGAGTTGCCGCCGTCGATGACGATGTCGCCCGCGCTCAGCAGCGGGGCGAGCTGGTCGATGGTGGCCTCGGTGACGCCGGCAGGCACCATCACCCACACCGCGCGGGGCGCCTCCAGCTTGGCCACGAGGTCGGCCAGGTTCTCGGCGTCGGAGAGCTCCGGGTTGCGGTCATAACCGACTACCTCGTGACCCGCCTCGCGCAGGCGGTCACGCATGTTGCCGCCCATCTTGCCGAGTCCGACCAGACCGAGCTGCATGTCTTCCCCCTTGGTGCGTTGGAGCCTGGCCGCTGTGTCAGCGGCCCACCCTGATCGGCATGATCAGGTAGCGGAACCCGGGGATCGCCGCACCGTCGGCGTCGGCGGGGGTGATCACCGCGGGCTTGAACGGGTCGTTGAACGAGAACACCGCGGTCGGTGCGCCGAGCGCGCCCAGGCCCTCGATGAGGTACTGCGGGTTGAACGCGATCGTCATCGACTCACCGGTGAAGGTGGCGTCCATCGCCTCGCTCGCCCGCGCCTCCTCGGTGCCGCCGGCCTCGACCACGAGACCGTCCTCGCTGAAGCTCAACCGCACCGGTGTGGCCTTCTCGGCCACCAGCGAGACACGCTTGACGACCTCGACCAGCGCCGACACGGTGACCCGGGCCTCGGAGGCATAGCTGGGCGCGAACAGCGAGCGCACCGGCGGGTACGACTGGCCGTCGAGCAGGCGGCTGGTGGTCCGGCGGGAGCCGCCGACCTTCGAGCCGCCCAGGAAGCCGATCATGCCCTCACCCGCTCCGCCGCCGGCCAGCGCGATGGTGACCTCGCCGCCGATCGGGCCGAGCGTCTTGGCGGTGTCGGCCAGGGTGCGCGCCGGAACCAGGGCGTTGACGCTGATCTCCGGGTCGTCCGGCGTCCAGGAGATCTCCCGGATGGCCAGCCGGTAGCGGTCGGTGGCGAGCAGGGCCAGGGTGTCCCCGGACAGCTCCATCCGCACGCCGGTCATCATCGGCAGCGTCTCGTCACGTCCGGCCGCGATGGCGACCTGGGACACGGCCGAGGCGAACACCGCCGCGTCGACGCGGCCGGCGCTGGCGGGCAGCTCCGGCAGGGTCGGGTAGTCCTCGACCGGCATCGTCGGCAGGGTGAACCGGGCACTGCCGCAAACCAGCTCCAGGTGCGCGCCGACAGCGGCGATCTCCACCGGCTTGGCCGGGAGCGCTTTGGTGATCTCGGCGAGCAGGCGGCCGGAGACCAGGGTCGCGCCGTCCGCGTCGGCCTGCACCTCCACGTCCACCTGGTTGGAGACCTCGTAGTCGAAGCCCGATACGTGCAGGCGGCCGTCGGCGACCCGCAGCATCACGCCCGCCAGAACCGGCACCGAGGGCCGGCTCGGAAGGCTCTTGGCGGTCCAGGCCACGGCGTCGGCGAGCGCGTCACGCTCTACCCGAAACTTCATCTTCAGCCCTCCTGTGGTCACGTCGATGCTGCCAAGCTGACCACTGAAACCTTAGGACCTCCGAGCGATCTCCCCTCGGCGACCCCTGTGGATCGGCGGCGGCCGAGCATCCACAACTTCCCGAGCCCCGAAGATTTCTTGATTTCTCTCTTAGAGATAACTCCCGTCTTCATCATCGGTGCTGTGGAAACTGTGGATTAACGCCGTTGCCGCTGCTCAGCAGGCTTGTGGGGGTGTGGAGGAGCGGTGGACGAGCGGTGGATAACCGGCCTGGTTCTCCACAGCCGGAGCTTCGTCCACCGGTTGTCCACCGACGTCCACAGGTTATCCACCGGCAATCCCCAGAGGTTCTCCCCAAACTGTGGACACAGCCCATCCACGTTCTCCACAGCGATATCCACCGATCATGGCCCGCTGTCCACGGATCAAGGGCTCCATCCACACGGGCGTCCACACTCTTTCCACAGCAAGATTTTTGGCGGAATCTCTGTCCACATCCGTCCACAGGGGATCCACAGGCAATCCACCGGGTTATCCACCGACTTATCCACGATCACTGTGGACAACGGGCAACCTTTCGTCGCCGCGGGCCACTTACTGGCGGCGTATCCGGCACCGGACACCCTCTACCCACAAGGCGGATCCCGATGGACGCATCGCGCGCCGAAGAGTTCGAGGCTTACGTACGGGCACGGACGCCGGCGCTGCTGCGGGCGGCGTATCTGCTCACCGGCGACCAGCATCTGGCCGAGGATCTCGTCAACGACGCGTTGATCCGTACCCATCAGGTGTGGCACCGGCTCTGGGACGGCAGCCCCGAGGCGTACACCCGCAAGATCATGTATCACCTGCAGATCTCGTGGTGGCGTCGCCGCAAACGCACCCCGGAGCGGCTGACCGACGTCCCACCCGAACCGGGCGTGAACTCCTACCCCGTCGACGAGCAGGCGCGGTCGGTGACCCGGCTCGCCCTGCAGGACGCGCTCAGCCTGCTCGGCGCCCGGCAGCGGGCGGTGCTCGTGCTGCGCTACTTCGAGGATCTGTCCGAGGCAGAGGTCGCCGAGCTGCTCGGAGTGACGGTCGGCACGGTCAAGTCGCAGTCCGCCAAGGCGCTGGCGAGGCTGCGCATCATCGCGCCGCATCTGCTCGACTCCCCGACCAGCGACAGGAAGCTGCGATGAACGACTTCTTCCGCGCCCAGCTCGCCGACCTCGCCGCGCAGGCGGTTCCGGCCGACCTCTACCCCCGGGTGCTCACCGGCTCCCGCCGTCGATCCCGGCGCAGGACGGCGGCCGTGCTCGCCGCGGCAGTGGTGCTGTCGGGCGGGTTCGCCACCACGGTGCTGGTCGGCAGGTCCTTGCCGCCTCCGGTGACCACGCCCTCCGGATCGGCTGGCCCGGTGACCACGCCGCCGACTCTCAGCGGATCGCCCTCCGCCGAAGTTTCTTCCGAACCGGTGGTGGATGTGCGCAACGCGTCCTACGACGTTCCGGCGATCGCCGTGTGCGCGGCGGGCCGCCGGACGTTCGTCGACGGCACGGAGCGGGACGGCCCCTACAACCACCTGACCGTGGCCGAGCCGTCCCCACCGGTCCGCGCGGACCTCGACGGGGTCCCGGGGGACGAGATGATCGTGCTCGTCAGCTGCCGGGTCGAGGGGATCTTCACGCGCAAGCAGCTGCTCGCGTTGACCGTCGCCGACGGCACGCTCCGCCCGCTCGGCCTCGTGCTCGACTCCCGGACGTTCGACTTCTTCCCCTGGATCGACCCGGCGCTGGTGTCGGTGCGCGGGGACGTGGTCACGGTGCGGATCGAGGGGTACGGCAACGACGACGGGGCAGCGCGCATCGCTCCCGAGGAGCGCGGGTTCGCGTACCGCGACGGCGCTTTCGTTCAGGTCAGTGGACCGACGGCGCGTCCGTCGCCGTTGCCGGCGAGCTAGATCTGCTTGATCCGGTTGGTGAGTTCGGCGATCTGGTTGTAGAGGGATCGCCGCTCCGCCATCTGCTGCCGGATCTTGCGGTCGGCGTGCATGACCGTGGTGTGGTCGCGGCCGCCGAACGCCTGCCCGATCCGGGGCAGGGAGAGATCGGTCAGTTCGCGGCACAGATACATGGCCACCTGCCGCGCGTTGACCAGCACCCGGGAGCGGGAGTGACCGCGCAGGTCCTCCAGGCTGACGCCGAAGTACTCCGACGTCGACAGCATGATCTGGTCGGCGGTGATCTCCGGTGCCGCGTCGTCGGGGATGAAGTCGCGCAGCACCTCCTCCGCGATCGACAGCTTGACCTGCTCGCGGCTGAGGTTGGCGTACGCGGTGACGCGGATCAGCGCGCCCTCGAGTTCGCGGATCGAGTTCGACACCCGGGAGGCGATGAACTCCAGCACGTCGGCGGGCGCGTGCAGGCGCTCCTGGGCGGCCTTCTTCTGCAGGATAGCGATGCGGGTCTCGAGGTCCGGCGGCTGGATGTCGGCCAGCAGGCCCCACTCGAACCGGGTGCGCAGCCGGTCCTCCAGCGTCGACAGCGCCTTGGGCGAGCGGTCCGACGTGATGACGATCTGCTTGTTCGCGTTGTGCAGGGTGTTGAAGGTGTGGAAGAACTCCTCCTGGGTCCGGTCGCGCTTCTCCAGGAACTGGATGTCGTCGATCAGGAGGATGTCCACGTCGCGATAGCGCCGCTGGAACGCGCTGGCCTTGTCGTCGCGGATCGAGTTGATGAAGTCGTTGGTGAACTCCTCGGTCGACACGTACCGGACGCTGCGGGCGTGGCCGAGCTCCTGGGCGTAGTGGCCGATCGCGTGGAGCAGGTGAGTCTTGCCCAGCCCCGAGCCGCCGTAGATGAACAGCGGGTTGTACGCCTTCGCCGGGGACTCGGCGACCGCCACCGACGCGGCGTGCGCGAAGCGGTTGGACGAGCCGATGACGAACGTCTCGAAGCGGTACTTCGGGTTCAGCCTGTTGCCGCCGCCGGCGTCGCCTGCCGCTGAGCCGGGCGTGGCGCCGGGACGGCGCTCCCGCTCCTCGCGTACCGCCGCGAGCGGGTGCGGCACGGCACGGCTGTCCATCGGGCCGGTGCCCCGGCCGGGGCCGGAGTCGGAGGGTCCGTCGCGGTGGTCGGAGGTGCGCAGCGAGGCGGCGCGCACCGGGGCGACCTCTGGGTGCCGCGGCACCGGAACGGCGAACAGCGCGTCCTCGCCGTCGGCGGCGGGCGCCACGACGGGATGCTCGATCGGCGGCGGGGTATAGACAGGCGCGGTGTATGCGACCGGGGCGTACTCGGCGGGCGGCGGAGGCGGGGGCGTCGGGCGGGCCGCAGACTCGTCCGGGGGCCGCACCTTCACGGCCACCTGCACCGGCCGCCCCATGATCCGGGACAGCGTGTCGGTGATGGCGGTGCGCAGCTTCGTCTCGATGATGTCGCGGATGAACGCGTCCGGCACGCTCAGCAGCACGAGGTCGTCGACCACCGCGAGGGCCTGGGTCAGCCGCAGGTACGCGCGGTGCTGCGCCGAGACGATCTCGTCAGCGAGCTCGTCGGTGGCAGCCAGCCACACGGCGTTGAGGTCGCTCACCTGTCAGCCTCGTTCATGCGCTCGACCCTTCGATTCCGTGTAGCGGGGCTCGGTTGAAGCACCGGGCTGCCCGTCAGCTCCCGCACGACGGCTCCGATCGATGACGGTGTCATCACGGTCCGTGGTTTTCCCCCGGGTTATCCCCCGAATCAACGAGGTTCTCCACAAGTTATCCACAGGCTGTGTGTCGATCGGTATCCGGGGTCCGGCTGGTATGGGTCGCCCTATCCGGCGCACGAGCGCCTGCAACACGGCCCACCGTGCCGAACGAGCCACCTTATTGCCCGGTTTTGCGGTAACCGCCACAATTAACGGGCAGTCCCGTCAGTCGGGCACTCCGGCACGCTAACAGGGTTATCCACAGGCGTCCACCTGTTGTCCACAGCTTCACTCTCGGTGAGTGTTGATAACGACACTGTCGGTTGCCGTCGAGCGCTCGCTGTTGACACGATGAGTGAGCTGCGAAGAGTTCTTGGCGGACATCGACGGCACGTGTACCCTGGAGCGGTTGCTCCATCACCCTCTGCTAGGGTGTCGGTTGCGGCGTCCGCCCTGACTCAGACAAGATCGAGATTCTTGGTCCCGATCCTGCCGTCAACCGGGCGGTGCATCCGCGAGAAGCTAGAACTTCCCCGCTCGACGGCGGGGCGATCCCCAGGAGACCTGACGTGAGCAAGCGCACGTACCAGCCGAACAACCGTCGGCGCGCGAAGACCCACGGCTTCCGGCTGCGCATGCGTACCCGCGCCGGGCGCGCGGTGCTGTCGCAGCGCCGGGGCAAGGGCCGCGCCCGCCTGGCGGTCTGAGACCCCGGGACGGGCCTCGGATGCTGCCGGCTGCGCACAGGTTGAGGCGAAGCGCTGACTTCGCCGCCGCCGTGCGGGCGGGCCGCCGAGCCGGTCGTGGCGCCGTGGTGGTGCACCTGACGGTGCCCGTGACGGTTACCGAACATGAGACGGCGTGGCAGGGAGACGATCCCGGCCACGCCGTTGTCGTGCCCGGGCAGGTATCACAGGCGGGATTCGTGGTCTCCAAGGCGGTGGGGAACGCGGTGATCCGCAACACGGTGAAGCGCCGGCTGCGCCATCTGGCAGCCGACCGGCTGGGCGGGCTGCCCGCCGGAGCCACCGTGGTGGTGCGCGCGCTGCCGCAGGCGGCGTCCGCCTCGTACGAACAGCTGGGCCGGGACCTCGACGGCGCGCTCGCCGCGGCGCTCAAGCGTGACCCCGGCCAGACCTCGCGCCGCAGGTCAACCGGGGGTAAGCCATGACGCAGCCGTCGCGACCCACGACACTCGCCGGGCGCGTGCTGGCCCTACCCATCATCGCGTACCGTCGTTGGGTGAGTCCGGGCCTGCCAGCCCGTTGCCGGTTCTACCCGTCCTGCAGCGCGTACGCGCTGGAGGCCATCGCGCGTCACGGCGCGGCCAGGGGGTTCTGGCTGACGGTCAAACGGCTCGGTCGCTGCCATCCCTTTCACCCGGGCGGATATGACCCAGTGCCACCCAACACCCGCCGCAGTACTGATGTGACTGGAGCAACACCCTCATGATGGACTGGATCTACACGATCGTCTCGAAGGTCCTGCTGCTATGGCACAGCCTCTTCGACAAGCTCTGGGGCGACGGCACCTGGCTCGCCACCAACTGGGACTGGGTCCTGGCGATCGTCTTCCTCGTGCTGACCGTCCGTGTGATCCTGTTCCCGCTGTTCATCAAGCAGATCCGGTCGCAGCGGGCCATGCAGACGCTCCAGCCGCAGCTCAAGGCGCTGCAGGAGAAGCACAAGGGTGACAAGGAAACGCTCCAGCGCGAGATGATGGAGCTCTACCGGCGGGAGAAGGCCAACCCGCTGATGGGCTGCCTCCCGCTGCTGATCCAGATGCCCATCTTCTTCGGCGTCTTCCACGTCATCAAGCGCCTGGGCACCGGCACCAGCGACGAGACCCTCTACGGCTGGACCGCGGCGCAGTTCCAGAGCGGCATGGCCGCCGACCTGTTCGGCGTCTCCATCGGCGCGACGTTCACCAACGGCGGCCTGGCTGCCGTGCTCTGCGGCATCCTCGGCATCGTCATGATCATCACGACGTACCTGACCAGCCGCCAGATGATCCTGAAGACCGGTTGGTCCGAGGACCCCACCCAGAAGATGATGCAGAAGCTGATGCTGTACGGCATCCCGGCGACGCTGATCATCTCCGCGGTGGCCTTCCCGCTGGGTCTGATCATCTACTGGACCACGACGAACCTCTTCACGCTCGGCCAGCAGATGTGGGTGCTGAAGAAGTACCCGCCGCCGAAGATGGGCGGCAAGCCGGAGCCGAAGATCGTCGACCCGGAGGTCGCCAAGGCGCTCGCGCCGAAGGTGGGCGCCAAGCCGACCACCAACGCCAAGCGCAAGACGGTGAAGAAGAACGTCGGCTGAGCGGTGACATGGTCGCCTGCCACCGCGGGCCGACCCGCCGGCTGACTGCCACCCCCACACAGACCTGCTCGTGATCCCCGCGCCGTGAGGCGCGGGGCCGATCACGGGGTTTTGATCGGACCGAACACCCGGAGAAGAACGTGACCGACCAGACTGAGCTGGACGACGTGGCAGTCGAAGACCTCGCCGAGGCCGAGGAAGGCGCGGCCGAGACCAAGGGCCACGCAGCCGAGAACGGCGCGGCGGAGACCGAAGAGGGCGCCGACGAGGCCGCCGCTCCCAAGCGCAAGACCGCCAGCGACGCCGACCTGTTCCGCCAGAGCGAGATCGCGGCGGACTACATCGAGGGCCTGCTGGACATCCTGGACGCCGATGGCGACATCGACGAACTGGTCTCCGGCGGCCGCCCGGTGGTCGAGGTGGTCGGCAGCCGCCTGCAGTCCCTCGTCGGCCCGCGCGGGGCGACGTTGGAGGCACTGCAGGAGCTGACCCGCCTGGCGATCTTCAAGCAGACCGGCGAGCCGAGCCGGCTGCTGCTGGACGTCGGCGGCTACCGAGACCAGCGCCGCAAGGAGCTGGGCGCGCTGGCCAAGAACGCGGTGGAGAAGGTCAAGCAGCACGGCGAGGCCGTCAAGCTGGAGCCGATGTCGGCCTTCGAACGCAAGTGTGTGCACGACGTGGTCAACGCTGCGGCGGGGGTGCAGAGCGAGTCCGAGGGTGTCGAGCCCAACCGCCGGATCGTGGTACGTCCCGCGTGAGTTCCGATGACATGACGGAGCCGGTCATCCCTGACGGGGTGACCGGCTCCGTGCTCTCCCCAGACCTCCGCCCGGCCGCCGAGGCGCTGTTCGGCGACCGGCTCGACACCGCCACGCGGTACGTCGAGCTGCTGGCCACCGACGGCGTGGTGCGCGGCCTGATCGGCCCGCGCGAGGCCCCCCGGCTGTGGGACCGGCACCTGCTGAACTGTGCCGCCGTGGCCGAGCTGATTTCTCCCTCCGCCACGGTCGTCGACGTGGGCTCTGGAGCCGGTCTGCCCGGTATCGTGCTCGCAGTGGCTAGACCGGATATTTCGGTCATTCTGGTTGAACCACTGGCACGTCGGACCGCCTTTCTGGAAGAGGCGGTGGCGGCCCTCGGCCTGACCGGCCAGGTCACCGTGGTACGCGGCCGCGCGGAGGAGCAGATCGGCCAACTCAGCGCGGACGTGGTCACCGCTCGCGCGGTGGCGCCTCTGGACCGGCTGGCGGGCTGGTGCCTGCCGCTGGCCTCGCTGGGAGGTCGCCTGCTGGCGCTCAAGGGGATGTCGGCCGCCGAGGAGATCGTGGAGCACGGCGACGCCGTCGCCCGGCTCGGCGGCGGGACGGCCGTGATCCACCAGTGCGGCGTCGGGCTGATCGACCCGCCCACCACCGTGGTGGAGATCGTCCGGGAGCGCGAGGTCGTGCCGAAGACTGCCAAGCCGTCCCGGCGGGCAGGGCGCGGAGGACGCCGGCGCTGAGCGGTGCGCCCTCCGCTCACGGAGAGGGCGCACGACGATGGGTGTCCTACAAACCAACGGTGCCGGCATGTCCGCCTCGGCCGATGTGCCGCGCCCCCGTACCTATGCCGGCGCGTTTCCCGGTGCCGGTGCGGCCATCCGCTCACCCCTGTCCGGCGCGGTGCTGGCGACCGGTGCGCCACCGGCCCGGCGGGTCATGCGCGCCGCCCCCGTCGCCCCCGTCGCAGCCGGTTGGCCCGGCGCTTGCGCCGCCCGTCGACAGCTTGGATGTCGCATGTCACTGGTGCCGGGATTCTTGGTGTATGTCCAGCCAGAAGGCGGTCTCGAGCGTGCCCAACCGGACGACTGTGGTAGCTTCCGTCGCCCGACCGCCGTAGGCTGGCCGCGCGTCGATAATGTGGACCCGACTGTCGCGGGTGCGGTCGTTGCACCGCCGGCAGAGACGCCAGCGCGCGCCGGACCGGCCGGCGCAGCCATCCGATCCGATGCGGGCAGGGATGACACGGTGCAGGAATACGGCATGAGCCTCCCCCAGGGCTCTTACGGCGTTGTTTCACGTGAAACATCAACCCCGGCGCAGCGAGGCGCCGCCAACCCGGGCTCCGGAATGAGGCCGACCGTCGCGAACACGTACTCGTCGAGCGCGGCAGGTTCACACCCGGTGTCCAGTGGTCCGGCGAGTCCTGACGCGACCGGTTTCCGCGCGACGGCTTCGGTGCCGCCACCGGGGAGCAGTGTGCCGCCCGCGGAGTTCTCATCGGCTCCGCACGGCGCCACCGGCTACGTGCCGGTGTCCGCTCCCCCGGCGAACCGGCCGCCGTCGCCCCGCCCTCAACCCAGTTCTACGCATGTCGCGGGTGAGGATCAGAGTGCGACCGCGTACGGTGCTTCTGACGCGAACACGACAGCGTCCGGTAGTTCGGAGGACCCACCGTTGGCCATGGAAGCGATGCGCGCCGTACAGATCCTGAACCCGAGCGGCGAGGTGACTATGCCTCGCCCGACCCGGCAGCGCGTCATGTGCGTCGCCAACCAGAAGGGCGGCGTGGGCAAGACCACCACGACGGTGAACCTTGCGGTGGCCCTGGCCCTGCACGGCAACCGGGTCCTGGTGGTCGACCTCGACCCGCAGGGCAACGCCTCGACCGGACTCAACGTGCCGCACCACGCGGGCGTGCCGGACGTCTACGACTGTCTGATCGACCAGGTGCCGATGGAAGAGGTGGCGCAGGCGGTCGAGGGCATCCCGAACCTCTACTGCGTACCGGCCACCATCGACCTCGCCGGTGCCGAGATCGAGCTCGTCTCCGTGGTCGCCCGTGAGTCGCGGCTGGGCCGTGCGATCCAGGGCTTCCCGATGGAGTTCGACTACGTCTTCATCGACTGTCCCCCGTCGCTGGGCCTGCTCACGGTCAACGCGCTGTGCGCCGCCCAGGAGGTGCTCATTCCGATCCAGTGCGAGTACTACGCGCTGGAGGGCCTCAACCAGCTCCTGAACAACATCAACCTGGTGAAGGCCCACCTCAACCCGAACCTGGACGTGTCCACGATCCTGCTGACCATGTACGACCGGCGCACCCGCCTCGCGGACGCGGTCGAGCAGGACGTGCGCAACCACTTCGGGGAGAAGGTGCTGACCTCCGTCATCCCCCGCAACGTGCGCGTCTCCGAGGCACCGAGCTACGGCCAGTCGGTCATGACTTATGATCCCGGTTCGCGCGGAGCCACCAGTTACTTCGAGGCCGCGCAGGAGATCGCCGAGCGCGGCGCGAAGATCGGAGTTGCGGCATGACCACGCGGAACAGCATCACTGCGGAAGGCGAGGCGCCGGTATGACCCCGCCCCCCGTTCGTAAGGGAGGCCTGGGCCGCGGTCTCGGCGCGCTGATCCCGACGACCCCGATCGCACCTGCGGCCCCTGTGGCGGCCCCGGTGCCGGCGCAGGCCGCTCCGGTCGAGGTTGCACCGGTCTCCGCTCCCCCGGCCGTCACGGCTGCCGTGGAGGCTCCGCAAGCGCCTCAGATCGTGGAGATGCCTCCCCCGGCGCAAGTCACGGACCTGGCACCTGTGCCGGGCGCGCGGTTCGCCGAGATCCCGGTCGGCTCGATCGTGCCGAACGCCAAGCAGCCTCGGCAGATCTTCGACGACGAGATGCTCGACGAACTGAAGATCTCCATCCAGGAGGTCGGCTTCCTGCAGCCGATCGTCGTTCGCGAGCTCGGCCAGGACAAGTACGAACTCGTCATGGGCGAGCGGCGCTGGCGTGCCGCTCAGGCCGTCGGCAAGGAGATGATCCCGGCGATCATCCGGGACACCCGCGACGACGCCATGCTGCGCGACGCCCTGCTGGAGAACATCCACCGGGCCCAGCTGAACCCCCTGGAAGAGGCTGCGGCATACCAGCAGCTGCTGGAGGAGTTCGGCGCCACGCACGACGAGCTGGCCAAGAAGATCGGCCGCAGCCGGCCGCAGATCTCCAACACCATCCGCCTGCTGAACCTGCCCCCGCAGGTGCAGAAGCGGGTTGCGGCCGGAGTGCTGTCCGCGGGCCACGCACGGGCGCTGCTCAGCCTCGACCAGGCCGACGCCCAGGACAAGTTGGCGACCCGCATCGTGGCCGAAGGCCTTTCCGTGCGGGCCACCGAGGAGTTGGTGACCCTCGCCAACGCGGAGGGCGAAGCGAAGCAGCCCGCTGCCAAGCGGCGCGCCAAGCCACACGCCCCTGCCCTGGTCGACCTGGCCGACCGGCTGTCGGACCGGTTCGACACCAAGGTGAAGGTGGACATCGGGCGGAGCAAGGGCAAGATCACGATAGAGTTCGCGACGGTTGACGACCTGGAGCGGATCGTCGGAATCATCGGCGTGGAGAATCAAGAATAGACTAGGTTGATGAAGCGGGGCCGCCTTGATCAGGCGGCCCGCTTCTTTTTGTCCCAGACCGACCCTGTGACCGTACTGCCGGGCCATTGGCCGAGTTGCCGGGCTCGCGGCTGCAGCATCGCCGGTAGGTGTCGATGTCGGTGGGTCGCCGGCGATCCGGGACGGCAGTGCCGGCCGCCCGCGGTGCAGTACCCGGTCCCCCGGCCCCGGCTGAGGGGCGGTTGGCTGAAGTCTCGGGCGATGGTGGGGCATGCCGACATGCGGGTTGCCGGTTGTGCCTCGAGTGGTGATCCGCATGTGAACCAGGACGTCGCTGGCCGGGCGTTGCCGGACTCCGTCATACGCGCTCACGGTCCGACGGTTTCGGGCCCTTGACCCTCCGCCAGTCCTTCAGGCTGTCGTGTTGGCATCCGACCGGCGTTGGAGCGGGCGTTGGGCCGGATCGGACTTGGAGCCCGTTCGTGCCGGTGCCGGTGCCGGTGCCGGTGCAGCTGCCGGTGTCAGTGTCGGGCGGGTGGCAGCTGACTGCCCAGGGCCGCGCACGACGTTGGGTGGGTCCGATGCTCGATAGAGGCTGCTCCGTTGGCGATCTCTTCTGCTCCTCGAACCGGGCACCCTGGTCCGTCGCCTCGGCAGGGCGGTGCATGCCATCGATGCGGGAGCCGACTGCAGCGCAGCGAGGCCTCCTGTGGCATTGCCAGGCTGGGCTTGTGCCCCCTCAGACGTACCCATCGTTCTCGTAGGAGCTACCCGAGGTTCTTTTCTAGCCCCGGGCAGCCCTCCGGCCTCCGCCCACATGTGGATCGGCCCTGCCCGGCCCTGCCCGGCCCTGCCCGGCCCTGCCGGGCCCTGCCCGGCCCTGCCGGGCCCTGCCCGGCCCTGCCGGGCCCTGCCCGGCCCTGCCGGGCCCTGCCCGGCCTGTTCCATATTCCCGTCGGCCCGGCTGCCCCGGCACACGACCTCCCACCGGCATATAGCCCGAGGCCCGCACAAGGACGGACCACAGGCGGGCCCATCCCCCACCCCTTCATGGACCTGTTCCGGCACTCCTCGTACACGGGAACCCTGGGTTCGCCGTGCTGGACGAGGTGCACGCTTCCGGGGGAGGTGGCCAGGGTGCGTTACCCGACCTCGCTTTACATCAGCTCGATCCAGGCGCGTTGAGCGACGACATTGCCGCCTGCCCAGCGCTCGTTCAGGCTTCCGCGACGGGATGTTCAGAGGTACCGCTCCTGCTGCTTCCGATGGCGGCCTGGGTAACGCCGCCCGTGTCATCGCACGGTCGGTGATCAGCAATTGGTCGGGCCTGCTCGCGGGGACGGGGTACGGGGTACGGGGTACGGCAGATCGAACGGTTCCAAGGCTGCAGCTGGCGAACGTTCATACTCCGCCGGCGGCCGCCTCTGGGGTTGGCCCCTGGGCAAGGGGTTGCCTAGGCGCCGGGCACTCAACTGACATACCGGCCCGTGTCGGAACGGCCGGTCCGTCGCGTCGCGGGGCAAGCATCTGCGCCCCCGGAGACGGGCGAAGCGTTGGACAGCCGCCTCTGGGGAATGGCCTCGCCTCCCCGTGGCGCACGGTGGCGATCTCCGAGTGTGCGCGGGAACTCTCCCGCCGGGTGCGGCTGACTCGCGACCGTGCGGCTATGACGGGGCCGTGGTCCGACTTTTGCGCGGAGTGTGCCGGCGCAGGATACGTGAGGCGGGCGCGGCGGGGTGCATGCACCGCGCACAGGGCGGAGCGATGTTTCACGTGAAACCGAGAGATCGTCTTCGGGCTCGGGGCCAAGGCCGCATTCAGGCGACTCCATCGGCGTTGTGGCAACTGCCGTGGCGCAACCCATGTGAGCCGAGGCCGGTGCGTACGACATCGGGCTGCCAGGCGGTGCGCGCTCCGACCTTCGGTTGACGTCCGGCGCGGCCGCGTATCACGGGACCTCGGCGATGCTCGCGTATTCCTTGCGGGCTGGACGAGGCCGGGACGGCGAGTTGCGGCCGACAGCAGTTGGTCGGACCGAGGCGCCTGTACGGTCTCCGGCCCGATTGGCCATGCGCGCATCGGAGCGAGGACACAGGCCGTCTGGCCGACCGGGCGGCGGCCGAGCGGCGACCACGCGGCCGAGCGGCGATCGGGCGGCCGAGCGGCGACCGGGCGGCCGAGCGGCGACCGGGCGGCCGAGCGGCGACCGGGCGGCCGAGCGCCGACCGCGTGGATGGGGAGCGGCGTTGTGCGCGCGGACAGCGGCCTGCAGCGGCGGGCAACGTGACTCGATCGCGGGTGTCGGTGCGCCAGGGCCGCCGCCTGACGGCCCGTCGTCTCGGCGGCCCGGTCGCCTTAGGGGACGCGCATCGCGGGGACGGAAGGCGAACTCCTGGCGGTGTACTTCGATCCTGGGGGTGTTGGAGCGACCCGATGCCAGGCTGCTTGCGAGTCGTCCGGTACTCGTGGCCTTCGGCCATAGGGTGCCGTAGACCAGAGGCTGCTGGCGGGCGAGGAGAGTCGACCAGCGTGGCGTTGGGCTTCCTGAGTCGCGAAACCGGTGAGGCTGGCGGCGATCTTCTGGTTTCACGTGAAACCTCCACCTCGCGACTTGTGCTCTACGGTGCATCAGTGGCCGCGTTGCACGCTTTCGCCGACGCTGGTGCCGCCAGGTGGTTCGTGCCGGCCCGCCGAACTCGGACAGTCCAGTCCTGTCCCGCTAGACGGCAGACGCCTATCCGGAACCGTCGGTCGGCCACCCAAGTGGGTGAAGCCATTCGGCATCGGGCGCGATGCCACCCGATGACGGAGTGCGGTCCTCGCGTGTCAGCGGCGAGCGGCCTTGGCCACGGTGCCTGCGGATGACTCCCCAAGCCGGTTCGTCGCGGAACGAATGCCTCGGCAGTCGAGTGACAGGGTCGCCCCTGGTACCAGGGGCGACCAGGTGCCGATGCGACAGCCAGCGTCAGGGACTCCCCGGGGTTGGCCAATCGGTAGTTGCCGGGCTGCTGGGGCACCTCTTCGGCGTGATGGGCCACATCGCCCCACGTCGCCCTGACAGGCCATGTCCAGCGCCGGTGCACGAGGTCCGTGTCGCCTGGCGCGCCAGCGTGCATCGGGGTCGCCGACTTGGCGAGAGTGGGCACCACGCCACAGTTGGCGACTGCGTCGGTGGCGCCCGACAACCAGTGGCGAGGTCTCCAAGATCCGGGTAATTCGCGTGCAGGCCCGGTCCGGCTCATGACGGGTTGCGCGGGCGGGTACTCAGGCACTCAGATCGGCGGTGCCCATCCGTGCAGCCACCAATGTGAGGACAGGACTGAGATCCGCTATGCCGAAGCGACGCGGGCCGGTTGTGCCGCACTGCCCTCATGAAAGGGACCCGTGTGCGACTTCGGTGGTCCTGTGCGGGACGTCGGTCGGGTGCGCCGTGAGCCAACCGTCCGCCTGACGCCCGCGAGGCGCTGGTTCGCGGGATGGCCTCAGGACGAGGTGTGGGTTCGTCCGACCCCGCCGGCACAACGCGGGAGGCCGAAAGGTGTCGGTGACCGAGAACGGGCGACTGCTTACGGAGCTGGCCCGTGGCTGTCTCCGAATGGTCGACAGGCTCGGCTGACATCACCAGCACCGTGCCGGGTGAGGTCGGGGACGACGGAGGTCGTGTCCACGGGCGGCGCGGTTTCGTCGACCCGGTCGTGGGCCAACTACGGACGGGCCGACTCTGTCTCCCCGGTTCCAGGGAACGCTATGGCTCAGGGGAACGCCAGCGAGATGAGAACTCCAGCGATAGCTGCCTGGGCGTCTGCCGGAGTCCAGGCCATTGGTCCTACCGGCCCGATTGTTGGGTGCGGAGCAGGCGGCCGCGGTTACGCCATCCCACACCGGGCCGGACGCGTTAAGGGCGGGCGAACGCGCCCGTGCCGTGGCGGCCGGGCTGTGCGGCGGGTCCTGCAGTACGGAGCCCTAATCGGGCGTCCGCCACAATGTCGGCACCACGAGACAAGGGTGATCGGGCCGGCGAGGTGGCGGCCGCCGGTCTCACTCCCCCACCGCGACCGCCCGTCCAAGTTCTGGAGGGCCGCAGGCGGCGCGGGCATAAGCGGTGCGCTTGGCAGGCCGCGTTCGCAAGCCGTCAGGTCGAGGCGCAGCCCGGCGTATGCGGCGTCCACCGCGGTCAACACTCGACCCGCGCGAATCGACCGTGACAGCCAGGTTCCCCTATTCCGGCCCCCGTGTACCGCGCCCGTGTCGGCAGGTGAGCTCGGCGGCCGTCAGCGTTCGGTTGCAGGCGTGCATTGTCAGCGAGCCCTTGGCGATGGGAGGAGGCCCTGAGGGAGTCAAGCAGGTGTTCGCGTCATAGCCAACGAACCGGCGCCCGCGATCGCACCGAACACGGTCCCGCCCGCCGAGCTGCTCCGATCGCCGGGCGCTCGAACTCTGCCCGTGGGCTGAGTCTGAGAACAGAAGGGAGCGGAGTACGGGCCCCCCATAACGAGCTTTGCATGGTCTGCGGAGGCTCTCGCGAGGTTCGCCGGGCACAGGTACGGCACGGGTTGGCGGTAGGTGATGCGCGGCGGTGGTGTCGGAGCAGAGGCGAGGGTATGAAGGCAGGGCGCAGCCAACTCCGGGTCGCCGGTTTGTGGGAGTGGCGCGGCATCGGTGGAATTTCGGAGGGCTGGCGGCGCGGTCGGCCGAGCACTTCCGGTCCTATGCCGTTGCGTGCACTGTTTCACGTGAAACACGATGATCGAGTTTGTGATCGCTGGCGTTTTGGGTAACCAGCCGCGCTGGCCCCCAGTGGTTTGACGCAGATGTCTCTCGCTCCCATCCGAGCAGAACGCGGGAGCAACGCGGCGAAGGGCCTTGGGCGCAGGTGCTCCAGTGAACGTTCGGTCCGGACTGTGGCCGTGTTGTCGCCGCGCGCCGAAGTTCTACGCATGCCGCCCTTCGGTGTGGACACCGTGCGGGCGCGGTGCGACGCCTGCGGAAGTGTCCGGGGCAACTCGCGGGATGTCGGGACTTGCACACCGCCGCTCAAGACTGCTGACCGCGCTGTGCGCCGGTGCACAGCGCGCAGGTGGGCACGGTGGGCCAGCCCGACTACACGGCGGACCTTCGGCTGCGCGCCGCTACGAGGCCATGGGCTACGAACCGATGCTGGCACGAGCGCCCGTTTCGCGGTCGCCAAGTGTCGTCCACCCAGGAAGCGGACGAGGGAGGCATCCGGTCGACGGTTGGGTGGCGCCTTCGGTGTGGGCGGCGCACGAAGGCCATCCCGAAGTGGCGAATACCCCCAGGCGGTCGGATGAAGGGCAACGGCACCGCGACGGATCGAAACGACGTTGTACGTGCACTCCCTCAGAACAGTGCGCCGCACGCCCGTCTGCCGACGGGCCACGTGATGCGTCAGCGTCGACGCGACAGACAAGGCACAGCGTGCGAAGGTCTGCCCACGGGGTCGGGCGCGGCGGTATAGCGGCATGGCACACGATCCCTCACGGAGGCTCGCTCGTGCCGTGACCGCATACCTTCGCCGGCGGTCGATGACCACGGCGCTGCGACGTGTCGCCGCAAAGGCGGGGAAAGGTAGGCGCGTCCCGACTGGCCTTCACTGGATACTCTTCCGATGGAGATCCAGAGTCCCGATCTGGTGCGTTACTGGTTCGTCTTCGACCTTGCCGACCACGGGCCCCCGCCGCTGGAACCGGGCGAGGTTCGCCTCGATGGAGGGACACGCCTGTACCGGATTCTCGAGCGGGGGGCAGGTGTGACTGGCTAGGACGAGCAGGACTGCCTGCGTCTGCTTGAGTGCTGTGCTGGTGAACATCTGCCGCCCGTCCAGCGTGCCCTACGCAACCCGCCCGTTGATCCAGCGTGGCGTGGACCTCTGGGCAACCCGGCATGGCGGGGAGTCTGGTACCCAGTCGCCAACATGAGCGGGCCCGTGATCGGGTCAGCGGGAGTCCGTCAGTAGCCGAATAGCGTTGCGGATCGGGTCACCGCAGGTCAGGCCGCGGCAGGTAGAGGGCGTCCACCCAGCGGATGCTCTTCTCGCTGCGGACGCGAACGCGCTCACGGCGCTGGGCTGCCAGGGCGTCGGGGTGGCGGGCGTTGGCGTTGCACCAGCGCAGGTAGGCGTGTACGGCCCGGATCTGAGCTGTGTGGTTGGGGCGGTTTGGAGCCGGCGATGCTGAACTGCCGCAGCGGGCCGAAGCGGGCCTCGATCGGGTTGGCCCACGAGGCGTAGGTAGGGGTGAAGCAGAGTTCGACCCGGCGCTTGGCCGCCCAGTGCCGGATCTGGGCGCTCTTGTGCGCGGACAGGTTGTCCAGGATCACGTAGATCGGGGCGCCGTCCGGGCGGGCGGCGCGGATCGACTTCAGCGCGGCAAGGGTGATCGCAGGCCCTTCCTGCGGGGGTTCACACCCCACAGCATGTCGTTGCCGACCAAGTCGCAGCCGTGGAAGTACCGGACACCGTGGAGGCGGCGTAGGTGGCCGGTAGCCGCTGCAGGTGTCCCTGCTCTGCCCAGCCCGCCCCGGTAGTGGGTCGGATCCCTCGCTGACCGGATCGGTTGGCTCGTGGTTTCACGTGAAACCACGAGCCAACGGTGGCGCTCCAGAAGGCGATGGGACGCGGGTTCCCGCACCGGCAAGCCCTCTGCGTTCTGCCAGCGACACGTGCTTGCCGGCGTGTGCACGACACCGGTGTTGACAGACAACATTCGTGACCGCCACCAACCTCACTCGTTGGGTCACGCCCGACGCCCGACGCCCGACGCCCGACGCCCGACGCCCGACGCCCGACGCCCGACGCCCGACGCCCGACGCCCGACGCCCGACGCCCGACGCCCGACGCCCGACGCCCGACGCCCGACGCCCGACGCCCGACGCCCGACGCCCGACGCCCGACGCCCGACGCCCGACGCCCGACGCCCGACGCCCGACGCCCGACGCCCGACGCCCGACGCCCGACGCCCGACGCCCGACGCCCGACGCCCGACGCGTTGTGGTCGGCGCAGCGACAACCAGTGGAACGACCTCGCCGACGTGGAACTCCACAATCCATCGGCACTCGACAGGCCAGCCCTTGGTGTCGCCCTGGCGGAGGAGGCCACGGAATCACAGGTAGGCGGGGTGACGTTCGGTGGACAGTGCGGCGTGGCACGACGGCTTGGGAGCAGCGATGCGGAAGGGCGAGGTCTCGCCGACGTGCCCCAGACCGACCGCACCGAACAGGACCCAGGTAGATGTCGGCGTGCGGAGACCGAGACCGTGGGTACGGCTGTACTCGCTCACAGCCGCCTCGCTTGAACCCCGCCGCCGCCGACCCCATCGCCCGAAGCGGCCTGCGGATATCACCGTGTTGTGGAGAGGAACGTTCGCGGGTGGTGCCATGCGGACACGCTGACAAGCCGGCCGTGTGGGCTCCCCCAGCGCCACCACCAAGGCAACGCCCGAGCGCGTCACCGCGACCGGAGCCGATCAGCGGCCCTCCGGCTCGACGCGGTGATGCCCCGCTTCAGCCGGCCCTGCCAGCCTTTCGAAGTGGGGCGAGTGCGTCGGTGTCGCCCGGCAACCAGTGGTGAGGCTGGCAACCAGGATCACTGCACAGTGGCGCGGTATCAGGGCCAGGCGCCTCTCACCTCGCTCCGGCATTGGCGAGGGCCGCCTCACTCGGATGTGACAGCGTCGGCCGTGCCGTGCTCCAGGTCGGCGCGGTCCCTGGTCTTCAAAAGGGCGACGGGTCCGGACTCGCCTGCAGTGTCCAGCAACCCGGCCCGCCGAGGCGTGGACTCGACCACGGCCTCCAGCAGTCAGGCCTCGGCCCTCGTCGCCGAACCCGACTGCGGGCTGCCAGATTCGCTGTATCCGACAAGGGCGCCGCCCCGTTCAGGGGCACCGGGTCGGGCACAGGCGGCCGTACACAGGTCCGCGGAAGTTATCCACAACCCGCATGCCCAAGGTCAACGATCTCCAGCGGCCTGCCCAAGTGCGAGGAAGGTCACGTATTCGCTGTCCACAGCCCTGCACCGTCCGATGTCCACAGCCGGAAGCAAGTTATCCACAGGCTATGTTTCACGTGAAACCAGCGATACGGGCGAGCTGAATCCGTGTACTGCCAACGGGATCAGCACGTGAACAGATGTGACGCCGGTCTGCACGTCGACGGAGTAACCGGGGTCACGGTGCCACATTCCACAGGCCGACCCCCACCTATCCACAAAGTTATCCACAGGCACCCTGTGGGCTGTGGTTTCACGTGAAACCGACCCTCGGGAATCCACAGCCGGGGGGAGACAGGACCGCCTGGCTGGGCTAGATTCTGCAGGTGGCCGATACCCCCATGCCCCTTCCCGGCTTCACTGCGTGGCCCTCGTTTCCGTTCGAGGGCGACTTCAAGATCAAGCATCTTGACCCGCCGGTAGCGACCGAGCCTGCCCGCAAGGGTGAGGACTCGGCCGACTGCACGGCGTGCACCGCACCTGACGACGCCTACATCTGGGTGAACGAGCGCTGGCGCGTACGCACCATGGACCGGCCTACGGGTCTGCCGATGGTGCTCATGCTGGAGCCTCGGTCCCACCTCGATCTGGGTGACCTGCCGAACCTTCTGGCTGCCGAACTCGGCGTGATGACGGTGCGGCTTGAACGGGCCATCCGTTCGCTGGACGACGTGGCACGGGTCCACGTCTACCGCTGGGGCGACGGGGCTGCGCATCTCCATGTGTGGTTCATGGCTCGCCCGGTCGGGCAGTTGCAGCTGCGCGGCACCTTCCTGCCGCTGTGGGACGACATCCTGCCGCCGATCGCCGAGGACCAGTGGCGAGAGAGTCTGGCCCACGTCGCGGCGTGGTTGGCGGAGTTCGGCGGCACGCCGCTGGCACAGCCACCGCGCATCGACTGGCAGGCACCCGCGAAGTTGACCGACTCCTGACGTTCTCCACGGCGGCACGCCCCAGAGAGTCCTGCCGCGCCAGGTTCGTCAGGGCCGGTGTGGTCTAGGCCTGACGAGGACTGGCGTCGGCAGACAGCGACATAGAGCGAAGCGCCCGGGTTCCACGGAACCCGGGCGCTTCGACGTACAGCGGTGGAGTGGAAGGCCGGCGCCGGTCAGCCGGCGGGGCGGTCGGCCGCCTGCATCACCAGGCGGGCGATCACGTCGCCCAGGTCGAGCCCGCCGGCCTGCACCGCCATTGGCAGGAGGGACGTCTCGGTCATACCCGGGGAGACGTTGACCTCGAGGACGGTGCACTCCCCCGACGGGGCCACGATCAGGTCGACCCGGGACATGTCGCGCAGGCCCAGTGCCTGGTGCGCAGCCAGGGCCGTCTTGACCACCTCGGCGCTCGTCTCCGCCGACAGCCGGGCCGGCGTGTGCCAGGTGGTGAGGCCCGCGGTGTACCGGGCGGCGTAGTCGTACACCCCGTTGCTGGGCACGATCTCGACGGGCGGTAGCGCGAACGGTCCTTCGCCGAGGTCGAGGACGGAGACAGCTACATCGACTCCCTCGACATAGCGTTCCACCAGGGCGGTCTGGTCGTACGCGAAGCACCCGACCATCGCGGCCGGCAGCGCGGAGGCGTCGCGGACCACCGCGGCGCCAAGCCCGGACCCGCCCTGGGCCGGCTTGACCATCAGCGGCAGACCGAGCCGGTCGACGATGCGCTCCAGCACCGCGACGGCGCCGAGTTCGGAGAACCGGTCGTGCGGCAGGGCGACCCACTCGGGGGTGGCGATGCCGTACTCGACGAACACGGCCTTCGCGGAGGGTTTGTCCCAGGCGAGCCGGGCCGAGCGGGCGTCGGGGCCGACGTAGGGCACACCGCACAGGTCGAGCACGCCGCGCAGTGAGCCGTCCTCGCCGGTGGAGCCGTGCAGGGCGATGAACACGGCGTCCGGGGGGTCGGCCTTCAACGAGGGCAGCAGCGCCACGTCGGCGTCGAGCATCTCCGCCTCGACGCCGACGGCACGCAGGGCGTCCAGCACCCTGCGACCCGAACGCAGCGAGACGTCTCGCTCGTAGGAAAGGCCGCCCGCCAGCACCAGGCAGCGGAGATCGGCTCGGACGACAGGCGCGGTGGACGGTGCGGTCACCCTCGAATCATGCCAAGTCGGGACCGGGCGCGTGCGCGCCGGGCCGCGGCAGCGCGGTCACCACGTCCAGCGTCCCGGTGTCGCCGAAGACGGCGCGCGTGGCCAGCTCCTGCTCGACCACGCCGGCCAGGCGACGCACACCCTCCCGGATGCGCTCCGGCGGCGGGAACGAGAAGTTCAGCCGCAGGTGCTGCTGTCCGGTGCCGTCGGCGTAGAAGCCGGTGCCGGGCACGTACGCGACGCGCGCGGCGATGGCGCGGGGCACCATGGCCTTGGAGTTGAGGCCGGCGGGCAGGGTCACCCAGACGAACAGGCCACCCGCGGGGCGGGTCCAGGTGGTGCCCTCGGGCATCAGGTCGGACAGCGCCGTCAGCAGCGCGTCGCGGCGCTCCGCGTAGATCTGCTGATACGTCTTGAGCTGCTGGCGCCAGGGCATGGTGGACAGGTAGGTGCTCACCACGGACTGGGCGAAGTTGCTCGGGCACAGGATGTTCGCCTCGGTGGCGATCACCAACTTGTCGCGTACCGCGTGGGGGGCGAGGATCCAGCCCACCCGCAGGCCGGGCGCGAAGGTCTTGGAGAACGTGCTGAGGTAGAACACCCCGTCGCGGCGGCGGGCACGCAGCGGGCGCGGCGCCTCGCCCTCGAAGCCGAGCCGGCCGTACGGGTCGTCCTCGACGACCAGCAGCCCTGCTCGCTCGCAGATGTCGAGGACCTGCTCGCGGCGCTCCTCGGACAGGGTGACGCCGGCCGGGTTCTGGTACGTCGGGATGGTGTAGAGGAACTTGACGCGCCTGCCGAGTCGGCGCTGCTCCTCGATCGCGACCTCCAGCGCGGCCGGGATGAGGCCGTCGTGGTCCATCGGCACGTGCACGACCTGGGCCTGCGCCGCCTGGAAGACACCGAGCGCGCCGACGTAGGTGGGGCCCTCGGCGAGCACGACGTCGCCGGGGTCGAGGAAGAGCCGGGCGATCAGGTCCAAAGCCTGCTGGCCGCCGATGGTGACGACGACGTCGTCGGGCGAGGCGCCGACCGAGGCGTCGATGCCGACGTCGGCCATCATCGCGCAGATCTGCTCGCGCAACTCGGGCATGCCCTGGCCGAGGCCGTACTGCAGGGCGCTGCTGCCCTGCTTGGCGACGAGGTCGCCGATGGCCTCACCGACCGCGTCCAGCGGCAGAGCGGCGATGTACGGCATACCTCCGGCGAGTGACACCACCTCGGGGCGGTTGGCCACGGCGAAGAGAGCTCGAATCTCCGAAGCGGTCATCCCGATGATGCGCTGTGCATACCGATCGGTGTAGTCGTCGAGCGTGGTGCCCGTCTCCGACACGGTCCCTCCCCGGCAAGACAAACAGTTGGCCATCGAATCGTACGCTGGGTCAGGTAGGCCTCGAACCGACATTCGGTCGAATCCATCCAACGGGATAGGGTGCACCAAGGCCTTAATCGGGCGTAAAGTCAGTTAGTTGGCTCGGCGACGGGTCAGAAATCGGCGATCGCGGCTGCGCCGCGGTAAGAGCACGGAGCTGCTCATGTCACGCAGAGTGGTGAATCTGACGCTGGACACCCTGGAGGACCTGCCGAAGGGGTGTCGTAACTGCGTGTTCTGGGAACTGGATCCGGTTTCCGGGGAGCGCGCCTGCGCCGCGGGTGACCCAGGCCTGGAGAAGGAGGCTTGGGTCTCGCAGACCCTGCTGGAGTGGGGCTCCTGCGGCAAGATCGCCTACGTCGACGGGATGCCGGCCGGGTTCGTGCTCTACGCCCCGCCGATGTACGTCCCGCGGGGCAACGCCTTCCCCACCTCGCCGGTCTCCCCCGACGCGGTGCAGCTGATGACGGCACACGTGGTCGCCGCCTTCGCGGGTGGCGGGCTGGGCCGGGTGCTGATCCAGTCCGTGGCACGCGACCTCACCAAGCGCGGCATCCGCGCCATCGAGGCGTTCGGCGACGCGAAGTTCGGCGACCACGCTGAGGAGGAGGACGCCAAGCAGTACAGCTGCCTCGCCCCGGCGGAATTCTTCCTCGCCGTCGGTTTCAAGACGGTGCGCCCGCACCCCCGCTTCCCGAGGCTGCGCATGGAACTGCGCACCGCACTGTCGTGGAAGTCCGACGTGGAGTACGCGCTGGAGAAGCTGCTGGGCTCGATGAGCCCGGAGTTGCTGCGCCCAGGTGTGCGGCCGGCGGTGCGCAGCACCACCAACTGAAGCGCTGCTATCGCTCGGTTGCCGCGGGCAGCGGGCTGCGGACCGCCAGTTCAGCGCGATCCGCGGCGGCGCGGCCGGAGGCCCAGCCCGCGGCGTTGGCGACCCGCGAGGTCCGGCTGACGCGGTGTGGGAACAGGTCCTCGAACGCGGTGTCGACGGCCTCGGTCCGGGCGGCCAGCACGGGTACCAGGTCGGTGCCCAGGGACGCTGCCGCGTCGACCTCCTCGCGGACCTCGGTGAGCCGTTCCCCGATGCGGTGGGCGTACGCGCTGAGGAACGCCTGCCGGAACGAGCGCACGTCGTTGCGGCCGTACCGGTCGGCGCGCTGGTTCGCGGTGGTCATCGCGTGGATCGCCTGGACGAGCAGCGAGGTGTAGAGCATCTCGACGGCGTCGAGGTCGGGGCCGAAGCCGACGATGGTGCTCAGGCCGAGGTCCTTGAAGTTGAGCGCACGGCAGCGGTTGGCCTCGGCCACCACCTGCAGCAGCATCGCTTTCGGCCCCTCGTAGGGGTTGGCGATGACGATGCGGCGGCTCTCGGGACCGTCGCTGATTCCGGCGGCGGCATCGACCAGCGCGTGGTCGATGCTGTGCCGGGCCATCAGCTGCTGGGCCTTGGTGGTGAACGCTTCGGCTTCCTCCGGGAAGTCAGTCGACTCCGCTTTGGCCAGCAATGCCCTGATCCGGTCAAGCATGCGCTTATCTGCGTACTCTGTCGCATCGGACGCAGCACGGCGCGGTCGGACCGGTGAGCCCGGCGCGTGCCCGGCGTGCTCCAAGGGTGGCAGCTCCTGGTAGAGCCAGCGCATCAGCTCGAACGCACCGCCGAGCACCTTGAGCCGGTCCAGTGAGTGCCTGGCGCCGAACTGGGCCAGCTGGCCGGCGTCGCCGTGCCACCACACGGTCGCGTCGATCGCCGCCAGCTCGGCCGCCCAACGACGGTCGACGGTCGCCGGGTCGTGAGCCCGCATCCGGCTCGCCGTCACGTCGGCGAGCAGCTGTGCCATCCAGCTGCCGGCGGACTTCGGGGCTCCCGCGCGCACGGCGAAGCGGCGCAGCGTGTGGTCCAGCTCGACGGGCCGCCAGTTGCTGTTCCAGGTGTGCTGCACCGCCTGTTCGAGCGCGTGCGACACGGCCCCGTCGACGGCCTGCGGGTCGAGGGTGCTGGCGTACACCTGGTCGCACACGACGCGGTAGCGCCGGTGGTCGCGCTGTAGGAGCGCGGCGGCGATCTCGACCAGCATCCGGTCGGCGTAGCGGCGCGCCTGCTCCGCAGTGGGGGTGGTCGGCACGGTCAGCTCGGCAGGGCGAGGCGGAGCGCGCTCACGTCGATGGTGCCGGTCTTCACGTCGATCTCGACCGGGTAGTACATCCGCTGCACGGCGGCGACGATGGCCTCCACCACGCGCTCGCGGAACATCGGATCGATCAGCTGTGCGCGGTCCTTCGGAGAGGTCAGGTAGCCCACGTCCACGCGCACCGCGGGCATGCGGGTGTAGCGCAGCAACTCCCAGGTCTTGGCGTGGGTGTGGCAGTTGCGCAGGCCGGTGCGCACCACGATCTCGCGCTGGACCAGGCCGGCCAGTCGCTCCCCCATCGTCGAGGTGACGCCGTTCGAGGTGCCGTAGTGGTAGGTGGCCACGCCGTCGGCCTGCGGGTTGTGGTGGCCGTCGATGTGCAGCGAGATCAGCAGGTCCGCGGCGAGGTCGTTGGCGAGTTGCGCGCGGTCCAGGTCGCTGGGCGCCTCGATCGGCAGCGGGCCGCGGGTCAGGTGCACCCGCATGCCGGCCGCGGCGAGCCGGCCCTCCAGCCGGGTGGCGAGGTCGTAGGCCAGGTCGGACTCGGTCCAGCGCAGCGGGCCGTCGGGCACCACCACGCCCGGATCGGAGCCGCCGTGCCCCGGGTCGACGATGATCTGCCGCCCGACCAGGCTCGGGCCGGTCTGCCGGAAGGTGACCTCCTCGCGCAGCTTCAGCGGGGAGCCGCCGACCACCTTGCGCCCGAGCCGGCGCAGCATGTGCAGGGTCTGCGGGCCGCAGGTGCCGTCCGGGGTGAGGCCCATCTCGCGCTGGAAGGCCGACAGGCCCCGCGCGGTGCGCGGCCCGTAGACGCCGTCCGTGCGGCCGACGTCGTAGCCCATCTCCAGCAGGCGCTCCTGCAACTGGCGCACGTCGTCGCCGCGCAGTGGGTCGGAGACGCTGAAGTAGAGCGTCCGGGCGCCCAGGGTCCACCGGGCCGCGTCCAGGGCACGCCAGGTCTCCGCACCCACCTCGCCGTCCACGGACAGCCCACGGTCCTGCTGGAAGGCGCGCACGGCCCGTTCCACGCCCATGTTGAAGTGGTCCGCCTCGGCCGGGTCGACCGGGGCTTCCAACAGCCCCAGCGCGACCAGGATCGACCGGATCTCGGTGACGGCCGGGCCGCGCTCACCGCGCTTGATGGCTCGCACAGCGGACCTCCTGGTAAACCTCACAAATGCCACCGGAGCCTATCGCGCCGCGCGGGCCGGTAGGGATCTCGAACCTGTAGTCGTTCCGACGCGCCGTCCCGGTGCGTTCCACCGGACCCCGACCATGTTCCACGGTCCGGCCCCGGACAAACCCGTGGGGCCCGGAGCCGTAGCTCAGAGCCCCACGGGGTGATACAGCGTCAGAGTGCCGACTCGATGAGCCGGACGATGTCGCCCTTGGGCTTGGCGCCCGCCACCGACTGCACCGGCTGCCCGCCCTTGAACAGGGTCAGCGTCGGCACGGACATGACGCGGTAGGCCCGCGCGGTCTCCGGGTTGGCGTCGATGTCCAGCTTGACGATGGTGACCTGGTCGCCCATCTCGGTGGCGATCTCCTCGAGCACCGGCGCGACCTTGCGGCACGGCCCGCACCACTCGGCCCAGAAGTCCACCAGCACCGGCTTGTCGGACTGCAGTACGTCACTGACGAACGTCGCGTCGGTGACCGCCTTCGCGGATCCCATTCGGGTCTCTCCTATCTCAGAATCTTGCCGTCTTGGTGTCCAGCGGCCGGTTCGCACCGGTTCAAAGCTTGCGCGGGTGCCGGGCCGTGGGCCTGTCACCGGTGCGCCAGACTGTGCTGGCTGTTCTTGGCGCAACTAGTGCGCCAGGAAGCGCTCCGCGTCGAGCGCCGCGGTGCAGCCCGTGCCGGCCGCGGTGATGGCCTGGCGGTAGGTGTGGTCGACCAGATCACCCGCGGCGAAGACGCCGGGGATGTCGGTACGGGTGCTCGGTGCGTCGACCTTCACGTAGCCCTCGTCGTCGAGCTCGACCTGGCCGCGGAACATCTCGCTGCGCGGGTCGTGGCCGATGGCGACGAACACGCCGGTCGCGGCGAGTTCACGGGACTCGCCGGTGATGACGTTGTGCACGCGGACGCCGGAGACCTTGCCGTCGGTGCCGAGGACCTCGTCGATGACGGTGTTCCACTCGACGGAGATCTTCTCGTTGGCCAGCGCGCGCTCCGCCATGATCTTGCTGGCACGGAACTCGTCGCGGCGGTGGATGATCGTGACGTGCTCGGCGAAGCGGGTGAGGAACGTCGCCTCCTCCATGGCCGAGTCGCCGCCGCCGACGACCACGATGCGCTGGCCCTTGAAGAAGAAGCCGTCACAGGTGGCACAGGAGGACACGCCGTGGCCGAGCAGTTCCTGCTCGCCCGGCACGCCCATCGGGCGCCAGGCCGAACCGGTGGTCAGCACGACCGCACGGGCGCGGTACTCCCGGTCGCCGACCCATACGCTCTTGACGTCGCCGGCCAGCTCGACGCGGGTGGCGTTGTCGGTGATGAACTCGGTGCCGAAGCGCTCGGCCTGCTTGCGCATCTGGTCCATCAGCTCGGGACCCATGACCCCGTCCGGGAAGCCGGGGAAGTTCTCCACCTCGGTGGTGGTCATCAGCGCTCCGCCCGACTCGACGCCCTCGATGAGCAGGGGCTTCAAGTTGGCCCGAGCAGCGTAGACGGCGGCGGTGTACCCGGCCGGACCCGAGCCGACAATGATCAGGTTTCGGACGTTCTCCACGAGACGCGCTCCCTTGGGTCGACACGAACTGTTCGCGCCGTACTTGTCGCTGGCTGAAACGCCATCGTACGGAGCGAGCATTCCATTACGGCCCCAGCGGTGGGTCAGCTCACTGTGTCTAGTTACGGGGGCTGCGGAACAGCTCGTCAGCGCCGTTCTCGCCGCACTGCGGACCGGCCACGAACCACCAGGCACCGCTGGTCGTGTCGACCGTCACGACGACCGCCGGACGCCCCTCGAAGCGGGCGAAGTCAGCCCAGGTGACCGTGCCGGGCAGGGCCGTCTGGATCGCGTTCAGGCAGTTCGCGAGCGCGACGGGGGATTCGGTCAGCCGGTTCAGGTCGCCGGCCGCGGAAAGCGTGTTCTCGCCGGTTCCGGCGGCCGCGGAACTCGGGGTGGTCTTCCGAGTCATGAGGTTCTGGTCGCTCAGCATCTCGGGGCGGTAGTCGGTGCCGCTGGCGTCGACCGGCACGCGGACGTCCGCCCCCGCCGCAGCGGGTGCCGCTCCGTCCTCCGCGCTGAAGCCGGTGGTCGCCTCCTGCACCGTCGTGGCGAGCGGGCCGAGGGGCAGCACGATGCCGGCCAGCGCGAGTGCGCCGACGGCGACGGCGACCGGGGTGGCCCAGCGTCGCCAACCGCGCCGGGACGGGCGCGGGCTGCGGAAGTCCCGGTTGAGCGTCCGCTCGCCCACCGCTGCCCGGGGTGGGCTCGTCGGGGACGCGGTGAACTCCGGGGACGCCAGCAGGATGTCGAAGCGCGCGGCGATGTCGTCGGGCATCGGCTCGGCGGCGGCGGCCAGGGCAGCCAGGTCGGCGTCGACCAGCAGGAGCGCCGAGCGCAGGTCGGTGGCGGCGGAGCGCCAGGCGGGATCGTCGGCGACGAGCCGGGCGATCCGGTCGTGCTCCGGGGTGCCGTCCAGCGCACCGCCGACGTAGTCGGCCAGCAGGTCGAGATCGACTGCGCTCATCAGGGCCCCCCTCCCGGTGTGACGTCCTGCGGTTGTGTCCCTCCGACGTCGGTGGAGTCGCTGAGGTTGCGCAGGTGCCCCAACATCACAGCGAGCCGGGCGCGGCCCCGTGAGCAGCGGCTTTTGATCGTGCCTTCGGCCACCCCCATCAATTGCGCGACCTCTGCCACCGAGTAGCCCTGCAGGTCCACGAGCACGAGCGCGGCACGCTGGTCGTACGGCAGCCCGGCCAGCGCGGCCCGGACCACCATCGCGGTGTCGTGGTCGGTGCTGGGCGCGGCGGGTTCGTTGCGTGCCGGGGCGTGCCGGTCCTCGTCGTCCGCGCCGGCCTGCCCGGGCAGCGGCACGGTGGGGTGGGCCTGGCGGCGGCGCAGCCGGTCCACGCAGGCGTTCACCACGATGCGGTGCAGCCACGTGGTGACCGCCGCCTCGCCCCGGAACCTGGCCGCGGCGCGGTGCGCCGACAGCATCGCCTCCTGCAGCGCGTCGGCGGCGTCCTCGCGGTCGTTGGTGGTCCGGAGCGCGACCGCCCAGAGCCGGTCCCGGTGGCGGCGGAAGAGCACCCCGAAGGCATCGGGCTCGCCGGCGGCGTGTGCGGCCAGCAGCTCCTCGTCCGTTCGGGGGTCCTGCCCGGTCACTGCACCTCTACCACGATCTCCTGCACGCCGACGCGGTAGGGAAATTCGGTCTCGGTGGGGTCCTGCGGCAGATCGGTGATCCAGACCATCAGGTACTGGTACGGCGTCGAGGCGTCGGTGGAGAACACCATGGTGGTGCCCGAGTCCTTGCCGAAGGCCTGGGACCCGGCGACCTGCTTGAAGGTGTCGACGATGGTCCTGTCGCCGGCCCTGGAGTCCGGCGCACCCGCGGAGCCGCCCATCAGCGCCGCCGAGGCGCCGGGCGTGGAGAGCTGGATCGTCACGCTGGACACCAACTGCGGTTTGTCCAGCGAGATCAGGATGCCGATGCCCTTTTTGTCGGTGTTGCCGAAGTTCGACCTCTTGTAGCCGGTCGTCTTCCACAGCGTCTTCGCGTCGCCGTCGACCATGTTCGGCGCCTGGGTCGCGTTGTCCCTGTCCCCGAACGGGGCGATGATGCGTACCTGGTTCGCGGTCAGGTTGAGCGCCTTGGGCTGCGGCGCGGCGCTGGCACTGGCCTCTACCGCGACGTTGCCGGACGGCCGGGCCGAGGGCGGCTCGGTCGCATCGGCGTTGAGCGCACGGACCGCCAGGACCAGGCCGGAGACCACCAGTGCGAGTGCGACGCCGCCGGCGACCAGCAGCCGCGGGGTGGCCGCGCGGGGGGCGGGCTCCGCCGGGGCGGTCTCGTCGGCGAACCGCAGGGTGCCGTTGCCGCCGAAGAGCAGGCGCTCGCCGGTGTCCAGCCGCGCCAGCTCGCCGGTGAGCACCTGCGCCGTGGGCAGCGCCAGCTTCGCGTCGAGCAGGTCCATGACCAGGTCGTCGAGGTAGGTGGGCACGCCGGCGCGCACCTGGCGCGGGGCGACCAGGGCGCCGGTGCTGTCGCGGCGGCCGTCGGCCAGCGCGGTGGTCCGGCCCGCCTCGGCGCGCGGCCAGTGGCCGGTGAGCATGAAGTAGGCCAGCGCGCCGAGGCTGCGCACGTCGGCCTCGTTGCTGGTGGTCGAGTCGACCCGGGCGTCGGCCAGCACGACCCGCCCGTCGGCGGCGACCAGGACCGTGCCGGGGTGTACGTTGCCGTGCGCCATGCCGCTGGCGTGCAGCGCGGACACCGCGTCGGCGACCGCATGCAGCACCGAGGTGGTGCGCTCGGCGTCGAACGGGCCCTCCTCGGCGACCAGGTCACGCAGGGCGGTGCCGTCGATCCACTCGCGGATCACGTAGGCCCGCTCGCCCTCGTCGATCGCGTCGTAGACGCCGATCAGGTTGCCGTGCACGACGCGGCTGGCGGTCACCGCGGCGGAGAGCATCTCCTCGGCCGAGGCTCCACCCGGCGTACGCAGCACCAGGGCGACCGGACGGCGCAACACGATGTCGACTCCGCGCCAGACCTGGCGGCCGGCGCTGTCATCGTTGATGTGCTCCTCAAGGCGGTAGCGCTCGGCGAGCACGTCGCCCACCGCAAGCCCACCCAGCGATCCGGCAGCGGACCCGGCCGCTTGACCCTCGCCGACCTGGGTCACCCCGTCCTCCCTCATCAAGCAGTCGCTCTCTATCAGCTCGGCTCGGATTCGATCAGCCATCTGGCGCGTGTCGAAGCCGTCGCATTGTTGTCCGCTATCTAGAGAGCCTAGGCGCTCCGCTCGGTTGCCGAGTGCGACCTTACAGCTATCCGACGAATCGGCGCACCGGCAAGGGGCAGGTTCCCGGACTCGAACGTATATCAGTCGTCGGTCCGGATACTTCGTGCGCGTGACCCAAAATAGCTACGCTTCCTCCATATCGGGCAAAATATGGCAAGGGGACGTATCTCATGGTGGACGCGGCGACGACAAGGACGGGGTACACCTTCGACGGCCCGGCACTCGACCTCGGCGCACTCGTGGGCGACGGCGGCAAGGCCGACCCCGACTGCCCGATCCGGGTCCCGCTGGCCATGCTGAACCGGCACGGCCTGGTGGCCGGGGCCACCGGCACCGGCAAGACCAAGACGCTGCAGGTGATGGCCGAGCAGCTGTCCGCGGCCGGCGTGCCGGTCTTCCTCGCCGACATCAAGGGCGACGTCAGCGGTATGGCCGCCCCGGCCGTGCCCAGCGAACGGATCACCGAGCGCATGGCCGAACTCGGCCAGCCGTGGATCCCGACCGCATACCCCTGCGAGTTCCTCACCCTCGGCGGCAAGGGCGTCGGCGTGCCCGTGCGTGCCAGCATCACCGACTTCGGGCCCCTGCTGCTGGCCAAGGTCATGGACCTGACCGAGGTACAGACGTCCTCGCTCAACCTGGTCTTCCACTTCGCCGACGCCAAAGGGCTGCCGCTCGTCGACGTCAAGGACCTGCGGGCGGTGATCCAGTACCTGGTCTCCGACGAGGGCTCGGCCGAGCTGAAAAGCCTGGGCGGGCTGTCCAAGCAGACCGCCGGGGTGCTGCTGCGCGAGCTGATCGCGTTCAGCGACGCCGGAGCGGACGCATTCTTCGGCGAACCCGAGTTCGCCACCACCGACCTGCTCCGCAACGCCCCCGACGGGCGGGGCATGGTCACCATCCTGGAGCTGCCCGGCGTGGTCGCCCAGCCCGCGCTGTTCTCCTCATTCCTGATGTGGCTGCTCGCCGACCTCTACCAGGAGCTGCCGGAGGTCGGCGATCCCGACAAACCCAGGCTCGTGTTCTTCTTCGACGAGGCGCACCTGCTGTTCCGGGACGCCTCCAAGGCCTTCCTGGAGTCGATCACCCAGACGGTTCGGCTGATCCGGTCCAAGGGTGTCGGGGTCTTCTTCGTCACGCAGACCCCCAAGGACGTACACGCCGACGTGCTCGCCCAGCTCGGCAGCCGGGTCCAGCACGCGCTGCGGGCGTACACCCCCGACGACGCGAAGGCGCTGAGAGCGACCGTCTCGACGTTCCCGAAGTCGGACTACGACCTGGAGGAGGTGCTCACCCAGCTCGGCACCGGCGAGGCGATCGTGACCGTGCTGAACGAGAAGGGAGCCCCGACGCCGGTCGCCTGGACCCGGCTGCGGGCGCCCCAGTCGTTGATGGCAGCCGTCGAGCCTGCGGTGATGGCGGCGCTGGTCGCCGGTTCGCCGCTCGGCGCGAAGTACAGCCAGCCGGTGGACCGGGAGTCGGCGTACGAGATGCTGGCCGCCCGGCTCGCGCCGCCGACGCAGGCCGCGCCCGTGCCGACGCAGGCGCCCGCTCCCCCGCCGGCCAGGGCCGAGCCGAACCTCGCCGAGCAGATCCTCGGCTCCAAGACCACCAAGCGCCTGCTCACCACGGCAGCCGCCGCGGCCGGCACCGCCATCATCCGCTCCATCTTCGGCACCCGCCGCCGCTGACCGCCCAACCGCCCGCGCAACGTGGCCCGCTCCAGTCCCTGAGGCTGCACTTTCGGGGAAACTGCGCCTTCGAGTTCGCCCGGGATCGACACTTTCCCCGAAACTGCAGCACATACGTCGTGGGGCGGGCGGAATCACGGATACGGGAGGTCGGCATGCAGCGAGGCCGCGGTTTCCGGGAAACCGCGGCCTCACTGAACGAGTGGTCGAGCCGGGTCAGCGGCCGATCTTGCGGCGGACCATGCCGACGACGTCCTGGACCTCGGTGACCTTGAGGGCGAGGGCGGACGCGCCGTAGACGCCGCAGATCACGATGCCGCCCGCGATCAGCGTCACCCAGCTGGTGAAGATGCTGACGTCGCCCTGAGTGGCACCCATGAACAGCAGCTTGACCGTGCCGTAGCCGGCCGCGGCGGCGATCAGCGCGGCCACCACGACCTTGCCGACGGTGACCGAGATGCGGCGCAGGCCGATCAGGCCGATCCGCCGCTTGAGCAGGGTCGCGGAGAGTACGGCGGCGAAGGCGTACGAGGCGGCGTTGCCGATCATCATGCCGACCGCGGCGGTCGACGCGGCGAACAGCGCCCACCAGCCCAGCTGGATGGACAGCCGCATGGTGATCACCGGCAGGTTGAGCAGCGCGGGCGTCTTCGTGTCCTGCAGCGAGTAGTAGCTGAAGTTGAACAGCTGGCTGATCGCGAACGGCAGCAGCGCCAGACCGGCCATGGCCAGCACGGGCGCGGTCTGGATCGCATCCGACCGGTGGAACGCCCCGCGCTGGAACAGCGCGATCGAGATCGGCAGCGCCAGCACCATGTAGATGACGGCGAGGGGCGCCAGCATCACGACGACCGTACGGATGCCCCGGCTCAGGTCGGCGGCGATGTCGCCCGCCCGGCCCTCGGCGGCGGCTGCGCTCATCCGGGGCAGCAGTGCGGTGATGATCGACACCGCGACGATGCCGTGCGCCATCATCATCAGCAGGAAGACGTTGTTGTAGATCATCGGGCCGGCCGCGCCCTGGTCGCCCGCCTTGTTGAGCAGCCTCGTGAGCACCAGCAGCGCGAGCTGGTTGACGATCACGTAGCAGAACATCCAGCCGCCGACCCGGGCCAGCCGGCGCAGGCCCAGCTCGCGGAAGTCGAAGCGCCAGCGCCAGCGGAAGCCCACCCGGCGCAGCGCGGGCAGCAGGCCGAAAGCCTGGACCACGATGCCGAGCAGCACGCCGCCGCCGAGCACCAGGATGCGCCCCGGGGTCATGTCCTCGGGCTCGATCTGCTTGGCCCCGAACACCGCCAGGTAGAAGCCGCCGGTGGCGATGACGATGGCGTTGTTCAGGATCGGGGTCCACATGGGGGCGGCGAACTGCCCCCGCGTGTTGAGCACCGCGCTGCACAGGCCGGTCAGGCCGTAGAAGAAGATCGTCGGCAGCATCAGGTACGACAGCATGGTGATCAGGTGCCGCGTCGCCTCGGACGATTCGCGGCTGGCGTACGCGAGGGTCAGCAGCGGGGCGCAGATCACCGCGAGCACGGTGGTGATGCCGAGCACGATCACCGTGAGGGTCAGCAGCCGCTGGGTGAACGCCTGCCCGCGGTCCACGTCGCCCTTGCGGGCCCGGACCAGCATCGGCACCAGCACGCTGGACAGGATGCCGCCGAGCAGCAGCTCGTAGATCATCCCCGGGAAGATCTGCGCGGTGGTGTACGCGTTGCCGACCAGGCCGCCACCGAGCGCGGCCGCCATCGTCGCGGTGCGCAGGAAGCCGGTGCCCCGGCTGACCAGCGAACCGACGGCCATCATGGCCGAGTTGCCGGCCGCCCCCTTGTGCTCGTCCTCGAAGGTAGGCTCGGCCGCGGCCTCGAGCTCCTCGGCGGGCAGCGCCGTACCCACCACGTGCGGGATCACGGTGGTGTGGTCCGCGTCGACCGGGGGGAGACGATCGGGGGCTGTCATGGGATGCACCATACCTGCGAACGCCGGTGACCAGCCTCCCCAGTACGCTGGATGATCGATGTCGCCCTCACCTGAACTCACCGCCGTCCAGCGCAACGCCGTCACCGAGCTGTTGCGCGTCTCACCTGTCGCCGACGAACTGGGCCGCCGGTTCGCCAAGGCCGGGTTCGAGCTGCATCTCGTCGGCGGATCCGTCCGCGATGCGCTGCTCGGCCGCCTCGGTGACGATCTCGACTTCTGCACCGACGCCCGCCCGGAGGACACCCTCAAGATCGTCAAGGGCTGGGCCGAGGCGATCTGGGAGACCGGACGCGAGTTCGGCACCATCGGGCTGCAGCGCGGCGGGCTCCGCCTGGAGATCACCACCTACCGTGCGGAGTCCTACGACGGCGTCAGCCGCAACCCGCAGGTGCAGTACGGCGACAACCTGCACGACGACCTGGTGCGCCGCGACTTCACGGTCAACGCGATGGCGGTCAGCCTGCCCGGCCACGAGTTCGCGGACCCGTTCGGCGGCCTCGCCGACCTGGCCGCGCGGGTGATCCGTACGCCCGGCACCCCGGCCCAGTCGTTCGGCGACGACCCGCTGCGCATGCTGCGCGCCGCCCGCTTCGCCGCCCAGCTGCGCTTCACCGTGGACCCGGCCGTGCTCACCGCCATGGAGCACATGGCCGAGGACCTGCGCCGGATCACCGCCGAGCGGATCCGGGACGAGTTCTCCAAGCTGCTGCTCGGCGCGGATCCGATCACCGGGCTGCGGCTGCTGGTCGACACCGGGCTGGCCGACCAGTTCCTGCCCGAACTGGCCGGCCTGAAGCTGGAGATCGACGAGCACGCCCAGCACAAGGACGTGTACGAGCACACCCTCAAGGTGGTCGGCAACGCGGTCGGCTTCGACACCGCCGACGGCGGCCCCGACCTGGTGCTGCGCCTGGCGGCGCTGCTGCACGACATCGGCAAGCCGGCCACCAAAGCGGTCGGCGGCGACGGCGGCGTGAGCTTCCACCACCACGAGATGGTCGGCGCACGGATGGCGAAGTCGCGCCTGAAGCTGCTCAAGTACCCCAAGGACGTGATCTCGCCGGTGGTCGCGCTGGTCGGATTGCACCTGCGCTTCTACGGATACGGCCGCGGCGAGTGGACCGACTCGGCGGTGCGCCGCTACGTCACGGACGCCGGGGACCAGCTCGACCGCCTGCACAAGCTCACCCGTTCCGACTGCACCACCCGCAACAAGCGCAAGGCCGCCCTGCTCGCCGCGGACTACGACGCGCTGGAGGTGCGCATCGCCCGCATCCAGGAGGAGGAGGACCTGGCCCGGGTGCGGCCGGACCTCGACGGCAACGCCATCATGGAGCTGCTCGGCGTCCCGGCGGGACCGGTCGTCGGCCGTGCCTGGAAGCACCTCAAGGAGCTGCGCCTGGAGCGCGGCCCGCTCAGCCGCGACGAGGCCGAGGCCGAACTCCAGCGCTGGGCCCGCACCGAGGGCCTCATCCCCTGACCCCCGCCCGCGCGCAGGGCGCAGGATCGCCCGACCTGCCCCGTCGCCCCGCGGGGCGCAAGATCGTCCGATTTGCCTGGCACATGTGCGTATCTTGACCGCACTTTCGCCCACCTGCCTGGCAAGTCGGGCGATCAAGGGCCGCCCGGGGTGGGCGATCAGCGGCCGCCGGGGCGGGTGATCAGGCCTGGGCGGCGGGGACGGCGGGGCGGGCGGCCGTGGCGAACCAGTACCAGGCGGCCAGCAGGACGAAGGCCGTCGCTGTGATGATCAGGCCGAGCGCGGACTTGCCGTTCGGCGGCAGGGTCACCGCCGCGGTGAACAGGCCGGTGACGAAGCACAGGTTGAACGCGGTGTCGTTGACGCTGAAGATGCGGCCGCGGTATTCGTCGAGGCACTCGCGCTGAATGGTCGCGTCCACGATGATCTTCATGCTCTGCGACGCGACGTTCACCAGGAACACGGCGACGAGGAGCAGCGGCGCGACGAACGGCAGCCCGAAGACGAGCACCACCACGCCGACCGCGGCGACCACGGCGCTCAGCCAGCGCCGCGAGTCCCACCAGCGGACCGCGAGCGGGGTGATCACGGCGGCCAGCGCCGCCCCGGCCGCGCCGGAGAGCACCACCAGTCCCAGCTGCCCCATCGAGGTCGCCGCGCCGGAAACCTGCGCGGCCCGGTCGGCGGCATGCCCGAAGTAGCGGCTGTAGAGCAGCAGCACGGCCAGGGTGAGCACGCCGTAGAGGAACCGGTACGCGGACTGCAACACCATGATCCGCAGCGCCTTGCGCCGCTCACCCAGGTGCCGCGCTCCACTGATCATGCCGCGGAACACCTCGACCAGGGCTGCACCGATCTTCGAGGTGGCCCGTTCGTGGGCATCGGGACCCAGCTCGTCACGGCGGAAGAAGCGCCGGGCCAGCAGCCCGGAGACCAGGTAGCCGACCGCGGCGGTGGCCGCGATGGCGCCGTATCCGTGCCGGTCCGTGCCGACCAGGTGCAGCGCGACCACGGATGCCGCGGTGAACAGGCCCACCGAGTAGCAGATCGTGCCGAGTGTGGAGGCGAGTGCGTTCGCCGGGACCAGCTTGCGCTCCTCCACCACGTGCGGCAGCGAGGCCGACAGGCCGGCCAGGAAGAACCGGTTGATCGCGATGACGATGAGTGCGCAGACCGCGAACGCCAGGCCCTGCGCCCCGGACCACAGCAGCGCCGCCGCGGGCAGCACCAGCGCGGCGCGGGCCAGGTTGGCCGTCGACAGCGACGCGCGACGGTCCCAGCGGTCCAGCAGCACGCCGACGTACGGGCCGAGCAGTGAGTACGGCAGCAGCAGGATGGCGAAACCGGCCGCGATGGCGACCGGGCTGGACTGCCGGTCGGGGTTGAACAGCAGCGACCCGGCCAGTCCGGCCTGGAACCAGCCGTCGGCGATCTGGCTGGTCAGTCTCACCCCGAGCAGCCGCCGGAACGGCGCCCCGGCCAGGATCGCGCGGGAGGTCGCGGCGACCTTCCTGGTCGGCACGGTGTTCGGCATCACGGGGTGCGGCACGTCACCACCCTACGTGGCGCGGCAGCCCCGTACATGAACGCTGCGGGCGTTGGGGTCGATCGACGACCCGAACGCCCGCAGCGGCAGTCCATTTCCGTGACGCTGCGGGCGTCCCGTCATCCGTGACCGGAATGCCCGCAGCGGGTGGTTCACTCCTTGCTGGTCGCCGCGCCGGTCACCTTCGCCAGCAGCGCCGGCAGGTCGATGCCGGTCAGGTCGTTGCCCAGCTGCAGGCCCTGGGCCACGTTCGTGGCCACGGACTTGGTCAGCGAGCTGGCGCCGTCGGTGGAGATGACGGTCATCTTGTCGATCGCGCTCAACGGCGCGGACGCCGCGGCGACGACCTGCGGCAGCACCCGGACCAGCAGGTCGAGCACGGCCGCCTCGCCGTACTGGGCGAACGCCTCGGCCTTGAGGCGCATCGCCTCGGCCTCGGACTGGCCCTTGGCCAGGATGGCCGCCGCGTCGGCGGTGCCTTCGCGCTCGACCGCGTCGGCGATGGCGGTACGCCGCCGCTGCTCGGCCTCACCCTCCTTGGCGCCTTCGATCGCGTTGGCCTCGGCCAGCGCGGCCCGGCGGGCGCGCTCGCCCTCACCGGTGAGGCGGGACTGCTCGGCCTGGGCCTGGGCGGCGGCGATGGTCGCCTGACGAGCCGCGTCGGCGGCGAGCACCCGGGCGTTGCGGTCGGCCTCGGCCTCCTGCTCGACCTTGTACCGCGCCGCGTCGGCGGGCTTGCGCACCTCGGTGTCGAGCTGGCGCTGCTTGAGCTCGGCGTTCTGCTCGGCGACCTTGCGCTGCTCGGCGATGATCACCTGCTGGCGCTCGGCCTCGGCGAGCGGACCGGCAGCGGCGGAGACGGCCTTGGCGGCGTCGATCTCGGCCTGGATGCCGGCCTGCTTGAGGGCCAGGTTTCGCTGCGCCTCGGCGATCGACTCCTCGGCCAGCAGACGGGCCTGCTCGGCCTGCTGGCGGGCCAGCGCCTCGGCGATGGCGGCGTCCTTGAGCACCCGGGCGGCCTCGGGCCGGCCCAGGTCCTGCAGGTACGAGCCCTCGGCGAGGATGTCCTGCAGCTGGAACGTGTCGAGCACCAGACCCTGGTTGGTCATCGAGTGCTCCGCCTCCTCCGCGACGGCGGAGGCGAACGCGGCACGGTCGCGGATGATCTCCTCGATGGTGAGCCGGCCGACTATCGAGCGCAGCGCGCCGGCCAGCACCTCGCGGGTGAACTCCTCGATCTCGTTCTGCTGGTGCAGGAAGCGCTGGGCCGAGGCGCGGATCGCGTCCTCGGTGCCGCCGACCTTCACGATCGCGACGCCCTGCAGGTTCGCGCGGATGCCCTGCTTGCTCACCGCGCCCGTGATCTCGACGTGGATGCGGCGGCTGGACAGGTCGAGGACCTGCAGCTTCTGGACCACCGGCAGCACGAACACCGAGGCGCCCATGACGACCTTCTGGCCCGACAGGTCGGTGGAACGAGCGCCGTCAGCGGTCTCGGTGGTCCGGCCCTTGCGGCCGGTCACGATGAACGCCTCGTTCGGCCCGGCCACCTTGATCCGGGACAGCACGAAGAGGATGAGCAGGAGGACGAGCAGCACGCCGCCCGCGATCGCAATGGTGAGGGCTGTCATTGCCTTCCTTCTTCCGGGGGAGCTACTGCTCCGGGACTTCCTGGACGATCACGCTGGTGTCGCTGACGGCGGACGTCACGACGACCTTGGTGCCCAGCGGCACGGGACGCTCGGCGCGGGCGGACAGCTTGACCGGCTGCCCGCCGATGCGCACGCGGACCTCGCCGAAGCCGCCGGCGGGAATCGGGGTGACCACCACTCCCCTGGTGCCGACGAGGTCGGCGCGGGTCGGAGTGGCGTCGGTGCGCATGTTCGACATGCGTTTTACCAGGTAGCTGGCCAGTAGGGCCAGTGGTATCGCGGCGACTATAGCGATGAACACCACCGCGGCGATGCCCAGGGCGTCGCCGGTGAGCTCGTTGACGACGGCGGCGCTGAAGCCGAAGCCGCCGACGAGCGAAGCGAGCAGCTCCGTGGAGACGAAGCCGTCGCCGAGGTCGAGGAGGTCACCGCCGAGCACGGCGACCGCCGCGATGACGATGCCGAGTGCCCCGATGATCAGAAAGATCAGTGTCGCCGTACCCACGCCGGGAACCGTAGCGACCTCGGGCAACAGCGGGCCGTCAGGGTGACTTGCTCGCCGGCTGCCGCGGCCTTGACCGGTGGCATCCTCCGCTGCGCTGCGGATGGCACCGAGCGGCCGCTACCGCGGGCGAGGACGCGTCACTCGGCCATCCAGCCGATGACCTTGATGGCGCCGATGCCGGCCAGCACCAGCGCGACGCCGATCACCACGAAGGTGAACAGGCACGGCACCACCACACCGCGTTTCTTCGTGGGTGCCCGGTAGGACCCGGCCCACTGCGTCGGTTTGCCCGACCGCTCCGCCTCGTCGGCCAGCTGCACCAGCCGTTGTGCCGCGGTCGCGGACAGGTGCACGGTGTCGCCCTGGAAATGCAGCAGCCGCAGCCGCTGCCAGGGATCGGGGTTGGCCTTGGCGAACGCCGTCAACTCCGCGTCGCGCACCTCGTCGGTCAGGAAGCCCCACCGGCCCGCCTCCACGGGATTACCGGTCTGCCGGTAGATGGAGGAGAGCAGCGCGCGGATGTCGATGTCGTCGGGAAGGACGGCCAGCAGGGTCCGCAGACGCTGCACAGCCAGATGGGTATGCCCGGCCGCGAGATCGGCGCGCACCCGGGCGAGTACGTCCGCCTTTGCCACTCACTGATCCTTATGGACCGGTGGCATGTCACGCCAGGGGCATTTATAACGGCCGGGTCACAGATCACGCCGATGTTTCGGCGCTAGAAGATCCAGTCCAGTGCCGTTCGGGCACCGACGACCACCAATGCGGACAGAGCGGCCAGTGCCGCGACGGCGGCAGCGGTCTGCACACGTGATCCTCGGCGGGGGTTCGGCTTCGGCGACTGTGTCGAAGCGGCCGCGGCCAGCAGCGGTGCCAGCCTCACGCGGGAGATGTCGGTCGGGGCGGGTGCGCCGGTCGGCCAGCGCAGCGCGTCGAGGCGACGGTGTGCCGGGTAGCGGCCCTCGAACGCTTCGAGTTCCGCGGGTTCGGCAGCTTCGTCCAGGTAGGACCAGCGGCCGGCCTCGACGGCGTTGCCGGTGGCCCGGTAGATCGCGGCAAGCCTGCGCCGCAGATCCAGGTCGGTGGGATGCGCGGCGACCAGGCTGTGCATGCGCTGGATCGCCGGGTAGGTATGGCCACGTGACAGGTCCGTGGTCACCCGATCCATCAGATCTGACTTCCCCATGACCCCACTATGCATATTCGCGGGCCGAGGGTCCATACATCGAGCGTGCCTTAAAGATGCGCGTCAAGGGCCTATTAGTACAGACGATGGCCTATCTACCGCGTGACGTTCGTCAATTTCCGCAGTAGACAGGCCATCGTCAGGTGAATGAGTGTGCCCGCTCACACTTTTCAAGAGCGGGTCCGAAATCAACGATTAACAGTGCCCTTGATGAAGTTCTCGACCGACTCGTGCGCGTCGTGATCGTTGTACTGCACCGGCGGCGACTTCATGAAATAGCTCGAAGCGGACAGGATCGGGCCACCGATCTTCCGGTCCAGTGCGATCTTCGCGGCGCGCACCGCGTCGATGATGACGCCGGCCGAGTTCGGCGAGTCCCACACCTCGAGCTTGAGCTCGGCGTTGAGCGGGGTGTCACCGAACGAGCGGCCCTCCAGGCGGATGTACGCCCACTTGCGGTCGTCGAGCCACGGCACGTGGTCCGACGGGCCGATGTGCACGTCGCTCTTCGACATCTCGTGCGGGATCTGGGACGTCACCGACTGCGTCTTCGAGATCTTCTTCGAGACCAGGCGCTTGCGCTCCAGCATGTTCATGAAGTCCATGTTGCCGCCGAAGTTGAGCTGGTACGTGCGCAGCAGCTCCACGCCGCGGTCCTCGAACAGCTTCGCCAGGGCGCGGTGCACGATGGTGGCGCCGACCTGGCTCTTGATGTCGTCACCGACGATCGGCAGGCCCGCGTCCTCGAACTTCTTGGCCCACACCGGGTCAGAGGCGATGAAGACCGGCAGCGCGTTCACGAAGGCGCAGCCCGCCTCGATCGCGGCCTCGGCGTAGAACTTGGCCGCCTGCTCCGAGCCGACCGGCAGGTAGCAGACCACCACGTCGGCCTTGGCGTCCTTGAGGACCTTGACCACGTCGGCCGGGGTCTCGTCGGACTCCTCGACCATCTCGCGGTAGAACTGGCCCAGGCCGTCCATGGTCGGGCCACGCTGCACGGTGATGCCGGTGGGCGCCACGTCGCACAGCTTGATGGTGTTGTTCTCGCTGGCCACGATGGCCTCGGCGACGTCACGGCCGACCTTCTTGGCGTCGACGTCGAACGCGGCGACGAACTCGACGTCACGGACGTGATACCCGCCGAAATCGACGTGCATCAGGCCGGGTACCCGTTCGGACGGGTCGGCGTCCCGGTAGTACTCCACGCCCTGGACCAGGGACGAGGCGCAGTTACCGACACCGACGATGGCAACGCGGACGGAGCCCATAGCTCCTGCCTCCTTCTTCATCTTCGGACGGACAGCCGATCGGCTGCGCCGCCCAACTCACTCGGCGGAGTCGTCAGGGCCCGGTCGGGCCGTGAGCGGTCGTGCGGAATCTGTGGTGCGCGGGCTCGGACGGAGCTCGCCCTCGGCCCCGCGCGGAGGCGGGGTGCGGCCGGAGCGCTCGTTCGCGATGAGCTCCTCCAGCCAGCGGACCTCGCGGTCCGCGGCATCCAGGCCATGGCGCTGCAGCTCCAGGGTGTACGCGTCGAGCCGTTCGGCGGCCCGGGCGAGCACCTCCCGGAAGCCCTCCCGGCGCTCCTCCACCTTGCGGCGGCGGCCTTCCAGGATGCGCAGGCGGATGTCGACGTCGGTGCGGGAGAAGAAGGCGAAGTGCACGCCGAACGCGGCGTCTTCGTAGGCCTCCGGCCCCACCTGCGCCAGCAGGTCCTGGAACCGCTCCTTGCCCTCGGCCGTGATCTTGTAGACCACCCTGCCCCGGCGGCTGGTCAGCGGCGGCACGTCGGCATCGCCGGCCGGGGTCTCCCCGGCTTCGGTGATCCAGCCGGCGGTTTGCAGCCGTCGCAGTGTGGGGTAGAGAGAGCCGTAACTGATCGCCGCGCGGATCGCGCCCAGCTTGGTGCTGAGTTGCTTGCGCAGCTCATACCCATGCATCGGGGACTCATGCAGCAGGCCGAGGATGGCCAGGTCGAGCATCTCGGCCACCCCCTCTGATCGGTCTCGCGGTCTGGGTCTTCGTCGCGATGTATCGCGCCGATACATCGTTACGTTAGAACGCCACGACGTGTCGAGGCAATACGGCGGTGCCGACGATCACCGGGAGGATGATCTTTGAGCGCTCGGCTTCACCCTGGTCACGCTGCGTAACGGCGGTCGCGGCTCGCCGAACGAAGGGCTACCCTGCTTTTCATGCGCGCGCAGCAACGAGTCTCTGCGTCGCCTCGTGCCGCCCAGCGGCAGGGCGACGGATTCGTTGACTATTCCCTCCAGCGGCGAGCTCTGCTGCGTGAGGTGTACGCGGGAAGGGTGGGCACGTCAGAGGTGTGCGACGCCTCGCCCTACCTGAAAAGCGCGGCTCGATTCCACGGCGAGGCCACCGAGAAACGGTGCCCGATCTGTCGGCGTGAGTTCGTGATCAACGTGCACTACATCTATGGCGATCAGCTCAAGAACTCCGCGGGACAGGCGCGCTCCCGCGCCGAACTCGCGGTGCTGGCCGACACGCTCGGTGAGTTTCAGGTCTACGTGGTCGAGGTGTGCCGCGGCTGTGACTGGAACCACCTGGTGGAGCAGTACCTACTGGGCCGCGCGCACAGGACAGCCCCCCAGCTGTCAGCGGCTGCCGCCACCGCCCCATCCCCGACCGGAACGGTGTGACAGATGACTTCGTACGGCGACCCCAACGCCGGCCACGGGTATGACGACGAGCAGTATCGTCAGTCATACCCCCCGCCGACACAGAGTTCGGGCCGCGCCTCGGTGCCATCCGACGACTACGGCTACGACTACTCGTCGAGCGACCAGGCGGACCACGGGCAGTACTCCGCCACCGGCGGATACCCGCCCCAGGGTGGCGGCTACAGCAGCGCAGACCAGCAAGGCTATGGCGACCAGGGCTACGGCCAGGCGCCGGTGAACCCGCCGATCAGCCCGGCCGCGGGGCGGGCCAGTGTCGGCGCTTCGGCCGGACGGGCGAGCGTCGGCGGTGCCGTGGCCGGGCGCGCGAGTGTCGGCGCGCCGGCAGGCCGCGCCAGCGTCGGCGGCGTCGCGGGACGCGCCAGCGTGCGCCCCGCCGGCCTCGACATGGACGACGACGAGACGCCCGCGGGCAAGGGCAAGAACGCGAAGCTCGGCAAGAACGGCA
>NZ_ML660188.1:0-5094 GCF_007483665.1 Catellatospora sichuanensis
CCACCCCCCTTCGCTTCGCTCAGAATCCCGCCCTTCGGGCGGGGGATCCCACTTCGTGGGATCTGTCTCGCGAAGCGAAGTCTGTTCAGTTGTTGTGTCCCTTCGGGACGGTCCCTTCGGGACCCATTTAGTTCATGGCGATCACTCTACTTGCGTTTCTTCTCCCCACTCTCGACCAAGCCGGCCACTTCGTGGCCGGCTTGCGGCCCTTCGGTCCGGAATGCTCACCCGGCTCCCTGTCCTGTCCGAAGCAACTCAGTCCCTAGTCCGACATCTGAACTTATTGATATCTATTACCGCCAGATCGTTACCAAAACCCACAATATTGTTTATCTATTATTCGATTACTGATATTCCTAATCTGATAATGGATCGACTTGGCTCGGGCACACCGAAGACAACGTCCGCACCACACACCCCCACCTACGACCAACAGCCCAGCACCGCCAGCCGTCGACCACGAACGCCAACCCAAGCACACCCGCCAACCGAACACCCCACCCACAACCACAGACACACACCAACGCAGAGCAGACGGAGCAGCTGCCGCCACAACCGGGAACGCTCGACACTCCCCGACCCCACCGATCACGCCGAACAACACCAGAACACGGCCGACCACCACCCCAGACCCGACACGTCAACGCCCCCGAGCCAACCACAGACCAGCAACTCGACCCGCTATCGTGTCCACCTGTGGGAGCCACTTACAAAGCCGCGCAACTAGGCGCAGACACCCTCATGACAGACGGAGAACACATCCACCCAGTACCCCCCGGCACACTCGAACCCGGAATCGGATCAGTACTAAACCAACTCGCCGACCGATTCACCGACGAAGGCGTCATCATCATCGACACCGACGCAGCCCACGCCATGCGCCTACCCACAACCCAACACACCCTCAACACAATCCCCGACGACCACAACCTGATCCGCGAAGCCCGAACAGCAGGCTGGGACGTACGAAAACTCGCCGACTGGACGACATTCCGACGCAACAACCTCACACTACGAATCGGCATCCTACCCGCAATCAACCCAGCAACATTCCCACTCCTAGACCCCAACCCCCGCGACGGCATGGGCACGGTGACCTCCCTGGCGCTCTGGCATAGGGTCACGGGGTCCGCGTACCACGGCACCACCGGCATTGCCGGCACTGCGATCCTGAGCAAGGTGACGACGGTCGGGCCGAAAAAGCTCCAGCCGACCTGGAAGCCTAAAATTGAACTGGTGCCCGGATTCGAGGACGACTTCCACGCCGACCACTTCCGTGCTCCCGCGTCCGGGATGAAATTCGCGCACGCCTACGATGCGAACCGCGCGTATATCGCAGCCGCCGCCAACGCCATTCTCGCCCCGTGGCAGCTCAAGCCGGGGGGAACCACGTTCGACCCCAAGATGGGGGGCTGGTGGCTATGCGACCTGTCGCCGTGGAATGACAAGCGAATGCCTGACCCGGCAGGATACTCGTCCGTAAAAGGCGCGCGTTGGATCTCAACTGCGACGGTGACTCTACTCCAGGAATTGACGGAGCAGGGCGTCTATGGTGGGGTAACGATCAAGGACAGCCGGATTTCCCAGGGCACCGAATTGCTCCGCCCCTGGGCGTGGAAAATGCGCGACGCTTATGCGGCCGTACCGAATGTCGCCGAGGACACCCGTGATGCTGAGCGGGTCACCAAGGCGCTCAAGGAGGCCGGCCGAAAGACGCTTGGCATGCTCGCAAGCGAGACGAACTGGATTTACCGGCCGGACTGGTGGTTCTCCATCATCGCCATGGATCGCGCCAATCGCTGGCGCAAAATGTGGAAGACCGGCCGAGACCAAGGCCGCTGGCCGCTGTGGATCGACGTGGACAATGTCTGGTACGCCTCGGACCTGGAGGATGGCATTGCCGCAATTCCGACCGGCTGGACTCTCGATCCTTCCGGGATGAAGCTCGGGGCGTATAAACACAAGGCGACGCGCAAAAGCCGTGCAGCCGCCGAGGACGGTGCGAAATGAGCCGACTGGGCGACCGTCTGGTCAATCTGATGCGCGGCCGTGAAATCACACAGCCGCCGATGACGTTTCGCGAAAAAGCGGAGGAACTGCGCCGTACTGCGGGCGTAGCGAAGGGCGCGAAGATCGCGGGCGTGGACCGGCGTACGTTCCAGCGTTGGTTCGAAAAGTGGAACGCCGGCAAGGACCCGAAGCCGCGGAAGCAGACCCTCGACAAGCTGGACTTCGGCATGCGCCGCGCTTGGGTCGCCACAGCGCCCCCCGACGCTGCCGTGGTGCTCACCGTGAAGGATCGGAACGACCCCGGCCGCGCCGCGCGCACCATTACTGCGAAGCAGCTCAAGCTGTCACCCGGCACCATGTCGCGGGTTGCTGAGGTCTACGTGGCCACGGGCGATCCTGAGGCCGCCGCTGCAGCGTTCCTGGCAGGCGTGGATGACCGCTTCTACCGACGGTGGCTCACACCGCCCAGGGCCGACCGGGAGGCCGCTGCATGGGATCGGGGCGAGGGCGTGGGGGCAGGCATCGCCGGGGCAGCAGTCGGCCACGTACCCGGCCCGCGACACCCCGGTGTCGGCGAGGAGGAAGTAAGCCTGGACGAAATCGCCGGGCCAGACGTGCCGGAGACGGCCTACGACGAGTTCATGGACAGCATCTATGACGAGAGCGTCGCCCAAGTGCCCGATGAGGACGTATACGGGGGCGACGTGCAGTAGCCGTTGCGGTCAGAAGGCGGGCAGTGGGATCAAGCCTGCGTTCGTGGGCCGGAAGCCGCACGCTTCGAGGTAGAAGCCGCGCAGGTGCTCCTCGAAGTCGACGTGCAACCATTCGCAGCCGGCCGCCCCGGCCTGCCGGACCGCTTCGGCGATCAGTCCGGTGCCGACACCACGGTGGCGTGCCTCCCCCGCGACGACGGTGTCGAGCACGAACGCGTGCCCGGACCCGTCCCACGCGACGTTGACCCAGCCGACGAGCAGTTCGCCGTCGCGGGCGTTGACCCAGCCGAGGCTGTGCCCGGTGACCTGGGCCCGCCAGTCGTGCTCGGACGGTTCCCGGTCGAACCCGTCGGCATGCAGCCGCTCGACCTCGGCATTGCCGAAGTCGCCGCGCCAGGTGTAGGTGATGGTCATGGGTGCGTACGATAGGGCCCGATCGGGCCTCGATCCCACCGGTTTACTTACCACGGCGGCCGAAGAGGCGCTCTGACCTGCAATGCGCCGCTCGCTTTCGTGCAGGTCACCTCATGTCGTGGACGTCCACGTCGGGTGCGTGGTGCCGGCCGGCGGTGGTAAGCCGGTCGAGGTCGAGCCGCCAGCCGTTGATGGCGCGACCGGCGGCGACCAGGCGTGGGTCGGGCGCGCCGGAGACGGCGTACCCGAAGCCGGCCATGAGCTTTCCGGCCGGGCCGGTGGGCGTGCCCGGGACGGGCGGTGCGTCGTGTGGTCGCAGCACACCGATCCAAGGCAGGTTCTGCGCCAGTTCCTGGCGCCACCGGACCACCGCCTGCGCCTCGGCCCAGGGTACATGGGCGGTGGTGGCGGCGTGGCGCAGCGGCGAGCCGCCGAGGGTGATGCCGGTGCCGTCGACGCGCAGGGCGACCTTGCGGCTGAACGCGCCGATGGCCATGATGACGCCGCCGACGCCGAACAGTGCCAGTCCGAGGATCCGGGTGAGCGCGTTGACCGGTGTGACCAGCAGGGCGGCGGTGAACAGGAAGCTGATGGCGATGACGCGGCGGGTCTTGGGGGTCGGTCGGTAGCGTTCCTCGTACACGTCGGATGGGGTCACGGGCGCCCATCCTGCCAGCGGTCGGGTGCGGGGCAGGCCACGGGCCGCGGGAGTCGCACCACTCCCCCGGCCCGTAATGATCTTGTGTGCGGCGATGTCAGGCGGCGGCGCGGTCGGTCTGCGGGCGGCGGCGCAGCGTGCTGTCGACCAGGGCCGGCGGGCGCCAAGCGCCGTCGGGGCGGTACAGGTTCGTGCCGGGCGGGACGATCTCGTCGATGCGGTCCAGCGTCGCATCGTCCAGTGCGCGCTCGGCTCCCTTGAGCACCGTGTCGAGATGGGCCATGGTGCGCGGGCCGATGATGGTCGAGGTGACGGCCGGATGTGCCTGGGTGAACGCGACGGCGAGTTCGGGCAGGGTGCAGCCGATGTCGTCGGCGAGCGCGGTGAGCTGTTCGAGGGCGTCGTATTTGGCGGCATTGGCGGGGATGGCCGGGTCGAAGCGGTGCGGGGTGAGTGCGGCGCGGCCGGTGGTGAGGTCGACGGTGTCGCGGCTGAAACGGCCGGACAGGAAGCCGGAGGCGAGCGGGCTCCAGACGAGTACGCCCATGCCGTAACGCTGGGCGACGGGCAGGATGTCGGCTTCGATGCCGCGGGCGAGCAGGGAGTACGGGGGTTGTTCGGTACGGAAGCGGCTGACGGCGCGGCGCTGCGCGGCGTGGTGGGCCTCGACGAGTTCCTCGGCGGGGAAGGTGGAGCAGCCGTATGCGCGGATCTTTCCGGCGCGGACGAGATCGTCGAGGGTGGCGAGGGTTTCCTCGATGTCGGTGGTGTGGTCGGGCCGGTGGATCTGGTAGAGGTCGATGCGGTCGGTGTTCAAGCGGCGGAGGCTGTCCTCGACGGCGGTGAGGATCCAGCGGCGGCTGTTGCCACCGCGGTTGCGGCCTTCGCCCATCGGGAAGTGCACCTTGGTGGCGAGGATGACGTCGTCGCGGCGGCCGTGGAGGGCTTTGCCGACGATGGTCTCGGATTCGCTGGCGGAGTACATGTCGGCGGTGTCGATGAAGTTGACGCCGTGGTCGAGGGCGTGATGGATGATGCGGGCGCAGTCGTCGTGGTCGGGGTTGCCGACGCTGCCGAGCATCATGGTGCCGAGGCAGTAGGTGCTGACTTCGATGCCGGTGCGGCCTAGGGCGCGGTAGCGCATGGTGGTGCTTCTCCCCTGGTCGTGACTCCTGCGCCGGCCCGGCAGGAGTCGATCATGGAAGTGAGCCTAGGTGCTGGAGCGCGCTCCAGGTCAAGTCGGGGGGGCCCGGGGGGGGTGACCCCCCCCCCCCCGGTGTGAGACCCGAGCCCGAAATG
>NZ_ML660188.1:5104-332859 GCF_007483665.1 Catellatospora sichuanensis
GCCCAGTGGCTCGCGCCCCCTCCGGGCACCGGGGGCGCGGCGGGGGGGGGTCCCCCCGGCCGCGCCGGTTGTCAGCCGCGAGCCGTAATGGCCTGTTCGGTGCGCCGGCGCAGGTCGTCGAGGTCGATACCGGCCTCGGTGACGATCAGGGCGGCGAGCCCTTTGCCCTCACGGATCATGCCGAGCAGGATGTGCTCGGTGCCGATGTACTTGTGTTTGAGGCGCAGGGCTTCGCGCAGGGACAGTTCGAGCACGACTTTGCTGCGCGGGGTGAAGGGGATGTGGCGGCCTTCGCTGACGGCGACGTGGGGGCGGCGGCGGAACAGGCCGCGCCGGGGTGGTGGGGTGACCTGGTTGAGGGCGCCGGGGCCGAAGGTCTCCTCGAGTTTGGCGCGTACCGCGTCGAGGTCGATGCCGATGGCCTGGAGCGCGGCGGCATCGGCGGCGCCGAGGGGCTCGGCGGTGCCGAGGTGGCGGCTGATGGCGGCGGTTACCTGGTCGCGGTCGAGGCCCGCGGCGGTGAGCAGGTCGTACGGGATGCCGCTGGTCGGGCGGAGCAGGCCGAGCAGCAGGTGTTCGGTGCCGATGTAGTGCTGCTGACCGCAGTGGCGGGCTTCGTCCTGGGCGCCCCTGACGACTTCGCGTGCGGCGGTGGTGAATCGTTCGAACATCACTTCTCCCGTCGGTCCGGTCCGGGCCAGCGGCCGGCGTGTTTCTTGTGTACGGCCTGTCGGCTGACGCCGAGGGCGTCGGCGATCTCCTGCCAGGACCAGCCTGCTTTGCGGGCGTTGCCGACCTGCAGTGTCTCGAGGGTTTCGAGCAGCCGTCGCAGGGCGAGCACGGCGCGCAGGCCGACGCCGGGGTCGGCGCTGCCGGCTGCGGCGGCGAGTTTTGTCGCGTCGCTCATGATGTCAATGTAGGTTGACAACCGCCGCCGTGTCAACTCCGGTTGACGCCAGGCTCGGTCCGAAGTGTCGCTGACCTCCACCGAAATTGAGCGAGCGGGTCGTTGTGAGTCCGTCGCGTCGTGAGGTCTGCCCGATATGCGCGACACAAGCCTTTGGTGCTGCATGGTCACCATTGGCGGTGTTAGCTTCTGCGGGCCCCCGCCACGCGCCGACGCCGTCGAGTGGCGCCCTGCTGCCTGGACCCAGGACGGAACACGATGACAGGTGCCACCGTCACTTTGCGTTTAACCGTGGTGCGCGATGCGCTGCTGTGGGCCGCGGTCGCCGCGGCCGCGGCGTGGACGTTCGCCTACCGGGCCGCCACCAGCCGCGCCCAGGTACTGGACTACGACGACGGCGTGTACTGGCAGACCGCGCTGGCCATCGCCGACGGCGCACGGCCGTACACGGAGGTTTTCCACGCCCAGCCGCCGCTGTTCCCGTGGCTGGTCGCACAGCCGTTCGCGCTGCTCGGCGCAGTGGACGGGGAGACCACCGCCCGGCTGCTGATGACCGGGTTCACGATGCTGCTCGCGGCGAGCGCGGCCGGTATGGCCGCGGTGCTGCGCGGACCCCGCGCCGGGATGCTCGCCGCGCTCGCGGTGGCCGCATTCCCGCTGGTGCAGCGTTACAGCTTCCAGTTCGGCGCGGACCTGCCCGCCGCGGCGCTGGGCGGGGTAGCGCTGTGCCTGGCGCTGCGGGCCCGTAGCGCGGGCCGGTCGGCCCGGTGGTGGTGGGCCGGGTCGGGGGCCGCACTGTGCCTGGCCGCGCTGGTGAAGCTGATCGCCGTGGTGGTGGTGCCGTCGCTGGCGCTGGCGCTGCTGGCCACCGCCAGCGCGGGCGTGCCCGGGTTCTGGGCGTGGCTGCGGCGCACCGCGGTGGCGATCGGGTGCTTCCTGGCCGGGTTCGCCGCCGCGGCGGCGACCGCGCTGCTGGTGATACGCCCTGGGCGGGCGGCCTGGGACCAGGTGTTCTCGTTCCATCTGAAGGCGGCGGAGTCCGTCAACTCGCCCGACGTCGTCGGGATGATCCGTAACACCGGGGACTGGGGTCTGCCGTACTTCATCGCCGCGGGCGTCGGCGGGCTGCTCGCGCTGTGCCTGCCCGGCCGGTCCGGTGGGCGTGCCGACGTCGCGGCGATCGCGGTGTGGGCAGCGGCGATCGTGCCGTACGGGTACCTGCATCATCCGGTGTTCAAGCACCACGTGCTGCTGTTCATCGCACCCGCCGGGGCGCTGATAGTGCTGGGCGTGGCCGCGCTGTGGGCGGTGGCGCGGCGTGTGGTGCAACGGATCACCGGGCCGCGCCGCCGCTGGGCCGGTGCCGTGGCGGTCGTGGCGGCTCTCGTGGCGGGAACGTGGCAGACCACGCACAGCACCGTCGCGCCGGTGCTCGCCGACACGTCGGTCGAGGCGTGCCTGCGCGCCCTGCCCCGCGATGTGGTGCTCGTGTCCGACGATCAGGCGATGCTGGCCCGCGCCGGGCTGCGTACGCCGCCGTGGCTGGTGGACACCTCCCACGTGCGTATCGACTCCGGCTGGCTCACCGATGCCGAGATCACCGCCGCGGCGTCCGCCGCCGACGGGGTGCTGTTCGCCCGGCCGCGTCGCATCGGCAAACACCCCGAGGTCAGGGTCTGGGCCAAGGCGTACTTCCCGGTGCGGTACACCGCCGACCGGTACGAGCTGTACGTCCACGCCGCACCGCTGGTCACCGGCTGCGCCGGCAAGGTCGAGATCGACGGGAAGACCGTCACCCCCAAGCCGTGACGACGAACTGCGGGACGTCCCCCGAGGTGGGACGTCCCGCAGTTCGTACCCGGCGGCGGCCGGATGCATGGCAGGTAGGAGGCAGCCGCCGGGAGCTCTACCGCTCCAGCAACTGCTCGTGGAAGTCGCGGTAACGCTGCACGGCCAGGCGCAGCCGCTCGGTGTCCGTGCCCGCGTCACCGAACGCCCCGTCCAGCTCACGCTGCCGGTCGGCCAGCGACTCCTGCAGCGTGCGCACGGCCTCGCCGACCAGGTCACGCAGCTCCGCGGCCACCGCGGGCGGGTCGTCGACGAACCGCAGCTGCGCGGCCTGCCACCGGGTACGCAGGTCCTCGGCGGCCGTCGCAGGCCACAGCGAGGCCGCCGCCACCAGCGTGTCGACGTCGGTGGACTCGGTCGCCGGCGGCGGGTCGACCGCATCCGGTCCGCCCACGACCTGCACCCCGTCCTCGGTCGCGAGGTCTGCGGCGTCGGTCGCCACGGGCTGGTCCACCGGGTCATCGGCGCGGTCCGGGTCATCGGCGGTCGCGTCCGGCGTGGTCAGGTCCTCGACCGCCAGGTCGGCTGGGGTGGGCTCGTCGGCGGGTGTGCCGTCGGGGGCCACGACGTCGTCGTCGTGGCCGTCCACCGGGCGGTCCGCGGTGTCGGCGAGGGCGTCGTCGGCCGGCACCTCCACGTCGGCCAGATCGTCGAGCGTCCTGGTCTCCGAGTCGACCGGCTCGTCGTCGTCGACGGCCTGTGCGACCGTCTCGTCCTGCACCTCGTCGGCGGGCACGACCGGGTCGGCCCGGTCGGCCGGGTCCTCGCCGATGTGGGCCTCGGGATGGGCCGGGTCGTCGGTCGCGTCGGGCTCGTCGTCGGCGACGTCCTCCAGGGCCGGCGTCTCGCCGTCGTGGGGGGTGGCGACGTCGTGGCCGCCCTCGGTGCTGCCGCCGAAACCGTCGAGGTCCACCGGCTCGACAGGCTCGCCGTCGCGTGCGGCATCCTGCTCGGCGTGCACGACGCCGTCCTGGTCGTGGCGGTGCTCCGGCTCGCCGTCGGGGTCCACGATCTCGCCGTCGACGACGTCGTCGGAGCGATCCTGGTGCGGCACGCCGTTGTGCCGGTCGCGCGGGTCCAGGTCGTCGTCGGAGTCGACGAGGCCTTGGTTGAACTGGGCTCTGGTGTCGTAGGTCATGCGTGGACCTCCTCGTCACGGCGGGTGGTGGGGGGCGCTGCGGCGGCGGGCGTCGCGGCGGGGGTGGGCTCCGCGGGCACCGGGTCCTCGCCGAGCAGCTGGGCGACCAGCTCGCGGTAGCGGACCACCCCGATGCGCAGGTCCTCGGTGCCGGCTTCGCCGCGGCTGTTGCGATCGGCGATCTCCTTGGCCTCGCGGTACGAGGCCAGCGTGGCGGCGTGGTCGACGGACAGCTGAGCGAGCTGCTCCTCGTCGTCGTCGCCGGGGTAACCGCGCGCCGTGATCAGGTCACGGACGAGCTCGTCGGCCTCCCCCACCGCGTCGGCCGGGGCGTCGATGAAATGCGACTGCAGCGCGTGCCAGCGGACCACGAACTGAGCGTGGTCCTCCGGGGTCAGCTCCCGCAGTTCCAGCTCGGCGTGGCGGCGCTCGCGGTCGCGCAGGTCCCGCTCGGCGTCAGTCCGGGTGTCGTGCTCGGCGACGGCGCGGTCGTACTCGGGGCCGAAGCGGCGGCGCAGCGACTGGCGGCGCATGGCCGTCCAGGCGACGTACGCGCCGGCCGCGAGCACGGCGAGCACGATCAGCAACAAGATGATCTGTCCGGTGTTCATCGGGGTACCTCCTTCGGCCAGGAGATACCCCTTTTCGCGGCGCTAAACCGCGGAATTGCGCCGGTGACGGGAATCGAACCCGCGGCCCCCCGCTCGACAGGCGGGTGCTCTCACCACTGAGCCACACCGGCAGCGTATGAAGTTGTGTCGCACGGGCGGCAGGATTCGAACCCGCAACCTTCGGATTTGGAGGCCGGTGCTCTGACCGTTGAGCTACACCCGCATGCGTGGAAATGAAGAACCGCCCGTCGCCCGGTGTTCCGGGGCGAGGGCGGCGTCGGCCGTTCGCAGGGCGCTCAGCGGCGCCGGTCACCCGGGATCGGATCGTCGGTGTCGTCCGTGGACCAGGAGCGGGTCACGGCGCGGCGGGACGGGGACCATCGCTGATCGCCGGTGTGCTGCGGTCGCATCGCTGTCCTCCTGTCCTGTCCGGGTGGTGTCCATACCGTAGGCGGTCGTGATCGCCTGGCACAAAGGATTTACGGTGGCGCGGCGCGCGGCGCGCCTGGGCAGGCGGTCAGAGTTCGGTGACGATGACGTCGAGCTGCCAGGGCCGTCCAGGCTTGGCGGGCGGCTGTTCCTCGACGGTGTGCTTCAGGTCGCGCAGGGCGGTGGCGAGTTCGGCCGGGGTGCGCGGGTTGCCGCCGTCGGCGAGCAGGTCGCGCACGATGCGGCCCTTGGTGGCCTTGTTGAAGTGGCTGACCACGGTCCGGGCACCGTTGCGTTCGTGCAGCACCCGCACGGTGGCGGTGCGGGTGGCGACGTCGCCGCGGGGCGTCCACGCCGGGGTGTACATCGACGAGCGCAGGTCCAGGACCAGGCCGGTGCCCGCGGCCTCGGGAAGGGCCTGGGCCATCGCGTCGCGCCAGTGGGTGGTGAGCAGGCCGACACCGGGTAGGCGCACGCCCATGGCGCAGCGGTAGGGCGGGATGCGGTCGTCGATGCGCAGCGCGCCCCACAGCCCGGAGAAGATGAGCAGCGAGCGTCGGGCGCGGGTCTTCGCCGGGGCGGGCAGGTCGGCCAGGCCCAGGTTGTCGTATAGCACGCCGGTGTAAAGGCTGCCCGCGGGCAGTGCCTTGGCGGTACGCAGCAGCGTGTTGCGGGTGATCTCGCCGCGCAGGCCGGGGCTGAGCCCGAGCACGTCCGCGGCCGTGTCGGCGTCGCCGGAGCACAGCGCCAGCAGCGCGGCCAGGGCGCGCTCGCGGGCGGGGTGCAGGGCGGGCAGGGACAGCCCTGCCAGGTCCAGCGGCTTGCCGGAGCCGGCGTCGGCCTTGCCCTCGGACGGCGGCAGCAGGATCAGCACCGGCTCACTCTAGGTGACCTGCCATGCCCGGCCGGCGTCGGCACGGCCGGTCAGCTCGTGATCGTCTTCCCGTGGACCTGGGCGAACGCGCTGGCGATCAGCTCCCGCAGGGCGGCGGTGTCCACGTCAGCCAGCTTCTTGACGTACAGGCAGGCCTTGCTGGTGGTGACCGGGCCGAGCCTGGCCAGCAGGTCGCCGTGCACGTCGAAGCCTTCGGTGACGTACAGGACCAGGCTCTGCTTGCGCGGGGAGAAGCCGACGGCGGGCCAGTCGCCCTGCTTGCCGGAGGCGTAGACGTAGCGGTATTGCCCGAAGCCGACGATGGCGCTGCCCCACATCACCGGCGGCTGCCCGGTGACGTCCTCCATCAGCTCGCACACCGCCTGGGCGTCGGCCCGGCGGCGGGCGTCGGCGACACCGGCGAGGAACTCCTCGACGCTCGCGTCGTTCTTCGTCGTCTTGGGCTCGGACATGGGGCCAGCGTATGCCGCCGGTCCGACAGCCGCGGTCGCGGGACAGCGCGGGCGTGACGTGGCGAAGTAGGCTCGCCCCATGACCACCCGTATCGCGCTGACCGCCCTGGTGGGCCGGACCGGCGCCGTGCTGCTGCGGATGCGCGACGAGCAGTCGACGGTGCGGGCCAACCGGTGGAGCCTGCCCGGTGGTGCGATCCGGGCCGGTGAGACCCCGGTCAACGCCGCCAAGCGGCACGTCGCCGAGCAGACCGGCCTGCCGGTCGACGGCGAGCCGGGACTGTTCTGGCACGGATTCCTGCCGGGCACGCGGACCGACGTGTACTTCTTCGCCGCGGGCACGCCCGCCTGGACTCCGGACATCGTGCCGCAGGACGGCGTGCTCGCCGAGTTCGTGGCGGGCGAGGACGTGCTCAGCGGGCGCGCGTTCACCCCCGCGTCCGGGTTCGTGCTGGGCCGGTTCCTGGAGTCCAACGAGTACCTGACGTTGGCCGGGCGGTTCTTCCCGGCCGATCCGGTCTGATGCCGTCGCTGCGCACGCCGGGGCTGTTCGAGGCCCTGGCCGGGTGCGAGCGCGTGCTGATCGCCGGGGCCGGGGGCGGATTCGACGTGTACGCGGGCCTGCCGCTGGCCCTGCAGTTGCACGCCGACGGCGTACAGGTGCACCTGGCGAACCTGTCGTTCGCCGATCTGAACGCCCTCGACACCGAGGTGTGGCTGGACCCGGACGTCGCGGCGATCGGCCCCTGGACCAAGGGCCTGGACGACTACTTCCCCGAGCGGACCCTGGCGCTGTGGCTGGAGGCCAACGGCCTGCCGTCGACGGTGTACGCGTTCCCGCGGGTGGGTGTGCAGCCGCTGCGCGAGGCGTACCGGCTCCTGGTGGGCCGGCTGGCGCCGGACGCGATCGTGCTCGTCGACGGCGGCACCGACATCCTGATGCGCGGCGACGAGACCGGGCTGGGCACCCCGGAGGAGGACATGACCAGCCTCGCCGCGGTCGCCGGGCTGGACGTGGCCGTCAAGCTGGTCACCTGCCTCGGCTTCGGCATCGACGCCCACCACGGCGTCAATCACGTGCAGGTGCTGGAGAACCTCGCCGAACTCGACAGGGCCGGGGCGTATCTGGGCGCGCTGTCGATCCCGGGGCACTCACCGCAGGGCCGGGCGTACGTGGAGGCGGTCGTGCACGCCCGGGCGCTGACGCCGGGGTGGCCGAGCATCGTCAACGGGCAGATCGCCGCGGCGCTGCAGGGCCTGCACGGGGACGTGCAGTTCACCCGCCGCACCGGCGGCAGCCGGCTGTTCGTGAACCCGCTGATGGCGGTCTACTTCACCGTCGACCTGGCGGGGCTCGCCGCGCGCAACCTGCTGCTGGACCGGATCGAGGGCACGCACCTGATGCGGCAGGTGAGCGCCGCGATCGAGGCGTTCCGCAACGAGACCGACACCCGGATTCCGCGGGTCTTCCCGCACTGACCGCCGGTCCTGCATACGGCCCGACCCGGCGAGACCGGCACGGTCCCCTTCGAACGGTCTGCACTCGCCGCGACGGCAGGCGGTCCTCCGTTGCGGGGTGGGCAAAGTGGATGAATGAGGTATCGCGTCGAGTCGATCGGACGGTTAGGTTCTGTGCATGTCCGGGGACGCGCTGATGATCGGCATTATCGGAGTGCTGCTGGGGATCCTGGTCGGCCGCCGGTGGCTGAAGATGCAGCAGGCGGGTGCGGGATACAAGTCCGCCGTCGCCGGGGTGCCGAAGGCCAAGGCCGCGGTGAAGACCGCCCGCAAGGCGTGGATGCTCGCCATGCGCGCCGCGATGCTCGCCGCGGTGCTGATGGTCGTGTACTTCCTGGCCACCACGACCGCGGTCTTCCAGTCCGCGCGGTGACCCAGCTCACCTGCGGCCGATATCGGGAGGCGGAGCCCGAGTTTGATCACTAACGTGGCCCGCGATGACACTTTCACATGACGTGGCCGGTGACGGCCCGACGATCGTTCTGCTGCATTCCACGGTCTGCGATCGGCGGATGTGGGATCCACAGCTGCCGGTCCTGACCGCGGCCGGTTACCGCGTGGTGCGCTGCGACCTGCGCGGATTCGGTGACACCCCCATGCCCGACCGGCCGTTCAACAACGCCGACGACGTCGCGGACCTGCTCGACGCGCTCGGCATCGAGCGCGCGGCGCTGATCGGGTCGTCCGGTGGCGGCCGGGTCGCGCTCGAGTTCGCGGCACGCCTGCCGCAGCGCACGACCGCGCTGGCGCTGCTGTGCACCGCGGTCGCCGACCACGAGCCCAGTGCCCGACTCAGCGCGTTCGGCGACCAGGAGGACGCGCTGCTCGAAGCCGGCGACGTCGCCGGGGCGACCGAACTCAACGTCACGGCGTGGATCGGCCCGCACGCCGACGACGCGACCCGCGACCTGGTGCGCCGGATGCAGCGCCACGCGTTCGAGGTGCAGCTCGCCCCCGTGGAGGAGGAGCACGGCTCGATCAAGAAGGACGTCGACCTGACCGCGATCACCGCACCGTGCCTGCTGGTGTCCGGGGAGCACGACTTCGCCGACTTCCGCGACATCGCCGAGCGGCTGTCGAAGCAGCTCGCCGGGTCGCGTCACGTGCACCTGGACTGGGCCGGGCACCTGCCGAGCATGGAGCGGCCCGAGGAGCTGAACCCGCTGCTGCTCGACTTCGTGCGCGAGACCGTTCCCGTCGCCTGAACCGGCGAGCCCGGCGGTCACCATGTCGCACTGTGTAGGCGTATAGCTACGTACAGTGCGGCATGGCGCCGCCGGTTCGCCCTATTAGCTCGCTATAACCGTCTTCTCCGATCCTTCACCGGGATCCGATCTTCCATCGAGGAGAGACGTGAATTCGTTCGTCCGACGCCGGGCGCAGCGCGTGCTGGGCGTGGCGGGCCTGGCGGCCGCGACCCTGCTGGCCTTCGGCAGCTTCGCCCAGGCCCAGCCCGAGGCCGCCGCCGTCATCAAGGCGTGCGTGAACAAGAAGACCGGCGACGTGCGCATCCCCGAGCTGCCCAGGGGCGGCGGCAACGGCTGCACCAAGCAGGAGCAGGCCCTCACCTGGAACGTCAAGGGGCCCAAGGGCGACCGGGGCACGCCAGGACCGCAGGGCCCGAAGGGTCCGGCTGGGCCTGCCGGACCGGCCACGCCGCCCGCCGGGTTCAGCGACGTCGAGCGGGACGGCACCCTCTCGGCCGATGACACCACCGTGCTGAGCCTCACCAACCTGCCGGCCGGCACCTACCAGGTGACGACGACGCTCAGTGCGGCGAGGATCGGCCAGTCGCCGCAGTTCCAGTGCCTGCTCGCGTTCAAGGCCACGGCGGACGGCCCGGCCCAGGCTGCCGGCACCATGGCCGAGGCGGACCCGCGGGCAGGTGTCGACGGCGCGTCGTTCGCCAGCTCCGGCGCCGTCGCCGCCCAGGTCAACCTGGGCGCGGGCGGCGAGGTCGTGCTCCTGTGCAGGGGTTCCGGCGGTTTCACGGCGGCGATGAACGCCGTCGCGGTGACCGCGCAGCCTGCGGCCGCCCCGTAAGAGGACACGAAGGGGGTCGACGGCCACGAGCGGCCGTGGGCCCCCTTTGCGGTGCGGTCCGGCTCGCTGGGGCTCAGGCTTCGGCGAGCGCGGCCGCGATCGCGTCGGCGTGCGAGCGGGCTTGCGCGTCGTCGGCGTACTTGGTGCGGGGCCAGAAGAAGCCGCGCAGGCCGTCGCCCTTGCTGCGGGGCACGACGTGGGTGTGCAGGTGCGGCACGCTCTGGCTGATCTTGTTGTTGAGGGCGACGAAGGTGCCCTGGGCCGACATCGCCGACTCGACGGCCCCGGCGATGCGCTGGACCTGCTGGAAGTAGCCGCCGACGGCCCCGGTGGGCAGGTCGTGCAGGGTCGGCACGTGCTCGCGCGGCACCACCAGCACGTGACCGGGGAACACCGGCCGGGTGTCCAGGAAAGCCACGACCGTGTCGTCGGCGTGCACCAGCCATGCCGGGCGCGCCCCGGCCGCGATCTCGCAGAACAGACATCCCTCCATGGCAACGCCGAGCCTATCGGTTGCCTGGGTAGCATCGGTCGCATGTCTGCTGCACCCATCGGAAACTTCGAGGCGGCCTGGCCCGCCGTGGACCGTGCCGACCTCGTGGCCGCGCCCGTGACCAAGGCCCTGGCCGGTTGGACCGGCGCCGAGCCGGTCGAATCGGTCCTGGTCGTGGACACCGACCCGGAGCTGGCCGACACCGCGAACTTCGGCGAGGCGTACGAGGTGGCGCCGGAGCTGTCCGCCAACTGCGTGGTGGTGGCCGCCAAGCGCGGGCAGGACGTGACCTACGCGGCGTGCATGGTGCTGGCCAGCACCCGCGCCGACGTCAACGGCCTGGTCCGCAAGCACCTCGGGGCACGCAAGGCGTCGTTCGCGCCGATGGACGAGGCCGTGTCGCTGACCGGGATGCAGTACGGCGGCATCACCCCGATCGGCCTGCCCGACAGCTGGCCGGTGCTGGTCGACGCCGCCGTCGCGGACGCGCCGTATGTGGTGATCGGCTCCGGCAACCGGCGCGGAAAGATCATCGTGCCCGGCAAGGTGCTGGCGGGCCTGCCCGGTGCCACCGTGCTGGAAGGGCTGGGCCTGTAGCGCCCCGGCGCGGCGAGATCGGCCCGGGACGCTCGGGCGAGCGCCTGGGCCGCTCGGCCGGGGCGCCGCCGCGGGCGGCCCGAGCGCGACGGTTCAGTTCGGCAGGGCGGCCAGCAGGCCCAGCAGCTCCCACCGCTCAGTCTCGGTCAGCACTTCGTAGATCGGCTCGTCACGGCGGTTCGTATCCTGCTCGATCGACACCCGCAGCGGGTCGCCCGGCGACAGCGCGCGCAACTGCTCCAGGGTCAGCCCGGCGGCGGCCCAGGCCGCCCGGTGCGCGTCGCCGCGGTGGTGGCGCAGCGCACCCAGCCGGGTGCTGACCTGCAGCGCGTACGACGCACCGGCCGGCTCGTACACCGGCGTCGCGGCGCCGAACGCCGGACCGCCGGTGGCCTCGCCGGCCTTGAGCAGGACGGCGAGCAGCTCGGCCAGCCGCGGCAGGGCCGCCTCGCCGGGCAGTGCGCCGCGGAACGTCTGGCCCCATTGCTCCTGCGCCGCGTCGGCGATCGCCTGCTGCAACGCCAGGGTGTAGGTGTGTCCGGTGTCGGTCAGCGACCACGTGCCGGCGTCGTCGACAGCCATGATGGCCTGCTCCAGTTCGTCGCTCATGTCGCCGGCACCGTAGGCGGTGACGGCCGCGAACGCGGCGGCGGGCATCGGCCGGGCCAGCAGCCCGAAGTAGAAACTGCTGTTGAGGCCTTGGCGCAGCCCGGTCTGCTCGGTCAGCAGCCGCACCCGGTCGCGGGCGGCCGTACGCATTCCGATGTAGACGCGGTCGATCGCGGGCCGGACGAGAGCGGCGTACGACATGTGGACTCCCCGTGGTCACTGTGCTGAACCCGACACCCTACCGAGCGGCTCGGAGGAGTTCCAGGCCACATTCCACGCTCACTCCGTAGTGCAGCACACATCGAAAGTGTCGGCTGGATCGCAGCAGAGCGTGCAGTCGCGGGCCACCATGGATGGCATGTCCTCCGTTCCCGATCCGATGGTGGTGGCCCGCGCGGCAACCTTCGCCGTCGTGCTCCTCGTGCTGTACGTCGGGCACCAGCTCGGCGACCACGTCGCGCAGACCGACCGGCAGGCGGAGGGCAAGGCCGCGGCCGGCCGGCGCGGCTGGACCGCGATGGCCGGGCACCTCGCCGGATACCACGTGACCATGGCCGTGCTGCTGGTCGGCACGACGGCGGTGCTGCGGCTGCCGCTGTCGGGTTGGGGCATCGCCGCGGGCCTGGCCTTCTCCGTGGCGACCCACGCGCTGCTGGACCGCCGCTGGCCGGTGCGGGCGCTGCTGCGGGCCACCGGCTCGCCCCGCTTCGCGGAGCTGACCACGCCGGTCTGCGGCATGTACGCCGCCGACCAGGCCCTGCACCTGCTCGCCCTGCTCGTGTCGGCGCTGCTGATCGTGGCGGTCTAGCCGAATTCCGGACAAACGGTGTGCGCAGGCGGCCGGAATATCGCGGGCGGCGCAGGTCAGCGCGCCGGTAGCCTGCCGGACATGGACAACACCGTGACACCCGACTGGGCGCAGGCGCTGGCCTGGATCGACGAGTCCCTGGCCGAGGCCGGTCTGCGGGCGACCGGCCCGGTCGAGCAGACCCGGGTACGGCCGTGGTCCGTGCTCGCGAAGGTGCCGGTCGGCGACGGCACGCTGTGGTTCAAGGCCAACGGCCACTGCTCGACGTACGAGGCACGCCTGCTCGACGCGCTGGGCCGCTGGGCGCCTGGCCGGGTCCTGGAACCCATCGCGATCGACGGCGAGCGCGGCTGGTCGCTGCTGCCCGACGGCGGCAGGACGCTGCGCGAGGTCGCCGCCGACGACCCGGCGCACTGGGAGGACCTGCTGGCCCGGCACGCCGAGCTGCAACGCGACCTGGCCCCGCGCGCAGCCGAGATGATCGCGCTGGGCGTGCCCGACATGACTGCGGCCCAGCTGCCCGGCCATTTCGCGACCCTGCTCGGCGACCCGCTGGTCGGCGGTTCGCTGGCTGCGGAACAGGCGGCGCTGCTGCGGGCGTACGAGCCGGGCTATCGGCTGCTGTGCGAGCAGGTCGCCGCGAGCGTGGTGCCGGTGTCGGTGCAGCACGACGACCTGCACGACGCGAACGTGCTGGTCGGTGACGGGTACCGGTTCTTCGACTGGGGTGACGCGTCGGTGGCGCACCCGTTCGCGGTGCTGCTGATCGCCATGCGGATCGCTGCGGACCGCTACGACCTCAAGCCCGGCGACCCGGTGCTGGCCCGGTTGCGCGACGCCTACCTGGAGCCGTGGACCGGGTTCGGCACCCGCGCCGAGCTGGCCGCCGAGGTCGAGCCCGCGGTGCAGGCCGCCAAGGTGAGCCGTGCCCTGTCCTGGCAGCGCTCCCTGCAGGACGCCGACCCCGGGTCGCTGGCCGAGTACGGCCCCGCCGTGCCCGGCTGGCTCGAGGAGTTGCTCGTCCCCAACGTCCTGTAGCAACGGTGGGCGTTCGCCTGCCGGTTGCCTGCGGCAGGCGGTTTCGGCTGCCGAACCGGCTGCCGCCCGGTTCGCCAAGAGCCGCCTCGCGGCGACCGGCGGCCGATAGCGTGGGAACGTGCGGATGTGGATCGCCCATGAGGCCGGTCGGGAGTTGATGGGACCACTGCCGGGCGGTGTCGACATCGCGGTGCTGCCGGCGGTCGACGCGCCGCTGCCGGGTGATCCCGCCGAGGTCGAGTTCTGGGTGCCGCCCAACGTGAACAGCCCGGACCTCGTCGCCCTGGCCCGGCCGATGACCGGCCTGAAGGTGATCCAGCTGCTGTCGGCGGGAGCCGACGCGTGGATCGGGCGGCTGCGGGACGGCGTGACACTGTGCGACGCGCGTGGCGTGCACGATCCGAACGTCGCCGAGTGGGTGGTCGGCGCGATCATCTCCTCGTTGCGCCGCTTCGACCACTTCGCCCGCGCGCAGGCCGCGCACCGGTTCGCGGACGGGGAGGTGACGCCCACCGATGAGCTTTGCGGCAAGCGGGTGCTGATCGTAGGCGCGGGCTCCATCGGCGCGGCCGCCGCGGCCCGGCTGACCCCGTTCGGCGTGCAGGTGACGAACGTGGCGCACACCGCCCGCGACGGCGTGCACGGCGTCGCCGACCTGCCCCGGCTGCTGCCCGACGCCGACGTGGTGGTGCTGCTGGTGCCGCTGACCGAGCAGACCGAAGGCATGGTCGACGCCGCGTTCCTGGCCGCGATGCCCGACGGAGCGCTGCTGGTCAACGCCGCCCGCGGGCGGGTGGCCGACGCCGCGGCGCTGACCGCGGAGCTGGCGAGCGGGCGGCTGCGAGCGGCGCTCGACGTGACCGACCCCGAGCCGCTGCCGCCCGACAGCCCGCTCTGGGACATGCCGAACGTGCTGCTGACACCCCACATCGCGGGCGCGGTGCGGGGCACGGTGCCGCGGGCGTACCGGCTGGTCGGCACCCAGGTGCGCCGCCACATCGCGGGCGAACCGCTCGACAACCAGGTCCGCGGCGGCTACTGAGCATCCGGATCCGCGGACGGCGTCGCACGTACCGGCGGTGCGACCAGGCGCGCTGTGGCGATCAGGCCGCTCTGTGCAGCTCGGCGAGCAGGGCGTCCGCGGACGGCGGGCGGCCGAGCAGGTCGCGCAGTACGTCGCCGGAGGGGCGGGCGAGACCGAATCGGTAGAGGTGCGCACTGACCCAGGCGTACCAGCCGGGGTCACCGGTGGACCAGTCGCCGCGGGCGGCGCGCACCGCGGCCCGCAGTTCGGCGGCGAGGATCGGCCCGAGCGCGTAGTTGACCATGTAGCCGGGTTCCTGGACGAGCTGGCCGCGCATGGCCCACCAGGACAGCTCCGGATGCGCGACGACGCCGAGGTAGGTCGAGGTCAGCTCGGTCCAGACGTCGTTCGGGCGGCGGGCAGGGTCGGCGTGCATGCGCATCTCGAACAGGGCCCAGCACACGTCGAGCATCACGTCGGCGTACCGGTCACGCAGCGCGGTCCGCTCCGGCACGCTCACGCCCAGCCAGTGCCGCTGCCAGGCGGGCTCGGCGGTGTCCAGCGCGGTCAGCTCGGCGATCGCCTCGGTCAGCGCGTCGCTGTCCGGCCAGTCCGCGTACGCGGGGCGGGTCGCGATCGCGGCGACGTGCAGTGCGTGGCCGGTCTCGTGGATCAACTCGGTGAGCTCGCCCAGCCCGCCAGCGGTGTACGTGCCGAGCACCCAGGGCACCGCCCGGATCCAGCCGGCGGAGGTCTCGCGCGGGCGGGACCCGAAAGTCGTGTACGCCACCGGCACCGGCGGCCGGGCCGGCCGGGCCGTGACGTCGTAGCGCACGCCCAGTTCAGCCGGGTCCGCGCCGAGCGCGGCGTGGTACGCGTCGGACAGCGGGCGCAGCCGGGGCAGCGGGATCGCCTCGCGCAGCGCCCGCGCGGTCGTGCCGTGGGTGTGCCACCAGTCCCAGGGCTCGATCGGCGGGCCGCCCACGGTGATCGCGCGCCAGGTGTCCAGGATGGCGACCAGTGCCGGTTCGACCTCCGACGCGTCCATGCCCAGGGCGGCCCCGTTCGCGGCGACGGGCGAGCCGTGCGCCCAGCGCCGGGCGCTGTGTGACAGCAGCCGACGGTACGGGCTGTCGTCGCCGTCACCGTCGATCGCCTGCCAGACCGGGCGCAGCGCGTGGAACAGGCGGCGGCGCTGCTCGGGGTCGGGTTCGTCGCCGAGCCTGCCCAGTACCGCCAGCCGGGTGAGCGTCCGCCCCTCGTGCTCCACGGCGGCCTGCCGAGTGCCGTAATCCCGTTCGATCGCGTCCCTGATCTCGTCGAACTCAGCCGTCACGCGCTGCCCGGGAGGCCCGGCTTGAGCAGGCTCGGCGGAAGTCTCGGCCCAACGCCGCATGATCTTCACCGCGCGGAGGTCGGCGTCGCCCGCAGAACCCGGGACGGGAAGCCAAGCGGCCGGTTGAGCGGCGGTAGGGCCGGTGAGGTGGTCAGCAGCCTGTCTGCTGTCGGTGAGGTGGTCGGTGTCCGGGCCGAGCTTCGCCAGGGCGGCGAGCAGGCGGGCGCGGCTGAGCGCGGCGTCCTCGGCCAGGCCTGGCTCGACGGCGCCGCGGGCGTCGGCGAGTTCCAGCCGGTCGGCGAGCTCGCGGGCATGCAGGTAGCAGCGTTCGGCGGCGGTGACGGCGGTGTCGGCCATGGCCGCGACCTTAGCCGAGCATGATCGTCGTAGGGCTCCTCCGTTCGACGCAGGCATCGCGGACCGTGTGCCGGTGGCGGCCTGCGGCGGTACAGTCCGGCCGTGACGGCTGAGACTTCTCCGCTCCCGCTCAAGGCGCGGCTGGCGGCGTGGCGGTACGCGTTCCTCACCACCAACCCGCCCGAACAGGGCGTGGTCGACGGGGTCACCCGCTGGCTGGTGGTGACCCGCGCCGGGGTGCTGCCGATGACGCTCACCTCGGGCCTGATGGCGGTGCTGCTGGCCGCCGTCTCCGACGCGCGGGTCGACTGGCTGAACGTGACCCTGGCCGTGGTCGGCATCGTGGTCGCGCACCTGGCCAACAACCTGATGAACGACCTGGCCGACACCGAGGTCGGCAACGACACCGCGGACTACCCGCGGGCGCTGTACGCACCGCACCCGATCCTCGCCGGGCTGGTCACCAAGCGGCAGCTGATCGCGGGCATCCTGCTCTGCCAGGTCGTCGACCTCGCCATCATGGTCACCCTGGTCGTGCGGCAGGACTGGTGGATCGTCGCGTTCGCGGTCGGCGGACTGTTCCTGTCGTACGCGTACACCGCACCGCCGCTGCGGCTGAAGAAGGTCGGCCTGGGCGAGCTGGACGTGCTGCTCACCTGGGGGCCGCTGATGGTCGGCGGGGTGTACTACGCGGGCACCGGCACGCTGCCGTGGCAGGTCCTGGCCGCGGCGACGGTGTACGCGCTGCTGCCGACGACGGTGCTGATGGCCAAGCACATCGACAAGCTGCCCTACGACGGCCCGGCGGGCACGAGGACGTTCCCGGTGCTGATCGGCGAACGGGCCGCCAAGCGGCTGACCCAGGCGATGATGGTCGCGTTCTATGTCGGCGTGGCCGTGCTGGTGGCGGTCGGGGCGCTGCCGTGGCCCGCGCTGCTGGTGCTGTTCGCGGTGCCGATGCTGGTCAAGGTGGTACGGGCGTTCGACAAGCCGGTGCCCGACGAGCCGCCCGCCGACAACCCGGTGTGGCCGCTGTGGTGGGCGCCGATCGCGTTCCTGCACACCCGGCGGGCCGGTGGCCTGCTGATCCTCGGGCTGCTGGGCTGGGCCGTCTGGCTCGCGGTGCGGAGCTAGCGGGCGGCCGCCGAGGCCGCGGGCAGGCCCGCCGGTTCGGCAGGCACGGCCACGCCGGCCAGGCTGCGCAGGATCCTGGTCGCGACGACGCAGATCGTCACCGCCAGGATGACGGAGAGCACGGCGGAGATGGCGACTGCTACGGGAGTCATACGTGGCCGGCTCATACCCGCCCTTCGGCGTCGAGGGTGACGAATGCCGGTCACGGTAGCGAACTCACGAGCCTCCCGCTGACCCGTCGTCGTGCTGCGCCGCGGACGGGTAGGCAAACCGAGGCCTGTACGTGTGGGGCAGTTGCCCCGGAACGTACAGGCCTCGGACGTGACATCGCCGCGTGGGCGGCGCGGACTCAGCTGGCGGCGCGCAGCGCCTGGCGGTAGTCCTTGTTGAGACGCGCGATGGTCTCCAGCGGGATGCCCTTCGGGCAGACCGAGGTGCACTCGCCGGTGTTGGTGCAGCCGCCGAACCCGGCCTCGTCATGCGCGTTGATCATGTCGATGACGCGGGTGTTGCGCTCGGGCTGACCCTGCGGCATCAGGCCCAGGTGGGTGATCTTCGCGGCGGTGAACAGCATGCCGGAGCCGTTCGGGCACGCCGCGACGCAGGCGCCGCAGCCGATGCAGGTCGCGGCCTCGAAGGCGGCGTCCGCGTCGAGCTTGGGCACCGGGGTGGCGTGCGCGTCCGGCGCGGAGCCGGTCGGCGCGGAGATGTAGCCGCCCGCCTGGATGATCTTGTCGAACGCGCGGCGGTCCACGACCAGGTCCTTCACGACCGGGAACGCGGCGGCCCGCCACGGCTCGATGTCGATCGTCTGGCCGTCGGTGAAGTGCCGCATGTGCAACTGGCAGGTGGTGGTCGCCTTCTCCGGGCCGTGCGGCACGCCGTTGATGACCAGGCTGCACATGCCGCAGATGCCCTCGCGGCAGTCGTGGTCGAACGCGACCGGGTCCTCGCCGTCGAGCGTCAGCCGCTCGTTGAGCACGTCGAGCATCTCGAGGAACGACATGTCCGGGGAGACGTTCTGCAGCTGGTAGGTCACCATGCTGCCCTTGTCCCGCGCATCGGCCTGCCGCCAGATGCGCAGCTTCAGGCTCATCAGCTTCTCGGTCACTTGTAGCTCCGCTGGCTCGGGTGTACGTACTCGAAGTTCAGGTCCTCCTTGTGAAGGACCGGCAGGTCGCCGCCGAATTCCCAGGCCGCGACGTAGCTGAAGCGCTCGTCGTCGCGCTCGGCTTCGCCCTCCTCGGTCTGGCTCTCGGCCCGGAAGTGACCGCCCGCGGACTCCTCGCGGTGCAGCGCGTCGATGCACATCAGCTCGGCCAGCTCGAAGAAGTCGGCCACCCGGCCGGCCCGCTCCAGGGACTGGTTGAGGCCCTCGCCGTCGCCGGGCACCTTGGCCCGCTGCCAGAACTCGGCCTTCAGCTCGCGGATCTCGCCGATCGCCTTGCGCAGGCCGGCGTCGGTGCGCTCCATGCCGCAGTACTCCCACATGATGCGGCCCAGCTCGCGGTGGAAGGAGTCGACGGTGCGGTCACCGTTGATCGACAGCAGCTTCTCGATGCGGTCCTCGACCAGCTTGCGCGCCTGCGCGACCTCGTCGTTCTCGCCGTCGAGCTTCGGGAACGGACCCGCGGCCAGGTAGTCGCCGATGGTGTTCGGGAGCACGAAGTAGCCGTCGGCCAGGCCCTGCATCAGCGCGGACGCGCCCAGGCGGTTGGCACCGTGGTCGGAGAAGTTGGCTTCGCCGATCACGAACAGGCCCGGGATCGTCGACTGCAGGTCGTAGTCCACCCACAGGCCGCCCATGGTGTAGTGCACGGCCGGGTAGATGCGCATCGGCGTCGAGTACGGGTCCTCGCCGGTGATGCGCTGGTACATCTCGAACAGGTTGCCGTACTTGGCCTCCACCGCGTCGCGGCCCAGGCGGCCGATCGCGGCGGCGAAGTCCAGGTAGACGCCCAGACCGCCGGGGCCGACGCCGCGGCCCTCGTCGCAGACGTTCTTCGCGGCGCGCGAGGCGATGTCACGCGGCACCAGGTTGCCGAACGCCGGGTAGATGCGCTCCAGGTAGTAGTCGCGCTCGTCCTCGGGGATGTCGGCCGGCACGCGGTCGTCGCCCTTGGCCTTCGGCACCCAGACCCGGCCGTCGTTGCGCAGCGACTCCGACATCAGGGTCAGCTTGGACTGGTGGTCGCCGGAGACCGGGATACACGTCGGGTGGATCTGCGTGTAGCACGGGTTGGCGAACAGCGCGCCCTTGCGGTGCGCCCGCCACGAGGCCGTGACGTTGCAGCCCTTGGCGTTGGTGGACAGGAAGAACACGTTGCCGTATCCGCCCGAGGCGAGCACGACGGCGTCGGCGAACTCGGTGCTGATCTCACCGGTGACCAGGTCGCGCACCACGATGCCGCGGGCCCGGCCGTCCACGATGATCAGTTCGAGCATCTCGTGCCGGTCGTGCATCTGCACGGTGCCGGCCGCGATCTGGCGCTCCAGGGCCTGGTACGCGCCGAGCAGCAACTGCTGGCCCGTTTGGCCCCGGGCGTAGAAGGTGCGGGAGACCTGCGCGCCGCCGAAGGATCGGGTGTCGAGCAGGCCGCCGTACTCGCGGGCGAACGGCACGCCCTGCGCCACGCACTGGTCGATGATCTGCACGGAGATCTGCGCCAGGCGGTGCACGTTCGACTCGCGGCTGCGGAAGTCGCCGCCCTTGACGGTGTCGTAGAACAGCCGGTGCACGGAGTCGCCGTCGTTGCGGTAGTTCTTCGCGGCGTTGATGCCGCCCTGCGCCGCGATGGAGTGCGCGCGGCGCGGGGAGTCCTGGTAGCAGTACGACTTGACCTGGTAGCCCAACTCGCCCAGGGTCGCCGCGGCCGAGCCGCCGGCCAGGCCGGTGCCGACCACGATCACGGTGAGCTTGCGCTTGTTGGCCGGGTTGACCAGCTTCGCGCCGAAGCGGCGGCGCTCCCAGCGGGTCTCGATCGGGCCGTCAGGCGCCTTGGTGTCGGCGACCGGGTCGCCGAGGGTGTAGTAGTCCGTCATGGTCACTTCACCAACCCTGTGAGTACGGCGAACGGAACAGAGAGGAAGCCCGCGCAGATCACGAAGGCGACGGCGAACGCGATGCCCTGCAGGAGGCGCTCGCGGCGGGCGTTGCTGACGCCGAGGGTCTGCAGCCCGCTCCAGATGCCGTGGCGCAGGTGGAACCCGAGCGTGGTCACGGCGAGGGCGTAGAAGGCGGTGACGTACCAGCGGTCCGGGCCGAAGTCGGCGGCGACCGCGGCGTGGGCCTTGCTGGTGTCCGCGACCGGGTTCAGGTGGCGGGTGGTCAGGTCCAGGATGTGGTAGACCACGAACAGGAAGACGATCACGCCGCCCCAGCGCATGGTGCGCGCGGCGTAGCTGCCCTGGACCGGCTTGCGGTGGGCGTACTTGACCGGGCGGGCCTTGCGGGCGCGGATGGTCAGCGCGGCGGCGGACCAGACGTGCAGGCCCAGGGCGACCAGCAGGCCGATCCGCTGGATCCACAGGAAGCCCGCGGTGGGCAGCATCGGCGCGCCGATCTCCCGCAGCCAGTGCGCGTAGTGATCGAACGCCTCGGCGCCGAAGAAGATCTTGAGGTTGCCGATCATATGAGCGAGCAGGAACAGCACGAGGGCTGCGCCGGAGATCGCCATGATGACCTTTTGGCCGACCGTGGATCGGAAAAGTCCAGGTCGGGAGAGGGTCTGATTCGCTACTGCCACGCCTCGGAGGCTAGGGGGAAGTGGATCAGGCGTCCAATGCATGGCTCCCGCGGTGTCGATAGCCGTGAGCTATCTGGAAACGCGCTGAAGACCTGAACGCAGGCTGTAAACGCGTGCCTGCCAGCGGCGGCGTGCCCTCGACCACGCCTTGACCTGTGATCCATCACTCAGGGCGTGGTCAAACTCACTGCGCGAATCGGCCGCCGCAGGGCTGGACCTTGACCCTGGGGCAAGGCCCAGCATGATGGGCGACCGACACGGAGGGAGCCGGGAGTGCAGTTGCTGACCATCGGCGCGTTCGCACGCGCCGCCGGGCTGTCGCCGAAGGCCCTGCGCCTCTACGACGAGCAGGGCCTGCTGCCGCCGGCGGCCGTCGACGCCGAGACCGGGTACCGGTTCTACGACCCCGACCAGCTCGAACGCGCCCGGCTCATCGCTGCCCTGCGCAGGCTCGACATGCCGCTGACCCGCATCCGCGGGATCTGCGAGCTGCCGCCCGACGCTGCTGCCGACGAGGTCGGCCGCTACTGGGCGCAGGTCGCGGCCGACACCGCAGCCCGCGAGCAGCTCGCCGCGGTGCTGGTCGGCCGCCTCTCGACGCAGGCCGAGACCGCACCCGCGCCGCACCTCACGCTGCGTGCCGCGGCGCGTTCGGTCGTCGGACTGGTGCGCGACACCGACGAGGACGTCGCGTACGCGGGAACCCGTCTGCTCGCCGTCGCCGACGGCATGCGCGGCACGGCCGGGGCGCTGGCCGCCGAGGCCGCCGTCGCGGCGCTGCACAGACTCGAAGCCCGCCCGGGTGACGATCCCGGCGCGCTGCTCGACGTGCTCGCGGCCGCGTTCGACGACGCCGACGCGGCGGTCCGGGACGTGGCGCGACGCGATCACGGCCAGCGGGAAACGGCGCGGCGCGACGGCGACGCGGCGCGGGCCGTGACCACGTTGACCGCGCTGCTGTGGACCGGCTCCCACACCGGACTCGCCCACGTCGGCGACACCCGCGCCTACCTGCTGCGCGACAGAGGGCTGCGGCAGCTCACCGGCGACCAGAGTTGGGTGCGCGAGCAGCTCGACCTGGGGCGGCTCAGTCACGAGGAGGCAGCCGTACACCCGCGGCGCTCGCTGCTCACCGCCGCGCTCGACGGCAGCGGCAGGCGGCCCGACCTGGCCCTGCATCCGGTCGCCGCCGGAGACCGCTACCTCCTGTGCACCGACGGGTTGTGGAGCGTCGTGGCCACCGCGACGCTGCGGACCGTGCTGTGCCGCTGCGCCGAACCCGGGCAGGCCGCCGACGAGCTGGTCGCGGCCGCGTACGCGGCGGGCGCGCCGGACAACGTGGCCTGCGTCGTCGCCGACGTCGTGGCGTCATGAGGCTCGGGGCGTACGCGGCCGACCGGCGGCCGCTGGCCGTTCCCGCGTTCCGGCGGCTGTGGGCGGCGTCGGCGGTGTGCGCCGTGGGCGGCTCGTTCAGCGGCGTCGCCGTGCCGACGCAGCTCTACACCCTGACCGGCTCGTCGGCGACGGTCGGGGCGGCTGCCGCCGTGTCGTTCGGCGCGCTGGTCGTCGCCGCCCTGTGGGCCGGGGCGCTGGCCGACCGCGTCGACCGCCGGCGGCTGCTGCTGGCCGCGCAGGGCGCGCTCGCGCTGACGTACCTGGGGCTGTGGGTCCAGGCGGGGCTCGGCGGGTCCGTCGCCGTGGTGCTGGTCCTGGTGGCGTGCCAGGGGCTGAGCTACGGCGCGGTCATGGTCACGTCCGGCGCGGTGGTGCCCCGGCTGGTGCCCAGGGACCTGCTGGCCGCGGCGACCAGCCTCAGCTCGCTGGTCCGCTACGGCGGCGCGATCGCCGGGCCGGTACTGGCCGGAGCGCTGATCCCGCTGCTCGGTCTCGACACGCTGTACCTGCTCGACGCGCTCGCCCTGTCCGCCATGCTGTGGGCGGTGCACCGGCTGCCGCCGCTGCCGCCCCTCCCCCAGGCGGAACCCGGCCCGGCGGCTCACGCAGCGCGGCTCCGGGGCGGCGCTGGGGGGCGGCGTTCTACCGTCGGGCAGGTGCTGGACGGGTTCAGGTACCTGCTGCGCCGGCGGCTGCTGGTCGCGGTGCTCGCCGTCGACCTGGCGGCGATGGTGTTCGGGCTGCCGTTCTCGCTGTTCCCGGAGCTGGCGCAGCAGGCGTTCGGCGGGGCTGCGGGCGGCGGTGTCGAGCTGGGGCTGCTGTACGCCGCGTACCCGGTGGGGGTGTTCGCGGCCGGGCTGCTGTCGGGTGTGTTCACCCGGGTCCGGCGGCACGGGGCGCTGATGGCTTCGGCCGCGGCGGCCTGGGGCGTGGCCGTGGTGCTGCTGGCGCTCGCCCCGCGGCTGGGGCCGGCACTGGCCGCGCTGGCGGCGGGCGGCGCGGTGAACTTCGTCCTCAGCACCTGCCGCAACGCCGTCTCGCAGGCGTACACCGATGACGCGCTGCGGGGCCGGATCTCCGGCTCACTGACCGTGGTGGTGATGGGCGGCCCGCAGCTCGCCCACGTCCTGCACGGCGCGGGTGCGTCGGTGCTCGGGCCGCGGGTGGCGATCGCGGTGGGCGGCCTGCTGACGGTGGCCGCGGTCGCCATGATCGTGCGCGCTGTACCGGCGCTGTGGACCTACACCGTCGCGCAGGCCGCCCCGGAGCCGTCCCCCGCGATGGCGGCATCGCCGGGCCGCAGACCATAGCTATACGCTATCGAGGTGCAGTTGCAGCAGCTCAAATACTTCGTGGCGGTCGCCGAGACGCGGCACTTCACCCAGGCGGCCGAGCAGGCCGGGGTCACCCAGCCGTCGCTGAGCAAGCAGATCCACGTGCTGGAGACCGAACTGGGTGCGCCGCTGTTCACCCGCTCGCGGGGCAACATCATGCTCACCCCCGCCGGGGAGGCGCTGCTGCCCCGCGCCCGGCGCATCCTCGCCGACGTGGAGACGGCCCGGCTGGAGGTGCAGGAGCTGATCGGGGTGCGCCGCGGGCGGCTGCGCCTGGGCGCCACGCCCAGCCTGTGCACCAGCCTGGTCGCCCCGGTGCTGCGGCGTTACCAGGAGGGCTATCCGGGCGTACGCCTCATGCTCGAGGAGGGCGGCTCGCAGGACCTCGTCGGCAAGCTCGCCCGCGGCGGCCTGGACCTGGCCCTGATCGTGCTGCCGGACCAGGGCACCGACCCGGCGCTGCGGGCCGAGCCGATCCTGCGCGAGAGCCTCGTCGTCGCGTCCGCGGCGACGCTGCCCGCGCCGACCGAGGCGGGCACGCTGAGCCTGTCCGAGCTGGACGGCCAGCCGCTGGTCATGTTCCGCCCCGGATACGACCTGCGCGACACCACCCTGGAGGCCTGCCGCCGCGCCGGGTTCACCCCCACCTTCGCGATCGAGGGCGGCGAGATGGACGCCGTGCTCGGCTTCGTCGAGGCCGGACTGGGCGTCGCCCTGGTCCCGTCCCTGGTCCTGTCCGGCCGCACCCGCCTGCGTTCCACGCCCCTGGCCCCGCCGGGGGTGCAGCGCACCATCGCCCTGGCCCACCGCCGCGACGTCACCCCCACCCACGCCGCCCGTGCTTTGCGCGAGGTCCTCCTGGCCTACGTCCACGAAGAGTCCGCCTGGTCCCGCCTCCCCACCGGCGTAGAACCCATCTGAGCGAAGGAAGGGCACCTTCTTATCGGATTCCGATGTAGAAGGTGCCCTTGCCAACCTCGCGGAGCGCTGATCAGGCCGCGGGGTCGGCGATGCAGGCGGTGGCGATGCGGGTGAAGCCCTGGCGTTCGTAAACGCGGGCCACGTCCTCCGACGCCGCCGACAGGAACACGAGGCCCGCGCCCTGCCCGAGGGCGTGCCGGGCGAGCAGCGCGGTGACGGCCCCGCCAAGGCCGCGGCGGCGCGCCGAGGGCAGCGTGGCCACCCCGACGATCTCGGCGACGTCGCCTGCGCGCTGGTAGAGGCCGCTGGCCACCGGGCCCAGGTCGGGCAGCTCGGCCAGGGCGTTGGCGTGGACGCCACTGCGGATGTCGGCGAGCTCCCGGGCGAGACGCTCGGCGTCCGGAACGGTCAGGGCGGCGTCGCGTTCGGCGGGTCCGGCGTCGCCGACCCCGGTGCCCGGGGAGCCGAACCCGATGTGGGCGACGGCCGCGACCGCGGCGAGGTCGGCGGCGGCGTCAGGGGCGTCCGCGTCGATGATGCGGGCGAGGTCCGTGGCGGCGGCGAGCCGGGCCGGGTCGAGCACGAGCAGCGGCGCGCGCAGCACGGACAGCCCGGCGGCCTCGGCGACCGGCAGCAGCCCAGGGGTGGTCTCGTCGACCCATTCGAACGCCTCGGGCACGCCGAGTTCGCGCTGGCGGGCGCGTACGGCGGCGACGTCTGCGGCGGTCGGGGCCGGCCCGCCCAGCACCGGCCGGGCGTAGAAGGGGTAGGGCGTGCTCTGCCGCAGGAACAGTTCGAGGGTGCCGTGGCGTTCCACGGCGGCCCGGTCACGGGGCACGGCGTCGTAGAAGCGTTCCAGGCGGTTCAGTAGATCGTCGGTCACCGGCTGAGGCTAGTGCGCGCCCAGCGCCCCGTCGCGCGGTTTACCCGGCGTGCCGAGATCGCCTTGACGGCGTAGGCAGCCGGATAAAGGGCTGCGCCTCTTGCGATCGCCATGTACTTTGCATTACAAAGTTCTTGGCGACCACGGAAAGGAGTTCGTCGATGACGACACCGGCGACCGCGTACCCGGAGCAGATGCTCGACGAGGTGCGCCGACTTCGCGAGCAGGCCCGCAGGCAGGCGCACGCCGGGGCGTGGTTCCCGGTGGCCGCGCTGGCGGTGCTGCTGCTGACCAGCATCAGCCTCTATGAGGTGCCGTTCGCGCAGGTCGACGCGGTGGGTGTCCACTCCCCCTGGGCGGGCCTGCCCGCCACGCAGCGCAGCGAACAGGCGTCCTACCTGTTCTGGTTCATCGGCACTCCGCTCACCATCGCGCTGATCGGCGCCTGGTACCGCTGGCGCGCCCGCCGCGTCGGAGTCCGGGTGCCATGGCGTTGGTTCGCGATCACGGCCATGGGCGCCCTGCTCGCGCTGGCCGTGATCGCGGCCATGCCGGCCGACCTGCCCGCCGGCCCGGACGCGATGGCGTCCTACGCCGCGGTCCCGTTCCTCGAGCAGATCAGGCTCGGGCTGTATACGCCGCTGATGCCGATCGCGCTCGCGATCGTGGTGCTCGGCTGGGCCGAACGCAGCCGGGCCGTGGCGCTGTCCGGCATCTGGGTCGGCGCGATCACCTGGTGGCAGTGCTCGCAGGGCCTGGGTCAGTTGACCGGCTGGCAGGCGTGGGTGCTCGGCGGATTCGAGGGTCCGGCGCTGGGCGGCGAGCTGACCCTGTTCGGACTCAACCGGCCCGGGCCGACGCTGATCCTGATGGCGCTGCCGCTGCTGGCCTTCGCCACGGTGCGGGCCGTACGCACCCGGGGCGGCCTGCGGTGACCGGCGACGACACGGCGCACCCGGCGCTGGCCCTGGACGAGACCGTCCACCAGCGCTTCCGGCTGGGCATCATGGCCGTGCTCGCCGAGACCGCCGAGTGCTCCTTCACGACTCTGCGCGACCAGCTCCAGCTCAGCGACGGCAATCTGAGCCGGCACCTGCGGGTGCTGGAGGAGGCCGGGCTGGTGGAGATCCGCAAGGGATACGAAGGCCGCAAGCCCTGCACCTGGCTCAAACTGACCCGCCAGGGCGCCGCCGCGCTCCGCCAGGAGATCGCCGCCCTCGAACAGCTCGTCGCGCGCATGCGCGCCACCGACCCCCTGCGCTGACCAGGCGCCCGCCCGCACAGGGACGAGGAAAGGGCACCTGCTGGACGTCCGTTCAGCAGGTGCCCTTTCCTCGGTCAGTACGGGTGGTGGTCGGGCTTGTTCTGCCAGGCTTCGTAGACGACGGCGCCGAGTTCGGGGTAGATCTGCTCCAGGTGGATGCGGCGCTGGTCGACGGGCTTGGCGAAGTCCTCGTACTGGAACGCGTCGTCGAAGCCGATCTTCCGGGTGGCTTCGACGTCGCAGCTGTAGTAGACGGCGTCGATCCGGGACCAGTAGATGGCGCTCATGCACATCGGACACGGTGCGCCGCTGGTGTAGATCGTGCAGCCCATCAGCATGCGGGCCCGTCGCGGCAGCGGATCGGGCGAGCCCTCGGGGCGCTCGACGTAGGCCAGGGTCGACTCGTCCTGGTGGTCCTCCGGGATGGACGGGGCCTCGGGGTTGAGCACCTGCACGGCCTTGCGGATCGCCTCGACCTCACCGTGCGCGGTGGGATCGCCGGTAAGCAGCACACGGTTCTGCCCGCGTGCGATGATCTCGCCGTCCCTGGCGATCACCGCACCGAAGGGGCCGCCCCAGCCTCGCTCCACGGACTCCGCCGCCATCCGTACGGCTTCAGCCAGGAGCTCCTTGTGGTCCATCGCGCCTCCCGTCGACGGGGTCCCCGAGCTTCACCTTAGTGTCCATCATGTTCTGTTCACGCTGATTGCACGATAAGTTCCTCTTGTGTAGGCTAGTTGATCGTGGAGCCACGGGTGGACCCGGCGGCGGCGGACGGGCACACCGCCAGTGCGACCGTCGTCATCACCCAGCACGTCACGGCGGGCCGCGAGGACGACTACCAGCCCTGGCAACAGCGGGCCATCGAGGCCGCCCGCGGCTTCGACGGATTCGAGAACGCCGAGATGTGCCCGCCGGAAGCCGGCGGCGAGCGGGTCGTGGTCTACCGTTTCACCACCGTCGACCAGCTGACCGCCTGGATGCAGTCCGATGTGCGCCGACGGCTGCTCGACGAGGGCGAAGCCCTGTTCGACGCCCCGCCCACCACCGAAGTGCTCGTCGGTGAGCCGCCCGCGCGGGACGTCGTCACCGCGGTCGTGTCGCACGACGTGCTGCCGGGTAAGGAGCAGGCGTTCGCGCGGTGGCAGGACCGGATGAGCCAGGCCCAGGAGCGGTTCCCCGGATACCTCGGCAGCGAGCTGTTCCCGCCCGTGCCGGGCGTCCAGGAGCACTGGGTCGCGCTGCTGCGCTACGACACCGCGGCGCACCTCACCGGATGGCTCGACTCGGACGCACGTGCCAGGCTGCTGCGCGACGGTGGACGGTTCCTGCGTCGGCCGTTCGACCTGCACACGGTCCGGTCGCCGTTCAGCGGCTGGTTCGGCTTCGGCGGCGCACCCGCCGCGGTGCCCAGCTGGAAGCAGGCGATGGCGGTGCTGCTCGCGCTGTTCCCCACGGTGACGCTGCTGTACTACGGCGCCGGTCCCCTGTTCCGGGCACTGCACATCACCGGGTCGTTCGCCATCTTCGTCAGCAACGTGCTCAGCAGCGTCATCCTCACCTGGGTCCTGATGCCGCTGGGTCAACCGGGCCCTGGCGTTCTGGCTGGTGCCGCACGGTCCGCACCGGGTCCGCACCGACATCGTCGGCGCCACCGTCGTCGTGGCCTGCTACGCGGTGCTGATCGCCGTCTTCACCGCCCTGTTCGGGTGAGGCGGTCGGCGACGTCGGGAGTCACCGCCGGGCGGGCCACGTGTTCACTCGTGCGGGTGGCGACCGGCGGTGTGCGCCGGCGGGACTTCCGCACCGGCGGCGAGGCTCAGGCAGACCCGGTCTCGTGACAGCGGCAGGGTGCCGAAACGGATCCCCGTGGCGTCGCGTACGGCGTTGGCCAGCGCGGGAGCCACCGGGTTGAACGGGCTCTCGCTCATCGACTTCGCACCCAGCGGGCCGAGCCGGTCCACGGTGTCGGCGAAGTGCACCTCGGTGCGCGGCACGTCGCCGAACGCCGGAACGTGATAGTTGCGGAAGGTCTCCGTGGTGACCCGCCCGGTCTCGTCGAGCACCATCGACTCGTACATCGCCGCGCCCAGCGCCTGCGCGACGCCGCCCTCGACCTGCCCGCGGCACTGCATCGGGTTGACCACGCGCCCGGCGTCGGCAGCGTGCACGCTCTGCATGATCCTGATCTCGCCGGTGCCCGGATGCACCGCGACCCGGAACCCGTGCACGTTGAACGCCACCGACCGCGGCGTGCCGTCGCACGCGCCCTCACCTGCCGCCTCCCAGCCGCCCTGCGCGAGGTCGGCGAGCGGGAGACGTACCCCGCCGCAGCGCACCGCGTCGCCGTCCAGCTCGCAGGCCGACGGGTCCAGGTTCGTCCGCGCGGCGGCCGCGACGATGAGCTGGTCCCGCAGTGCCTGCGCGGCCCGCGTCGCGGCCAGGCCCGCGACCACGATCCCGGTGGAACCGAACGCGCCGGTGTCGTACGCGACGACGTCCGTGTCGGCCTGCCGCAGCCGGATCCGGTCGACGCTCGTGCCGAGCACCGACGCGGCAAGCTGGCGGTGCACCGTGGAGGTGCCGTTGCCGAACTCGGCGGTGCCGACCGCGAGCTCGTACCCGCCGTCGGCGCGCAGGCTGATCCGGGCGCGGGACCGGTGGCCGTGCGGCGGCACCGTGTCGATCATCGCAAGCGCGATACCCTGCCCGACCAGCCAGCCCGGCCCCGGGGCCGTCCGGTCGCCGCGGTGCAGCGCCGCGTCGACGAGTGCGAGGCACTGGTCGAGGCCGTAGCTGCCGATCTCGACGTCCTCGGGTTCGGTGCTGTGGGCGATCATCGGGTCCGTGGGGCCGATGACGTTGCGCTGCCGGAACGCGGTCGGGTCGATGCCCAGGGCGCGGGCCAGCTCGTCCATCGCCGACTCGACGGCGAAGATGGTCTGGCTGAGTCCGTACCCGCGGTAGGCGCCGGCGGGCATGGTGTTGGTGTAGACGGCGTACCCGTCGACCTTCTTGTTCGGGCACCGGTACACCGAGACGGCCTCGTGGCAGCTGTGGAACATCGCGGCGGCGTGGTTGCCGTACGCCCCGGTGTTGGAGACCACCCGCAGCCGCATGGCCGTCAGCGTGCCGTCGCGCCGCGCGCCCACCTTGATCTGCACCGTCGTCGGGTGGCGGGTCGTGGTGGCGGTGAACTGCTCCTGCCGGGTGAACTCCAGCTGCACCGGCCGCCCGGTGCGCAGCGTCGCCAGGGCGACCAGGTCCTCGGTGAGCATCTCCTGCTTGGCCCCGAAGCCGCCGCCGACGCGGCCGCAATGCACCCGGACCGTCGGCTCGGGACGGTCGAACAGGTCGCACAGCGCGCCCCGGGTCAGGAACGGCACCTGGCTGCTGGTACGCACGTCGAGCCGGCCGGTCTCGTCCAGCCGGCTGATCGAGGCATGGGTCTCCAGGTGGGCGTGCTGGACCCGGTGGCTGACGAACGTGTGCTCGTACACCGCGTCGGCGGCGGCGAAGCCGGCCTCGACGTCGCCGACCTCGCCGTGCACCTCGACGGCGATGTTGCGCTCCGCAGCGGCGATACGCTGCTCGGCGCCCTTGCCCGGGTGCAGCGTCGGGGCGCCGGGCGCCATCGCCTCCTCGGGGTCGAACACGGCGGGCAGTACCTCGTAGTCGACGACCAGCCGCCGACAGCCCTCCTCCGCGGCGGCCACGGAGTCGGCCAGCACCGCGGCCACCCGCTGGCCGACGAACCGCACCACGTCGTCGAACAGCCGCGTGTCGGCGGGATCGTCGTGGGGGTCCTCGTGGCGTGCCGTCGAGTAGAGCTTCTCGGGCGCGTCCTCGTGGGTGAACACGGCCAGCACGCCGGGCACGGCCACGGCCGCGCTCGTGTCGATCGCCGTGATCCGGGCGTGCGCGTACGGCGAGCGCAGCAGTTTCAGATGCGTGAGCCCGTCCACCGCGGCGTCGAGGGTGAACCGGGCGGCCCCGGTGACCACCTGCGGACCGGCCGGTGCGGGCAGGTTGCGGCCCACCTGGTCGCCGGGCCCGGAGTGCTCGACGTGGGTCAGGCCGTTGACGGCGTCCTCGATCGCGCGGTAGCCGGTGCACCGGCACAGGTTGCCTTTGAGCGCCCGGCCGAGGTCCTGTCGTTGTTCCGCGTCGAGCGCGGCCACCGTCATGATCATCCCGGCGGTGCAGAAGCCGCACTGGAAACCCTGCGCGCCGAGGAAGGCCCGCTGCACCGGGTGCGGCTCGCCGACGTCCGGGGCCAGGCCTTCGATCGTCGTGACGCGGTGCCCGAGCGCGCGGTACGCGGGCAGCAGGCAGCTGTGCACCGGCACGCCGTCGAGATGCACGGTGCACGCGCCGCAGTCGCCCGCGTCGCAGCCCTTCTTCACCCCGTGCCAGCCCAGCTCGCGCAGGTAGGTGCGCAGGCACTGCCCCGGCCGCGGCTGGGCGGTGAAGGACCTGGCGTTGACCTCGATGGACCTCGGTGTCATGCCGCTCCGTGCCCGTCCAGCTCGCGGCTGATCTCCTCGGCGAACCGCAGGGTCATGTGCCGCCGCCAGGCCGGGCTGCCGTGCACGTCGTCGTAGTACAGCGGCGGGCCGATCGCCCGGTCGACGGCGGCGGCCAGCGCGGCCGGGCCGGGCACCGTCGGAAACCGCAGCTGGATCGGGCGCACGGTGGAGGCGGTCACGGTCAGCGTGAAGGAGTCGGGCGTAAACGCGCCGATGAGCAGCGCCGCCGACCGACCGTGCGGGGTCAGGGAGATCTGCCGGAAGGCCGTCGTGGCGCGCAGAGCCCGGTCCGGCAGTGTGACCGAGCGCAGCAGCTCGCCAGGCGCCAGCACGTTGCCGCGCGGGCCGGTGACGAATTCGGCGGCGGCGACGTGGCGGTGTCCGCCGTCCGGGGTCCAGATCGTGCAGACGCCGTCCAGGGCCGCCGTCAGCGAGATCATCGGGCCGGGTGGCAGCGACAGGCACAGGTTGCCGCCGACGGTGGCCTCGTTCCAGACCTTGAAGGAGCCCAGCAGCGCATGGCAGCAGTCACGGATCAACGGTCCCGCCGGCCAGTGCGGCGGCAGCGGTGCGGCGTACAGCTGAGCGAGGGTGCACGTCGCGGCGATCTCCAGCCCGGTCTCATCGGCGCGCAGCGGTGCCCAGCCGAAGCCGGTCAGGTCGACCAGCCGCCGCAGGTGCGGCTGCGGTTCGGAGAACAGCCAGGTGCCGCCGGCCAGCCAGGCGTCGCCCGGTTGCCAGGCCGCCTGGGCGGCCCGGGTGGGCGCCTCGATGACCGAGGTGATGGTGTGCAGATCCATCCGCGCCCCCTCCGCCGAGCACCGCCCCTGCCAGATTCCCTCCGATGGTGGGGTCGGGGGCGGTAAACGCCACACGCGGCCGGTGACCGGCCGCGGTCAGGCGGCGGTGCGGGGCCAGTCGGTGAAGGCGGCGCGGACCGTGGCGCAGGCCTGCGGGGTGAGCCCGTACAGCTGCCGCCAGACGTCGTCGGCGAGCCGGTCCAGGCGGTCCATCGCGGCGGTGAAGTCCTCGTCGGACAGCGTCGGGTCGGCCCGCAGGCCCAGCTCGACGAGCTGCTCACGGGTGTAGTCGCGCAGCGCGCCCGCCACGTCGATGTAGTCGCGGGGCTCGGCCCGGGTCGCCAGCGCCGCGACCTTGCCGCCGAGCACGTCCTCGACGTGCAGCACCGGGCCGATGTCCATGACCACGGTGCCACGGTTGCGGTCGAACCGGGCCAGGGTCAGCCGCATCACCGCGTCCCCGCGCGTGATCTGGAACTCGACCAGCTCGTCGTCGAGGCCGCCGAACACCTCGCCCAGGTCGTCGCCGCAGGTGGTGACATCCAGCCCGGACGCGCGCAGCGCCCGCGCCACCAGTGCACCGGCGGCACGGACGCCGCCGTCCACGTCGGTGAACAGGTCCACGTCCTCGGTGGCGCGGTGCACGATGCCGTACAGGTTCAGCGCGTGCCCGCCGCCGAGCGCGAACCCGTGCGCCTGGGCCACACCCAGCGCGATCCGCGCGACCTCGACCTGCAGTTCCTCGACCGTCATCCAGGATCGCCCGTCACCGGACGGCGACGGGGGCGCGCAGCGCCGGGTGGCGCTCCTCCCAGACCCGGCGCACCCCGCGGGGCAGGAACAGCTGCGGCCACAGCCGGACCAGGGTCGGCCCGTCGAGCCAGGCGCGCAGCTCCTCGACCGTGCTCGCCTCGCGCAGCACGGTCTCGTACATCCACTGCAGCAGGTGCGCGTTGTCCAGGTCGATGCGGCGGTCGGCCTGCCAGAACAAGCGGTGCGGCAGCACCGCGACACCGGACGTCGGCCCGGTCAGCGCGGACAGGTCCGGGGCCACCAGCGCACGACGGCCCGGCCGCGCGCTCGGGGGCGCGGCACTGCGGCGATCGCGGCGGTCCACACACTGAGGGTAGCGGCTGACGGACCCGGCGGAACAGCCGCGCGCCCCTGCCGTCGCCCGCCGGTGGCCGACACGGCTGTGACCTCGGCAGACGCTGAGGTACGGCGCCGGTCAGCGGCGGCGGATGCCGCGGGCGGGACGGGCACGCGGCGGGCGGGACGGGCGGGCGGGGCTGGTGGCGTCGCCGGTGGCCGTGTGCGTGGCGGGCCAGTGGGCCGGGCGGGTGAGCGTGGGCGGCAGCTGCGTGCCGAGGTCGCCGCGGGCGGCGTCGAGCTGCGACTGGATCAGGTACAGGCAGCCGGTGAGGTCCGCACCGCGGATGTCGGCGCCGCGCAGGTCCGCCCCCAGCAGGTCCGCCCCGCGCAGGTCCGCGCCCCGCAGGTCGGCGCCGATCAGGTACGTGCCGCGCAGGCTCGCCCGGCGCAGGTCGGCCTCGCGCAGGTCCGCGCCCATCAGCTCGGACCCGGACCGGTCGGGTCCGAGCCGCCCGCCCCGCCCGCGGGTCACCGCGCTGGCCTGGCGCAGCAGGTCACCGGCCTCGCGGCGGCGCGCGTCGACGTCGAGGGCGGCCAGCTCGGCAGGCGTGCCGCCGGTGAGCTGCTCGGTCTGCGCCAGCACCCGGGCCAGGTCCGCGGCCAGGGCCTCGCCGGGCCGCAGCGACACCGCCTCGTGCAGGTAGTACAGCAGCTCGTGCAGGTGCCGCATCACCGAGAACGAGGCGAACATGTCCCTGGCCGTCGCGGGCTCGGCACGCCAGTCGCGGCCGCCGAACGTCACCTGGGCGACCTGCTGGCCCGCGCCGAAGCAGTCGAACACGGTGCACCCGGCGAAGCCGCGCTCACGCAGCTGCGTGTGGATGCCGCAGCCGAAGTCGGTCCGCAGGTTCGGGCAGGCCGTGCCCGCAGGCTTGTCGATCGCGAAGTCGGCCGAACGCGCGAACGCGGGGGCCACGCAGCACAGCGCGAAGCAGCGCGAGCAGTCGGCGTGCAGACGCTCGCGCCAAGGCTCGGCGGGCCGATCGTCGGGCACGGGCATGCCTCCTGAACTGGTCTTTTCGTGGTCGCTTCCGAGCCTAGCGGGCGGGTGCGGGCTCACTCGCCGGTGACGCCGTCGACGGCCTCGCGGATCAGGTCGGCGTGGCCGTTGTGGCGGGCGTACTCCTCGATCATGTGCAGGTACACCCAGCGCAACGACATGGTCTGCTGGAGCCGCTCGTGCACGAAGGTGTCGTCCAGCGACACCCCGGCGACGGCGTCGCGGCAGGCCTGCTGCTCGGCGGTCAGCGTCGCGAGGTCGGCCTCCGCGCCGGCCGGGTCGGCCAGGTCGAACGCGGCCCCCGGGCGGCCGTCGGGGTGGGCGTACAGCGACGTGACCGCCTCGCCGCGGACCCGGCGGCGGAACCAGGCGCGCTCGACGTCGGCCATGTGCCGGACCAGGCCGAGCAGGGTCAGCGTCGACGGCGGCGCGGACGCCTCGGCGAGCTGCCGCCCGGTGAGCCCGGCGCACTTGTGCAGCAGCGTGGCACGGTGCCGGTCGAGGTATCCCTCCAGCAGGGTGCGCTCGTCGGCGGCGTACGGCTCGTCGGTGCGGGTGATCTGGGGCGCGGTCCACGTCATGTGACGCATGATGCCTGTTTCGTCCCTGGTGGGTGGGACGGGGGTGCCCCCGGTACGCTCCCGGACTTGTGATCGAGACCGAGCGGCTCGTGCTGCGCCCATACACCCCCATCCTGGCGGCGCGGATCGCCGACGGCGCGCCGCGCGACCCGCGCTGGGCCGACGACTACCCGTTCGACGGCGACCAGACCGCGGCCCGGATGTACCTGAACGCCGGTGCGCCCGCCGGGCCGTGGGTGCCGTACACGGTCGAGGTGCGCGCGACCGGCCTGGTCGTGGGCGGGGTCGGCTTCCACGGCGCGCCCGACGAGTCGGGCACGGTCGAGATCGGGTACGGCCTGGCCGAGTCCGGGCGCGGGCACGGCTACGCCGCGGAGGCGGCGGGCGCGCTCGTCGCGCTGGCGCAGCGGCTGGGCGCGCGGCAGGTCGTCGCGACGCTCGAGTACGACAACAAGCCCAGCGCGAACGTGCTGCGCCGGGCCGGTTTCACCGAGCAGAGCCCGCTGCACTGGGTCCGGGCGTCGGCCTGACCCAGCCCGCGGGCAGCGCGTACTCCCAGCCCGGCTGCCACGTGAACGGCGCGGTCACCTGAGCGGCCAGGTCCGCGCCCGCCAGCAGGACCGCGAGGGCGTACCGGTTGGCCGCGTGCGCGACGAGCAGCACGCGCCGCCCGTCGCGAGTCGCGGCCAGCTCCTCCAACAGGTCCGCGGTGCGTGCCACCACCTGCCGATACGACTCGCCACCGGGAAACGGCAGGTCCACGCGGTGCAGGCGCTCGGCGTCCAGCCGCGCCACAGGCATGCCGTTGAGCTCCCCATAGTTGATCTCACGCAGTCGCCGGTCGGTGCGGTGTTCGACGCCGGTGCCGCCGAACGCGATCCGCGCGGTCTGCACGGCGCGGTGCAGGTCCGAGCTGACGACCAGGTCGATGCGCTCGCCGCGGCGGCGTTCGCCCAGCTCGGCCGCCTTGCGCAGGCCGGTCGGGGATAGCTCGCCGGGCAGCCACCCGGTCGCGAAGCCTGCCTCGTTGTCCAGCGTCGGCGAGTGCGTCTCGTACACCAGTGACACGGTCACGACGCGGAGTCTGGCACAGCCGGACCGGTGCCGTGGTTCGGCGAAACGTGCATCTGACCCCGATTCGTCCGGACAATGGACGAGGAGGTGGAGGCCATGAAGGCAAAGGTAGGCGACACCATCGTCGTCGAGGGCACGCACGTCGGGGACCACCGCAGGATCGGGGTGATCACCGCGGTGCCGCACGAGGACGGCAGCCCGCCGTACACGGTCCGCTGGGAGGACGACCAGCACGAGGGGATCCTCTACCCGGGCCCCGACACACACATCAAAACCGGGAACTGACCCGCCAAGATCGCGACGATCTTGCGTGAACTGTTGAGGGTTCGCCCCTTTGGGGCGTGTCGTACCCACAGTTCGCGCAAGATCGTCGCGGGGTGAGGGGTGTTACGCGCGGGCCACGGCGTTGGCGTGGATCGCGTCGTGGAGGTACTGGGTCATGCCGGGTTTGATGGCCTCGTACGTGGCCATGAAGCGCTCGTCGGCGAGGTACATGTCGGCCAGACCCGTGTGGATCTCGTAGCTGCACTCGTAGAACCAGCGGCTGATCAGTTGGCGGTGCTCCTCAACCAGGTCCATCGCCTCGGGGCTCTCGGCGGGGGCGCCGGAGTCCATCAGCTCGGTGAAGCGGCGGCCCCAGTCCTCGTTCTCCTGCTTGTTGCGCAGCCAGTCGTCCTTGGTGTAGCGGGCGGTGCGCCGGCTGGACTCCTTGTAGGCGTCCGTGCCGCCCCAGCGCTGCTCCACCTCCTCGGTGTGGTCGTCGGGGTTGAAGTCCCCGAAAACCTCGAAACGCTCCTCGGGCGTGAGGTTGACTCCCACTTTCTTCGCCTCCATCGCGAACTCGATCGCGGTGACCATCTCCTGCATGCGCTTGATGCGCCCGGTCAGCAGCTCGTGCTGGCGGCGCAGGTGCGCCGTCGCGTCGGACTGCGGATCGTCGAGGATGGCCGCGATCTCTTCCAGCGAGAACTCCAGCTCCCGGTAGTACAGGATCTGCTGCAGCCGCTCCAGGTCCGCCTCGACGTACCGGCGGTAGCCGGTGGCCGAGCGCTCGCTGGGCGACAGCAGGCCGATCTCGTCGTAGTGGTGCAGCGTCCGGACGGTCACTCCGGCGAGTTCGGCGACCTTGCCCACGGTGTAAGCCACGGTTCTCTCCTTTCCGAGAACCAGGTTCGAGTCTTCCGCTACGTGAGAGTCAAGCCGATTCGGCTGCGATTCGCGGGCGGCTCGCGGTGACGCTCACCACCGCGAGCACGAAGACGGTGCAAAGCGTCAGCATCTGCGGCAGCAGCTTGATCACGTCCTCGAGCTGCCGGTACGCGTCGTCGACCAGGCCCGGGTCCCAGCCGCTGACGCTGGACACCCACCACAGCGGCGCGAACCGCCGCGGGGCGCGCTCGGCGGGCAGCGCGGCCAGCACGTACACCGCGGTCGCGGCCGCCGGCAGCAGCACACCGCCGGCCACGCCGACGACCCGCGCGGCGGCGGACCGTCCGTTCCGCAGCAGGACCCGCAGTGTGTACGCGAGCAGCGCCGCCCCCGCGGCCCAGCACGCGATCGCGGTCAGTGAGGCGGCCGACTCCTCACCCATGACCTGGCCGAACCCCGGCAGGACCGCGATGGCGGCCACGCCCAGCCCCAGCGCCACGGGCACGGCGAACACCACGGCCGGGATCGGCCGGGTCCGCGCCATCCACCGGCCGAACAACCACGCCGGCGGGACCGACAGCACCGTCGCCGCGGCGTACATGTAGCCACCGAACTCGTACAGCTTCCCCAGGTTGGCCAGCACGCCCATGGTCGAGATCAGGGCGAGCATCAGCACGCCCAGCGCGGACGGCGTGCCGAGCAGCCTGAGCATGGTCCACGCGGCGGTGCGGGCCTGTGCCATGGTCATCGTCTCCGCTCGGTGGGTGAGCCGGTCGCGCAGCGCGCACCAGGCCGTGTCGGCCAGGTCCCGGCCGGGTGCAGGGCTGGCGTGCAGCAGCTCGGCGATCTCGTCGCCGTAGCGGTCGCGAATCGCCGCCGGGTACAGCGCGAGCACCGCGCGGACGAGCAGGGCGCGCATCAGGCGACCGCCAGCCGGCGCAGCCCGGTCGCGGCGAGCGAGCGCATGCGCTGCAGTTCGGCGTTGAGCGCGGCCCGCCCGGCGTCGGTCAGCCCGTACGGCTTGCGGCGGTCCTGTTCGGGCAGGGCCTCGATGTAGCCGTGCTCCTCCAGGCGCCGGATCGCGCCATAGAGGGTGCCGGGTCCGGGGCGGGAGCCGGTGAGCTCGCCGATGTCGTCCTGCATGGCGTAGCCGTGCTTGGGCCCGGGAGCCAGGCTGATCAGGATGTGCAGCGCGGGTTCGGAGAACCTGCCGAGGTCGGCGAGACCGGCCATGACCACTCCTCTACTACGTTGTGCGTAGCATCGCACGGCGTAGTAGAAGCGTCAACGGGCGACGAAGATCACGTATCCGGACCTGCGGTCGGCCGCATACCGTCAGCCGATGGGGCCGAACCGCTGGCTGATGCTCGGGCTGGGCATGCTCGCCCAGGGCGCCTGCTACCTGCCCACCGGCGCACTCATCCTGCTGGTGCCGGCACTGCGCGCGGCGGGATTCGGGCTCGGCGACGTCGGACTGCTGCTGGGCGCGCCGAGCGCGGGCATGGTGCTGGCGCTGATCGCCTGGGGCTGGTGCGCCGACCGCTACGGCGAGCGCCTGACCATGACCGTCGGGCTGGTCTGCGCGACGCTGACGCTGACCGCGGCGGCGTACGCCACCGGCCTGGCGGCGCTCGGCGTGACGCTGACGCTGGTCGGGGCCGCGTGTGCGTCCGGCAACGCGGCGAGCGGGCGGGTGGTGCTGGGCTGGTTCCCGCCGCAGCGGCGCGGGTTCGCGATGGGGCTGCGCCAGACCGCGCTGCCGATCTCCGGCGCGCTGGCCGGACTGGGCACGCCGCTGATCGTGCAGGCGCATGGAGTGCGCGGGGTGCTGCTGGTGTGCTCGGCCGTCTGCCTGGTGGCGGCCGCCGCGGTGGGCGTGTTCGTGGTCGATCCGCCCCGGCCGGAGCGGGCGGCGGTGGCCGCGGCGGGTTCGCCGTACCGGACGGCGAGCCTGTGGCGCATCCACGGGGCGAGTCTGCTGCTGGTCGTCCCGCAGTTCACCACCAGCGTCTTCGCGGTGGCGTACCTGGTGGGCGAGCGCGGCTGGTCGGAGATCGCGGCCGGGCAGGCCGCGGCGGTGGCGCACCTGCTCGGCGGTGCGGGAAGGCTGGCGTGCGGACGGTGGTCGGACGCGGTCGCCAGCAGGCTGCGGCCGATGCGGCAGTTGGCCGTAATCAACGCGGCCGTGGTGCTGCTGGTCGCGGCGGCGACACAGGCTGGGTCGGGCCTGACCGCGCCGCTGCTGGTGCTGGCGGTCGCCGTGTCGATGAGCGGCAACGGCCTGTCCTACACCGCGGTGGCCGAACACGCCGGGCCCGTCTGGGCCGGGCGAGCCCTGGGCACGCAGAACACGGTCCAGAACGTCGGCGCCGCCCTCACCCCGGCCGTGCTGGGTCTGCTCATCGCTCCGGTCGGCTACGGCGCCGCGTTCGCCCTCGCAGGCGCGCTGGCCCTGCTCGCCGCGCCGCTCACCCCCGCCGAGCCCGGCTGATCCGGCCGCAGCCGGCGGAAAACCGGGTCGACGCTGGATCTAGGCTGGCGACGTGGTCTACGACGCGCTGAGCGATTACGAGCTGGGATTTCCGGGGCCGTTGCGGGACAAGCTGGTGGCGGCGGTGCTGGACGGGAGCAAGACCTCGACGACGGGGCTGCTGATCGGATACGAGTACGACGCCGAGCCGCTGCCGTCGCCCGGACAGCGATCCACGCTGATCGACTCGGACGGGCAGCCGCTCGCGATCCTCGAGGTCACCGAGGTGCGGCAGGTGCCGCTCGGTGAGATCGACCTCGCCCACGCGATCGACGAGGGCGAGGGCTACTCGTCCGTCGCGGACTGGCGCGCCGCGCACGAGAACTTCTGGCACTCCGAGGAGATGCGCGGCTACCTGGGGCAGCCGGACTTCGCCGTGGACGACGACACGATCGGCGTGGCCGAGCGGTTCCGGGTGGCGTCGCTGATCCCGGACGCGACCACCGTCGGCGCCGCGATCGCCGCGGAGTCGGCCGCGCTGGTCGCGGCGCTGCGAGCGGCCCCGACCGCGGACCTGGACCGGCCCACCTGCTGCCCGCCGTGGACGGTGCGCGGCGAGTTCGCGCACACCGCGATCGCGCTGTCGCGCACCCTGGCGATGCTCGACGCACCACCTCCGCCGGGCCCGCCGGTCGACACGGCGCGCTATTACTCCCCCGACGAGCGCTTCAGCCCGCCGGCCGACCGCGAACGGGTCGACACGGCGCAGGAGTTCGCCGAGCGGCGCACCCCGACCGATCTGATCGACTGGTTCGAGGAGCAGGCCGCGCAGGTGGTGGCGCGGGTCGCGGGCACGCCGGGGTCGCGGCTGGTCACCACCCGCCACGGCGACCCGATGCGGCTCACCGACTTCCAGGTCACCCGGGTCGTCGAGCTGGCCGTACACGGCCTGGACCTGGCCGACGCCCTCGGCGGCGCGCCGTGGCTCACCGCTCAGGCCGCCGGAGTCGTCGAGGGCCTGCTGTTCGGGCTGTCCGCGCCGCGTGCGGTCCGTGAGCTGGGCGTGGACCGGGCCGGGCTGCTGCGCCGCGCCACCGGCCGGGTCGCCCTGTCCGGGGCCGAGCGCGCCCGGTTGCAGGAGCTGGGCATCACCTGGCTGACGCTGGGCTGACATGCGGCACCCGCAGCCGGTCGCGTGGGCGGTGTCGCGGTGGTGCGCCGACCCCTGGTCGCGGGGCGCGTGGACGGGACTGCTCGTCGGCGGGACGGGCGCCGACCGGGCCAGGCTGGCCGCACCGGTGTCGGACCGGCTGGTGCTGGCCGGGGAGGGCGTGCACCCGACCCGCCCGGCCATGGTGCACGGCGCCTACGAGTCGGGGCTGACCGCGGCCGGGCACCTGCTCGCCGCGGGCCGTCCCGGCGAGCGGATCGTGGTCGTCGGTGCGGGCGTGGCGGGTCTGGCCGCCGCCCGGGAACTGCGCCGCCACGGCCGCCGGGTGCGGGTGCTGGAGGCGCGCGGCCGCGTCGGCGGGCGGGTGCACTCGGTCGACCTGGGTGGCGTCACCGCCGACCTGGGCGCGGCCTGGCTGCAGCAGTATGCCGACAACAGCCTCGCCGCCCTGGCCCGCGAGTGCGGGCTGCCCGTCGTCGCGACGGACTTCACGGACCCGCTGACGCTGTCGGCGGACGGCCGGGTCGAGGGCGCGACAGTGGCGCTGGACGCGCTTGCGCGCACCGCACACGCGCTGACCGCCGCGGCCGACCGGCCCGTCGCCGAGGTGATCGCCGCCCACGCGGCCGGCCTGGACACCGCGTCCCGGCGCACCCTCGCGTACGCCGTCGAGGCCGGGGTGACCCTGGAGTCCGGGCTGGATTTCCGGCTGGCCTCAGCCCGGGGCGCGTTCAGCGAGCCCGGGGTCGGCGAGGGCGACCGCTGGCTGCCGGGCGGCCTGGGCACGGTGGTGACGCACCTGGCGGACGGGCTGGACGTCATCCTCGACCGGCCGGTGACGGAGATCCGGCCCGGATCGGACGGCGTGACCGTGACCGGCTCCTGGGGTGCGCTGCACGCAGACCGCGTGGTGCTGGCGATGCCCCTGGCGGCACTGGCGGATCTGGCCGTGGACCTGCCGGACGGGCACCGGGCGGCGCTGGCCCGGATCGGCACCGGCCGGGCGGAGAAGGTGCTGCTGCGCTATCCGGACCGGTTCTGGCCGGTCTCCCCCGGCGGCTACCTGTGGTGGGGCGAGGGCACCGACACCTGGTGCGAGTGGGCGGACCTGACCGACGGCCTCGGGCACCCGGTGCTCGCGCTGCTGGCAGCCGGCGACGCCGCGACCTCGCTGCACTCCCCCACCCGCACGGACGCCGACATCGCTGCCAGGGCGCATGCCACGGTGGTCCGGATGGCCGCAAGTTTCCCCAACCTTCCCTGATATCGCCTTGGATAGCCACGATAGGGAGTGCTAACGTGGGCACCTCGCCGCCGATAGGGAAGGATGCGGAATGTTACGGCCTGCAGCATCGCTGTCGACCCTTGTCGGCGACATGATCGAAATTCCGGCCGGACCTGTCGACCTGCGCGATGAGGGCACCGGCCGAACATGGCGCGTCGACGTCAAGCCGTTCCTGCTGGCAGCGCACCCGGTGACCCGCGAGCTGTACGCGGCGCTGCGCGGCGGGCGACGGCCGGTCCTCGCGTCCGGCGACCCGCGGCCGCGGGTTCCGGTGACCGACGTGTCGTGGCTGGACGCGGTCCGGCTCTGCAACGAGCTGTCGGCGGCGGTCGGCCGCAGGCCGTGCTACACCCTCGGCGACGACCCCGACGGCCACGACGTGACCTGCGAGCCCGATGCCGACGGCTACCGGCTGCCGACCGAGGCCGAGTGGGAGTACGCCTGCCGCGCCGGGACCAGCGGCGAGCGCTACGGCGATCTCGACGCGACCGCGTGGCACCGGGCGAACTCCGGCGGCGGCGCCCACAACGTCGCGACCAGGGCCCCGAACGCCTGGGGCCTGCACGACATGATCGGCAACGTGTGGGAGTGGTGCTGGGACGTCTACGACCCACGGATCTACGGCCCGTACCGCGTCTTCCGCGGCGGCGGCTGGCAGGACCTGCCCCGCGCGCTGCGCGCGTCGTGCCGCCGCCGTAGCCATCCGGCGTTCCACATCGACGACCTCGGCTTCCGGCTCGCCCGCTCACCGTGCCCGGCCCGGGTGGAACAGCCTGCCGGAACACCGCACCCCGACGACCGGACCGCTGCGGCGGCCCACCGCGACCGACACGGAGAAACGACGATGTCCACCATGCCTTCCGCCCCCGACCGGCTCGTGACCTACGACGGCGGGACCATGCTCGTCCGCGACGGCGACGGCCTCCCGGTCACCTCCGTGCAGGACGCGCTCGACCTGATCGGCGCGACCTTCGGCTGCGCGGACACCGTGGCCGTGGCCGCGCACCTGCTCACCGACGACTTCTTCACCCTCGGCACCGGCCTGGCCGGCGAGATCATGCAGAAGTTCGTGAACTACCAGGTCAGGTTCGTCATCGTCGGGGATGTCTCGGCGCACCTGGCCCGCAGCAACGCGCTCCGCGCCTTCGTGTACGAGTCCAACCGCGGACGGCACGTCTGGTTCACCGCGGACCTCGACGAACTGACCCGCCGGCTCGGCGAGGCTGCCGCCGCGACCGGCAGGAGGTGACGCGATGTCGGAGCTGTACTCGGTCGAGCAGGTCGCCGAACGCCTCGGCCTGCACGTGAAGACGGTGCGCAACTACGTGCGCGAGGGCCGGCTCAAGGCGGTGCGCATCGGCAAGCAGTACCGCATCAGCGCCGCCGACCTGGCCGCGCTGACCGGCGGCGCCGTGCCCGCCACACCCCGCGAGCAGGCCCGCCGGACCCGCCACGTCGAGGTGTCCAGCGTGGTCTCCATCGACGCGATCTCCCGCGAGGACGTCGACCGGCTGACCACGCTGGTCACCACCGCGGTCGGCGGCCGCCGCGACGACGACGACGGACCGGTTCGGGTGCAGGCGGTGTACGACGAGGAGCGGGCGCGGCTGCGGCTGATGCTGCTCGGCGGCGCGGCGACCACCGCCGAGCTGCTGCGCCTGGTCGACGCGCTGCTGGAGTCCTGACCGGCGCTCAACTGGCCAGGGCGGAGGCGGGGCGCTGGGCGAACCATTCGATCTGTTCCCGCAGGTCGCGCGCCTCGGGCACGTCCGCGAAACGGGAGTCGCGCAGGGCGTCGCCGACGCGCGCCACCCCGGCCATCACCTCCGCGGTGCGCCGGGGCAGGTCAAGGCGCAGCACCGGACCGAGCGTGTCCCGGGCCGCGGTCGTGTCACCGGCCCATACCCGGGTCAGCGCGAGCACGCAGCGCGCTCCCGCCTCGTCGCCGAAGGACCGCTGCTCGGGCGTGGCCGCGGCATACAGGGCGATCGACCGGGTGGCCTCGTGGACCGCACGCTCCTGCTGGCCGGGAAGGCAGGCGTACGCGTCGGCGGCGTAGTGGTGCTGGCGGGCGGGGGCGAACAGGAAGATCCCGCCGATCGCGTCGAGGTCGTCGTGCACGTGGTGTTCGCGCATGTCGTCGGCGCGTACCAGGGCCAGCCGGGCGGGTTCGGCCGCGCCGAGCCGGGCCAGCGCCCGCGCCTGAGAGCTGGCCAGCCAGGACGTCACGGATCCGCTCTGCTCCGCGGCGATCCGCGCGCCGCAGTCGGCGAAGGCGGCGGCCTCCTGGGGCCGGCCCGCGGAGTAGGCCAGCAGGCTCTGCAGTCCCCGGCTCCAGGCGCGCAGGCCGGTGTGGCCGATGTTGTCGGCGCACACGTACCCCATCCGCGCGAGCGACATCGCCTGGTGCTCGCGGTCGAGGTCGTGGTGGGCCTTGGCCAGCATGGCGGACACGAGCGCCGCCAGCAGGTAAAGGTCGTGCACGTGGTCGGGCACCGGATCGTTCTCCAGCCGGCTGAAGACGCGTTCCTGGGTCTCCAGCAGCGGGCCGAACAGCTCGGTCACCGGGTCGCACAGGCACCGCCCGGCCAGGGCCGTCACCTCGTCGCGCAGCTGCTCGACAGTGATGTTCTCGGCAAGGATGGTCATCGGTGGTCGCCTCTCAGTGCACGCCGGACATCAGTTCACCGATCCGGCGGGCGCCGAACCAGAAGCAGACGCCGACGATGACGGCCAGCGCACCCAGGGTGCCGTAGTACGCCGCGTCGGACAGCTTGCCGCTCAGCGGGGTGACCCAGGTGTTGAGGGCGTTGCCGGCGGCGGTGGCCAGGAACCACAGGCCCATCACCTGGCTGGCGTAGCGCAGCGGGGCGAGTTTCGTGGTGACGGACAGCCCGACCGGGGACAGCAGCAGCTCGGCGCAGGTCTGGATGAAGTACACCAGCACGATCCACCACGGCGAGATCAGCCCACGGGCGGCGGCCGCCCCGGCCGTGCCCATCACCAGGAACGACAGGCCGATGCCGAGCAGTGCCAGGGAGAACTTGACCGGTGTGCCGGGCTGGCGGCGGTCCAGCCGCGTCCACATCCACGCGAACAGGGGCGCGAGCAGCAGGATCAGCACCGGGTTGATCGACTGGAACCAGGCCGTGGGAATCTGGAAGCTGCCGACCTGCCGGTCGACCTTCTCGTCGGTGAACAGGCTCACCAGGCTGCCGGCCTGGTCGTAGATCATCCAGAACAGCGCCGCCCCGATGAAGATCCACACGTAGGCGCCCACCCGGGAGCGCTCCTGGTGGGTCAGGGTCTTGTCGCGGAACATCATCATGAAGTACAGGGCGGGCACGACCAGCGCCAGGATCGTGAGCGCGTTCTTGACGTGGTCGGCCTTGAAGGTGCCCGCTGCGATGTCGATCGCCAGCAGCACCACGATGACGGCCACCACGATTGCGGCGATCTTCAGGATCTTGTTGCGTTCGTGGGCCTGCAGCGGCTTGTGCGCCTTGAGGCCGACACCCTCGAGCCGGCGGTAGCCCAGCAGGTACTGGATCACGGCGATGGTCATGCCGAGCGCGGCGATGCCGAACGCCACGTGCCAGTCCCGCCTGGCCGCGAAGATGCCGGTCAGCAGCGGGGCGAAGAACGCGCCCAGGTTGATGCCCAGGTAGAACAGCGTGAAGCCGGCGTCGCGGCGGGACTCGTGCATCTCCGGGTGCTTGTCGTAGAGCTCGCCGACCATGGCGGAGATGTTGGGCTTGAGCAGGCCGGTACCGAGCACGATGAGCACGAGGCCGAGGTAGAACATGGACCTGGCGGAGAACGCCAGCGCGTAGTGGCCCAGCGCGATGATGATGCCGCCCCACAGCACGCTGCGGCGGGTGCCGAGGATCCGGTCGGCGATCCAGCCGCCGGGCAGGGCCGTGAAGTAGACCATCGAGACGTAGATGGAGTACAGCGAGGCGGCGGCGACGTCGTCCATGCCGAAGCCGCCGTCGGTCAGCTCCGCGGCCAGGAACAGGGTGAGGATGGCCCGCATGCCGTAGTAGCTGAACCGCTCCCACATCTCGGTGAGGAACAGCACGACCAGGCCACCGGGGTGACCGAGCCAGGTCTTGACCGGTTTGCCCGATGCCGGCACCGCCGTGGTGGCCATCGCGTTACCCCCGGATGTGATGTACCCCGCAAAACTGGTCCAATCGGACGATATCGCGCCGCTCAGGCACACATGAGGAGCTCTCCGGAATCGGCTGCGGCTGCGGCGTGTGTCATGGTGGGGAATCGTCCGGGCGATCAGGTCGTTGCATCACCCGGAAGCCATACGAGTGTGAGGAGCTGACATGGGCGATCGGATGTTGCGGGGAAGCCGCCTGGGGGCCGTCAGCTACGAGTCCGAGCGCAACACCGAACTCGCGCCGCGTCAGATGCGCGAGTTCCTGTGCGCCCAGGGCCACCGCTTCGAGGTGCCGTTCGCGGTCGAGGCCGAAGTGCCCGCGACCTGGGAATGCAAGTTCGACGGGAGCGTGGCGCGCCTGGTCGACGGCACCGAGCCGGAGCAGAAGAAGGTCAAGCCGCCGCGTACGCACTGGGACATGCTGCTCGAGCGCCGGTCCATGACCGAGCTCGACGAGATCCTCAACGAGCGCCTGGCCGACGTACGCACCAGACGCGGCCGCTGAGCACACGCAAAAGGCACCCGCCCCGATTCCGGGGCGGGTGCCTTCGTGCTGTCAGTCGACGATCTCGCCTTCGATGACCTCGGTCGGCCCGGGCCGTCCCGCCGCGGGCGGATGTGGCGGGTGGGGCTGGTGGTGCGGGTCGTGCGGAGTGCTGACCCGGACCTTCCTGGGCCCGAACACGCTGTTGGCGGCCGACGCCGGGATGCGCTTCTCGGTCGCGGCCCGGATCCGGCCCCGGACGAGCCCGCGCACCGGCGGGATCAGCAGCAGCAACCCGACCGCCGCGGTCAGCAGCCCGGGGATGATCAGCAGCAGTCCCGCGATCAGCCCGACCACGCCGTCGAGGGCCTGGTCGCCGCGCGCCTGCCCGGCCAGCCGAGCCTCGCGTAGCCGCCGCCACGCCGAGAGCCCCTCCTTGCGCAGCAGCACCGCGCCGAGCAGCATCAGGCCGACGGACAGCAGCAGCGTCGCGCCGATGCCGATCAGGCGGCTGACGCCCCAGAAGACGGCGAACTCCACCGCGCCCAGCAGCAGCACGGCCAGCGGCACCCACCGCAGTCTGCGCATCCGGTCACCTCCAGCCGGTCCGGCCGGCGTGGGATCACGGCCAGCGGTCACTCGGCTTGAACATACGCCGCACCGACTCGCGGCGGGACTGGGCACCCCACACGGTGACCTTCCACAGCGCCTCCTTGATGATGGAGCCGCTCATCTTGGACACGCCGTGCTCGCGCTCGGCGAACGTGATCGGCACCTCCACGATGCGGAAGCCGTGCCGGTGCGTGCGGTAGGTCAGCTCGACCTGGAAGCTGTAGCCGCGCGAGGTCACCGTCTCGACGTCGATCTTGCGCAGGACGGGGAGCCGGTACGCGCGGTAGCCGCCGGTGGCGTCCTTGACGCCCATGCCCATGACCACGCGGGTGTAGAAGTTCGCGCCGCGCGACAGGATGAGCCGGCGCACCGGCCAGTTGACGACCTTGCCGCCGCGCACCCAGCGCGAACCGATGACCGCGTCCGCGCCGCGCAGTGCGTCGAGCAGGCGCGACAGCTCCTCCGGGGCGTGCGAGCCGTCGGCGTCCATCTCGACCACGGCGTCGTAACCGTGCTCGTGGGCCCAGTCGAAGCCCGCGATGTACGCCGCGCCGAGGCCCTGCTTGCCGGGCCGGTGCAGCACCTTGACGTGGTCGTCGGCCGCGGCCATCTCGTCGGCGATCGCGCCGGTGCCGTCGGGGCTGTTGTCGTCGGCGATCAGGATGTCGACCTCGGGCGTGGCCCGGCGCACCCGGGGCACGATCAACCGGACGTTCTCCGACTCGTTGTACGTCGGAATGATCACCAGTACCCGGCCTACGCCGGGATACCCGATCTCCGCCTCGTTGCCGCTCACCGGGGCCTCCACTATGCCGCTCCTGCCTGTCCAGTGTCCTCCACCGGCGCGGGGCGACGCCTGCGCGCCACGCCCGCCGCGATCAGCAGCGCCACCGCCCCGAGGGTCAGCAGCAGCTCCGGCCACGCCCCCGCCCGCGTCGCCGGCGTGGTGCCGGAGCCGAGGTGAAGGTCGCGCACGAGCACCGCGTCGGTATTGAAACCAGATGCATCATGCACATTTCCGTCGGCAGTTACAAATCCGGACACACCGACAGTCGACGCCATGAGGCTGTCACGGCCGTGTTCGACGGCCCGCAGCCGCACCATCGCCATCTGCTGCAGCGCCTCGGACTCGTCGAACGTGGCGTTGTTCGTCTGCACGGCGAGCAGCTGCGCACCGGCCAGCACGGTGTCGCGCACGACGTCGTCGTAGGCGACCTCGAAGCAGATCACGTCGCCGACCTTCGCCGGGCCGAGGGTGAGCACGCCGGGGGCGGTGCCCGCGACGAAGTCGGTGCGCAGCAGCTTGGCCTGGTTGGTGATGGCCTGCGCGAGCGGTTCGACGATCGGGCGCAGCGGCAGGTACTCCGCGAACGGCACCGGGTGCTGCTTGAGGTACATCTGCTCGGGCAACGCGCCGGGTGCGAGGTCGGCGGGCCAGACCAGGCCCGCGTTGCGCGACTGACCCTGCTCCGGTCCCGACAGCACCGCGCCGACCAGGATCGGCGCGCCGATCGCCCGGGCGGCGGTGTTGATCGCGTCGGCGGCGCCGGGATTGCGCAGCGGGTCTATGTCGGAGGCGTTCTCCGGCCACACCACCAGGTCTGGCTGCTTCGCCTGGCCGGCGCGGACCTTTTCGGCGAGCGCGACGGTGGCGGCGACGTGGTTGTTGAGCACGGCCTGGCGCTGGGCGTTGAAGTCCAGGCCCAGTCGCGGCACGTTGCCCTGCACGACGGCGACGGTCACCGCGGGGCCGTCCGGGGTGGTGGCAGGCAGGACGAGGCCCAGCAGCGTGACGGCCAGGGCCCCGACGGTCGCGGCCGCGGCGCGGGTCCAGGCTCGCGCGGCGATGAGCTCGCCGAGGGCGTACGCCAGCAGCCCACCGGCCGCCGCGACGGCGAAGGTGACCAGCGGGGCGCCGCCGTACCCGGCCAGCGCCAGGGTCGGGGCGTCAGCCTGGCTGAACGCGAGCCGTCCCCACGGGAACCCGCCGAACGGAGCGCGGTCGCGCAGCGCCTCCTGGGCGACCCAGAGCAGCGCGATCGCGGCGGGCCACAGCCACGGCCGGCGCCTGGCGAGGGGGCTGACCCAGGCCAGGGCGAGGCCGAGCAGGCCGAGATAGGTGGCCTGGAACAGGGTGAGCAGGATCCACGGGGCGTAGCCGACGTGCAGGTTCGTCCAGGCCAGCAGCGGACCGAAGAACACAGCGCCGGTGAGCAGGCCGAGGCCGAACCCGGCGCGCAGCCGCCGCCCGCGGACCGCGACGGCCAGCAGCGCCACCCCGATCGGGGCGGTCCACCACAGGCCGTACAGCGGGAATGCGGCCAGCAGCGCCAGCCCGGCGGCGACCGCCAAGACCAGGGCCGCGGGCAGCCGCAGCGGTGTCCATGCGCCTGCGGGCGCGTCGCCGGGCACGCTGTCCGGGCCGGTTACGCCGTCCGCCGAAGCGAGGGTCTGCACAGTCACCACGTCACCAATCTTTCCCCGCCCGGGCGCGCACGTACGCCACCCGCGCCAAGATCGGCGGTCCGGGTGCCGGTGCAAGGCTACACAGCTCTCCCCCGCGCCTTCACAGCCTCGCGCCCGCACCGCTTCCGTGCCGCAACAGCCCTTCGCCCATGCCCGGCGAACTGCAGTTTCAGGGAAACTGCACGCAAAGGCGAGCGCGAAAGGCCAGATTCCCCGAAAGTGCAGACCCGCGCCGACGGCGCTTGGCATCGGCGGCGGTGGATCGGGTGAGGGGCGCGTCGGTGGCGGGCAAAGGCCGGGGCGCGGCCGGAAAGGCCGCGCCCCGCACTCCCAACTCCAACGGTGCCAGCGGTCGACCTTCGGGCCGATCGGCGTCCGGGGCCTGACCCGGTGCCGATCGTTTTCTACTGATCGGTGCTGGCCCCTGCCGCGCCCGGCCGCCGGATCGGCGACGCCCGCCGGGGAGGCGGCAGGCACGGTGGAGGACCTCACGACGGTACCGGCGCGGCCCCGCACGGTCAATTTCACGATGTGGTCACCCACCGTGACGAACACCGCAGTTCGTGGCATCAGCCCAGCTCAGAGGCGAGTAGCGCCGCCGCGGCGTCGGGATGTTCCACCGAGAGGAGTCCTGCCGCGGCCAGAATGTAGGACGCGTCGACGACCGTCCGGGCGGCGCGCGGCAACGCCCAGCCGCCCGCGGTGTCACGCAGGCCCGCGCCGAGCACGGCTTGGGCGACGTGCGGCGGGCTGTGCCGCAGCACGCCGCCGGAGCCGATCGCGGTGCGCACCGCGCGCAGGTCACGTCCGCCGCGGCGCGGACCCCCGGCCACCACGGCTTCGCCACGGGCGTGGCGGCGCAGCGCGACGGTCACCGCGAGTTCGGCCAGCCGCTGGTCGACGGCGCGTTCGACGCCGTCGTCGGCGACGTACCCGGGGTGCTCGGCGCGGGCTGCCGCGGCGAGTTCCAGGACCTGCGCCTCGTCCGTTCCGATGATCTTCTCGAGGGCCGCGGCTGCCACGACACCGGGCGCGGACCAGCGCATGCCGAGGTCGCCCTCGACGGTGCGGGCCGCCCACATCACCCCGGCGACCTCGTCGCGCACTCCGGCGAGCTGCTCGGCGTCGGGGGTGAGCACCGAGTACACGTCGGTGGTGGCCCCGCCCACGTCGACGACCAGCAGGTCCTCCCCCGCGCGGGCAGCCAGCAGCTCGACGCCGGACAGCACCGCGTCCGGGGTCGCCGCCCGTACCAGCGAGGCGAACCGGGGCCCGCGGGACAGCTTCTTGCCGCCGATGACGTGCTGCAGGAACACCTGCCGGATCGCGGCCCGGGCCGGGCCGGGGTCGAGCACGCCGATGGCGGGCAGCACGTTGTCGACCGGGACCACCGGCACGCCCGCCCCGGAAAGCAGCTCGGCGAGCTGCTCGCGGCAGTCGGCGTTGCCGGCCAGCACCGTCGGCACCCGCCAGCGGGCGTTGGCCAGCCGGGTCGCGTTGTGGGTGATCGTCTCGGCGTCGCCGCCGTCGGTGCCGCCGACCAGCAGCACCACATCGGGCCGGGCGGCGCGCAGCTCGGCCAGCCCGGCCCGGTCGAGACGTCCCGCGGCGACATGCACGACCCGCGACCCGGCCGACAGCCCGACCCGGTGCCCGGCCTGCGCCGTCACCAGTCGCTCGTAGCCGACGACGGCAAGCCGCAGCCCGCCGCCTGCCGACGAGCACACCAGCAGCCCGTCCGGGGCACGCCCGGTCGCCGCCACGGCCGCGTCCAGGCCGTGCAGGACGTCGGTGCCGACAGTGGTGCGGTGCGAACCGGTCGCGACCAGTTCACCGCTGCCGGTGTCGACCAGGGCCGCCTTGGTGAACGTCGACCCGACGTCGACACAGCACAGCAGGCTCACTTGGCCGGGACCACCACGGTGCCGGTCGCCGTCACCGCGGTCACCGGCGGGTCGAGGACCTCGGCGGCCGACTCGGACCGGTCCGGGCGGCCCCGGCACACCACGCGCGCCTCGAAATCGATGGTGCGGCTGCGGTTGCCCATCCGGGCCACCGTCGCAACGATCTCCAGCACGTCCCCGGCCCGCATCGGGGCCTTGAACTGCACGTCGGAGTACGACGCGAACAGGCCTTCATCGCCGTCGAGCTGGATGCACACCTCGGTCGCGACGTCGCCGAACGCCGCGAGGGCGTACGCGCCGTCGACGAGGTTGCCCGCGTAGTGGGCGTGGCTGTAGGGCACGTACTTCCGGTGGGTCACGGTAAAACCGACGCTCATGCCCGCTCCTCGCTTCGCTCGTCACCGGCATGAGCTCTCACGTGCCCCATGATTCGCTCGCTGCGCTCGCTCATGCCGCCACTGCCTTCTTCCGCTCGGCTTTCTCGGTGATCAGCGCGTGCACCAGATAGCTGGCGACCTCGCGCGGGGTGGTGCCGCGACCGAAGATCCGGTCGACGCCCAGCTCGCCGGTCATCAGCTCGTCGAAACGCGGCCCGCCGACGATCAGCAGCGGCCGCTTGTCCGCGGGCAGGGCCTCGCGGAACGCCGCCGACATCTCGCGGGTGTTGTGCAGGTGCGCGTCGCGCTGGGTGACGACCTGCGAGACGAGGACCGCGTCGGCCTTCTCCGCCTTCGCCGCGGCGACCAGCTCGGGCACGGTGATCTGCGCGCCCAGGTTGACGACCTTCAGCTCGCGGTAGTACTCCAGGCCCTTCTCGCCGGCGATGCCCTTGAGGTTGAGGATCGCGTCGATGCCGACGGTGTGCGCGTCGGTGCCGATGCACGCCCCGACCACGGACAGCTTGCGGCGCATCTTCTGCTTGACGACCGTGTTGACCTCCTTGGCGGTCAGCAGCGGGAAGTCGCGCTCGACGACCACGACCTTGTCGAGTTCGACCAGGTGCCGGACGCTGCCGTAGATCACGAAGAAGGTGAATCCGTCGCCCATCTGCTTGGCGTGCACGAGCATCGCCGGCTCCAGGCCCATCTTCGCCGCGAGCTGCAGAGCCGCGCCTTCGGCCTTCTTGTCGTGCGGCAGCGGCAGGGTGAAGCTGACCTGGGTCATGCCGTCGCCGGTGGTGTCCCCGTACGGGCGGATGACCGTCTTCACTGCTGCTCCTCCTTGGCCGGGGCCTCCAGGATCTCGGTGGCCGGGTTGTAGTAGCCGTCGTCGTGCTTCGCGACGCCGTCCAGGCCCTTGCCCCGGTGCGCGGGCCGCTTCATGATCCCGAACGTGCCGTCGGCGATCGCGTTGAGCAGCGTGTCGTCCTCGATCTTTTCGAGGAGGTCGATCGCCTCGTCGAGGACCTGGTGGGCGCGGCGCTGGATGAACCCGTCGGGCGCGGGCACGAAGTCCTCGTGCAGGTTGCCCGCTGCGCCGAGCACGTAGCGCACGTTCTGCAGCGCGATGTCGCGGTCGGACAGCCACGGGGTCACCACGGCCTCGGTCATCATGCCGACGAGCAGGATGCCCTGGCCGGTCAGCGCGCCGACCAGGTTGAAGAACCCGTCGAGCAGGTTGCCGCGGAACACGTCGCCGGTCATGTGCTTGGTCGGCGGCATCCACTTCAGCGGCGCCTCCGGGAACAGCTCCCGCGCCAGCAGCGCGTGGGCGAGTTCGAGCCGGAACGACTCCGGCAGCTCCGGGTTGATCTCGAACGCGTGCCCGAGGCCCAGCTGCCAGTCCGCCAGCCCGGCCTCGTGCGCGAAGTACTCGTTGAGCAGCTGCGACACGGTGACGGTGTGCGCGGCCTCGACCGCGTCGGCGGTGGTGAGGTAGTTGTCCTCACCGGTGTTGATGATGATCCCGGCGCGGGCGTGGATCTGGCGGGAGAAGCGCTGGTCGACGAACGTGCGGATCGGGTTGATGTCGCGGAACAGGATGCCGTACATCGAGTCGTTGAGCATCATGTCCAGGCGCTGCAGTCCGGCCAGGGTCGCGATCTCGGGCATGCACAGGCCCGACGCATAGTTGGTCAGCCGCACATATCGGCCCAGCTCCTTGCTGGACTCGTCCAGGGCGGCCCGCATGAGCCGGAAGTTCTCCTGCGTGGCGTACGTGCCCGCGAAACCCTCGCGGGTCGCGCCCTCGGGCACGTAGTCCAGCAGGGACTGCCCGGTGGAGCGGATCACCGCGATGACGTCCGCGCCCGCGCGGGCCGCGGCCTGCGCCTGCGGGATGTCCTCGTAGATGTCGCCGGTCGCCACGATCAGGTAGATCCAGGGGCGCTGCTTCGGGTCGCCGTACCGCTTGATCATCCTGTCGCGGTCGGCGCGGTTGCGGTCGATCTGCTTGATCCCGGCGGCGACCTGGCGCCGGGACGCCTTCTTCGCGGCGGTGACGGCCTTGCCGGTGGGCAGGTCGAACCGCACCGACCCGGCGGCGGCCTTCTGCGCCAGCAGGGTCAGCTCCGCCGCCGTCGGGTCGAGGCCGTGCTCGGCGAGGGCGTGGAACACCGGCAGTGCCACGCCGTGACCCAGGCCGACGTCGTTGCGCACCGCGTCGACCAGGCGGTTGACCCACGGGATGCCGTCGGGGTCGGCGCCGGTGACCCCGGCCAGCCGCAGCACCGCCCGCTCCACCGACACGGTGGTGTGCGAACGCGCCATGTCCACCACGGGCCGGCCGGCCTTCGCGGCCAGCGCCCGGGCCCGGTGCACCAGCGCCGGGTCGAGACCGAGTTTATTGCTGCTCATAGATCGTTTCTCCACGCAGGACGGTACGGACACAGACCGGCAGCTCGTCATGCTGCTCAAGACTGGGAAGGGTGCCGGACAACCCGGCCGGGGTACGCCACACCGCGAACGTCGCCGGAGCGCCCGGCGCCAGCACGCCCTCGGCGTCCTTGTGCACGGCGCGCCAGCCGCCGCGGGTGTGCGCCGCGAACGCCGACTTCGCGCTCATCCGCTGATGGGTGTTGAAGTGCTGCATCGCCGCCCGGACGCTGCCCCACGGGTCCAGCGGCGTCACCGGGCTGTCGGACCCGAACGCCAGCGCCACGCCCGTGTTGTGCATCTGCCCCATGGGGTTCGACGCCAGGCTCCGCGCCACCCCGAGCCGCTGGGCGTACATCTGGTGCTCGCCGCCCCACAGGCGGTCGAACGCGGGCTGCATCGACGCGACGATGCCGTACTCCACGAACGCGGCGATCAGCCGCTTGTCCATGATCTCGGCGTGCTCGACCCGGTGCCGGGCGTCCCGGAGCGCGTCGGTGCCCAGCACCTCGTCGGCGGCGGCGAATCCGGCCACCACCGTCGAGATCGCCGCATCGCCGATGGCGTGGAAACCGCCCTGCATCCGGTGCCGGTGGCAGTCGAGCAGGTGATCGCGCACCTGCTCGACGGTCACGTAACCGTGCCCGCAGCCGCGCTCACCGTCGAGGTAGTCCTCGCCGATGTGCGCGGTCCGTGAGCCGAGCGCCCCGTCGGCGTACAGGTCACCGCCCGCGCCGACCGCGCCCAGTTCCCGGGCCTTGGCCGCGCCCATCAGCTCGCCCCAGAACCCGTACACCTCCGGCAGCCCCTGCCCCGACAGGCGCAGCAGCTCGGTGAAGTCGTCCTCGCTGGACGTGCCGGGACCGCCGCACTCGTGCACGGCCGCGATGCCCAGGCTCGCCGCGTGGCGCAGCATCCGCATCTGCGCGTCACGCCGCTGCACGATCGTGATCTGCCCGAACGCCGCCGCTCGCACCACGTGGTGCGCGTCGCGGCGCACCCAACCCGACGCGTCGTAGCCCGCAGCGTCGGCGGCCATGGCCAGCAGGTCCGAGGAGACCAGCGCCGAGTGGATGGACGCCTGGGACAGGTACACGCTGCGCCCGCCCGCGGCCCGGTCCAGCTCGCCCGCGGTCGGCGGGGTCTGCGCCGCACCCCAGGTGCTCTCGTCGAAGCCGTGCCCGAGCACGACCGCCTCCGGGCCCAGCCCGGACGCGAACGCGGCCACGGCCTTGAGCAGCTCCGTCGCGCTGCGTACGGCGGACAGGTCCAGTCCGGCCAGGGCCAGGCCGGTGTCGGTGGCGTGCACGTGCGAGTCGACGAACGCCGGGGTCACCAGGGCCCCGCCAAGGTCGACCCGGAGGTCTGCCCTGGGTGCGTCGGCGAGCGGGCCCAGCCACACGATGTGCTGGCCGCGGGTGAGCAGTGCCGTGGCACCCGGATCAGCGGGGCTGCGGACGACGGCGTCGTGCCAGAGCGTCGTGCGCTCGGCCGGCAATGCGGAGATCTGCATTACGTCAGTCTGCCGTGCCGGACGTGGCCCGCGAGGCCTCGTGGTGCAGACGGGACTCGAACAGCGCTCGCACCGCCGGGACCTGACGCAGCAGGTCCAGCGCGTACGCGGCGTGCCCGGGCACGTAGCCGTTGCCGACCAGCATCGTCACGTCCGCGGCCAGGCCCTCCGCGCCCAGCGCCGCCGCCGCGAAACTCGTCGCCATCGAGAAGAAGATCACGGTGCCGCCGTCGGCGGTGGACAGGATCGCACCGTGCTCGCAGCCGGGCACGTCCACGCAGACCACGGTCACGTCCGCGGCCCGGCCGCCCAGCGCGGCCTCGACCGCCTCGGCCAGCGCCACCGGGTTGCGGGCGTCGGCCATCGCGACGGCGTCGGCCAGGCCCGCATCCTCCAGCAGGGTGCGTTCGCGCTCGATCGGCACGACGCCGACGGTGCGGCTGGCGCCGGCGGCCTTGGCGGCGGCCAGGGACAGGGAGCCGCTCTTGCCCGCGCCGCCGATCACGGCGACGGTCGGGTTGTCGTACCGCGCCACCACCCGGGCGGTCAGTGCGGGCGCGCCGCACACGTCCATGACCGCGAGAGCCAGCTCGGGATCCATGTCGGCGGGCAGGACCGCGGCGATGGAGCGGGCGAACAGGATCGCGTGGCCCTCGCAGGGCACCTGCTCGCCGCCGCCGTCCCAGTGCTTGAGGCCGTCGGTGATCGACAGCGGGGTCAGCGTGAGGGAGACCAGGGTGGCGACCCGGTCGCCGACCTTGAGGCCGAGTGGGGAGTCCGGGCCGACGGCCTCGACGGTGCCGATCAGCATGCCGCCGGAGCCGGTGACGGGGTTCTGCATCTTGCCGCGGGCGCCGATGATCTCCAGGACCTCGGCGCGCACCGCGGCGCCGTCACCGCCGTGCTTGGTGGCCAGCTGCCGGAAGCTCGCCGCGTCGAGGTTGAGCCGCTCGACGGCGATCCGCACCTCGTCTGCCGCTATTTCGGGCGAATTGTCCAGGCGGAGCGCCGCCTGGGGCAATACGCCGCCCGGTTCCAGGACCCGGTGCAGGCCGATCGGTGACGTCATTGTCCGGTTCTCCTAAAAAGTGAAGTGCACCCGCGAGATCAAAACCAATATTGCGGTTAGATTTGATGTGTGCGGGAAATTCTACGGCAGACTAGTTGGTAGGCCGAAGAACTTCCAGTATGGTCAACGGGACCGCAAAGGAGAGGCCACCGATGAACGCTGGGCAACCCTACGAGTACCGCCGCGTAGAGCTGATCGAACCGGACTGGACCCGGTTCCCGGGCTGGCGCGACGTCACCCTCGCGCAGTGGGAGTCCGCGCAGTGGCAGCGCGTCAACTGCATCAAGAACATCAAGCAGCTGCGCGCCGTGCTCGGCGACACCGTCGACGAGACCTTCTACGCCGACCTCGAGGCCGACCAGAAGGCGCTGGCCACGATGTCGATGCTGGTCCCCCCGCAGATGATCAACACGATGGCGCGGGAAGAGCTGACCACCGAGGCGTTCTACGCCGACCCGGTGCGCCGCTACATGATCCCGGTCGCCTCCGACCGGCTCACCGAGTGGGCCAGCCACCCGCACGCCAGCCGCGACAGCCTGCACGAGCACGACATGTGGGTCGCCGAGGGCCTCACCCACCGCTACCCCACCAAGGTGCTCGCCGAGCTGCTGTCCACCTGCCCGCAGTACTGCGGCCACTGCACCCGCATGGACCTGGTCGGCAACTCCACCCCCGCGGTCGAGAAGCTCAAGCTCACCCTCAAGCCCGTCGACCGCTACGACGCGCACATCGCCTACCTCAAGGCCCACCCGGGCGTGCGTGACGTCGTCGTCTCCGGCGGCGACGTGGCCAACGTGCCGTGGAAGAACCTCGAGTCGTACCTGATGCGCCTGCTCGAGATCGACACCATCCGTGACATCCGGCTGGCCACCAAGGCGCTGATGGGCCTGCCCCAGCACTGGCTGCAGCCCGAGGTCGTCGAGGGCCTGGAGCGGGTCGCCCGCACCGCCCGCCGGCGCGGCGTCAACCTGGCGATCCATACGCACGTCAACCACGCCAACTCGATCACCCCGACCGTGGCCCGGGCCGCGAAGACGGCCCTCGAAGTCGGCGTCCGCGACGTACGCAACCAGGGCGTGCTCATGCGCGGCGTCAACGCGACCTCGCCGGACCTGCTCGACCTGTGCTTCGCGCTGCAGGGCGAGGCGAACATCCTGCCGTACTACTTCTACATGTGCGACATGATCCCCAACGCCGAGCACTGGCGGGTCTCCGTCGGCGCCGCCCAGCAGCTGCAGCACGACATCATGGGCTACCTGCCCGGCTACGCCACCCCGCGCATCGTCTGCGACGTGCCGTTCGTCGGCAAGCGCTGGGTCCACATGGTCACCGAGTACGACCGCGAGAACGGCATCTCGTACTGGACCAAGAACTACCGCACCTCCATCGAGGCCGACCAGGACGTCGACGTGCTGTCCCAGCGCTACGCGTACTACGACCCGATCGACACCCTGCCCGAGTCCGGCCAGAAGTGGTGGCGCAAGCAGATGGACGAGCAGCTCGCCACCGAGGCCTGAGCCCGTCCCCGCACGACAGGGCCCCGCCTCCCGCTGTTTACGCAGCTGGGGGCGGGGCCTTTCTCGATACTGAGGACATGGCGAGCACCGTCGTCGACAACCGCCGGCAGGCCCGGCGCGGCCTGACCGTCTTCGGAATCCTCGTCGCCGTCTTCGCCGCGATCTTCCAGTCGATCCTCGCCGCCACCACCAACCCGTGGTGGGTGTACGCCGTCATGTGGTCGGTCGCCGCCGCCTCCGTCATCACCCGCCTCGTCCTGAACGAGGGCTTCGACGACGTCTCCTTCCGGTTCGGACCCGCCCGCCGCACCCTGCCCTGGATCGCCCTCGGCATCGCCTTCCCGCTGGTCGTCGGAGGAGTCGCCTACGGCACCGCATGGCTCACCGGACTCGCCCGGTTCACCGCGCCCGCAGCGTTCGGCGGCTTCGGCGGCCGCCTCCTGCTGGCCGCCACCATCGGCACCGTGATCAGCGCCCTGTCCGCGGCCGGTGAGGAGATCGGCTGGCGCGGTTACATGCTCACCCGGCTCATCCAGGCCGGGGTGCCCCGGCCCGTGTTCGTCAGCGGGCTCATCTGGGGCCTGTGGCACGTCCCGCTCATCCTCACCGGGTTCATCTACGGCGGCCACCCGTACACCTGGCTCGCGGTCCTGGTGTTCTTGATCTCCGCCGTCGCCACCGGTTACGTGATCGCCCGTACCCGGCTGGAGACCGGCAGCATCTGGCCGCCCATCACCCTGCACGCCGCTTACAACAGCGTCGTCCAGGCCGTGTTCGACCCGGCCACCGCCGGCCCGAACGCTGCGTTCTGGGTCGGTGAGGAGGCCGGGCTGCTCGTCGCCGCCACCCTCGTCGTCGCCGCCGTCATCTGCAGCCGCGGCACCTGGCGCCTGCTCGCCACGCCCGGCCGGCCGCTCGCCGTGCCGCCCGGCATCCGCCTGTGAGCCTGCCGGCCGCGTTCCCGTCAGGCGGGGACCGTGCCCGCGACCACCCAGACCGTCAGCGCCACCAGGAAGTCCTCCCGCTCGTCCGCGTCGCGGACCACGTCCAGCCAGCGGTCCACCGTCGCCGTGGCGTCGCCGTCCTCCTCCCCCACGATGTGCAGCAGCATGTCCCGATCGAAGTAGGGCACCACGTGCTGCGCCTCGGCCGGGTCCGTGAAGCACATCGTCATCGGGTGGCACTCCAGCTCGCCGACGCCCGCCCGGCGCAGCCGGTTGCGCAGCGTGCGGCCCATCGTCGGGTTGGACATCACGCTGTGGTGCCGCAGCCGCCACATCATCGGTGTGAGCACCTCGGCGGGCAGCCCGTCGAAGACCAGCGACTCCCAGTCGGTGTCCACCAGGCAGATCCGCCCCTGCGGGCGGGTCACCCGGATCAGTTCCGCGATCACCGCCTCCGCCTGCGGCAGGTGTTGCAGCGTACGCTCGCACCGCACCGCGTCGAAGACGTCGGCCGGGTAGTCCAACCTGGCCAGATCCCCGGTGACGAAGCGGACGTCGCCGGCGTCGGGGTGGGTCTGGTGCCACCGCTCGTAGCGGTGCGCGGCCAGCGAGAGCATGCTGCGCGAGTTGTCGACGCCGTCGACCCGGCCGTCCGCGCCGACCAGCAGCGCCAGCGCGAGCACTTCCTCTCCCAGCCCGCAACCTCCGTCGAGCACGTGGTGACCGGGCTTGACGTGCATCGTCTCGGATGCCCGCGTCCGGATGTCGGTGATCGCCCGGTAGGCGGCGGCTTTGTCGAGGTATGCCACGAGCCGTGCCTGCATCTGCGGCGGGCTCTGGTCGACCCGCGCGTAGTGCGGCATGAGCGGCGCATCCGTCATACCTCAATTCTGTGAGTACTGGAGCCTCCGCAGGCGGAACCGCCAAGATCACCTCCTACCGGCGGCGGCACGCTCCCGCTAGAGCTTCCTAGGCCGCTAGGAGCAAGACTCACAGGTCGAAACCGCCCGTCCTGGTTCTGATCACCGCTAACGTGTCCTCAGGAACACGAGCGGGGAGGATCGGCACCATGCGAGAGATCGTGGTGGTCCGGCACGGGCAGACGGAGTGGAGCGCCAACGGCCGCCACACCTCGTACACCGACCTGCCACTGACCGCCGAAGGCGAACGCCAGGCCGCCCAACTGGCCGGACGGCTGGCAGGGCGGGCGTTCGCCGCGGTGCTGTGCAGCCCCCTGCAGCGCGCGGTACGCACCGCCGCGCTGGCCGGTCTGGAGATCACCGCCACCGACGACGACCTGCTGGAGTGGAACTACGGCGCCTACGAGGGCCGCACCACGGTCGAGATCCGCCAGGAGCGTCCCGAGTGGACCGTGTGGCAGCACGGCTGCCCGGGCGGCGAGACGGCCGCCCAGGTCGGCGCCCGCAGCGACCGTGTCCTGGAACGCGCCCGGACCATGCTGGCCAGTGGCGACGTCGCGCTCGTCGGGCACGGCCACCTGCTGCGCGCGCTAACCGCCCGCTGGCTGGGTCTGCCGCCACAGGACGGCGCGTTGTTCCGGCTGGAGACGGGCACCCTCAATGTGCTCGGCTTCGAGCGCGAGACACCCGTCCTGCTGCGCTGGAACAGCTGAGCCGCCACTGCCCCGAACATGCCGTCGGCCAACGCGCGCTGCCAGCGTGCCGCGGGTGAGGTCCTCTCGGTGACGGCGGCGCGAGCTGTGGCGGCTGCACGGCTACCTGGCGGTCGTCGCGGTCGACGGCGCGTCGGCGTTCGGCCGCCCCTTCGTGCGGCGGATCGCCGAGGCGGTGGCCCGCTACCGTTAGGCGCGCAGCCTTCGGCCGCCCTCGGTGGGGGCTCAGGCCCGCAGCGCGTCGTCGGGGTCGGCGCCGACGGCCGACAGCACGCCGCTGAAGAAGCGGCGGATGCACACGGCCAGCACGATCTGCAGGACGTCGGTGTCGGACAGCCCGAATGCGCGCAGCGGGGCGGCGTCCTTTCCGGTGATCGAGGTCGGATCGGCCGCGGCCTGGTCCGCGAAGTCCATGATCGCGACGTCGACGGGGTCGAGGCCGGCGCTGTGGTGGTCGGCGATGATGGCCCGCAGTTGTGTTTCGTCGTAGAAGCGGTCGCGTAGCACCTTGGCGTGGGCGAGGGTGCAGTAGTCCGAGCCCAGCCGCCGGGCGGCGGCGAGGGTGACCAGCTCGTACCGGCGCAGGTCCATGCCGTCGCGCACGCTGCCGGCCAGCTGCTGCCAGCCCGCGTACGCGTCGGGCGCCAGCGCGAACACCCGCAGGTAGTTGGGGATGTAGTCGGTCTGGTCGGCGTACAGGGGCGACGCGGCGGGGGTGACGAGATAGGTCATGGCCGCGACGTTAGACGCGGGTGCGCTCCGGCGCGGGCCGAAGTCCCCCATCCGTCAGTCCGGACGACGGGGCCGGTCAGGCTCCTGCGGGCCGGGCCTCTGCCGGCACCTGCAGCAGACCGAGGCTGCTGTGCCAGAGCGTGCCCAGCTGGGCCGGGTCGTCCAGCAGCTTCGCCAGCAGTACCCGGCCCTCGACCTGGGCGACGATGGAGCGGGCCGCGTCACGGGTGTCGACGGCGGGGCCCGCCTGCCCGGCGCTCTTCGCCTCGACGATCACCTTCTCGATCATGTCGATCTGCGCCTCGAAGATCTCCTGCAGCCGGTCGCGGATCTCCGGGACCTGGTTGCTGAGTTCGGCGGCGAGGTTGCCGAACAGGCAGCCGACGACCAGGCCCGCCTGCTGCCGACCGGCCCGCTGGAATTGCTCGGTCGCCTCGAACAGGTCGCGCAGCCGCTCCAGGGGCGCGCGACCGCTGCCGAGCAGCTCGCTCCACTGCTGCTGCTGAGCGGCCCAGTGCTCGTCGATGACGGTGAGCGCGAGCGCCTGCTTGGAGGCGAAGAAGTGGTAGAAGCTGCCCTTCGGCACACCGGCGGCCGCGCAGATCTCCGCGACGCCCAGCGCCGAGTAGCCCCGCTGCTCGATCAGCGTCCGGGCCGCTTCCAGGATCTTGTTCCGCGCGTCACTCGTTCTACCCATGGCATTGACGATACACGACCAGTCGTCTACCTTTTAGTAGACCGGTCGTCTAGTACGCCTCCGGCCACCGCGAAGAGCAAAGGAAACGAACCATGAGCTTCGAAAACGGGCAGAAGGTCGCTGTGATCACCGGTGCCTCGCAGGGCATCGGCGCGGGCCTGGTGGAGGGCTACCGCAAGCTCGGCTACGGCGTCGTCGCGACCTCGCGCACCATCCCCGCCTCGGCCGACCCGAACATCGTGACCGTGCAGGGCGACATCGCCCACGCCGACACCGCCGAGCGCGTGACCCAGGCTGCGCTGGACCGCTTCGGCCGCATCGACACCCTCGTCAACAACGCGGGCATCTTCATCGCCAAGCCGTTCACCGACTACACCGTCGACGACCTCGCACAGGTCACCGGCATCAACCTCGCCGGATTCTTCCACCTCACCCAGCGGGTGCTGCCGCACCTGCTGGCAGCCGGCGGCGGTCACATCGTCAGCATCACCACGAGTCTGGTGGACCAGGCCGACAAGAACGTGCCGTCGGTGCTGGCCTCGCTGACCAAGGGCGGCATCAACTCCGCGACCAAGTCGCTGGCCATCGAGTACGCCTCGCGCGGCGTGCGGGTCAACGCCGTCGCGCCGGGCATCATCAAGACCCCGATGCACCCGGTCGAGTACCACGAGACGTACGCCGGGCTGCACCCCGTCGGCCGGATGGGCGAGACGGACGACATCGTCGGGGCGGTCCTGTACCTCGAGTCGGCACCCTTCGTCACCGGCGAGATCCTGCACGTCGACGGCGGCCAGAACGCCGGCCACTGACCCGCCCGATCACCAGAGAGGACCGATCATGCCCATCGTCAACATCCAGATCACCCGCGAGGGCAGCACGCCGGGCACGGCGGCCGCGACCGCCGAGCAGAAGGCGGCGCTCATCGCGGGCGTCAGCAAGCTGCTGCTGGACGTGCTGGACAAGCCGCTGGACTCGACGTTCGTCGTCATCGACGAGGTCGAGCCCGAGAACTGGGGCCGGGGCGGCCTGCCCGTCCCGCAGTACCGCGAGCAGCAGCGCTCGGGCGACCGCCGGTAGGGCGTCTGCCCGCCGGGGCAAAGCAGGGGCGTGTGGTTTCCGTGTCACCGGGAACTGCGCGCCCCTGTCGGGACTCGCCGTGGCGTGACCCCTGACCGATTCCCTCTCCCCCGGCCCCGCGACGGAGCCGTCGGGCGCACCGTCACCGCCGTGCTGGCCTGCGCCACCCTGCTGGTGGTGCTGGCCCTGTGGGTGACCGCCGGCGGTGTGACCGAGCTGGGCACCGACGGCACCGGGCTGGTGACCGTGGCCCGCCTCACCGGGCTGACCGCCTCGGATCTGCTCCTGCTGCAGGTGCTCGCGATGGCACGGGTGCCCTGGGTGGAGCGCGCCTGGGGCCAGGATCGGCTGGCCCGGATCCACCGGCTGCTCGGTTTCACCTCCTGCTGGCTGATGACCGCGCACGTGGTGCTGGTCGTCGCCGGGTACGCCGCGTCCACGGACACCGGTGTGCTCGCCCAGTCGGCCGATCTGGTGGTGCGTTATCCGGGGATGCTGCTGGCGGCGGCGGGCACGGCGCTGCTGGTCCTCGTCGTGGCGCTGTCGGTGCGGGCGGCACGGCGCCGGGCGCGCTACGAGAACTGGCACCTGCTGCACCTGTACGCGTATCTCGGGGTGGGCCTGGCCCTGCCGCACCAGTTGTGGAACGGGGCGCACTTCGTCACCTCCCGCGCCGCGACGGCCTACTGGTGGACGCTGTGGGGCTGCGCCGCCGCCGCGCTGCTGGCGTTCCGTGTCGGGCGGCCGCTGTGGCTGTCGCGCCGCCACCGGATCACCGTCGACGAGGTGCGCCACGAGGCGTCCGACGTGTACTCCGTGTACCTGTCGGGGCGGCGGCTGGACGGGCTGTCGGCGCGGCCCGGGCAGTTCCTGACCTGGCGGCTGCGCACCGGGCGCGGCTGGAGCCGGGCGCATCCGTTCTCGCTGTCCGAGGCCCCGCGCAAGGACCGGCTGCGGTTCACCTTCCGCGCCGCGGGCGACGACGGCGCCCGCCTGGCCGGGGCGGTCCCCGGCACGGCGGTGCTGATCGAGGGCCCCTTCGGTACGCTCACCGAGGGCCGCCGCCGCGGCGAGCGGGTGCTGCTGATGGCCGCGGGCATCGGCATCACGCCGATGCGCGCGCTGCTGGAGGGCATGCGGTACGTCGACGGCGAGCTGACCCTGATCTACCGGGCCCGCAGCGCCGACGAGCTGGTGCTGCGCGACGAGATCGACGGCATCGCCGCCGAGCGCGGCGCGCAGGTGATCTACCTGCCCGGTCCCCCGCCGACCGGACGCAGCTCGTGGCTCACCGCCGAGCTCGCCGAGCGCCACGCCGACCATGAGGCGCTCACCCGCCTGGTCCCGGAACTCGCCGCGCGGGACGTGTTCCTGTGCGGTCCCCCACCCTGGATGGCGGCGGCACGTGCCGCGCTGCGGACGGCCGGGGTGCCCGCGCGCCAGGTCCACGACGAGCGGTTCGGATGGTGAGTGATGCGTAAGATCACGTTCTTCCTGCTGGCGACGATCGCGGGCCTGATCGGCCTGTTCAGCTACCGCACCAGCTTCGGCGAGGCGGTGCCGCAGTCCCGGCCCGCCGAAGCGGCGACGCCCGCGCCGTCGCCGACGGTCATCGCGGGTGGGCGGCTCGTCGACGGTGACGCGGTTTTCACGGAGTACGGCACCGTGCAGGTGCGGGTCACGTTCGCGGGCGGGCGCGTGGCCGACGTGGTGATCCTGCAGAAGCACACGGTGCACGAGCATTCGCTGGTGCTCAACGAACTCGCCCTGCCGCGGCTGCGGGAGCAGGTGCTCGACGCGCAGTCGGCCGAGGTCGACACCGTGTCCGGCGCCACCGCCACCAGCCGGGCATACCTGGACTCACTGCAGTCCGCGATCGACCGGGCACACACCCCGTGAGCCCGCTCGTCCCGCCGCGGCGGGCCTGGGTCGAGCAGATCATGGGGATGCCGGTGAGCCTGCACCTGCGCGGCCCCGGTCTGGACTCGGCACCTGTCCGGCGGTCCGTGGACGCCGTGTTCGCGCTGCTGCGCGAGGCCGACGCGGTGTTCAGCACGTACCGGACGGACAGCGACGTGAGCCGGATCGACCGGGGCGAGCTGACCGTGGCGGACGCGCACCCGTGGGTGGCCGACGTCGCAGCGCTGTGCGACGAGGCCCGTGAGCACACCGGCGGCTGGTTCGACGCATGGCTGCCCGCCCCCGACGGGGCGCGGTGGTGGGATCCGTCCGGACTGGTCAAAGGCTGGGCGGTCGAGCGGGCGGCGGAGCTGCTGTCCGGTGCGGACTTCTGCCTCAACGCCGGTGGCGACGTCGTCGTGTCCGCTGCGCCCGGACACCCGCCGTGGCGGGTCGGGGTGGAGGACCCGCGGCAGCCGTCGCGGCTGGCCGAGGTGTTGACTCTGACGTCGGGCGCGGTCGCCACCTCGGGCACCGCGCAGCGCGGCGCGCACATCGTCGACCCGTACCGCAGGTCGACGACGGCCGACGTAGCGGGCGTGACCGTCACCGGGCCGTCGCTGCGGTGGGCCGACGTGTACGCGACAGCGGCCGCCGCGAGCGGTGTGACCGGGTTGGACCTGCTGCGCGGCACTGGATACGAGGGGATGCTGATCGGTCGGGACGGGCGCGCGCGAGTCACCGAGGGCTTCGCCGGTGCCCCCCGCTGACACCGCCGGACTTGTAGCATCCCCGCGACCCCGTCAGCTCCGGCGGGCTTGCCCGGCCCACGACCGCGACCCGCCCGTTCCCATCGACGCAGCCACGGTCGCCGCACGAGAGGAACAGCGTTGTCGACCGACCTACTCGGAGTTCCAGCGGCGCACGACACCCGCCCCGGACCCATCCGGCGGACACGGCGGGCGGTGGACCTGCTCTTCGCGGTCTTCGCGCTGCTGAGCCTGGTCCTGGCGTACGGCATGCTGATCTGGTTGGTGATCTCGCTGACCGAGCCGGACCGGTGGACGCGCGAACGACCCGACGCCGGTGAGGCCGCCCTGCACTGGGGTCTGCACCTGGCGTCGCTGGGCGTGCTCGTGCTCGGGCTGACGACCCTGGCGTTCCACCTGTTCCTTCAGCGGGCGGAGCCTGAGGACGACACCGAGGACCGCTGGCTGATCGCGGCCCGCGCCGCCGCCGGGACCGCCGTGTGGCTCGCTCTTGCGCTGACGGTGCTCCGCCGGTTGATGTTCACCGACTTCACCGATCCCGAGCGATGGACGGCGACGGCGTACATCGTCGGCGGGACCCTGCTCGTGGTGACCTCGCTCGTGCTCGCGGTGTATCTGCGCGGTTTTCCCGCCGAGCGCCGGTTCCGCATGGCCCGGCTCACGATCGGCGTCGGCATGTGTGCGCTGAGCCTGGTCACGTTGCTGGTGTCGGCTCTGCTGATCCCGTGGGGGGTCCCCTGCTGCCCCTACTAGAACCGCGGGTCGGCACCCGGCCGGCGGAACGCTAACGCCCCGCTAACACCACGTTGGACAGACTCCCACCGGGTGACCGCGGTCCGCGGTCGGGAGCGAAACGGTGGTGACATGACCGATCCGGCGACGGGCACGACGACGCAACTGCACCTCGGCATGCTCGCGTGGGCCTCCGCCGCGGCGGCACGGCGACTGCTGTACCCGTTCTTCGCCGGCGTGGCAGGCATCGGCGGCACCGTGATCTTCGCGGCGATCGGCTGGACGCTCGTCGGGATGGTGCTGCGCTCCGACCCGGACGTGATCATGCGTTACTGGCTGTGGCACATGGTCGCGGCGGCACTGCTCCCGGCCGGCCTGGGTGTGCTGTCGGTGCAGCTGTTCCACCAGGTCGGCGACGGCGAGGGCGCCGAGCGGGCCTGGCTGGTGTGGGCGCAGGTCAGCGCCGCCCTCGCGCCGCTACCCGGCCTGGTGCTGATGATCGCCAGGCCGCTGCTGTTCCAGGGCTACGACGTCCACGAACGCTGGGGCGTGCCCGTGCTGCTCGCCGGCGGGATCGCGCTGGCAGGCGCCGTGGCGGCCGGTGTCCGCCACGTACGGCGGGTGCCGGCACGCCTGCGGCCCGCGGTGGTCCGGCTGGCGACCGGCGTGGCCATGGTGGCGACCGGCCTCACCGCGATCGGGCTGACCGCGCTGTACCTGCCCGCGCCGCTGCCGTGCTGCCCCTGATAGGGCTCACTCCGCCAGGTGGATGCGGGGTGCGCGCTGCTCGAACGGGGTGGACAGCACCACGGTCGTACGCGTGGTGACGTTGGCCGAGGTGCGGATCTCCTGCAGCAGGCGCTCCAGGTCGACCGGTGACGCGACGCGTACCAGCAGGATGTAGAAGTCCTCACCGGCCACCGAGAAGCACGACTCGATCTCGGACAGGTGCGCCAGGCGCTCGGGGGCGTCGTCGGGCTGCGCCGGGTCGAACGGGCGGATCGCCACGAACGCCGTCAGCGGCAGGCCGATCGCGTTGTAGTCGACGCGCGCGCCGTACCCGGTGATGACGCCGCGCTGCTCCAGCCGGCGTACCCGCTGGTGGACGGCGGACACGGACAGCCCGACCTTCTCGGCCAGGTCCGTGTACGACATGCGCCCGTCAGCGGTCAGGGCCGAAACGATGGCCTGGTCGGTCTCTTCCACGGCGCTCAAGCTACACCGACCCGCCGTTCGGGCGCACCAGCACTTTCAGCGCCTTCCGATCGTTCATCGCGGCATATCCGCCGGGCACCCCGTCGAGATCGACGGAGGAGTCGAAGACCGGCGACGGGTCCAGCGTCCCGGCCAGCACGTCGGCGAGCAGCTCCGGAATGTACGCGCGGGCGGGTGCGACACCGCCGCGCAGCGCCACGTTGCGGCCGAACATGTCGCCGATGTCGACGCCCGCCGAGCCGCCGTGCGGCACGCCGACGAAGCCGACCGCTCCGCCGTCGCGGGCCACCCCGATCGCGGTACGCATCGACTGCTCGGTGCCGACGGCCTCGATGACCGCGTGCGCGCCCTGCCCACCGGTCAGCTCCCGCACCACGGCGACGGCCTCGTCGCCGCGCTCGGGCACCACGTCGGTCGCGCCGAACCGCCTGGCCAGCGCGGTGCGGGAGTCGTGGCGACCCAGCGCGATGATGCGCTCGGCGCCGAGGCGGTGCGCGGCGAGCACGCCGCACAGGCCGACCGCGCCGTCGCCGACCACGGCGACGGTGCCGCCCTTGCGAACCCCGGCGGAGAGCGCGGCGTGGTGGCCGGTCGACATCACATCGGACAGCGCGAGGATCTTGACGAGTAACGCGTCATCGAGCCCGGACGGCAGCTTGACCAGGGTGCCGTCGGCGTACGGGACCCGCACGGCCTGACCCTGGCCGCCGTCGGAGCCGGGCTGGCCCCAGAAGCCGCCGACCGGGCAGGAGGTGTGCAGGCCCTCGCGGCAGAACTCACAGGTGCCGTCGGACCACACGAACGGGGCCACCACCGTGTCACCGGGCTTGACGCCGGTGACGTCCGCCCCGGCGGACTCGACGACGCCCAGGAACTCGTGTCCGATGCGCTGTCCCGGCTCGCGTGCCGCGACGCCCTGGTAGGCCCACAGGTCACTGCCGCAGATACAGGCGTGCGTCACCCGGACCACGGCGTCGGTCGGGTGCACCAGGACCGGATCGGGCACGTCCTCGACCCGCACGTCGTGCGGGCCGTAGATCACCGTTGCGCGCATCTGATCATCGTAGTCGCGGCGGTTCGTCCCGGTCGCCGGGATACCCTGCGGCGCGCGGCGCGACGGTCACATCGTTGCGCTGCCGCCCGATGGTGCGCGGGCCCGGTCAGACCGCGAGCAGGACCCGCCCGAAAGGTTGGCACTCGGCGAGCAGGTGCTGCGCCGCGGCCGCCTGTGCGAGCCGGAACACCTGTGCCACCGACGGGTGCAGGTCGCCGGCGGCGAGCCGGGCGAGCAGCGTGGTGTTCGCGGCGTTCACCTGCTCGGGGGTGAACGCCGCGAACCGGAACCCGTGCAGGTGGGCGTTCCTGCCGATCAGGTCGATGACATCGGTGGCGGCCAGGATCCCGGCGGCGTACCCGATGCTGACCAGCGTGCCGTCCACGGCCAGGCAGCCGAGCGCCTGTCCCGTGAGCTGCCCGCCGACGCCGTCGAGCACGACGTCGACGCCCCTGCCGCCGGTGAGCCGGGTGACGCCGTCGCGCAGCGACTCCCGGGACAGGTCGATGACCTCGTACCCGGCGGCGCGGCCCTGTTCGGCCTGGTCGGTGCCGGTGGCGGTGGTGATCGCGTGGGCCGCGCCGAGGACCCCGGCGACCTCGACACCGCCCTGGCCGACCGCGCCGCCGACGCCGGGCGCGAGCACGGCCTGTCCGGGACGGAACGCGGCCAGCGCGGTCAACGCGAGGTAGGCGGTGAGATGACCGGCCCCGGTGGTCAGCGCGGCCGCGGCCTCGTCGTCGACAGTATCGGGCACGACGACCAGGTTCGCCGGGTCGACGGCGACGTACTCGGCCCAGCAGCCGTCGGCGCCGACTCCGTAGCGGCCGCCGCTCACCGCGACGCGTGCGCCCCGCGGGAGACCGGACGCGCCGGGCTCCTCGACGACCCCGGTCCCGGTGCCACCGGGGCGGATCGGCAGCGGTTTGTGCAGGACCGGGGCAAGATGGCCGGCGCGCACCGTCTCGTCCAGCGGGCTGACCCCGGCAAGCATCATCCGGACCAGCACCTGCCCGTCAGCGGTGGTCGGCCGGGGGGCCTCGACCAGGTCGAGCACGTCGTAGCCACCGAAGTGGTCATACTCGATCGCTCGCACGGCGTGACTCCTCACCGGTGGATGCCGCCCCGGTCTACTGCCCAGCGGCTCCATTGTCCCAGCGTGCGGCCGGCCCGAAGGCCGGATCGGCGATCGGGGCGCGGCTCAGTGCCGCTCGCGGAGCAGGCAGAACTCGTTGCCCTCGGGGTCGGTGTACACGGTCAGGTCCTCCTGCTCGCGGACCAGCGTCGCACCGGCGGCGACGATCGCGGCCCGTTCCTCGTCGTCGGCCACGATGTCCAGGTGGATGCGCCCGACCGGGAGCAGGTCGAACGCCTGCGCGAGCCACACGTCCGGCTCGGTGCCCGACGGGTCGTGCAGCAGCACCGACTCGCGCTCGGCCAGGCTGCGCTCGGCCAGTTTCACCGCGTCCTCGTCGACGACGGGCAGGCCGGTGACCAGGCTCCAGAAGGGCGCCATCAGGTATGGGTCGCGGCAGTGGATGACGACGGAGGAGATGTACGGCATGGCGGCCACCCTAGCCGGGTAGACGGTTTCGGCCGACCGGATAACCGAGCGGTCTTGACATCGCTGCCTCGCGGCCGCTTACCGTGTGTAGCCGCCACCGGTTCGGTACCGGTACCGCGAGACGGCGTGGTTTCTCGGAGGTCCACATGCGCGTGACGATCGCCGACGTCGCCCGGCTGGCCGGAGTGAGCAAGGCGACGGTGTCGCGGGTGCTCAACGGTCGGCCCGACGTCGAGCGGGCCACCCAGGCCCGCATCGAGGAGATCATGGCCGAGACCGGGTACGTGCCCAGTTCCCGCGCCGTCGACCTGGCCCGTGGGCGCACCCGCACGGTCGGGGTGCTCGCCCCCACGCTGCGCACGCCGTGGATGCCGGAGCTGCTACAGGGCGTCGCCGACGTGGTGGAGCCGTCCGGTTACGGCCTGCTGTTGCACTCGGCCGCGGGCGGTGGCCCGGCGCTGGAGCGGTTCGCGGCGAGCGTGCGCGGCCACGCGGTGGACGGCGTACTCGCCGTCGACCCCGGCGCCGCCCTGGACCACCTGCGTGACCTGCACCAACAGGGCCTGCCCGTGGTCGTGGTGGACACCGGCGGCAAACGCGCGCCGCTGCCGTCGGTCGGCGCGGACTACACCGACGGCGGACGCCGGGCGGCGGAACTGCTGCTGGCCGCGGGTCGGCTGCGCCTCGCCATGATCACAGGACCTGCCGAGGACCCGGCCGGAGCCGCCTGCGCCGGCGGGTTCGCCGATCTGCTCACCGGCACCGGGGCGGTGCTGCGGGCCAGTCACGTGACCGAGGCCGACGGGACCGAGCAGGGCGGCTTCGACGCCGTCCAGCGCCTGCTGCGTGCGCGGTTGTTCTTCGACGGCCTGTTCGTGCACGGTGATCCGATGGCCGCCGGCGCGCTGCGGGCCCTGCAGGAGGCCGGCCGGCAGGTGCCCGGCGAGGTCGCCGTGGTCGGTTTCGGCGACGTCCCGCCCGCCGCGTACACCGTGCCGCCGCTGACCACGGTGCGGGTGCCGTGGGAGGAGATGGGCGCGGCCGCGGCGCGGGCGCTCATCGATCGCCTGCACGGCAAGCACGCCGACGACGACCCGGAAATATTCGAGACATCCCTGGTCAGCCGAGGTAGTACGCCGCCGGTGGGCCGCATCCCCGGGCAGCGCAACCGGCGCGTGGCACGTTCGACGGAGTTGCCCGCCTTCTGATCACGGCACCGGTCACGGAACCGGTACCGGAGCTGTGAACTGCTAATACTCAGTTCAGATGGCCGAGGACGGCGGCTGGATCGACGACGGTCGGCAGGTCGCTGACCTGACCGTCACCGAGTTCGACCACGCGCCACATCCCGTCGTCACGCAGTGCGACATCGGTCGTGACGAACGGATGCCCGAACGCGGCCACCAGCGGGGCGATGGCCGTCAGGTCGGGCTCGTGGAACAGGTCCGGCGTGTCCGGGTGCGGCCCGGCAAGCACCGGCTCACCGCCCACCCACCAGACCCGGGCCTCCACAGTGCGGCCGTCGCGCCGCGCGAACTGCTCGAACCGCCGCACCACGAGACCGCCCTGCAGGAACTCCTCCTGCAGTTCGACCATTCGCGTGACGACCCGATGGGCGTGCGCGACGTCGGTGAGATCGGGGATGTAGCAGGCCTCGGCCCACTCGTGCTTGCGTGACTTGACGTAGTCCTTGACCACGGCGGGTCCGCCGCCCAGCGGCGCCACCAGCTCCGCGACCTGCCCCACGGTGGGCGGCTCGCCCGGCTGCCACGGCGTCCACACGCTCTCTGGCGTCACCTGTGCCAGGGTGGCGTACCAGCCGGGCAGCTCGTGCGCGGCACGGTAGGCGGTCGCGGAGACGCGCAGGGTGACGCCGCACCCGGCGAGCGCATCGGACAGCGCGGCGTAACGGCCGACCGGGATCATCCAGCCGCGGTACCAGACCGAGCCCAGGTCGCGTGGGATGCGGCGGACCGCGGCGGCGACGTCGCCGGCCAGCAGGGCGTCGAGGTCGAGCAGGGCGACGACGGCACCGGCATCCCGCACGGCCCGCGCCTGGATGGCGAAGTGGGGATCGGTGCGGGCCGGGGCGAGGGGGTCGGCGCAGAAAACCACGGTCACGACGGGCCAGCCTAGTCGACCCGGTCCGGCTGCGACGCAACGTTTTCCGCCACCGACGGGGCAGGCCCCGCCCTGCGTCACCGACGCCCGCCGAGGCCTGCCGTCACCGCGAGCAGATCATGCCGTGCCGGACTGTGCCCGAAATGTCAGGAAGCCAGCCTGTGCATCCAGGACTCGACGTCGGCCGCGGTGCGCGGCAGGCCGTCGGACAGCATCCGGTAGCCGGTCTCGGTGATCAGCAGGTCCTCCTCGATCCGGAAGCCCATGCCGCGCAGCTCGGCCGGGATCAGCCCGTCGTCAGGCTGGAAGTAGATCCCCGGCTCGACGGTGAGCACATGCCCGGGGGTGAGCGTCCCGTCGAGGTAGTGGTCCGCCCGCGCCGCGGCGCAGTCGTGCACGTCCAGGCCGAGCATGTGCCCGGAGCCGCACAGGGTCCAGCGCCGGTACAGGCCGCTGTCCTCGTCGAGGGCCTGCTCCGCGGAGACCGGCAGGATGCCGAGGTCGGCGAGGCCGTACGCGTAGACGCGCATCGCGGCGCGGTGGAAGTCGCGGTATGCCGCGCCGGGCACCAGCGCGGCGAGCGCCGCGTCGTTGGCCTGGCGGCACAGCTCGTACAGGTCGCGCTGCAACGGGGTGAAGTGCCCGGAGATCGGCAGCACGCGGGTGATGTCGGCGGTGTAGAGCGAACGCGTCTCCACTCCGGCGTCGAGCAGCAGCAGGTCGCCGTCGCGGACCGGGCCGTCGTTGTCGATCCAGTGCAGCGTCGCGGCGTGCGCCCCGGCGGCGACGATCGAGTGGTAGCCGACCTCGTTGCCCTCCAGCCGGGCACGCTGCCAGAACACGCCCTCCAGCAGCCTCTCCGAGGTCGCCTTCGCTTGCGGCAGAGCACGCACGACGTCCTCGAAGCCGCGGGTGGTGATCGCGACGGCCTGCTCCAGCTGGGTGATCTCCCAGGCGTCCTTGACCAGCCGCAGCTCTGCCAGCACCGCCTTCAGCTCGGCGTCGCCGTGCAGGGGCGCGACCGCGGCGTCGACCTCGGCGTCCAGGCCGCGCAGCACCAGCGTGGGGGTGTCCGGCTTGAGCGCGGCGGACAGCTCGTCGCGGTGGCGGGTGGTGACGCCGAGCGCACGGCTGCTCTCCCCCAGCGTCGGGCGGCGGCCCGCCCACAGCTCGCCGTAGCGGCGGTCGCGGAAGAACTCGCCGTTCTCCCGAGCGGAGCGCGGACGCAGGTAGAGGGTGCTCTCGCCGTCCGGTTCGACGACGAAAACGCCGTCGCTGGACTGATCGCCGGACAGCCACACGTATGCCGAGTGCGCCCGGAAGCGGTAGTCCTGGTCGTTCGAGCGCGACTTGAACGTGCCTGCCGGGACGACGATGCGGTGCCCGGGGAACGCCTGGTGCAGCCGGGCGCGCCGGGCCGGCGTCCACGCGGCGACCTCGGCCCGCGGCAGGTCGTGGTGCTCCGAGTCGAGCCAGCCCGTACGCATGAACTCGTCGAGCGCCGCCGACACGGGCAGGTCGTGGCTACCGGTGTGGAATCGCTGCTCCGCCATGCCGAGGACAGTACCGCATCCCTTTCAGCTCCTTACCCTCCCAGAAGGAAGGGCACCTTCTTATCGGTATACGTAGTGGAGGGGCACCTTGTTAACGCCTCACCCGCTGCCGCCAGCGCGTTCACGTCAGGGCATCCGCCGGGCCGGACCCTCGCTAGAATCCCGCCATGTCCACAGAGCTGGATGCCGCCCGCGTCCTGACGCCGAGCACCCCCGGCCGCCTGACGACCAGGTTGCAGTTCACACTCGCCGCCGTCTACTTCCTCGCCGTCGGGGTGGCGCTGGGCCGGGCGGCCCAGTTCTCGGGGAGGCTCTACATTCCGCACCAGGGTGACCGGTACACCGGCAACGCCGACCTGTGGCCCGGCGGACTCGCCGCGGTATGGCCGGCGCTCATCGTCGTGATGACCGCCGTGCCGCTGCTCACCGGGCTCACTGCGGTGGTCGCGGTCGCACAGCTCACCACGGCACGGTTGCGCGCCGACCGCGCACGCTGGCGGTTGCTGCTGGCGAGCACTGTGCTGTCCGGGCTCGTCCTCGCGGCGTCGCTCACTGCGCAGGCGCAGTTGGTGCTCGGCTGGCTGCTGGACTAGCGGCCGAAGCCTCCATACCCGAGCGATGACGCGCAAACCGGACCTGCCCCCGGCTGCGGTGCGGTCCGTCCTGCATCGTGCGTTCGGCCGCGCCGTGCCGGTCGACTTCGCACGCGCCGTCGACGGTGTCTCCACCCAGGTGTATCGGGTCAAGCGCGGCACGCAGACGTTCTACCTGCGTATCGCCGAGCACCCGGACGAGAACCTGGAAACCGACGCGATCCTGCATCAGCACCTGCGCGACCTGGGGATCAGCGTCGCGCAGGTCGTCTACGTCGAGCCGGGCGCCATGTCGCTCGACCGCTCCCTGATGATCACGACTGAGGTGCCCGGAGTGCCGCTCGCTGCGCTCGACACACTTGAGGACGCCCGCGCCGCCGTCGCCGCAGCCGGGGAGGACCTGGCCCGCCTCAACCGCATAGCCGTGGACGGGTTCGGCTGGGTGGAACGCCACGGAGCCGGCTGGCCGCTGCGCGCCGAGTACGACGCCTACCCGCCGTTCCTCGTCTCCTACCTGCCAGACCCTTGGCCGGGCCGGCTGGCCGCGCTGCTGCCGACGCCGATCCTCGCCGCCGTCGCGGAGATGATCGAGCAGGAGTGCCGCCACCCGCCGCACCGCGCCCGGCTGGCCCACGGCGACTTCGACACGACAGCCGTGTTCTGCGCGGACGGGCGATACACCGGTCTGATCGACTTCGGTGAGATCCGCGGCGCGGAGCCGACGTTCGACCTCGGGCACTTCTGCCTGCAGGACGAGCAGTTCGTGCTGCTGCCAGCCCTGGTCGTGGGATATCAGCGAATCGAGCCGCTGCCGGAGGACCACCGGCGAACGATCCTGCGCAGCGCGGTCCTGCTCGGGCTGCGACAACTGTGCCGGTGGTTCGGGCCGACCCACCGGTACGCCCCGGACCACCCGGCGGTCGTCCACCGCGCTCGGCGGATCGCGGATCTGGTCGGGCTGCACGGCCGCGGAACGTGGTGACGTCCCGCGGCTGCGGGGCGCCCGCGCCGGGTGCCCCGCAGCCGGGTCAGGTCAGCCGATGAACCCGAACGCGGGCTCGCGCTCCTGGACGGCGGCGGCGGCGGGCTCGGTGTCGGCGTCGTCTGTGACCGCCACCGCGAACGCGGCCAGGCCAACCGCGGTGACGTCCTCAGCCAGTGCCCAGTAGCGGTCGGGCAGGTTGGTCCGCTGATCGAGTGCCGCCCGCAGGTGGTAACCGCCGAAGGCGCCCAAACCCGCACCGGCCGCGCCGAGCGCCGCACCGGCCACGGCGCGGCTGAAGCCGCGCTCGTCGGACCAGCCCAGCAGCCCGCCCGCCAGACCGCCGAGGGCGAGCCGGGCCAGCAGCGGGCCCCGGTTGAGCCGGCTGGGGGTGCTGGGCAGCTTGTCGGCGACGAGTTCGGTGGCGGCCGTGGCGACCAGGCTCTTGCGCACGAGCGGGCTGGACAGCACCTGACCCTGCACCATCGACGAGAAGCCGCGACCCTTCTTGCCCTTCTTCCTGCCGCCCCGGCTCATGGCCACCGCGAGCGCGGCCAGCCCGAGCTGCGAGCGCATCCCCGTGGCCATGCCCAGCGCCAGCGGCCGCAGAACCGTGATCGCACCCATGCCTACAGGCTATGCCCGCCGCCGCCGCGCCGAGGCCTGGTCGGCGACCCCGACCCCGACCTGCCGTTCGGCCGTTTCGACCGCCATCGCCTGCGCAGGGCGATAGTTTGGGCGGCGGACACCTCACCGGGCCGATGTCGACCCGCCCGCCGCTCCCACCGTCGCAGATCGTCGACGTGGCGGCGGCCGCGACTCGGCGAAGACCACGTCATCGAGGGTGATCATGCGCCAGACGAACCTCGCCGGGGAGTCGGCCGACTACCTGCACGCCCGCGAACAACTGCGGCTGGCGGAGATCGAGCTGATGCGGCACCGGGAACGGGTGGCCGAGCTGCGCCGGCAGCTGCCGCCCGGCCCCGTCGTGGACGATTACGAGTTCCTGACGGGTCCCGCGGACCTGGCCGCCGGTGACGAGCCGGTCACCACGGTGCGGCTGAGTGAACTGTTCACCGGGCCCGGCCGTGATCTGGTCGTCTACCACCTCATGTACGGCAAGCGGCACACCGAGCCCTGCCCCATGTGCACCATGTGGCTCGACGGGTTCAACGGCGTCGCCCGGCATCTCGGGCAGAACGTGGACCTCGCGGTCGTGGCCGCCGCTGATCCGCCCGCGCTGCGCGGACACGCCCGGTCCCGGGGGTGGACGGGCCTGCGCCTGCTGAGTGCGGGGTCGAGCAGCTTCAAGTTCGACCTCGGCAGCGAGGACGCCGAAGGCGAGCAGGATTCGACGGTGTCGGTGTTCACCCGTGACGACGACGGTTCGGTACGGCACGTCTACTCGGCCCACCCGCGGATGGCCGACGACATCGACGAGCGGGGAATCGACCTGCTCTGCCCGGTCTGGCACGTCCTCGACCTCACCCCCCGCGGCCGGGGCGGCTGGAACGCGGGCCTCGACTACTGACGCATCGCGGCCCGTGCGGCCTCTGCCACCGGTGCGTCGAGCCGTGCGGCCTCGGCACCGGACCGGGCAGCCGGGCCTACCCTGCGGGAGTGGCGCGGACGGCGAGGAAGCGGGCCGGGTCGTCGAGGATGGCCTGGGTGACCGCGCGGGCCGCGCCGACCAGGGCGGCATCGGAGCCGAGCGCGGAGGCGCGCACCTTCGCCGGGGCCCAGCGGGCGGTGATCACACGCCGGGCCAGCTCGCGCTCGATGGCGGGCCGCAGCCAGTCGATCAGTTCGGCATAGTGGCCGCCGAGCACCACCGTGCCGATGTCGAGCAGGTTCACCGCCCCGGACAGCGCCACACCCAGCGCCGTGCCCGCGTGTTCCAGCGCGTCCAGCACCGGGCCGCTGCCCTGGCGGGCGCCGTCGACCAGGTCGGCGAGCACCGCCCCGCCCGCGCGCAGGCCGGCGGCGGCGCGGATGGCCTCCTCGCCGGCGTACTGCTCGAGGCAGCCCCGGGAGCCGCAGTGGCAGTCAGGGCCCTGCGGGTCGATGGTGACGTGGCCGATCTCTCCCGCCCAGCCGTGCGAACCGCCGAACAGCTCGCCGTCCAGCACGATGCCGCCACCGATGCCGATCTCACCGGAGACGTAGAGGAAGCTGCGCAGCCCGGTGGCGTGCCGCTCCCCCAGCGCGGCCAGGGTGGCCTCGTTGGCGACGTCCAACGGCAGGCCGCGCAGGCCGCCCAGGTCCTCCGGCCGGGGCAGGGCGACCTGCTGCCAGCCGAGGTTGGGGGCGATCCGGATGGTGTCGCCCTCGACCAGGCCGGGCACGGCGATCACGCCGCCGGCCGGGGTCAGGCCCTGCACCGCGACGGCGGCGACGGCGTGGTCGGCCAGCTCGGCGAGCGCCTGCCAGGTCTGCGCGGGGCTGTGCTCGCGCTGATCGAGGTGCCGCACCTCGCGATGGCGTACGGCGCCGGTGAGGTCGACCGCGCACACGGCCAGGTAGTCGACGTTGACCTCCATGCCGAGCCCGGCCGGTCCGGTGCCCGCGGGCACGATGCCGGTGCCGGGCCGGCCGACGCCGGAGCGGGACACGGGCTCCAGTTCGGCGACCAGCCCGCCGGCGATCAGCTCGTCGACGATGGTGGAGACGGTGGCCCGGGTCAGCCCGCTGGCCGCCGCGATCTCGGCCCGCGACGGCGGCCGGTTCGAGGCGGTGACATGACGCAGCACCAGCGCGAGGTTGTGGTCGCGCAGGCTGCGTTGGCGCACCGGATCGTCTCGGCGCGGCGGGCGGGGCGGCATGGTCTTGACAATGCCACACCCTATAAGTTCAATGGCTGAACAAACAAGATTTCAAGGAGATGACATGACGCAGCCGACTCCGGCGGACAAGTTCGCGTTCGGCCTCTGGACCGTGGGATGGCCCGGCCGGGACCCGTTCGGCGACGCCACCCGCGAGCCGATCGACCCGGTCGAGTCCGTGCACCGCCTCGCCGAGCTGGGCGCCTACGGCGTCACGTTCCACGACGACGACCTGATCCCGTTCGGCTCCGAGGACAGCGAGCGCCAGCGCCTGATCAAGCGTTTCCAGGCCGCGCTCGCCGAGACCGGCATGGTGGTGCCGACGGCGACCACCAACCTGTTCACCCACCCGGTCTTCAAGGACGGCGGCTTCACCAGCAACGACCGCGCCGTGCGGCGGTACGCGCTGCGCAAGGTCATGCGCAACATGGACCTCGCCGCCGAGCTGGGCGCGCAGACCTACGTGCTGTGGGGCGGCCGCGAGGGCACCGAGTACGACGGCTCCAAGGACGTGCGCACCGCGCTCGAGCGCTACCGCGAGGGCCTGGACATGCTCGCGCAGTACAGCATCGACCAGGGCTACGGGCTGAAGTTCGCGCTGGAGCCCAAGCCCAACGAGCCCCGCGGCGACATCCTGCTGCCGACGATCGGCCACGCCCTCGCGTTCATCGACAGCCTCGAGCACCGCGACATGGTCGGCCTCAACCCCGAGGTCGGACACGAGCAGATGGCGGGCCTGAACTTCGTGCACGGCATCGCACAGGCGCTGTGGCACGGCAAGCTGTTCCACATCGACCTCAACGGCCAGCGCGGCATCAAGTACGACCAGGACCTGGTGTTCGGTCACGGCGACATCGTCAACGCGTTCTTCCTGGTCGACCTGCTGGAGTTCGGCGCCGCCGACGGCGGCCCGGCGTACCACGGCCCGCGCCACTTCGACTACAAGCCCTCGCGCACCGAGGACCTCGACGGCGTATGGGCGTCCGCGGCCGCGAACATGCGTACGTACCTGCTGCTCAAGGAGCGCGTCGCGGCGTTCCGGGCCGACCCGCGGGTCGCCGAGGCCCGCGCCGCCGCCCGCTACGACGAGCTGGCCGTGCCGACCCTGGGCGCGGGCGAGACCTACACCGAGCTGCTCGCCGACCGGTCCTCGTTCGAGGACTTCGACGTCGACGCACAGGCCGCCAAGGGCGGCGCGTTCGTCCAGCTCAACCAGCTGGCGCTCGAGCACCTGCTCGGCGCCCGCTGATCGTCGCCGAACAAGATCGCCGTTTCGTGTCGGTTCGCCCTGTCGAACAGCGCGTCGACACGAAACGGCGATCTCCCGGGCAGGTACGTCGGCGGGCAGCGGCCATGGCGCGGCGGATCCATACTCGAACCGACCTGTGAAACCACGCTTCGGGTCATTCGAGCAGAAGGCCGGCGCACAGGCAGAGCACGCCGAGCACCACACCGACGATGATCCAGGTGATGGGGTCCAGCTCCCCGGTCTGGACGTCCTCGATCAGCCCGAGCAGCACCGGGACGACGGCGGCCAGCACGCCCAGAACCACCACGCCGAGACACAGCAACGCGAGGATCTCCATGATCCCTCCAGGGCCGACGCGCGATCACTGCGGTCGATGTTATGGCCGCCGTGCGACAACCGGTGCGCGGACCGGGCTCCGGCCCGCGCACCGTCCGATCAGGAGGCGGTGACCAGCGAGCCGCGCTGCTCGGAGTCACGGCGGCGCAGCAGGCCGTCGAGCGAGAAGGCGCCCGGGCCGAGTACCGCGACGATCAGGAACGACCAGCAGAACAGGGCGGCCGCCTCGCCGCCGTTGTTCAGCGGCAGCAGGCCCTGGGTCTGGTGCACCACGAAGTATGCGTACGCCATGGAGCCGGAGCAGAGCAGTGCGGCCGGCCTCGTCGCCAGCCCCGCGATCACCAGGATGCCGCCGGCCAGCTGGATGAGCGCCGCCCACCAGCCGGGCCAGGCGGCGAACTCGACGGCCTGGCCGGAGCCGCGGTTGCCGCCGAACACGCCGAACAGCGAGGCCGCGCCGTGGAACGCGAACAGCAGGCCGAGCACGACCCGGAACAGCGCCAGGGTCACGGCAGCGGATCGGGCAGAGGACATGAAGGTCTCCTCAGGTGAGATCTGATGTCGTTGCCCGGACGCGTCCAAGATTAGATTGATTGATTCCCACCTGGCAATGTTCATCCCAATGGGCGAGCACCGCTCGGGGCCACACCCGCCCGGCCGTCGTCCAGCACCGGATATGGATATGTGTCCGGGTAGATGCTTATCATCATCGCGGCGTGGCAGGCGCAGCCGACGTGGCTGCGCCTCAGCGCAGGCACTGCGACCCGATGGGTGGACACATGCTTCACGGCGAGAGCGTGACGCTCCGGCCGGTGCTGACGGCCGATCTGGACCGGCTCTACCGGGCGCACACCGACATCGCCAACCGCGGGGCGCACTTTCCGCTGGGCGTGCGGTCCGAGCCGGACTTCCGGCGCGACCACGCCGAGACGGGTCTCTGGCAGCGCGAAGCGGGTACCCTGCTCATCGTCAACGGCGCGGCCGAGCTGCTGGGACACATCGAGTTCTTCCGGCCGGTGAACTACTGGGACGCCTTTGAGCTGTCCTACCAGCTCTATGACGGGGCCTTCGCCGGGCGCGGACACGTCACCGAGGCCGTCCGGCTGCTCGTCGACTATCTCTTCGCAACGAAGAAGCAGCACCGCATCCAGCTCGTGATCGTTCCGGAGAACGGCGCGTCCCGGCGCATCGCGGAGAAGTGCGGCTTCACCCTCGAGGGTACGGTGCGCGGCGCGTTCTTCAACGACGGCCGCAGCCAGGACGTCGTCCTGTACTCGCTGCTACGGACCGATGCGCGCCCGTGGCGGGCGGACATGTGATGGCACCGTACGGCTACCCTCCGCGCATGAACGAGCTCGGCGAGCGGGAACTCGATCCTCTTCCCTTCCTCGTGATCGGTCTCATCCTGTTGGGTCTCGGCCTGGTGATGCTGTGGCGCGGTGTCGGGTTGCGCCGGATACACCGCGGCCAGGCGGAGCACGTGGTCACGAGCGGCCCGACGGTCGACGGCGCCGCCCCGGAGCAGGACACGCCGGACCCGCGTCCCGCCGGGCGCCGCGATCCGCGCGACTGGCTGCGAATCTTCGTGGAGGGCCTGCTGCTGACCGGCGTCGGGCTGGCCTTCACGGTGCACGCGGCGAGCCGCCTGCTGGGCTGAGTCACAGCCGTCGCATGTGCGGGATCGGTGAGACGATCAGCCACAGCACGCCGGCCAGCGCGCCGATGGTGGCGATCCACAACGTCTCGCGTACGCCCAGGGCCGTGCCCAGCGCACCGCCGATGACCGCGCCGATCGGGCGGATGCCGTAGTTGATGGTGCGGTGCGCGCCCGTCACGCGGGCCCGCAGCTCGTCCGGGATGACGCTGGCCTGCAGTGAGCCGCCCGCGGTGTCGAGGACCATGACGCCGAATCCGGAGAGGAACTCGGCGCAGAACACCATCGCCAGCACCAGCCAGTGCGGTCCCTCGGCCAGCGGGATGAGGATGAGCGGGGCCGGGAACATCAGGTAGCCGAAGACGTACAGGGGTCCGACGCCGAAGCGCTCGGCGAGCCTGCGCGCGACGGCCGCGCCGATCAGTGCGCCGACGGCGGCGAGGCCCATGCCCAGGCCCAGGACGTCCGGGGTGATGTGCAGCTCGGTCGTGACGTACAGGATGACCAGCGCGAGGTACATGAAGTTGAACAGGTTGAGGGTGGTGCTGGCGCTCACGGCCGCCCGCATGACCGGGTGGCGCGCGATGAACGACAGGCCTTCGCGCAGCCCGAGGCCGCGTCGGGCGCTCGGCGTCGGCTCGGTGACCTCCACCCTGGCGATCATCACCGCGGAGAACACGAACGACACCGCGTCCAACAGCAGCGCGAACGGCGCGCCGACCAAGCGCACCAGCAGGCCGCCGGCGCTCGCGCCGGCCACCGACGAGAACGCGCGCGAGCCGTTGAGCAGCGCGTTCGCGGGCAGGAAGTCCTCACGCGACACCAGTGACACGAACAGGGTGGTGCGGCACACCTCGAACAGCACGCTGAACGTGCCGACGGTGAACGCGACCAGGTAGAGCTGGGTCATGGTGAGCGCGTCCAGCAGGTACAGCACCGGCACGGCCAGCAGCGCGACCGCGCGGGCGACGTCCGCCGCGACCATGATGGTGCGCTTGTACGGCCGCCGGTCGGCCCAGCCGCCGAACAGCAGCGAGAACAGCAGGTTGGGGGCGAGCGCGGCGGCGGTCAGGTAGCCCATCTCGGCCGGGCCGGCGTGGGCGACGAGCACGGCGAACAGCGGCAGCGCCAATTCGGTGATCTGGTCGCCGAGCAGGGCGACGCTCTGGCCGGTCCAGTAGCGGCGGAACGGGGTCTGCCGCAGCAGGGGCGGCACCCAGCGGCGGGTGGCGGGGGTGGCGGTGGCGGTCATGGGGGTGTGCGCCTCCGGGCGTCAGGGCTGTTCGAAGGTGGTCACGTAGTAGCTGACGTGGACCGCCCGCGCGCCGGGTGGCCGCAGGGACGGGTCGGTACGGCGGGGCAGGTACTCGCCGAAGAGGTCGTCGATGCGGCGCGACAGCTCGGCAAGCTCCTCGGCGGTGAGGAAGGCCAGGTCGTCGCCGGGGCCGGTGACGGCACGCCACTGCGGCGGGTCGGCGTCGCGGCGGGCCAGCCAGGCCAGGGCGCGCTCGTAGAAGCGGCGGATGAGCACCGCGTCGAGCTGGTCGACGGCGGCGCGGGTCTCGGTGTCGTCGGACTCGCGGCCCCAGCTGGTGGACAGCGCGGTGGCCTGCCACGGCTTCTCCCGGGCGTCGGCCCCCTCGACCCGTTCGACCAGGCCGTACTTGGCGAGCTGGCGCAGGTGGAAGGAGCAGTTCGGCACGCTCTCCCCGAGCAGGTTCGCCGCCTGGGTGGCGGTGAGGGGTCCCTCTCTGCGCAGCAGGCCCACCAGTGACATGCGCAGCGGATGGGCGTACGCGCGCAGGGCGACGGGGTCGCTGAGAGCCACGGTAGGGCGGTCGGTCATATTCTAAAGATAGCTTTAGAAAGCTTTCTCTACAATCGCCGGGCACCACTCCTGCGCAGTCGCCTACCGGACAGGGCGCTATTCGATCCACTCAAGTCGATCACCTGATGCCGAGACAGCGCCCCTTACGGGCAATCCGAGCAGCGTTCCCGGAGCTTCACTAATCGATGACCGAGGATGTGAAGCACTTCCAAAGTTCTCCCGGCTTCTATATATATAGCTCTCAGTGGCTACCGCCACTTTCCACTGAGTCGGGGAGGACTCGTGAAAAGAACCCTCGCGACCGGCAGTGTCGCCCTACTCGTGGGCGCCATGCTGTCGGTGTCGGCAACCTCCGGCAACGCGGCGCCCAGCACCCCGTCGGCGCCTGTCGGCGTCGCGGCCGCCGAGCGCGCCCTCGCTGAGCACCCGTCGGACGTACGAGCCGCCGGCGGCGACGCGTACCGCATCGACCGCACCGTCAGCGACAGCAGCGGCACCCACGTGCGCTACGCCCGCACGTTCCACGGCCTGCGGGTGTACGGCGGCGACTTCGTCGTGCACACCGCCCCCAATGGCGTCTACAAGGGATCGTCGGTCGGCCTCGAGGCCCCGCTGACCCTGTCGACCACTCCGCAGATCACCGCAGCCAAGGCCGCACAGACCGCCCGCAGCCGGTTCTCCGGCACCGTGGCCGCGGTCGGCTCCCCCGAGCTGTTCGTCGACGCCAGCACCGGCAAGGGCCGTCTGGCCTGGGAGACCGTCGTCACCGGCATGCGGGCCGACAAGCAGACGCCGTCCGAGCTGCACGTCATCACCGATGCGGCGACCGGAGCCGTCATCGGCTCGTTCGACGAGGTCAAGATGGTGAACGGCACCGGCAACAGCCTCTACTCGGGCACCGTCACCGTGGACACGACGCTGTCGGGTTCGACGTACACGATGATCGACCCGTCGCACGGCAACGGCCGCACCTGCGACATGAACAACGGCACGTCCACGTGCACCAACTTCACCGACGCGGACAACGTGTGGGGCACCGGGGCCAACTCCAACCGGCAGTCCGCCGGTGTGGACGCGCACTTCGGCGCCGCGGCGACGTTCGACTACTTCAAGAACGTGCACGGCCGCAACGGCATCTTCGGCAACGGCGCGGGCGTGCCCAGCCGCGTCCACTACGGCAACGCGTACGTCAACGCGTTCTGGGACGGCGCGCAGATGACCTACGGCGACGGCTCGGGCAACAGCCGCCCCCTCGTCTCGCTGGACGTCGCGGGCCACGAGATGAGCCACGGCGTCACCGAGGCCCTGGCGGGCCTGGTCTACTCCGGTGAGTCCGGCGGCCTGAACGAGGCCACCTCGGACATCTTCGGCAACATGGTCGAGTTCTACGCCAACGCCCCGTCCGACCCCGGTGACTACCAGGTCGGCGAGAAGATCAATATCAACGGCAACGGGACCCCGCTGCGGTACATGTACAACCCGACCCTCGACGGGGCGTCGCACGGCTGCTGGTCGACCAGCACCAACAGCGTCGACGTGCACTACAGCTCGGGCCCGGGCAACCACTTCTTCTTCAACCTGGCCGAGGGCACCGGCGCCACGTCCTACGGCACCAGCCCGGTCTGCGGCTCGGCTCCGGCCGTGGTCGGCATCGGCCGCACCAAGGCCGAGAAGATCTGGTACCGCGCGCTGGACGTGTACTTCACCTCCAGCACCCGCTACGTGCTGACCAGCAACCCGGCCAACACCGCCCGCGCCTACACCCTGCGGGCGGCGACCGACCTGTACGGCCTGTGCTCGGTGGAGTACAAGACCGTCCAGGCCGCCTGGACCGCGGTCAACGTGGCCGGCAGCGACGCGGCCTGCCCGGCGGGCAACGACTTCTCCCTCGCGGCAGCGCCCGCGTCGGGTTCGGTCAACCCCGGCGGCTCGGTCACCAGCACCATCACGTCCACGCTGACCAACGGCAGCGCGCAGACGGTCAACCTGACCGCGAGCGGCCTGCCCAGCGGCGCGACGGCGACCTTCAGCCCGTCTTCGATCAGCTCGGCCGGCGGCACCTCATCGCTGGCCATCGCCACGGCCGCGGCCACCCCGCCCGGCACGTATGCGATCACCATCACCGGCACCGGCGCGTCGTCGACGCGGACCACGACGTTCAACCTGACCGTCAACGGCCCGCCCGGCTGCTCCGGCACCAACTCCACCGACGTCGCGGTGCCTGACAACGCGACCGTCGAGTCCTCGATCACCATCTCCGGCTGCACCGGCAACGCAGGCGCGGGCAGCACGGTCGAGGTGCACATCCTGCACACCTACATCGGTGACCTGGTGGTGAACCTGGTCGCGCCGGACGGCACGACGTACCTGCTGCACAACCGGGCAGGCGGCAGCGCCGACAACATCAACCAGACGTACACGGTCAACCTGTCGGGAGAGGCCGCCAACGGCACCTGGAAACTGCGGGTGCAGGACGCGGCGACGGCCGACACCGGCACCATCGACTCGTGGACGCTGAACCTGGGCGGTGGGGCCCCGCCTTCCTGCGGCGGCACCAACGGCACCGACCTGACCATCCCGGACAACAGCACCGTCAACAGCCCGATCACCGTGTCGGGTTGCTCGGGCAACGCGTCGTCGACCGCCACCGTCGAGGTGCACATCGTGCACACGTACAAGGGTGACCTGGTCGTGACCCTGGTCGCGCCGGACGGCAGCCTCTATGTGCTGCACAACCGGGCCGGCGGCAGCGCCGACAACATCGACCAGACCTTCACCGTCAACCTGTCGAGCGAGGCGAAGAACGGCACCTGGAATCTGCGGGTCCAGGACGCCGCCTCCGCCGACACCGGCTACCTCAACAGCTGGACGCTGACCCTCTAGAGCGAGCCGCACGACAGCGAGGGCCCCGGCACGAGCCGGGGCCCTCGTCCATGCTCAGCCGAGACTCAGACGCCCGAGTCCGGGCGGGCGGGCACGTCCAGCTCCGTGGCCAGTCCACGCAGCAGCGGGCCGTACTCCGGATGCGCCAGCGCCGTGGCCATCTGGGCGACCAGGTAGTCGGCCGGGTTGCCGGTGTCGTACCAGCGGCCCGAGATGACCTGCCCGTACACGGCCCGCGTCGCCGCGTAGGCGTTGATCGCATCGGTCAGGTAGACCTCGCCGGTGCGCCGCTCGTACCAGCGCTGGGTCTGCTCCCGCAGCTCGTCGATGATGCCCGGGGTGACGACGTAGCCGCCGATGGCCGCGAACGCCGACGGCGCGTCCTTCGGCTTGGGCTTCTCCATCAGGCCGGTGATCCGCATCAGGCCGCCGTCCAGATCCTCCTTGACCACCGGGACCCCGTAGCGCTGCGAGTCCTCCGGGCTCATCGGCATCAGCGCCAGGACCGGGCAGTTCGTCGCCTCGTACGCGCGGATCAGCTGCTGGGCGCGGGGCACCTCGGCGACGAACACGTCGTCGGGCCACAGCACCAGCATCGGTTCGTCGTCGAAGTTGCGGGCCGCGTTGAGCACCGGCGTGCCGTTGCCGTACGGGCCGTGCTGGTCGAGGTAGGTGATGTGGCCCTGCTGCGCCAGCTCGGCGATCTCCTCGACGGCGTCGGCGTAGGCGGTCTTGCCGTCCGCGCGCAACTGCTCCACCAGCGCCGGATTGGGTCGGAAGTGATCCTGGATCAGCGACTTGCCACCCGAGATCACGATCGTGATGTCCGTGATGCCGGAGGCCACCAGCTCGCGTACGGTGTGCTCGATCACCGGCTTGTCGCCGACGGGCAGCATCTCCTTGGGGATGGCCTTGGTCAGGGGCAGCAGCCGGGAGCCGAGCCCGGCGGCCGGGATCACGGCCCTGCGGATGGTCGAAGGCATGAGAATTTCTCCAGGTCGGAAGTCGTGCGGCGGTACACCCGACGCTAACAGGCAAGCAGGTCGACAGCCCGCAACCTGCGGGCGGGGCGTCCCGGCGGGCCGTCCCGGGAACCCCTCGCCCCCACCGAGACTCGTGTGCGGCATGAGACGCCTGCTCGCCCTGCTCCCGGTGGTGGTCCTCGCCGCGTGCACCACGACCGTGCCATCCCCCGGCCCGTCGACCGCGCCCACCACCGGCCCGACGAGCTCACCGGCCGCGACGCCGTTCCCCGACGACGGCGTGGCCCGCGTGTCCTGCGACCACGTGATCGGCGTCGAACCCAGCCCGGCGGCGCAACTGCCGGTGCTGCTCGACGCGGTCGCGCTGCCGGTCGGGCGGCAACTGCAGGTCACCCCGGTCGACGGCCGGTGGTGGGCCAAGCAGGGCCTGGTGGTGCGGCCCGGCACACCCGTCGACCTCGAGATCGTCGGCGAGGCGGCCCTGACGTCGACGATCGGCTGGGGCAACAGCCCGGGCACGGCGGTCACCCGCATCCGCGTGTTCTGCCCCGACATCTACGACGTGCCCGGCTGGTACGCGTTCGCCGGCGGGTACACCGTCGACAAGCCGCGCTGCCTACCGCTGCGGGTCCGCTCCGGCGACCGCGAGACCCTCGCCCGCATCCCCGTCGGCGCACCCTGCTGAAACGAGCCCGTCGTGATGCTCCCTGGTGCAGTTTCGGGGAAACTGCCGCAATCAGCCACGCGGTGCCTGCAGTTTCCCCGAAACAGCAGGCTGACCCGCGACCGCGGCGGGGACGGCCCGTGCGGGGTGGGCGAAGATGGGGCCATGACGGCTGGCTTCTCCGGGGACGATCCGCTCGTGGAGCGGATGCGCCCGTTCGGCACGACCATCTTCGCGACCATGTCGGCGCTCGCCATGAAGACCGGGGCGGTCAACCTCGGCCAGGGCTTCCCCGACACCGACGGGCCCGCCGAGATGCTGGACGCGGCCGCCGTCGCGCTGCGCGGCGGGTTCAACCAGTACCCGCCGGGGCCGGGCATGCCGGTGCTGCGCGAGGCCGTCGCCGCACACCAGCGGCGGTTCTGGGGGCTCGAGTACGACCCGGACGGCGAGGTCGTCGTCACCGCCGGAGCCACCGAGGCGATCGCGGCGGCGATCCTCGCCCTGTGCGAGCCCGGCGACGAGGTGGTCTGCTTCGAGCCCTACTACGACTCGTACGCCGCGAGCATCGCGCTGGCGCGGGCGACCCGCCGCCCGGTGACGCTGCGCCCCGGCCCCGACGGGCGCTACGCGTTCGACCCCGACCAGCTGCGCGCCGCGTTCGGCCCCCGCACCAGGCTGGTGCTGCTCAACTCGCCGCACAACCCGACCGGCAAGGTGTTCACCCGCGAGGAACTCCAGCTCGTCGCCGACCTGTGCCAGGAGTTCGGCGCGTATGCCGTCACCGACGAGGTCTACGAGCACCTGGTCTTCGACGACGCCGGGTCGCCGCACATCCCGCTGGCGACGCTGCCCGGCATGCGCGAGCGCACCCTGCGCATCTCGTCGGCCGGCAAGACGTTCTCGTGCACCGGCTGGAAGGTCGGCTGGGCCAGCGGACCGGCGGCGCTGGTGTCGGCGGTGCTGCGGGTCAAACAGTTCCTGACCTTCGTCAACGCCGGGCCGCTGCAGCCCGCCGTCGCGGTCGCACTGGGCCTGCCCGACTCCTACTTCACGGGCTTCACCGCCGGTCTGCAGGCCCAGCGCGACCAGCTCCGGGCCGGGCTCGTCGACGCCGGTTTCGGCGTGCTCCAGGCCGAGGGCACCTACTTCATCACCACCGACATCCGCCCGCTGGGCGGCACCGACGGCGTCGAGTTCTGCCTCGGCCTGCCCGAGCGCAGCGGCGTGGTCGCGATCCCGTCCCAGGTCTTCTACGACGACACGGACGCCGGTCGCCACCTGATCCGCTTCGCCTTCTGCAAACGCCCCGAAGTCATCACCGAAGCCGTAACCCGCCTGAAACCCTGACCCCCGCCCCGCGTGGCGACGATCTCGCGTGGACAGCGGGTACGACACACTCGTATGCCGCGAAAGGGCAACAGTTCACGCAAGGTCGTCGTGATCATGGGTGGGCGTCGTACCGCGTGAATACGATCTGCCTGTGGGACTGACGAGCCGGGCACGGCCGCTGGATCTGGTCGAGCTGTTTCCTGGGCTGGCGGCGTTTGCGCGGACTGCGACGCGGTTGCACCCGCGGCCCGGTGCACCCGAGATCACCGGGAGCCACGTCGGCGGACCCCTGTTATGGCCGGCCGGCGAGGCGTGGCCGACGTGCGCGGGCCCGCATCGGGTGGAGGAGGAGACCCTTGCGTCGCCGGAGCTGGCCGCGCGTCTGCGGCGGTCCTCCTACGACCGCTACCTGGTGGCGCGGGAGATTCCGGGATTCTTCGGCGTAGTGCAGCGGGACGGCGGCACGTATGTCATCGCGCACGTGGAGCGCATGGAGACAGCAGCGAGCCCGCTGCGGCCGGTGGTGCAGTTGCACGCGGCAGATGTCCCGGACCTGCCGATGCCGTCCGGCATGGACCTGCTGCAGGTGCTCTGGTGCCCGCACGACCACCACGAGGAGCGTCACCAGTACGGTGCCGCAGTGCAGCTGCGCTGGCGGCGGGCTACCGATGTCGGCGAGGTCCGCGCCGCCGCGCCCGCGCCGACGGTGCAAGCCGCGCAGGAGTACACCGTCCGTCCCTGTGTGCTGCACCCGGAGCAGGTCGTCGAGTATCCGTGGTGGCAGGAGCTGCCCGAAGAGCTCGGCCGCCGGGTGCGCGACCACGACGACATGCGGCAGCACCCTGAACACCTGTACTTCCACCTGTCGCAGGCCACCGGGTGGAAGGCGGGCGGCTGTGCACGCTGGGACGTCAGCGAGCTGAAGCCCATGGTCTGCGACGGTTGTGCAGACCCGATGGAGCTGGTGCTCACCATCGCGTCGCGCGAGTCCGCCGGCGGCGTGTGGCGCACCGTCGAGGAGGCACACCTCGTGCCGTCACCGGCCGATCCGGCGTGGACGGCTGCCGACGAGCCGACCGGCGTCACCGTCGGCCGCCGCGCGGACCTGCGCATCTTCGCCTGCCTGAGCTGTCCCGGCACGCCGTACCTGCTCGACATCCAGTGACGGCTACGGGACGAAGGAGAGGAACAGGAAGGCGCCGAAGATGGTCAGATGCACCATGCCCTGCATCAGGGTGGCCCGGCCGGGCGCGACGGTCAGCGTGGTGACCACGACCGTGATCGCGAGCAGCACCATGTCCTTAGGGTCGAGGCCGAGCACGAGCGTGTTCTGCAGCCAGATCGAGGCGATGGCGATCGCCGGGATGGTCAGGCCGATGCTGGCCACCGCCGAGCCCAGGGCCAGGTTGAAGCTGGTCTGGATCTTGTTGCGGGAGGCGGCCCGGACCGCCGCCGCGGTCTCCGGCAGCAGCACCAGCAGGGCGATGACAACGCCGACCACCGCACGGGGCGCGCCCGCGACCGCCACGAAATGCTCGATCGCCGGTGACTCGACCTTCGCCAGGCCGACCACGGCGACGAGGCACAGCAGCAGCATGAACAGGCTGACCGCGGCCGCCTTGGGACCGGGTCCCGCCTCGTGCTCCTCGTCGTCGGTCTCCAGCGGCAGAAAGTAGTGGCGGTGCCGGATCGTCTGCACGAAGACGAAGGACGCGTACAGCACCAGCGAGGCGGTGCCGGCGAAGGCGAGCTGCGGCCCGGAGTAGGTTGGCCCGGGGCTGCTGGTGGTGAACGACGGCAATACCAGCGCCAGGACGGCGACGGTGCTGAGGGTGGCCAGGGTGGCGGTGACACCCTCCACGTGGAACTCGACCTCGCGGTGCCGCAGGCCGCCGACCAGCAGGCAGAGTCCTACCACGCCGTTGCACACGATCATGAATGCCGCGAAGACGGTGTCCCGGGCGAGCGTGGAGGGTCCTTCCGGGCCGGAGGTCATCAGCATGATGATCAGGCCGACCTCGATCGCGGTCACCGCGACGGCCAGGATGAGCGTGCCGAACGGCTCGCCGACGTGGTGCGCGACGATCTCCGCGTGGTGCACGGCCACCACGACGGCGGCGACCAGCGCTATGCCGACCACCACCAGGCCCACGCCGCCGACCTTGTGCCCCCACGCCGCCACGAGCACGATCACGCACAGCGGCGGGATCAGTGCCCACCACGACAGCGCGCGTGCGGCTTTGAGCATGTACCGAGGCTACGCGGACAAACCTCACCTACCGGCCATAATCCCTGCAACAGGGCAGTGGGCTGTGCCCTCACCGCGGAGTGGCACTACATTCTGCGCGTGCTCTCACGATCTCTCGCCGCGGTGCCGCTGCGGCTGACCGTCCTGGCCGCCGTGCTCGGACTCGCCGCCTGCGGCAGCACCGCTCCCGGCGCTGCGGGACCGTCCGATCCGGCATTCGTGACGCCCTCTGGCACGGCCACGCCAACGGCCTCGGCCTCGGTGGCCGCCGGCCCCAGCGCCGCGGCGTCGGCCTCCCCCACCGCCGGGCCGTGCGGGGTGTTCCCCGCGAACAGCGTGTGGCGCGCCGACGTGTCGAAGCTGCCCGTGCACCGCTCGTCGGGCACGCTCGTGAACAGCATCGGCGCCGCCGCCCACATGCACCCCGACTTCGGCGCAGGCCTGTGGGACGGCGCGCCGATCGGCATTCCCGTCACGACGGTCAAGCCCGGCCAGAAGACCGTCAAGGTCAGCTTCGAGTACGCGGGCGAGAGCGACAAGGGCCCCTACCCCGTACCCGCCGACGCCAAGGTCGAGGGCGGGCGCGGCAGCGACGGCGACCGCCACGTCATCCTGTATGACGCCGCGGCCTGCAAGGTGTACGAGCTGTACGCCGCCTACCCGTCCGGTTCGGGCTGGCGGGCCGGCTCCGGCGCGATCTACGACCTGCGTTCCCACAAGTTGCGCCCCGCGGGCTGGACCTCGGCCGACGCGGCTGGGCTGTCCATCTTCGCCGGGCTGGTCCGCTACGAAGAGGTCGCCGCCGGGCGCATCACCCACGCGCTGCGCATCACCGTGCCGCGCTCACGCAACACCTACGTCTGGCCCGCCCGCCACGCCGCCTCGAACTCCGGCGACGCCTCACTGCCGCCGATGGGCCTGCGGCTGCGCCTGAAGGCGAGCGTCGACATCTCGAAGATGCCCAAGCAGGCCCGGGTCATCGCCGAGGCGATGAAGAAGTACGGCGTGATCGTCGCCGACAACGGCTCGCCCTGGTACCTGTCCGGCGCGCCGGACGACCGCTGGTCCAACGACGCGTTGCGCGCGCTGAAGAACCTGCAGGGATCCGACTTCGAGGCCGTCGAGACCGCCGGGCTGATGGCCGACCGGAACTCGGGCGCGGTACGCGGGTGATCTCGTCGCGTCCCTGGCCGGAGGCCGCGTCGAGGGCGGAGGTCGCATGAGCAACTCACGGATGTACCCATTGCTGCGGACCGAGGACTCCGCGGAGGCGTACGGGTTGGCCCAGCGGCTGGTATCGCTCGCCATCGCGGTCCGCCACGTAGCCGCGTGCGTCTGGACGAGCAGCCACGACCTGGCCCGCTACCACCGTGTGCCCGGCGCGCAGTGCCAGGCGGAGACCACGCCGGAGCTGGCTGCGGTGCTGCTCGACGCGCTCGGCGTCCAGGGCGTCGAGCGGCTCATCGAGGCGCGCGACTGGGACGACGGCACGAGCACCGTGTACTGCGTGGACCCGCGGTCGGCGGAGCCGTTGCGCGCGGTGCCGCCGGTGCGGGTGGCGGTGCAGTTGGCGCGTTCCACCCCCGGCGAGGCCGACCGGGAACTCGTCGCAGCGGTGCGGACCGACCCGGGACACCTGCACTGGGAGGTCGACTGGCCGGCGCTGCCCGACCTGGACCTGCCGGCGAGCCTCAAGCACGGCGGCGTGGAGATCACCTTCAACACGGACGAGCCGTGGAGCGACGTCGTGACCGGGCGGCATACCGTATGGGTGCATGACGGCAGGCACGGCGAGCTACGCGCACCCTGGCTGGCCGCGGCGGCCGGACTCGCCGACCCGAGAGTCATCGGCCCGGTCGCGCACGGCATCTGACTCAGAGCACGGTCGCGGTGACAGTGCCGGGCAGGCCGAGGAAGCGGCCGTGGTGGTCGGCGGCGGCCTGCACCGCCGCGGCCCGGTCCGGGTCGAGCGGAGCGTAGACCAGCACCTCGATGGCGACCTCGGTGCGGCCGACCGTGCGCTTCCAGTGCCCGGCGACCTGGCTGTCGATGATCAGCACGCCGTTGTAGACGGGCCGGTCCAGGCGCTGCCCGCCGCCCACCCCGCCGAGGTTGAGCAGGTGCTTGCTCTCGGTGTAGCCCACGATGTATTCGTCATAGCCCTGCAGCAGGTGCGCGACCGGACCGACCGGGGTGGGCGGCTGCAGCGGCTCCCCGGCGAACCAGTAGGTCAGTCCGTCCACGTCCAGGCTTGCCAGTTGCCCGCGGACCATGTCCAGGCCGCGGCGGATCTCGGCCTGGGTGAGGCTGGACCACCACCGGAAGTCCTTCACGGTGGCCGGACCGTGGCTGGTGAAGTAGCGCAGGGTCAGCTCGGCGAGCGCCTCGTCGGGGTCCAGGGTCCGGGCCTGCGGTGCGCGCTCGGCCAGCAGCGCGTACGTGTGCTGCTTGCCCTTCATCGCTCCGCTGCAGATCAGGCCGTTGAGCTCGGCATTCATCAGGATGTACGCCATCCGGAAGCCCTCGGTGCCGATGCCCGCCGCCTGGAACAGCGCGGTCAACTCCTTGCGCGTGAGCTGCGTGCCTGTCAGCGCCTCGATCAGCATCGCGTCGCACCGCGCCCGCACCTGCTCGTCGAGGCCGAGCTGGCGGTAGATGTACCCGTTGAGCTGGTGCACCCGCGGGCCGGTCAGCGCCAGCACCCAGCCGATGTCGTCCGGGGTGAGGAAATGCCAGGTCGGCCGTAGGGCGTGGGTTCGCAGCAGGGCGCCGGCAGCGAAGTCCCGGTGCACCCGGTCCTCCTGGGCCGCCGTGATGCGTTCACCAACCGACCAGGTTGCCGGGCCGTAGTCCTGGGACTGCACCGCGCCCAGCCGGCCGACCACGTCCTGGGGCGTGGCGTCGATCGTGGCGTGCAGGCCGAGGTTGTGCATGCGCCACGAGGCCAGCTGTAGTGCGTCCATCGCCGCGATGCTATCCGCGCAGTACGACAGGATCGCCGAACCGGACCGTGCCCGCGCGCTCGACGTGAGCCAGCACCCCGAACGTCAGCTCGTCCGCGGTGGCGACGGCGCGCAGGATCCGGCCGTCGTGCGGCAGGTCGTCCTGCGCGTTGTTGACCATCACGCAGCGGGGCATCCGGCGGACCACCCGCAGCACCACCTCGTCGCCGACGTGCAGGGCCCGCCCCGGCCAGCCGTCCTCCAGCCGCGCGTCCGCGCCGGGCACGTCGACCAGCAGGTTGGCGCGGAAGCGCCGGGGGTCGACCGGACCGCCCAGCAGCGCGCCCAGGTGGCGCAGCGAGGCGGTGGTCAGCACGTGCAGCGGGCCCTCGTCGAAGTGCGACACGTCCTCCTCGGCGGTCAGCGTCACCGGCTCGCCGACGTGCCGGCTCAGCGTCGCATGCACCGCCGGATCGTCGCCGCGCAGCCGCGCGCCGGACGGGAAGCTCAGCACCGGCACCGCGCCGTCGTAGTGCGCGGCCAGCTGGAACAGCCCGTCCATCTGGCGGAACCGGCGGGTGCTCTTGCCGCTGCCGAAGCGCCCGTCCGCGCCGCGCACCGCCCAGCGGCGGTCTCCGGCGAGCCCGCGCGACTGCACCACCGCCTCGGTGAGCGTCTCCCCGAGCAGCGACTTGACCGGGAAGCGCCGCAGCTCTCCGAGCGTGCCCACCATCATGAACCGATCACGTCAGCAGTATGCCCGGCGTGGCCCCGTGCGGCAGGATGACGGGGTGGAGCTGGAGCCCTTTCTGCGTACGGCCGAGGCGCTGCTCGCCGTGCCGTCGACCGCCGACCGTCCCGACCAGCTGCACCGTGCGCTGGACCTCGTCCTCGACGCGGTCGGACCGGGCTTCGCCGTGGAGCGTTTCGAGTCCGCGGGCAAGCCGAGCGCGCTGCTCTACCGCGACACCGGCGCGGGCCGGCCCGCCTTCCGGGTGATCCTCAACGGGCACCTGGACGTGGTGCCCGCCGCGCCGGAGCAGTTCACGCCGCGCCGCGAGGGCGATCGCCTGTACGCCCGCGGCGCGCAGGACATGAAGATCTCGGCGCTGGTGATGGCGCACGTGTTCGCCGAACTCGCCCCGACACTGCCGTACCCGCTGGCGTTGCAGCTGGTCACCGACGAGGAGATCGGCGGGCGCAACGGCACCCTGCACCAGCTGGAGCAGGGCGTCACCGGGCAGTTCGTGGTGATCGGCGAGTTCAGCGGGCTGGAGATCGTCACCGACTCGAAGGGCATCCTGCAGGCCCGGCTGACCGCGACCGGGCGCGCGGCACACAGCGCGTACCCGTGGCAGGGCGACAACGCGCTGCTGCGGTTGACGGACGCGGTCCGGGCGCTGCACGCGGCGTATCCGCTGCCGACCTCGGAGGCGTGGGCGACGACCGTGAACCTGGCCCGGCTGGACACCCCGAACACCGCGTTCAACCAGGTCCCGGCACTGGCCGAAGCCTGGCTGGACATCCGCTTCCCGCCCGGCGAGCCCGGCTTCGACGGGCGCACCGCCGAGCAGATCGCCGCGCACCTGAGCGAGATCTGCGGGCCGGGCATCACGGTGGCGGTCGAGCACGCCGACGCCCCGCACCATGCCGACCGGGACCGGCCCGAGGTGACGGCCCTGCAGCAGGCGGCACGGGCGCAGGGCTACCCGGCGGGCTTCCTGCGCAAGCACGGCGCCGCCGACGGGCGCTTCTACTCCCAGCGCGGCGTCGACGCGGTGATCTTCGGCATCGGCGGCGCGGGCCTGCACGGCCCAGACGAGTACGCCGACCTCACCACGATCGTGCCTTACCACCGGGCGCTGCACACGTTCCTCACCGCGATCTGACGGCCCACACGGGGCTGACGGCATGCGATGCCTGGGCAACGCCGACGGGGTGATCGGCATGCGGCCGGGGCGCTGACTAGGGTGGCCGGATGCAGCAGGTGGCGTTGGTGACCGGGTCGGCGTCGGGCATCGGGGCGGCGACCGCGCGGCGGCTCGCGGCGGACGGGATGACCGTGGTGATCCATTCGCGGTCGAGCCGGGCGGCCGGCACCGCGCTGGCCGCCGAACTCGGCGGGACCTATCAGCAGGCCGACCTGGCCGACGACGAGGCCGCCGCCGGGCTGGTCCCGCGGGTGCTGGCCGAACACGGACGGCTCGACGTGCTGGTGAACAACGCGGGCATCAGCTGGCCGGTCCCGCACGCGGACCTGGACGCGCTGACGGCCGCCGACTGGCGTCGGCTGCTCGACGTCAACCTCATCGCGCCCTGGCTGCTCTGCACGGCGGCCCTGCCCGCGCTCCGGGAGTCGAACGGCTGCGTCGTGAACGTGACCAGCCACGCGGGCGTCCGCCCGAAGGGCAGTTCGATCGCGTACGCCGCCAGCAAGGCGGCTCTCAACCACGTCACCAGGTTGCTGGCCGCCGCGCTCGGCCCCGACGTGCGGGTCAACGCCGTCGCCCCCGGGCTGGTCGACACGCCGCTCACCGCCGACTGGGCCGACGCGCATGCGTTGTGGAACGCCTCCAGCCCCATGCGCCGCCCGGCCCGGCCGTCGGACGTCGCCGACCTCATCGCCGCCGTGATCGGCAACTCGTACCTGACCGGCGAGGTCATCCTCCTGGACGGCGGGCTGAACCTGCGCTGACGATCCACCACACCGGCCACGTCCGATGGACATCGACGGACCGGCTCTGGGGGAAGATGGCAGCGTGACCGACGTACCGATCCGTGATGACATGATCCGCCTGGGCCAGTTCCTGAAGCTCGCCTCCGTGATCGATACCGGTGGTGAGGCGAAGCTGCGCATCGCCGCCGGTGAGGTGACCGTGAACGGCGAGGTGGAGGTGCGCCGAGGCCGCCAGCTGCACCGCGGCGACGTCGTCGTCATCGACGGCGAAAGCCTGCGCGTCGCCTGACTCCTGGCTGCGCGGTGTCGATCGTTCGCCGTGGCGGGAGCGGCCGACCACCGACCACGGGACCGGGGCCCGCGCAACGTCAGTCGTTCGCCGTGGCCGGAGCGGCCACGCTCGGCCGCGGTGGCGCGAGGGTGGTCGCCGCGGCTGCGGCCCCGAGACCGAGGGCGACGCCGAGCAGCAGGCGGGCACCCGTGGTGTGCGGCAGGAACGCTCCGGGCAGCTGTGCCGCGACCACCGCTGAGGCCGCGGTGACCGTGGTGGCCACGGACCAGAACAGTCCCGGCCGCACCGGCCGGGCAGGCGGCGCGCCGTGCCAGGCCCGCAGCAGCCGGTGGCGGCCCACCTGCACGGCCAGCGCCAGTGCCGCCAGCGCGCCGCCCACGGTCGACGCCAGGTCCAGCACCGGTGCGGGCTCGGTGAGCCGGTCCCAGACCAGGTGGCTCGCGGCGGCGAGCAGCGCCGACAACGCGCTGACCGCGAAGGCCGGCCGGGTCGTGCCGAGCACGCCGTAGTCGCGCAGCGCCAGCGCGGCGGGCCACCGGGGCAGGTGTGCGGCGACCACGGCCGCCGAACGGCGTACGAGCAGCGCGCCGGCCAGCGTCACCGGCAGGCAGAACAGGATTACACCGGGCCACTGGTGCGACAGCGGGAACACCGGCAGGCCCGAACCGTCCAGGGCGTACGCGAGATCGGGCGAGGCAGCCCCGACCGTCAGTGCCACCCCGTCGAACCAGCGGGGGCGCCACAGTTTCAGCGGCAGGGGCAGGGCGGCGTGCGAGGGGAACGTCAGCGGCACCGCCGCAGGTTAACCTCTCTCGGCCCGCGGCCACCGCCCGCAAACGATTTGATCAGCACCACGCAGCGGGTCAGGATGGCCGGATGAAAATCCGCACCGCCCTGCCTGACGACGCCCCGGCCGTGGTCGCCCTGCGCGCCGACGTGTACCCGTACCTGGTGCGCGGAGTCGCCTCGACACGGCAGATGATCGCTGAGCCACCGGACGGGGACTGGATCGCGTTCGTGGTCGAGCACGACGGACGGATCATCGGCTGGACCTCGGCGTTCCGGAACACCACCACCTCCGAGGCCGACTTCGGCGAGATCTCGCTGCTGCACGTACACCCGGCGCACCGCGGCCGGGGCGCGGGCACGCTGCTGTTCGACGCCGCCGCCCGGCACCTGTCCGCGCTCGGCGTGCAGCGGGTGCGCGCCTGGACGCAGGAGGAGTCGCTGGACTTCGCCCGTGCCCGCGGGTTCACCCCGAGCCGGGAGATGCGCTACTCGATGCTGGAGACCCGGCTGGCGCCGCCCGCCCCGGCCGCGCCGCCCGGGGTCACGGTCGTGCCGCTGTCCGGGCTGGACGAGCACGTGCTCTACACCGCGTACGTCGCGGCCAGCTCCGACGAGCCCGGCGACGTGCCCTCGGACGCGATCTCCTTCGACACCTGGCGCTACGAGGTGTGGGACAACCTGGGGCTGGACAAGGATGCCAGCGTCGCCGTCGTCGACGGCGGGCAGATCGTGGCGTTCACGCTGGTCAAGCGCGACGGGGAGCGGATGTGGTCGGACATGACCGCGACGCTGCCCGAGCACCGCGGCCGCGGCCTGGCCCGGCTGGCGAAGACGGTCGCGCTGCACCGGGCCGCCGCCCGCGGCGTGACGGCCGCGTACACCTCCAACGACGAGTCGAACGCGCCGATGCTCGCCGTCAACGCCCGCCTGGGCTACCGGCCCGTCACCGTCCAGTGGTCCTGCCTGGGCACGCTGCCCGGCAGCGCAGCCGCGTAGGTTCCCGCCGACCGGCGGGAGCGCTCGCAGCACAACGCGGTCGGGCTGGTGAGGTCACCAGCCCGACCGCGTTCCCCCGTCAGCCGGCAGGTCGCTCGACGACCCGCCCGCGGTTCACTCGGTGTCGTACTCGTCGTGGCGGCGCCACCAGAAGCCGGCCTCGTTGCGCCCGAGCGGCGCACGGTCGAGCCACTGGTACATGCCCCAGAGCGCGTCCACGCCCCGCTCGTAGGTCGAGTACGTGTGGTAGACGACGCCGTCGTCGAGCACGAACGCGCTCATGCCGGGACCCTGCTGCCGGTAGGTCGGCCAGTCAGTGCCGACCGACGACGCGATCTGGTTGAGGAACGGCAGCTCCTCGCCCGACGGCGACGGCCGCACATCCATCGAGCGGAAGTTGTAGTCGACCGCGCCGGACTGCCACTCCTCCTTGGTGTGCGTCACGTGGAAGTCGTGGTTGAACTCGCCGCCGAACGAGGACGCCCAGGGAAAGCTCCAGCCCATCCGCTGCTTGAACGCCTGCAGTTTCGGCAGCGGAGCCTGCGACACGGCGTACAGGGTGACGTCGTGATTGGCGAGGTGGACGACGGAGCCGTCGAAGCCGTCCGCGATCGCCGAGCAGGACGGGCATCCGGCCTCGTAGTCGGGGCCGAACATGAAGTGGTAGACGAGCAGCTGCGAGCGACCCGCGAAGAGGTCGGCCAGGGACGCGTCGCCGTCGTCGGTCGCGAAGGTGTACTGCTTGTCGATGCGGACCCAGGGCAGCTCCTGCCGTTGCCGTGCCACGTCGTCGCTGCGCCGCGTCAGCGCCTTCTCGGCCTCGAGCAGCTCCAACCGGGCCGCGAGCCACTCTTCCCTGGTGCCTGTCTTGTGATCGATCATCGTTGTCACCTCTTCTGTCGTCAGTGGTGCAGGTGGTGGTGGCCGGTGCCGTCCACGGGACGGGTCGCCGGCGGGGTGAGCCCGGGAACCGTGCCGGGCGCCAGCACGATCACGACGCCGAGCGCGACGATCGCCAGGGCCACGGGCACGTCGACGGCGGCTCGCGCGGGCAGGAGCTTCTGCGCCAGGCAGAGCACGGTGATCACGCACATCCAGGTGACGCTCATGACCCCCACCGCGACCAGCACCAGCATCAGTCCGATGCTCGACCCGACGCAGTGCAGCCCGTACGCGAGTCCGGAGCGCGGATGCCCGCCGCACCGCCGCCGGAAGTGCCGCTTGACCGGGGTCAGCTCGTAGGCGCCCGCCACGATGACGATCACGCCGGCGGCCACCGGCCCATGCGGCCGGTACAGCGCGAACACGGCGACCCCGACGAGGGTCCAGACGGCGAGGTACGACGCGATGAACACCGTCACCGCGCCCGCACCGCCGCCGTCGTGCACCCGGCGCAGGACCGCCGGAACCGCGCCCGGCAGCATCATGGCCGCGATCATCGACGCCCACACGGCGACGAAGAACGCGAACGGGCCGAGCGGGGTCGCCGGGCCCATGTCCATGCCGTCCATGAGCCGGATCATCACGACCCAGCAGGCGGCGGCGAGGCCCAGCGTCACCGCCGGCGCGATCTGCCGAAGCTGCATCGTGCGCCTCCCCCGGTCATGACTGCCTTGGTTCTCCATCCGGCGGGAGTGCGTCCCGCTCGGCCGCCTCGGCGAGACGTTTGATGGTCGCCAGGCGCCGGTCCCAGTCGGACGCGAGCGCGGCCATCCACCGCGCCGTCGCGTTCAGCGCCGCGGGCCGCACCGCGTAGAGCACCTCGCGCCCGGCCCGGCGGCCGGTGACCAGCCCCGCCGCGTCCAGCACGGCGAGGTGCTTGACCACCGCCTGCCGCGAGATGGGAAGGTGCTCGGCGAGCGTCGTCGCGGTCACCTCGCCCAGCTCCGCAAGCAGGTCGAGCAACTGACGCCGGGTCGGGTCGGCCAGCGCCGCCAACACGCCGTCGACCGGCGAGACGTCGCCGTGATGCTCTTCGGTCACACGGAGGACTCTTCGGCGCGCGCCTTGAGCGCCTCGAGCTCCAGCGGCCAGCCGCCGGAGTTGTCCCGCACCGCGTTGCGGCGCAGCTCCTCGGACCCGGCCAGCGTCGCAAAACCGCTCTCGACCACCCGGAGCCGCGTCTTGGCTCCCTCCGCGGTCAACGTGAACTCGACGAGGGTGCTGTTGTCCGGGCGCAGCTCCTCGCCGGGAAACGCCGGGGCCCAGCGGTACGCCAGGTAGGTCGGCGGGTCGACCTTCTCCACGCGGACCGGGAAGTCGCCGTGCTCGGCGTTCTTCGCGATCATCGACTCGCCCTCCCTGGCCACGGTGCCGGGCAGGCTCGCCTTGTCGGCCACCCAGAACCCGGGCTGGGCGACCAGCGTCCAGACCCGCTCGAGGGACGCCTCGATCAGGGTCTCGCGTTCGATCCGGTCCTCGCTCATGAGCACTCCTTCAGCGCCGCAGGTTTGATGTGCAACTCCACAGTTGCACATCAACTCGCGAGGCGCAACCCCGGAGTTGCACATGGCTCCGCGGGACGACGTGATGTCATTCCCCGCCCCTACACTCCCGGCCATGATCGAACGTCCGAGCGCTGCGTGGCGCCGAGAGGTGCGCGAGCAGCAGCAGGCGCTCGCCGCGGGCACGCTGTCCCCCGACGACGCCTACGCCGAACGACTGTGGCCCGAGGACTTCACCGACGCGGTCGACGCCGCGCTCGCCGCGTACCAGGCCGAGGTGGCGGCGCTGCGCGAGCCGTCCGACGACGAGCTGTTCGCCGCGGCCGAGCGGGTCGTGCTCGCGCTCAACGACATCGACGAGGAACACGGCCACCACATCGAGACCGACGAGCGCGACGAACTCTGCGGATACATCGAGAACGTGCTCATCCACATCGGCGTCGACATACGGGCGCTGTGCGCCCGCCGCGGCGGCGATCGGGAGTTGCTGACCGCCGGACGGGACTGGTGACGACGGACGAACGCTGGTTCTGTCGCGGGCGGGACGGGGCCTAGACGATCCGGGTGAGGGTCACCGGTCCGGGCTCGTCCGGCACGGCCGCGAAGTCGTAGCGCACCAGATCGGGGCCGATCGCGAGCAGGGTGACCGAACTGGAGCCGTAACGCAGGTCGTCGCCGAAGGTGTGGCGCAGGATCAGCGCCCGGGGGTCCTCGCGGTCGATCCCCTCCCCGGCTGCCAGGCCCGGCCATGCACCCCAGCCGTCCGCCGGGTCCGGCCTCGGGGTGGCCCGTAGCGCCGCCAGCAGGTGCGCGGCACGCGGTTCGGCCGGGTCGTCGCCGCTGTTGACGATCACCGTGAACCCCTCCGGCGGGGTCGTCCCGGTTCGGGTATCGCCGTCCCAGCCGACCATGGCAGCGCCGGACAGATCCACAGTGATCAAATAGAACGGATCGAACGCGCGCAGGTCGTCGGGCACGGGCAGCCCCGCCGCGGCCAGCAGCGGCAGGTCGCCGCGGGAACGGCGACCGTGCTCGGGCGCCAGCTGCCCGCGCCCGTTGAGCACGAATCCGGCCCTGCGGGCAGCCGGGTCCACGGCAAGCCAGGTGCCCCCGGCGACCAGGTCGATCCCGCCGAGCACGCCGGGGTGGCGCGGCCAGTGCTCCGCCGGCGGCTCCCAGGGCCGCACCAGCAGCTCGTCGCGTACGGCCAGCACCAGCAGCGGCACCGGCGACGACGGCTCGAAACTGAGGGCGACCGTACACATGATCGGCACTATATGCCGCAGCGGAACCCGGCCGACGCGGCGGCAACGCGCTGAAACACCACGACGCGCCCCGGACGGCGGCTAGCGTGATCTCCGAAGCGTGTGCCGTCGTTCGCCGTGCACGGAGGCAGCCATGACCACCTGGTTCATCACCGGAGCGTCCCGCGGGTTCGGCGTGGAGATCGCCCGGCAGGCCCTCGATCGTGGCGACGACGTCGTCGCGACCGCGCGCGACCCGAAGACCGTGGAGAAGGCCCTGCCCGGGTATGCCGACCGGCTGCTGGCCGTGGCGCTGGACGTCACCGACGCGGCGGCCGCGCACCGCGCCGCCGACGCCGCGGTGGCTCGCTTCGGCACCATCGACGTGCTGGTCAACAATGCCGGCCGAGGGCTGGTCGGGGCCATCGAGGAGACCAGCGACGCCGAGGCCCGGGCCGTGTTCGACACCAATCTGTTCGGCCTGCTCGCGGTCACCCGCGCGGTGCTGCCGGTGATGCGACGCCAACGCTCCGGCCGCATCGTGAACATGAGTTCGATCGGCGGGATCCGGTCATGGCCCGGGTGGGGCCTGTACGCGGCGACGAAGTTCGCCGTCGAGGCGATCACCGAAGCGATGAGCCAGGAGCTCGCGCCGCTGGGCATTCAGGCAATCGCCATCGAGCCCGGCCCGTTCCGCACCGACTTCCTCGACTCGAGCTCGCTGCACCGCACCGAGCAGGTGATCGACGACTACGCCGCCAGCTCCGGCATGATGCGCAGCTGGTCCGACGAGAACAACCACGCCCAGGAGGGCGACCCGGTCAAGGCCGCCACCGCGATCCTCACCATCGTCGACGCACCCCGGATGCCGGTACGCCTCGCCCTGGGCAGCAGCTGCGTCACCGACATAGAGGCGAAGGTCAAGGAGGTCGCCGCGGACCTCGACCGGTGGCGCGAGCTGTCGGTGTCCACGGACTTCGCCACCACCGGCTGAGTCCCGACCGGCCGCGCGGCGCAGCGTGCTGTACCAGTGCCGGCCGTGCGGGGTGCGCGGCCGGCACTGGGTTGAGGGTGGCTCAGGCGGAGATGAGGGCGAACACGATCGGCAGGACGGCCTGGCCTACCGGCCCGGCGGGACGGGGTCAGACCGTGATGACGGTCTTGCCGGAAAGCGTTCCGGCGTCGCTGCGCGCGTGGACGGCGGGCAGTTCGTCGAGGGTGACGTGGCCGGCGACGTGGATGTGGAGCTTGTCGGCGTCGACCAGCTCGACGAGGGCGGCAAGCCGGCCGGCGTCGGGGTGGACGAACACGCTGATCGAACGCACGCCGCGCGGGTCGTCCTGCGGGCCGGGGGTGGTGGTCGTGACCAGGGCGCCGCCGTCGCGGACCAGGCCGGCCAGCGTGACCATGTCGGCCGGCGCGACCGGGGCGAAGTTCAACACCGTGTCGAACGGGCCGGCGAGGCCGCCGATGTCGCGGCCGATCACCTGCGCGCCGTAGCCACGGACCCGCTCGGCGTTGCGTTCACCGGCTGTCGCGACGACGGTGGCGCCGGCCTGGACAGCCAGTTGCACGGCGTAGCCGCCGACCGCGCCGCCGGCGCCGTTGATCAGGATGCGCTGGCCAGGCTGCACGTCGGCGTGCTCGAACAGCGCCTGCCAGGCGGTGAGCCCGGTCGCCGGCAGCGCGGCGGCGTCGGCGAGCGGGATCGTCGTCGGCGCGGCGGCCAGGACCTCGCCCGAGGCGAGCACGTACTCGGCCGCGGCGCCGTCGGCGGTCATCGGCAGGAACCCGATCACCTGCGCACCGACGTGCAGGCCGGTGACTCCTTCACCCACGGCCGTCACGGTGCCGGCGACGTCGATGCCCGGGGTGTGCGGCAGCGCGACCGGGAACACCTGTCGCAGGTGGCCGGCGCGGATGGTGGCGTCGACCGGGTTGAACGACGTGCCCGCGACCTTCACGAGCACCTGGCCGAAACCGGGGGTCGGCTGCTCGACGTGGTCGAGCCGCATGGTGCCGGCGTCGCCGTGCTGGTGGAAACGGATGGCCCTCATGGTTCTCACTCCTTCGAATATGCTTCGAACTTGAAGCATGCCACGACTATAGCTCGTTTCAAATTCGAAGCAAGTAGGATGGCGGTGTGAGCCACGAGACAGCACCCCTGGACGCCGAACAGCTCGGCGCGTACTTCGCCCTCATGGAGGTCAGCACGCTGCTGCAGCACGCCGTCGACGAGCACCTGCGCGCCGACGGCGACCTCAGTTACGTGCAGTTCCAGATCCTCGCCCGCCTCACCGACGCCCCCGACGGCAAGTTGCGCATGACCGACCTCGCCGACGGCGTCGTCTACAGCCGCAGCGGCCTGACCTACCAGGCCGGACTGCTGGAAAAACGCGCCCTGATCACCCGCACACCCGCGCCCGACGACGAACGCAGCGTCATCGTCACCGTCACCGACACCGGTCGCGGCCTCGTAGCGCAGGTGCTGCCCGGCCACATCGACGTCGTCCGGCGGCTGCTGTTCGACTCACTGCACAAGCGCGACCTCGCCACCCTCGGCAGCGTCCTCGGCCGGGTCCGCGAACACATGCGCGCCGCCCCACCCCGCTCGGCCAAACCCCGTGCCGCTCGCCCCCGGACCGCCTGACCACGAAGGCGCCACCGGCTCGCTCACGGCACGCGGGAAGGGCGCCCACGGCAGACCCACGAGAGTGGAGAGACATGGATCTTCAGCTGACCCGGCTCGGCGGTGTCGACCCGGCCGACATCATCGCGCTGATGAGCCACCGCGCGGTCCGTCGGCACATGCCGCTGGCCGAGGGAGCCTTCGGCGCGGCCGAGTGCGCCGCGTTCGTCACGGCCAAGGAGGCGTTGTGGCGCGACCACGGGTACGGCCCGTGGGCCTTCCTCGTTGACGGAGAGTTCGCCGGCTGGGGTGGCCTGCAACCCGAGGACGGCGGCGACGCCGATCTGGCGCTGGTCCTGCATCCGCGATTCTGGGGTCACGGCCGGGCGATCTGCGCGCGGGTCCTGGACGAGGCGTTCGGCACGTTCCGGTTCGACTCGGTGACCATCCTGCTGCCGCCCACCCGCCGCAGCGGACATGCCGTGGCCCGGCTCGGGTTCCGTACCGACGGTGAGACCAGCATCGAGGGCAGGCGTTTCCTGCGCTTCCGGCTGCACTCCGCCGACCGGCCGCGGCCGTGAAGCCGATGCCTGCGGCCATCAGCGCAGGTGGCTCACGAGCCAGTCGCGGGCCAGGACGGCGGCCTGCTGGAGGGTGCCGGGTTCCTGGAACAGGTGGGTCGCACCGGGGACGATCTCGACGGCGTGCTCGCAGGTCAGCTGCGCGGCCGCCTGCTCGTTGAGCTCCAGCACGGTGTGGTCGAGGCCGCCGACGATGAGCAGCGTCGGCGCGCGTACCTCGGCGAGGTGACCGCCGGCCAGGTCGGGGCGGCCGCCGCGGGAGACCACGGCGGCGACGTCGGCGTTGCCGTTCGAGGCGGCCCACAGCGCGGCGGCCGCGCCGGTGCTGGCCCCGAAGAGGCCGACCGGCAGGCCCTGTGCGGCGGGGCGGGCACGCAGCCAGGCGAGCACCTCGGTGAGGCGCCCGGCGAGCAGCCGGATGTCGAAAACGTTGCCGCGGTCGTTCTCCTCGGACTCGTTGAGCAGGTCGAACAGCAGCGTGCCGAGTCCCGCGTCGCGCAGCAAGCGGGCGACGTACTGGTTGCGGGGGCTGTGCCGGCTGCTGCCGCTGCCGTGGACGAACACGACGATCCCGGCGGCCTGCGGGGGTATGGCCAGGTGGGCCGAGAGTGCGGCTCCGTTCACGGGGATGACGACCTCGGCCGCTGTTCCGTTGTCTCCGGACGTCATGTCGTCCACCTCTCCATCCTTGCTCGCCCGGCGGCCGACCGCTCGTGTTGAGGACAGATGGCGCATCTTTACGAGCCTGAAACTTGCACGTAATCTGGGTCACACTTTGCAAGAATTTTCAGTCGCCGCTCCCCCGGCCACCACCCCTGTTCCGGGAAGGAAGACCATGCGCCGCCTCTGGAGGTCCGTGCTCGCCGCCACACTGGTGGCCGCCGGGTTGTCCCTCGTCTCCCCCACCACGCCCGCCCAGGCCGGGATAGACACCTTGACCCTGGGCGGCCGCTACTCCGGCACCAATGTGAACTTCCGGGTGTACTCCTCGCGGGCCACCCGCATCGCGGTCTACGTCTACTCCGCCGCCACCGGCGCCCAGGAGAAGGCTTCCTACCTGCTCACCAAGGGGACCGGTGACGTCTGGGCGACCACGGTCGGCGTGGCGACGCTGCAGGCCGCGGGCGTGACCGGCACCGTCTACTACGGCTACCGGGCGTGGGGCCCGAACTGGCCCTACAGTGCGAGCTGGACGAAGGGCTCGACGGCCGGGTTCGTCGCCGACGTGGACGCCACGGGCAACCGGTTCAACCCGAACAAGCTGCTGCTGGACCCGTACGCCCGGGAGATGAGCCACGACACCGCGATGCCCGACGGCGTCGCAAGCGACTACTCGTCGGGCCCGGCCAAACGGGCCGCGGACACCGGCACGATCGCGCCCAAGGGCATCGTGCTGGCCGCCGACGGCACCAGCATCGGCACCAAGCCGACCCGGGCCTTCAAGGACGACATCGTGTACGAGGTGCACCTGCGCGGCCTCACCAAGGCCGACACGTCCATCGCGGCGGCCGAACGGGGCACCTACAAGGCGGCCGGGCAGAAGGCGGCGTACCTGGCCTCGCTCGGGGTCACCGCGGTGGAGTTCCTGCCGCTGCAGGAGACCCAGAACGACGCCAACGACGCCAGCCCGAGCAGCACCACGGGCGACAACTACTGGGGTTACATGACCGAGAACTACTTCGCCCCCGACCGGCGCTACGCGTACGACAAGACGCCGGGCGGGCCGACGAAGGAGTTCAAGGCCATGGTGAAGGCGTTCCACGACGCCGGGATCAAGGTGCTGGTCGACGTCGTCTACAACCACACCGCCGAGGGCGGTGCCATCGGCGACAAGAACACGTACAACATCTTCTCCTGGCGCGGGCTGGACAACCCGACGTACTACTCGCTGACCTCCGACATGCAGGGGTCGATCGACAACACCGGGCTGGGGCACAACTACAACACCCGCAACCCCACCGCGCAGAACCTGATCGTGGACTCCATCGCGTACTGGAAGAACACGCTCGGCGTCGACGGCTACCGGTTCGACCTGGCGTCGGTGCTGGGCAACACGTGCCAGCACGGGTGCTTCAACTACAGCCGCACCGACGCGAACACCGCGCTCAACCGGCTCACCGCCGAGATGCCGGCCCGCCCGGCGGGCGGTGGCGCGGGCGTGGACTGGATCGCCGAGCCGTGGGCCATCGGCGCGGGCACCTACCAGGTGGGCAACTTCCCGGTGGCGTGGTCGGAGTGGAACGGGATCTACCGCGACACGCTGCGCCGCGACCAGAACAAGCTGGGCGTCGACGCGGTCACCCCGAGCGACCTGGCCACCCGGTTCGCCGGGTCGTCGGACCTGTACGGCGATGACGGCCGCAGACCGTGGCACTCGGTGAACTTCATGGTGGCCCACGACGGGTTCACCCAGAAGGACCTGTACTCGTGCAACACCAAGAACAACGGCCAGGCCTGGCCGTTCGGGCCGTCCGACGGCGGCAGCGACGACAACATCTCGTGGGATCAGGGCGGGGTCGCGGCCGACCAGCGCAAGGCGGCCCGCAACGCGTTCGCGTTCCTGATGCTGTCGGGCGGCACACCGATGATGACCGGCGGTGACGAGACGCTGCGGTCGGTCAACTGCAACAACAACCCGTACAACGTCGACTCGTCGGCGAACTGGCTGGACTGGTCGCTGACCGCGGACGAGACCAACTTCAAGACGTACACGTCTCGGCTGCTCGCCTTCCGCAAGGCGCACCCGGCGCTGCGGCCGGCGAACTTCTACACCGCCGCCGACGGCAACGCCAACGGGATGGGGCAGCTGGAGTGGTTCACCCCGGCCGGGGTCGCGCCGGACGGCGCCTACTGGGGCAACGCGGGCAATCACGCGCTGGCCTGGCGCATCGACGGCACGGAGTTCGGCGACAGCGCGAGCGCGCTTTACACCGCCTACAACGGCTGGTCCGGCGACGTGGTGTTCACGCTGCCCGCCCCGCCGGCCGGAAAGCAGTGGTACCGGGTCACCGACACGTCCCCGTGGGCCGAGGGCGCGAGCCAGGTCGCCGCGCCGGGCGGCGAGGCCGTCATCGGCGGGGCCGGGACGGCGTACACGCTGCGCGGGCGCGCCGTGCTGCTGCTCATCGCGAAGTGACCGATCGTGGTGTCGGCCCCGGCCTGCCCGGGACGGGGCCGACACCACGGCTGTCTTCGCCGGGCGTCAGTCCGTCGGGAAGGCGAACGACGACGTCACCGCCCGGTGATCGGTCCCCGGGGTGCGTCGCACGCCCGCGTCGGTGGCGGTGAGGCCGCGGTAGAGGACCTGGTCGGGGCGCAGCACCGGCAGCGCGGACGGCCAGGTGAGGCCGAATCCCCAGCCCGCGTCGGCCTGGGCGTCGTGCAGCAGCGCGGACAGCGGGGCGAAGGCCCGGTCCTCGGCGGAGGTGTTCAGGTCGCCGAGCACCAGCACCCGGCTCGCGTCGTCGCCGCGTACCGCGTCGGCGAGGGCCTGGATGTTGCGGTCGCGGCTCGCGGTCTCGTTGAGGCGAGCGGAGCGCAGGTGCGCGACGTACACCGCGACGTCGCCCTGCGGCGTCTCGACCACCGCCCGCAGCCCGCGGATCCAGTTCGTTTCGCTGTCGAGGCTGCTCACCTGTCCGATCGGGTGCTTGCTGAGCAGGCCGACCGTGCCTCTGATCGCGTGGTACGGGTAGGACTCGCGCAGCCGCCCGGCGGCCGTCGCGGCGACTCCTTCGACGGCCTCCTGGATCGCGATGAGGTCGGGTCCGTCGGCGGCCAGCGCCTGGACGGTGGCGGCCGGGTCCGGGTTGTCGGCGTAGAGGTTCTGCGAGACGACCCGCAGCTCGGCCGGACCACCCTGGGGTGGCAGCAGCGCGCCGCCGAACTGTGCCGCCCACACGGCCGCCGGCAGCGCGACCGCGAGCAGCGCGGCCCGGGACCGGGCCGCCAGCGCGGCGAGCGCCAATACGGGCACCCCGAGGCCGAACAGCGGCGTGACGGAGTCGAGCAGGCTGCCGGCGCTGTAGACGTTGGGCACGAGGCGATGCCCGGCCAGCACCGCGCCCAGCGCGAGCGCGGCCAGGACCACCACGGCGGCGCGCCATCGCGGTCGGGAGGTGCGGGGTGCCGCCTTCACCAGCTGAGTCGTCACTGTGCGTACGCTACCGGCGGGACGCCCGGATTCCCGTCCCGTGCGCGGAGTCTGCCGTGTGACAAGAATCCACGCGCGATTAACGGTGTCTTAACACTGCTCCCGGTATGCAGGTAGCCGGACGTCGCCGTCCCCGTGGACCCTGTTCGAGCGAGCCCTGCCGACGAGCCCACCACCGCCTCGCGGTCACCGAGCGTGACCATCAAGCAAGGCATCTGTGACGGTAAGTCCGATAAACCTCATACAGCGGATATGCCGATTACATAGCATCGGCTGCATGAGGCCCGTGGTCGTCGGCATCGTCACCGCCCTGGTCCTCTGCGCGGTGATCTACCTGGGCAGCAGAAGGCTGCACGACTTCGACTCCGCGCTGGCCCCGTACGCCATCGCCAGCGTGTTCCTCGCCTTCGGCATCGCCTACCGATACACGGTGTGGATCTCCTCCCCCGGCGCCCGGCGGCTGTTCCGGAAGGGCTGGGGCGCCGCGCTGTCCTGGCAGAACCTGCGCCGCACGCCGACCGCGCTGCCCCGCATGATCGCCACCTACCTCGGCTTCCAGAAGTTCCTCGGCGCTCGCTCGCGCTCCCGCTGGGCCGCGCACCAGCTGATCTTCTGGGGCTGCCTGCTGGCTGCGGCGATCACCTTTCCGCTGACCTGGGGCTGGTTCACGTTCACCGCGAACACCGGGGCCGGACCGCAGTACACCATGAACATCTGGGGCTTCGGGGTGGCCGACTTCAACGCCCTGTCGGTGCTCGGGTGGCTGCTGTTCCACGGGCTGGACCTCGCCGCGGTGCTGGTCATCGCGGGCGCGACGTACTTCCTGATCCGGCGCATGCGCGACCGGGAGGCGAGCACCGGCCAGCGCTTCGGCTACGACCTGGTGCCGCTGCTCGCGCTGATCATCATCTCGGTGACCGGCCTGCTGCTGACGTTCTCCAGCGTCGCGCTGCACGGCGGCGGCTACGAGTTCCTGGCCGTGCTGCACATGGCCGCGGTGGTGCTGACCCTGCTGTACCTGCCGTTCGGCAAGTTCTTCCACATCGCCCAGCGCCCGGCGGCCGTCGGCATGCAGCTGTTCAAGTACACCGGGCACGGCGAGATCCGGCACTGCCGCAACTGCGGCGAGCCGATCGACACCACGGCGTACGTGGACAACCTGCGCGCCACCATGCGCGACCTGAAGCTGGACTTCGATGCCGTCGCCGAGGTGTGCCCGCGGTGCAAGCGGCTACGGCGCGGGCAGGCCTACCGCACGACCGTGAAGCCGGGGTTCTGACATGACCGTCCCGCTCGACCCGACGATCACCCCGCCCGGCACGGGCAGGTTCCGCGACGCGGGCGGGCTGCCGGCGGACCGCTGGCGGGCGATCCGCGGCGAGGAGACCCTGGTCGCCACCCACTGCTGCTTCTGCGGCGTGCAGTGCGGCATGTACCTGCGGGTGCACGACGGCAAGGTGTTCGGGGTCGAGCCGCGCGACCACGACATCAACCGGATGCGGCTGTGCCCGAAGGGCCTCAACGCGTACCAGCAGGTCAACCACCCCGACCGGCTGACCTCCCCGCTGCTGCGCAAGAGCCGTGCCGACGACCTGCGGCCGGTCTCCTGGGAGCAGGCCCTGGACGTGACCGCCGAGCAGATCCAGCGCATCCAGGCTGAGCACGGCCGTGACGCGTTCGGGATGCTGGGCGGGGCGAGCCTGTTCACCGAGAAGACGTACCTCGTCGGCAAGTTCGCGCGGGTGGCGCTGCGCACCCGGCACGTGGACTACAACGGCCGGCTGTGCATGGTCAGCGCGGCCGGAGCGAACAAGCTCTCGTTCGGCATCGACCGGGCGGCGAACCCGTTCGCGGACTGCCTGCTCAGCGACTGCCTGCTGATCGCCGGCTCCAATGTGGGCGAGTGCTTCCCGGTGATGACGCAGTACCTGTGGGGTGCGCGGGACCGCGGCGCGAAGCTGATCGTGATCGACCCGCGCGAGACCAGCATCGCCCGCACCGCCGACATCCATGTCGCGCTGCGGCCGGGCACCGACGCCGCGTTCTTCAACGCCGTGCTGCATGTGGTGGTCAGCGAGGGCCTGACCGACGAGGCGTTCCTCGCCGAGCACACGACCGGCTGGGACGAGGTGCGCGCGGCCGCCGCCGAGTGTCCCCCGGAGCTGGCCGCCGAGATCTGCGGCATCCCCGCCGAGCAGGTGACGCAGGTGGCGCGGATGTTCGCGACCGCGCCGAAGGCGATGGCCTGGCACGCGCGCGGCATCGAGCACCACACCCAGGGCGTGGAGAACTGCCTGACCGTGATCAACCTGTGTGTCGCCACCGGCAACCTCGGCAAGCCCGGGGCGGGCTACGGCACCATCACCGGCCAGGGCAACGGGCAGGGCGGGCGTGAGCACGGCCAGAAGTCGGACATGCTGCCGGGCGGGCGGTCCATCAGCGACCCGGTGCACCGGATGCAGGTCGCCGACATCTGGGGCGTCGACGTCGACGACCTGCCGCAGGCGGGCACCTCGATGATGGAGATGGTGCACCAGATGAGCCGCGGCGAGATCCGCGGGCTGTTCGGGCTGTGCAACAACCCGTTCGTGTCGCTGCCGAACTACACCGTGGTCAAGGCCGGGTACGACGCGCTGGAGTTCCACGCCCAGTGCGACTTCTTCCTGTCCGAGACCGCCGCCAACGCGCACCTGGTGCTGCCGGTGACCAGCTGGGCCGAGGACGACGGGGTGATGGCCAACGCCGAAGCCCGGGTGGTGCGCCACCGCAAGGCCCAGGAGCCGCTGCCCGGCGTACGCACCGACACGTGGGTGCTGTGCGAGCTGGCCGAACGGCTCGGCGTCGGGGACAAGTTCGACTACGCCGACTCCGAGCAGGTGTTCGAGGAACTGCGGATCGCCTCGCGCGGCACGGTCAACGACTACTACGGCATCACGTACGCGCGGCTCGACGAGACCGGGGGCATCGCCTGGCCGTGCCCGGACCTGAACCATCCCGGCACGCCGCGGCTGTTCGAGGGCGGGCGCACATACCACGCCGACGGCAAGGTGCACCTGCAGGCGGTGCGCTGGCACCCGCCCGCCGACCCGTACGACGACGAGTTCCCGATCACGCTGACGACGGGCCGGACCGTGGCGCACTTCCTGTCGGGCAACCAGACCCGGCGGCTCGGCGGGCTGGTGGAGCAGACGCCGCGGCCATGGGTGGAGGTGCACCCGTCGCACGGCTTCGGCAACGGCGACGCGGTCACCGTGGTCACCCGGCGCGGCGCGGCGACGTTCCCGGCGCTGGTCACCGAGGCGATCCGGCCCGACACGGTGTTCGTGCCGTACCACTGGCCGTATCCGGTGGCGGCCAACGAGCTGACCATCGACGCGCTGGACCCCCGCTCGAAGATCCCCGAGTACAAGGTGTGCGCCTGCCGGATCGAGCCGGCCGCAGCGGTCACGCCGGTGCCCGCGCCGCCGATGCCGCCGGGGCGCGAGCCGTACGCCGACACCCAGCGCTCGCGCGGCGAGCCGCTGCCACCGACCTCGTCGCAGGGAAGGGGCACGTCGCAGCCATGATGGGACGCACCATCGTGATCGACCCGGGCCGCTGCATCGGCTGCCAGGCGTGCGTGTCGGCGTGCCGGGAGTGCGACTCGCACCGCGGCAAGTCGATGATCCACCTGGACTACCTGGACCAGGGCGGCAGCGTCGCGTCCAGCCCGACCGTCTGCATGCACTGCGAGGACCCGGTCGCGCCGTGCGCGCAGGTGTGCCCGGCCGAGGCCATCCTGGTCACCCCGGACGGGGTGGTGCACGACGCGGACAAGAGCCGCTGCATCGGCTGCGGCAACTGCGTCAACGCCTGCCCGATGGGCGTGCCGAAGATCGACCTTGCGGCGAAGCTGCAGTTCAAGTGCAACCTGTGCTACGACCGCACGTCGTACGGGCTGGCCCCGATGTGCGCCACCGTCTGCCCTACCGGATCCATCTTCTACGGCACCCTCGAAGAACTGCGCACCGAGCGGCCCGGCGTCGAGGTCGCCAGCACGTTCGACTTCGACGGCTCGATCATCTCCACCGGCGTGGCGATGGTGGTCCCCAGGGGACGGCCGGTGGACGAGCCGCTGCCCGGCGGGGCGGGCGAGCACGCCCACGTGACCGGCAGCCCGCAACCGGCCGGGCACCTGGAGCCGTCGGCGGACAACGTGCTGGGGGAACCGCTATGAGTGTGGACGAGCGCGTCCCGCACACCGAGCAGGAGGTCGCGGCGCTGCGGGAGCGCATCGCGGCGGACTCGCTGACCAGCCGACGCGACTACCTGCGCCTGGCGGTCACCATGTCCGGTGGGCTGGCGGTGGGCGGGGTGGCGGTGGCCTCCGGGCTCTTCCACCGGCACGGCGAAGGAGCCGCCCCGCCGATGCTGGTCGCCGAGCAGCTGCCGCCGGGCGAGTCGGTGGCGTTCAGCTACCCCGGTGGGGAGGACCGGGCCGTGGCGCTGCGGATGGCCGACGGGACGCTGGTCGCGTACTCGTCGATCTGCACACACCTGGCCTGCGGCGTGCTCTGGCGGGCCGACCGCGGCGAGCAGGGCGAGCTGTACTGCCCCTGTCACGAGGGCGTGTTCGACCCCCGCACCGGCGCGGTCACCGCCGGGCCGCCGCCGCGGCCGTTGCCCCGGGTGCTGCTGGAGGAGCGCGACGACGGCATCTGGGCCGTAGGCACCCTGCGGTCCGGCGAGGAGGGGCAGGCATGACCGAGGGGCGATATCCGCAGATCAAATCCACCAGCGGGTACGCCGACCCGCGCGTACGCAGCACCGGACCGGGACCAGGCGCCGGTGGCGAGACCGACCCCGAACGCTCCTCGATGCTGTCCGGGCGGCTGGCGCTGGTGCTGTCCATCCTGGTCGGCCAGCTCTGGGCGATCGGGGTCGGGCTCAACGCCTGGATGATGGGCCGCACCACGGTGGCCTGGTGGGCTGCCGCGTTCGGGGTGGCCTCGTTCCTCGTCGCCCTGTGGGCGTGGCGGCTGGGCGAACGGCGCGACCGGTGAGCGCCCCGGCCCCGGCGGAGCGGGTGCCACGGGGGGCCTACGTGAACCTCGTGCTCGCCGCGCTGGGCTTCCTGCTCACCGCGTGGGCATGGGGCCTGATCTCGCCGCTGTCCTCCGTCTACAAAGAGCAGCTCGGGCTGTCGTCGGTGCAGCAGTCCATCCTGGTCGCGGTGCCGGTGCTGGTCGGCTCGCTGGGCCGGATCCCGGTCGGCGCGCTGACCGACGTGCTCGGCGCACGCGTCATGCTGCCCGCGATCGCGTTCCTGACCATCCTGCCCGTGCTCGCGCTGACCGTGGCCGGCGGCTCGTACGCGGCGATGCTGGTGGTCGGGTTCTTCCTCGGCATCGGCGGCACGCCGTTCGCGGCGGCGATCCCGCACGGCAACGGCTGGTTCCCGCCGTCGAAACGCGGCGTGGCGCTCGGCGTCATCGGCATGGGCATGGGCGGCACGGCCATCGCCGCACTGCTGACCAAACCGATGCGCGAGATCGGGCCCAACGCCCAGTTCTACCTGTGCGCGGTGGTGCTCGCCGTCTACGGCGTGGTGGCCTGGCTGGTGCTACGTGAGCCGCCCGGCCGCACCGTGCCCACCGAGCCGTTCGCGCACCGTTTCACCGAGGCCGCCCGCCAGCCCATGACCTGGCCGCTGTCCGCGCTGTACGCGGTCACCTTCGGCGGGTACGTGTCGTTCGCCGTCTACCTGGTCACCTACCTGCAGAGCCAGTACGGCCTGGAGCAGGGCGACGCCGCCCTCAAGGCCGCCGGGTTCACCCTGGTCGCGGTGGTGTTCCGGCCGCCCGGCGGCTGGCTGTCCGACCGGGTCGGGGCCGCCAAGGTGCTGGCCGTCTGCCTGGCCGTGCTGGCGGTGATGGCGGCCTGGCAGTCCTTCGCGCCGCCGCTGTATCCGTGGGCGACGATCACGTTCCTGATCATGGCGGCCATGCTGGGCGCGGGTGCGGGTGCGGTGTTCGCCCTGCTCGCGCAGGTGGTGCCGCGGCCGAAAGTGGGCGCGGTGACCGGCATCGTCGGCGCGATGGGCGGGCTGGGAGGGTTCGTGCCACCGCTGGTCATGGGCGCCGTCTACGGAGCCACCGGCCGCTACACCATCGGACTGCTGCTGTTGGCCCTGGTGGCGCTGGCTGCCCTCGCCTACACCTGGACCCAGCGCAACCGCCGTCCGCCCGCGGACGTGACAGCCCAGCCGAAGCTGAATATGCGATAAATCCTCCCGAAAGGTGCGTCGCGGATACGCTCAGAACACATACCGACGGGTCCGCGCGGTCCACCGCGACCTGATGAGACCGTGGCGGCCTTCGCTCTCCGCCGCGCCCCGGGACCCGCCCCTCTCAAGGAGTTGGTGCACATGCCCACGGCGACCGACCAGTTCTTCGCCGATCTCGCCCAACGTGGCGAGGAACCGTTACTACGGCGCAGCTCAGGCAGCATCCGGTTCGAAATCGGCGAGAAGGGCAAGGTCCAGCGCTGGTTCGTCACGATCGATCACGGCACGTTCTCGGTGTCGCGGCGCAACCAGAAGGCCGACTGCTCGGTCCAGGCCGACACCGACGTGTTCGAGCACATCGTCACCGGCAAGGACAACGCCTTCGCGGCGCTGCTGCGCGGCGCGCTCGAGGCCGGCGGCGACCCGGAGCTGCTGCTGCTGTTCCAGCGCGTCTTCAGCGGCCCGCAGCGCAGCACCCACCCTTCGGCGGTCGGCCGTGGCTGAACAGGTGCGCATCCTCAACGGCAACACCTTCGTCGTCAGCGACGAGCGGGGCGACATCGAGGCGTCCCGCACCGACCCGTCCGGGCTGTTCGCCTGGGACACCCGGTTCCTGTCGACCTGGGTGCTGACCGTCGACGGCCAGCGGCTGGGCACCCTGTCCGTCGACGACCTGCAGTACTTCGAGACCAGGTTCTTCCTCGCCCCCGGCGGCGGCACCGTGTACATCGACGCACAGCTGTCCGTGATGCGGCAGCGCACGGTCACCGACGGCTTCAAAGAGCGGCTGGCGGTGCTCAACCACGGCGAGAAGGCCGTCGACCTGACCATCCGCATGGAGGCGGGCAGCGACTTCTCCGACCTGTTCGACGTCAAGAACAACGAAGGCAAGAAGGGCGAGCTGTACCACAGCGTGGAGAAGGACCGGCTGGTCTACGGCTACCGTCGCGACACCTTCCACCGCGCCACGGAGATCACTTCGGAACCGCGCGCGAAGATGGACAAGCACGGCCTCACCTACAAGATCCGGGTCGAACCCCAACAGCCCTGGACGTGCGAGCTGCACGTCACGCCGATCCTGATCGGCCGCGACGGCAGGCGCACCCGGCTCGGCGGCCCCAAGGCGGCCGAGGACATGGGCGACGACCTGGACCGCTGGCTGGAGAGCGCGCCGAAGCTGGAGTGCGAATGGGGTCCGCTGCGGCAGACCTACCGGCGCAGCCTGATCGATCTCGCGGCGCTGCGCTTCTCCCCGCTGACCTCGGCCGGCCGCAGCCTGCCCGCGGCGGGACTGCCCTGGTTCATGACCATGTTCGGCCGGGACAGCATCTTCACCAGCCTGCAGTCACTGCCGTTCGTGCCGGAGCTCGCCGCCACCACGCTACGGGAGCTGGCGGCACGCCAGGGCAGCCGGTTCGACGACTTCCGCGACGAGGACCCGGGCCGGATCCTGCACGAGATCCGCTACGGCGAGTCGGCGGCGTTCCAGGAGCAGCCGCACAGCCCGTACTACGGCAACGCCGACGCCACCGCGCTGTTCGTGGTGCTGCTCGACGAGTACGAGCGGTGGACCGGCGACCGGGCCCTGGTGCGCGAGCTGGAACTGGAGGCCCGCGCCGCGCTGCGCTGGGTCGACGAGTACGCCGACCTGCTCGGCAACGGCTACGTCTGGTACCAGCGCCGCAACGAGAAGTCGGGCCTGGAGAACCAGTGCTGGAAGGACTCCTGGGACTCCATCTCCTACCGCGACGGCAGTCTGCCCGGGTTCCCGCGCGCCACCTGCGAGCTACAGGGCTACGCCTACGACGCCCGGATGCGCGGGGCGCGCCTGGCCCGGCTGGTGTGGAAGGACCCCGACTACGCGAACAAGCTGGAGAAGCAGGCCGCAGACCTCAAGCGCCGGTTCAACCGCGACTACTGGGTCGCCGACGGCGAGTACTACGCGCTCGCCCTCGACGCCGAGGGCAAGCAGGTCGACGTGCTGACCTCGAACATCGGGCACCTGCTGTGGAGCGGCATCGTGCCCCAGTCACGCGCCCGCGCGGTGGCCCGCCACCTGATGGGGCCCCGGCTGTTCTCCGGGTGGGGCGTACGCACCCTGGCGGTGGGCGAGAAGCGGTACAACCCGATCGGTTACCACGTCGGCACGGTGTGGCCGTTCGACTGCTCCTTCATCGCCTGGGGCCTGCGCCGCTACGGCTTCAAGAAGGAGGCGGCGCAGATCGCGGCCGGCATCCTCGACGCGGCCGAATACTTCGACGGCCGGCTGCCGGAGGCGTTCGGCGGCTACCCGCGAGAGGCCACCAAATACCCGGTGCAGTATCCGACGGCGTGCAGCCCGCAGGCCTGGTCGACGGGGGCTCCCCTGCTGCTGCTGCGGACCATGCTGGGGCTGCAGCCGCTGGAGGACAGCCTGGTCGTCGACGCGGCGCTGCCGTTGGGCATCGGGCAGATCGAGCTGCTGGGCATCCCCGGCCGCTGGGGGCGGGTCGACGCTTTCGGCCGCGGGCTGCTGCACACCGACCGCCAGGGCCGGATGCGGCCCGAACTCGGCACGGGCGCGAAGCGTCGGGCAAGGTCCGGCGTGGCGGCATGACCGGCGCCCACGCCATCGCACCGACGGAGCCGGGCACGCCGGTGTTCCGGCGGTGGGCGGCCGCCGAGGAGAGGCGGCTGGCCGCCTTGACGATTCACGCCTGCCGCACCCCGGCCCGTGCCTACGATGCAGGCACGGGCGCGGGGCGGGCGGTCACAACGCTGCTTGGGAGGCATACCGCATGAGTCAGACCGATGACGTGAGCGAGTTCGAGGAAATGGGCCCGATCGACTACGTGGTGATCGAGTTCCCGGGCAACCGGATGACCGGCGAGGGCATTCCGCTGCTGCTGGACCTGGTGGATCGCGGCGTCATCCGCATCCTCGACCTGGCCTTCATCCGCAAGGACACCGACGGCACGGTCACCGCCGTGGCCGTCGAGGACATGGACGCCACGGGCGCACGCGAGTTCGCGGTGTTCCAGGGCGCGGCGTCCGGGCTGCTCGACCGGGACGACCTGAACGAGGCGGCCAACGCGATCGAGCCGGGCAACTCGGCCGGGCTGATCCTCTACGAGAACACCTGGGCGGCACCGCTGGCCAGGGCTTGGCGGCGCGGCGGGGCGCAGATGGTCGCCAGTGGCCGGATCCCGGTGCAGGCGCTGCTGGCCGCGGCGGAGTCCGGCGCTTAGCGCACGTTACCGAAACGGGGGATGACCATGGGACTGCTTCGAGGGGTCGCACGCACGGCGGTCGTGGCCGGCACGGCGACGGCGGTGTCCAACCGCGTGTCGCGGCGGCAGGCCGGCCGATGGGCGAGCCAGGAGGACGAGCAGGCGGCGCAGCAGCAGGCGTACGCCGATCAGGCCGCGTACCAGCAGCAGCAGGCGTACCAGCAGCAACTGGCGCAGCAGCAGGCGTATCAGCAGCAGGCCGCGCCGCAGGCACCCGCCGGGGGCGGGATGGACGCCAAGCTCGCGCAGCTGAAGACGCTCGCCGATCTCAAGGCCCAGGGTGTGCTGTCCGACGCCGAGTTCGAGCAGCAGAAGGCCGCGATCCTGGCCGGCTGACCGCCGGCCCGGCCCGGTGAACGTGCCGAGTTCGGCGAGTGCACCCATGTGAGAGAGCGAGTCACCGTGACCGGTGATCAGAAGACCGCGCCCGCAGCAGACCGGTGGTACGCCAAAACGGTCCCGGAGGTGGCGGAGTCGTTGGGGGTCACTGTGGAACGCGGGCTCACCGCGGCGCAGGCGGCCGACCGGATACGCGAGCACGGGCCGAACCGCCTGACCGCGACGAAGAAGGAGTCGGCGGTCGCGGCGTTCCTGCGCCAGTACCGCGACTTCATGCAGATCGTGCTGCTCGCCGCGGCGGTGGTCAACCAGCTGGTCACCCGCGAGTGGGGCACCACCCTGGTGCTGGCCGGACTGACCGTGTTCAACGCGGTGGTCGGGCTGCGCCAGGAGGCCAAGGCCGAGGAAAGTGTGCGGGCCCTGGCCCAGATGCTCAAGACGGTGGCCCGGGTGCGCCGCGACGGCCAGGCCGTCGAGGTCGACGCCGAACAGCTGGTGCCCGGCGACGTCGTGCTCATGGAGGCGGGCAACCGGGTGCCCGCCGACGGGCGGATCTGCGTCGCGGCGACGCTGGAGATCGAGGAGGCGGCACTGACCGGCGAGAGCCTGCCGGTCGGCAAGAGCCCCGATCCCGTCGCCGGGCAGGACGTGCCGCTGGGCGACCGGGTCTGCATGGCGTACATGAACACCTCGGTCACCCGCGGCCGCGGCGAGATGATCGTGACCGCCACCGGGATGGGCACCGAGATCGGCCACATCGCCCACCTGCTCGCCGGCACCGAGCAGGACAAGACGCCGCTGCAGAAGCAGCTCGACAGCCTGTCGAAGATCATCGCCACGATCGCGGGCATCGCCCTGGCCCTGGTCGTGCTCATCGGCCTGGCCCGGGGCGAGTCCTTCGACACCCTGTTCATCACCGGCGTCGCGCTGGCCGTGGCGGCCATCCCGACCGGCCTGCCCGCGGTCGTCACCGCGCTGCTGTCCATCGGCACCCGCGAGATCGCCCGCCGCCACGCGATCATCAAACGGCTGCCCGCCGTGGAGACCCTCGGCTCGACCTCGGTGATCTGCTCCGACAAGACCGGCACCCTCACCCTCAACAAGATGACCGCGCGCGAGCTGGCCATCCCCGGACAGAACAGGTTCACCGTCACCGGCGAGGGCTACCGCACCGAGGGCGAAATCAAGCACGTCGGCGGCGAGCGCTTCGACCTGGACCCGTACCTGCTGCCCATGGCGCTGTGCGCGGACGCCGTGCTCGACGGCGACAACCTGATCGGCGACCCGACCGAGGGTGCGCTGATCGTGCTGGCCGCCAAGGGCGGGCTGGACCTCGACGAGACCCGCCGCGCCTACCCCCGCATCGCCGAGGTGCCGTTCGACTCCGATTACAAGTTCATGGCCACGTTCCACCGGATGGCCGGGGACGGCGGACAGCCGGTGGTCCGCTGCTTCGTCAAGGGCGCGCCGGACGTGCTGATCGCCCGCGCCACGTCGTACCGGAGCCCGGACGGGACCGTCGTGGCGGTCACCGACGCCAACCGACATCTGGCCAGTGAGGCCAACGACCGCATCGCGGCGGCCGGCGAGCGGGTCATGGTGGTCGCCCGGCGCGACTTCGACCCGGCGTCCTTCGACCCGTCCGGCGACCTCATCGGGCAGGTCCGCGACCTCACGCTGCTGGCCATGGTCGGCATCGTGGACCCGCCGCGGCCCGAGGCGAAGGCGGCCATCGCCGAGTGCCGCAGCGCCGGCATCCGGGTCCGGATGATCACGGGTGACCACGCGACCACCGCCGCGGCCATCGCCAGGGAGCTGGGCATCGAGGGCCGTGCCGTCACCGGTACCGAGTTCGCGGCGATGAGCGACGAGGAACTGCTGGCGCAGCTGCCGCAGCTCGGGGTGATCGCCCGGGTCGCGCCCGAGGACAAGCTACGGCTGGTCCGGCTGCTCAAGACCAGCGGCAACGTGGTCTCCATGACCGGCGACGGCGTCAACGACGCCCCGGCGCTCAAGGCCGCCGACATCGGCGTGGCCATGGGCATCACCGGCACGGAGGTCTCCAAAGAGGCCGCTGTCATGATCCTCACCGACGACAACTTCGCCACCATCGTCAAGGCCGTCGAGTACGGCCGCGGCCTCTACGACAACCTGCTCAAGTACCTGCGGTTCCAGATGTCGACCCTGGTCGCCTACATCGCGATCTTCATCGGCGCGGGCCTGCTGAACATCGCCGCGGGCACGCCGCTCAACCCGCTGCAGATCCTGTGGATCAACATGGTGATCGACATCCCGATCGCGATCGCGCTGGGATTCGACGAGCCGACCGCCGGCCTGATGCGGCGACCGCCCCGGCCGGTGGGCACACCGGTGCTGTCCGCGGCCGACTGGGTGCGGCTGTGCGTGCAGGGCTTCGTGATGACGGTCGGATCGCTGTGGGCGTACCAGATCGGGCATTCGCACGGCGGACCGGTCTTCGGCGCCACCATGCTGCTGACCACGCTGTCGCTGTTCCACCTGGTGGCCGGGCTGCTGTCGCGCGACCAGCACGGCACGATCTTCGACCGGTCCGCCATCCCGGGGCGGGCGCAGCTGCGCCGCTACGGCATCGCCCTGCTCGGGATCATCGCGGTGACCCTGCTCGATCCACTGGAGCGCATCTTCGGCACCACGAGCCTCAGCCTGCGGCTGTGGTGCACCGCCATCGGGATCGCGCTGACCCTGCTGGTCGTCGAGGAAGTCGTCAAGGCCGTCATCCGCCACCGCGAGCGGCAGACCGCACCGTCCCGACTCGAGCAGACGCCCACGACGGCGGAGAACCTGGCGGCCTAGGCCGTCGGGTCCGGGGCCCGGATCACCGGGCCCGGGTCACTGGTCGTCCCTCCCGGGCCGCTCCACCGCTCGGCGATCGGGATCGCCGACAGCCCATGGGCCAGCACACTGAGCAGGACCGTCGACATGATGAGACTGACTGCCAGTTGCGCCGGCACGCCGGTGAGCTGCTGCACGCCGATCAGCGCGAAGATCACGCTGGGCAGGCCGCGCGGGCCGAGCCAGGACAGCAGCCACACCTCCCGCGGGTAGCGGCGCAGCCCGATCAGGCTCAGCGCGACCGGCAGCATCCGCACGACCGTGAGACTCAGCACGGCGTACAGCAGGACGCGCCAGTTCGCGAGGTCGGCCAGCGCGTGCGGGATCAGCGAGCCGAAGGCGAACCAGACACCCGCCGACAGCAGAGCGACCACGTCGTGCGAGGTCTGCAGGTGCCGCTCGGGCAGGTCCCGGTCGACCGCCCGGACGGCCAGGCCCGCGACGAACGCCGCGACGATGCCGTTGCCGTGCAGCACATGGGTCGCCTCGAAGACCAGCACCCCGATCGCCAGGTAGGCCAGGCGCTCCGACCGCGCCGCGCTCCACCCCCGGCGGCGTGCCCAGCGGAGCAGCAGACCTGCGCCCGCACCCGCGGCCACGCCCACGACCAGCGCGATCACCAACTCGGTGATCGTGTGGACGAGCACCAGGCCGGAGCTGCGCTCCGTGCCCACGGCCGCGGCCGCCGCGGCGAAGAACAACACCAGCGGGGCGGCCAGGCCGTCGTTGAGGCCGCTCTCGACGGTCACCGCGGTCCGCAGGTCGTGCGGGATGCGCTCATCGCGCACGAGCACGGATGCCAGGCTCGCGTCCGTGGCGGTCAGTGCCGCTGCGACCAGGGCGATCACCCATACGCTCGCGTGCGGGAACAGCGCCATGCCGGTCACCAGGCCGGCTGCCACGGTCAGCGGGAAGCCTACGAGAAGCAGTCGCAGCGGCAGCCGGCCGGCCGACCACAGCCGTCGCAGGCTGATCTCGGTGGCGTCGGTGAACAGAATGAGGGCGAGCGTCAGCTGGAGCAGGTGCTGCACCGCCGACGAGAACACGTCCACGTCGACCGGCGGGTCGTCACCGCCCGCCAGCAACAGACCGGCCAGCAGCAACGCGATCGGGACGGTGACGCTGAACCGCGCCGCGCGCGCCGACACCGCCGCCCAGGCGATCAGGACCACCGCCAGGCCGATCAGCCCGTACACGCGCACCACACGGCAGGATCGGGTGATTTGCCCGGGAATGTCACCGGCTTATTGTGTCATCGGCGACTCCACCTGCGCGTACCCCCGTGGAAACGGCCACGGCCCGAGCGAACGGCCCGAGGCGACGGGAACCCGTCACCCGGGCCGTCTCGGCCTGCGACGGTCAGCCGTAGGTGGGGTGCTGCGGCCACCCGTCCGGGGAGTCCTCCCAGTCCTGCATGCGGCCGTACGGGGCCAGGTCCATGATGCTGTTGGCGAAGACGAGCCGGTCCACGCCGCGCGAGGTGGTGTTGTAGGTGCGGTAGACGTCGTCGCCGTCGCGCAGGAACACGCTGAGCATGAAGCCCCCGCCCGCGCCGCAGTCGTCGGAGAACGGCGTGCCGTGCGACGACACGAACGGCAGCGTCCAGCCGCGCTCGGCCTTGTAGGCCTCGATCTGCGCCAGCGGCATGTCGGACACCGTCATCCAGGTGATGCCGCGGTCGGCCAGCAGCGGCAGCGCGTGCACCGGCACGTTGTCGGTGAACCAGGTGCAGCCGGGGCAGTAGTGCTTCGGCCCGCGGTCCATGAACTGGTACACGACCAGCTCACCGCGGCCGTCGAACAGGTCGAGCAGGCTCCTCGGCCCGTCGGGCGTGTCGAAGGTGTACTCGCCGAACTTCATCATCGGCAGGCGGCGACGCCGAGCGGCCAGCGCGTCCTGCGCGCGGGTCAGCTCCTTCTCCGCCTTGAGCAGGTCGTCACGGACCTGCTGCCACTGCTCGGCGCTCACGATCTCCGGTTTGTCCATAACCGGCATCCTGCCCGCCCCCTCCGACACATCTGCGCACTCGCAGTGCGAAAGATCGCCCGACGTGCCCGGCAGACGGGTGAAAGGAGGCGCAGGATTCGCCCGGCGGTTCGGCTGGGCGGGCGCGGCCCCGCGTCAGGCGGCCGGGTCGGGGATGGCCAGCTCGGCGGCGTGGGGAAGTTCGTGGCCGACCGGCACGACCACGACAGGGCAGTTGGCCTTGCCGATGCACTCCTCACTGACCGAGCCGAGCACGGTGTGCATCAGCCGACTGGTCCCGTGGCTGCCGAGCACCAGCAGGTCGGCATCGGCGGCCGCGGCGGCGAGCACGTCGGCGGCCCGGCCCTCGACCACCTCGCCCGCGATCGCGACCCCCTCGCGCTGGAAGGACGGCAGCGCGCCCAGTTCCCGGTCGAGCATGGCGCTGGTGACCTCGTGCGCGGCCGAACCGATGACGTCGTCGTCGGTCTCGTCCCATCGCCAGGCGGCCACGGCCTGCACGGTGCCGCCACGGCCGGCCGCCTCGTGCACCGCCCAGCGCAGCGCGCGCCGACCGCCCTCGGAACCGTCGACCCCGACCACGATCCGGAAGTTCGTCATGCCGCGCCCCCTACCCCTCGACCGGACGGCGCTAACGCGCCACGACATGTCAGTGTGTGAGCCGTACCTTCTCCCTGGTCGCGCGCTGGATGTCGCCGGCGGCGACGACCAGCAGGCGGTGGCCGAGGTCGGAGAGCGCCCGCGCCACGGCGAGCTCGTCGCCGATCTCGGGGACGTCCTCGTCGTCCGGGTTGAGCTTCGCCCGCCCGACGCCGATCAGCCGGTCGCCGATCTCGTCGTCCTGCAGCCGGGCCTCGGCATACGTGCGGCCTTCGTCCTCGCCGACGAACACCTCGATGTTCCAGCGCTTGATCGCGGTCATTGCGGGTGCCTCCCTTCCAGGATGTGCGCGGAGCCCTCCAGCAGCGCCACGACCTCCTCGTCCGAGGTCTGCCGGAAGTCGGCGTAGCGCTCACCGACGGCCATGAAGAGCTCGGGGGTCTCCAGGCAGACCACCTCGTCGGCGACGGAGCCCAGCTCGGCGGCGGTGTCCGGGGCGGCCACCGGCACCGCCAGCACCACCCGGGACGCGCCCCGGGCGCGGGCGATTTCGCAGGCGGCGCGGGCGGTGGCACCGGTGGCGACGCCGTCGTCGACGATCACGACCGTGCGCTCGGCGAGCGACTCGGCGTCGCGGCCGTGCCGGAAGCGCTGCACCCGCCGTTCCAGCTCGACCCGTTCGGCCTGCTCCACGCGGTCGAGAGCCGCCGGCGTGATTCCGGCGGCGTCCAGCACGCCCGGGTTGAGCACCCGGACGCCCTCCTCCCCGATCGCGCCCATGGCCACCTCGGGTTGGAACGGCACGCCGAGTTTGCGCACCACGAGCACGTCGAGCGGGGCGCTCAGGGCGCGGGCGACCTCCACCGCGACGACGACACCGCCGCGAGGCAGCCCGAGCACGACGACGTCGGCGTCGTGGAGCCAGGTCAGGCGCTGCGCCAGGCGGTGCCCGGCGTCCGTGCGGTTCTGGAACATGGTGGCACCCTCCCCCACCATGGTCGTCCCGTTGGGCCCGCCGTGACCAGGACTTCCGCGACTCAGACGGAGGTTTGCGGGTGTTCGGCGCGGTACGCGGCCACGGCGGTGGGCAGGGTGTGGAAGATCCGGTCGCGGCCGACCGCCTCCGCGAGCCCGAATGACACCATTTCGTCCATCAGTTCCTGTTTGACGTGGGCCATGCCGAAGACGACGCCGCGCTGGGTCAGCTCGTTGCGCAGCTCTTCGACGGCCTCCATAGCGGTGATGTCGACCTCGACGATCGCCTCGGCGTTGAGCACGAACCACTTCACGTCCGGCGCCGCGCCGACCGCGGCCAGGGCCCGCCGCCGCAGGTCCTGAGCGTTGGCGAAGAACAGTGGCGAGTCGTATCGGTAGATCATCAGGCCGGGCACGGTGCGGGCCTGCGGGTAGTCCTCGATGTCGTGCATACCGGCCACGCCCGGCACGATGCCCAGCACCGCGTCATGCGGCCGGGCGACCCGGGCCAGCATCTCGGCGACCGACAGCGCCACCGCGGCCAGCACGCCGTAGAGGATGTCGAACAGCAGTACCCCGGCGAACGCGGCCAGCGCCAGCAGCAGCTCGCTGCGCCGGAACGAGGCCAGCTTGCGGAAGCCGGGCAGGTCGATCAGGCGCAGCGCGGCGTACACGATGATCGCGCCCAGGGCGGCGGTCGGGAACGCCGACAGGACCGGGCTGGCGAACAGCAGCGTGCAGATCACCAGCACCAGCGCCGTCAGCGAGTAGACCTGGCTGCGCGCGCCCGCGGCGTCGGCCAGCGCGGTGCGGCTGCCGCTGCTGCTGACCGGGAAGCCGCGCAGCACGCCCGACCCCAGGTTGGCCACGCCGAGCGCGAGCAGCTCCTGGTCGGCGTCGACCTCCTGCCGGTGGCGGGCGGCGAACGCGCGGGCGGTCAGCATGTTGTCGGTGTAGCCGACCAGCATCACGCCGACCGCGGGCAGCAGCAGGTCCGCGAAGTCGGTCAGGTCCGGCAGCGCGAACGGCGGCAACCCCGAGGGGATCTTGCCGATCGTCTCGATGCCGTAGTCCTGCAGGCCGAACAGCGCGGTCGCCGCGGTGGCCAGCAGCACGGCCAGCAGCGGGCCGGGCAGCCTCGGGAACTGCCGCTGCACCAGGTAGAGGAAGGCCAGCACGAGCGCGCCGAGCACGATCGTGCCCAGGTGGATCTGGCCCATGCCCTTGACGAACGCCCAGACCTCGCCGAGCAGGGTGCCGCCGTCGACCGGGACACCGGTCAGCCGCTCCAGCTGACCGATGATCATGATGATGGCGACGCCTGCCATGTAGCCGACGAGGATCGGCTTGGACAGCAGGTCGGCCACGAAACCGAGCCGGATCGCCCAGCAGACCAGGCACAGCAGGCCGACGATGACGGCCAGCCCGGCCGCCAGCGCGGCGTACCGGCCGGGGTCGCCCGCAGCCAGCGGCCCGATGACGGTCGCGGTCATCAGGGCGGTGGTCGACTCAGGCCCGACCGACAGCTGCCGCGACGAGCCGAGCAGGGCGTACAGCGCCAGCGCGGGCAGGGCCGCCCAGAGTCCCGCGACGGGCGGCAGGCCGGCCAGGCCGGAGTACGCCATCACCTGCGGAATCAGGTAGGCCGCGACCGTCGCTCCGGCGAGCACGTCCCCGCGCAGCCAGGTGCGGTCATAGGCGCGCAGCGTCACCACACCGGGCGCCTGCGGAATCCATCGTGGTCTGTCGGCCATGGTCACTTGTACCTCATGGCGCACCGCCGCGAAACCCCGCCACCGACGCCCGGCCGCGATCGGCTACGGTCGGGCGGTCCTACCACGACGGAGGTGCCCGGGCGGGTGGCCGGTCCTACATGCTCCCGGCGGTCGCCGCCCACGTGCCGCGCTGATCACCCCGCCGCGAGGACCGCCGCTGGCATGTGATCGAGTCGGATCATGACCAGGTCCGCCGAAGCGATCCGCCAGTACCTGCACGGCCAGGTGAACCAGGCACTGCGCCGGCCTGGCATGTACGGGGGCGAGGCGACGCTGTACGTGCTGCTCGACGCGCTGGCATACGCCGACGGCGTCGACGCCGAGCTGCACCGCGAACGTGAGGACCTGCGCGCGCGCTGGATGTCGCTGCCCACGGGCGTGCTCGGCGCGGTCGAGCAGGTGTTTCCGGAACATCCCAGGCCCGACACGGCCATGACGTCGGTGTACGCCGAGTTCGCCCACCGCGTCGGCTGGCTGGACATCGACCGCCTGTTGAGCGCGGCCGAGCACGGCGAGCTGCTCGCCCGGCTGCCCGGCTGGTGCACGGCCGACCGGACCATGTCCGACGTGACGGCGGCGTTCGGTGTGCCGTCCGTGGTGTTCGGCGGAACGAACCCCCACTGGCCGAAGACTTTGATCTACGCCGCGGGGCCCGGCCAGCCACTCGTCTGCCTGCACCTCTGGAACGAGATCACCGGGCCGGAACTGCAGACGGCGTACCCCGAGCCGACGCTGCTCGCCGCGCGCATCGGTGGACGGCCGTTCGACACGGCCTTCATCCTGACGCCCGAGGGCCGCCACCGTCGGCCGGGCGAGCCGGACTCGGAGGCGACCGCCGAGGCGAGGGCGTAGCGGCGGCTCACCCGGTCGCGCGGGGAACCACGAGCACCGGGCAGTACGCGTGGTGCAGCACCTGGTGGCTGACCGAGCCGAGCAGCAGCCCGGTCAGCCCGCCGCGCCCGTGCGCCCCGACGACCACCAGCTGAGCCTGCTTGCTCAGCTCGATCAGCACCTTCGCGGGCCGGCCGCGCACCAGGTGCTCGCGGGTGCGCACGTCGGGGTGGTCCTTGCGGACCTGGGCCAGTGCCTGTTCCAGCAGGTGGCCCTCCTCCTCCGCGACGGTGGCGCTGTCGTGTTTGTGGTCGTGGTGCTCGCCGTGGGCATGGCCGCCGGCGCGGGTCCAGCTGTGCACCGCGGTCAGCTCCGCCTTGCGCATCTCGGCCTCGACGAACGCGGCCTCGATCGTCGGCACGGAGTCCGACGAGCCGTCCGCGCCGACGACCACGGGCCCGGTCGAGCGCTCTTCGCCCCGCACGACCAGGACCGGGGTGCGCCCGTGCGAGGTGCACTGCACCGCCACGGAACCGACCAGCAGGCCGGTGAACCCGCCGAGGCCGCGGTCGCCGATGACGAGCAGCTCGGCGTCGCGGGCCGCGCGCAGCAGCACCGGCGACGGCGCACCGGTCATCAGGTCGGTGAGCACGGACACGGACGGGTCGGTCTCCCTGGCCACCGCGGCCGCCTCGGCGAGGGTCCGCTCGGCGTCGTGGCGCAGCCCGCCCTCCCCGGGGCCCGCCTCGGACGGCCCCATCGTGACGTGCATCAGCGGCCAGATGAAGGCGTGCACGATCCGCAGTGGCAGGTGCCGCCAGGCCGCCTCCCTGGTGGCGATACGCACCGCGGCCAGCGACGACGCCGAGCCGTCGGCCCCCACCACGATCGGGTGGGCGCCGCCGTCCTCGGTGTTCATCGCCGGTCCGGCGCCGGCGTCCAGACTGTTCATGCCCCGCCCCGCCCCGGCCAGGTCCAGTCGGTGATGTCGGGGGCGTCCTGGCCGTAGGCGCGGGTGTAGTCGCGGGCGCGCTGGCGCGAGTCGGTCATGTACTGGCGCAGCCCGGCCGCGGTCACGCCGAGCCCCGGCACCCGGTCGATGACGTCGATGACGAGCCGGAACCGGTCCAGGTCGTTGAGCATCACCATGTCGAACGGCGTGGTCGTGGTGCCTTCCTCCTTGTATCCGCGCACGTGCATGTTGGCGTGGTTGGTGCGGCGGTAGGTGAGCCGGTGGATCAGGCTCGGGTAGCCGTGGTAGGCGAAGATGACCGGCCGGTCGGTGGTGAAGATGGCGTCGAACTGCGGGTCGGGCAGGCCGTGCGGGTGCTCGGTGTCGGGCTGCAGCCGCATCAGGTCGACCACGTTGACCACACGCACCCGCAGCGCGGGCAGGTAGCGCTGCAGCAGGTCGACCGCGGCCAGGGTCTCCAGCGTCGGCACGTCGCCGGCGCACGCCATCACCACGTCCGGGACACCGCCGGCGTCGTTGCCGGCCCAGGCCCAGATGCCCAGCCCGCGCCGGCAGTGCAGGGCCGCGTCGGTCATGTTCAGCCAGGACGCCTGCGGCTGCTTGCCGGCCACCACCACGTTGACGTAATCCCGGCTGCGCAGGCAGTGGTCCATCGTGGACAGCAGCGTGTTCGCGTCCGGCGGCAGGTAGATCCGGGTGATCTCGGCCTTCTTGTTGACCATGTGGTCGATGAAGCCCGGGTCCTGGTGCGAGAAGCCGTTGTGGTCCTGCCGCCACACGTGGCTGGACAGCAGGTAGGTCAGCGACGCGATGGGCCGCCGCCACTCGATGCCCCGGGTCACCTTCAGCCACTTGGCGTGCTGGTTGACCATCGAGTCGATCACGTGGATGAACGCCTCGTAGCTGGTCAGCAGGCCGTGCCGGCCGGTGAGCAGGTAGCCCTCCAGCAGGCCCTCGCACAGGTGCTCCGACAGCACCTCGATGACCCGGCCGGTGGGCGCGAGGTGGTCGTCCCCGGCGAAGATCCGCGCGTCGAACTCGCGGTCGGTCACCTCGAACACCGCGCCGAGCCGGTTCGAGTTCACCTCGTCCGGGCCGAAGAGCCGGAACCGGTCCGGGTTGGAGCGGATCACGTCGCGCAGCCAGACGCCCAGCACCCGGGTCGCCTCCGCCGGCGGGGTGCCGGGCTGGGGCACGTCGACGGCGTATCCGCGGATGTCTGGCAGGACCAGGTCGCGCAGCAGCAGGCCGCCGTTGGTGTGCGGGTTCGCGCTCATCCGCCGCGAGCCGCGCGGCGCCAGCGGCGCGAGGAAGCCCATCGGCGCGCCGGTGGCGTCGAACAGCTCCTCCGGGCGGTACGAGCGCATCCACTGCTCCAGCTCGGCCAGGTGCTCGGGGTTGTCCCGGACGTGGGCCAGCGGCACCTGGTGCGCCCGGAAGGTGCCCTCGATCGGCACGCCGTCGACGACCTTCGGGCCGGTCCAGCCCTTCGGGGTGCGCAGCACGATCATCGGCCAGCGCGGGCGTTCGCCGTCGGCGCCCTGCCGGGCGTGCGACTGGATCGCGGCGATCTCGTCCAGGGCCAGGTCGAGGGCGTACGCCAGCTCGTGGTGCACCCGCACCGGGTCGCTGCCCGACACCAGGATCGGGTGGTAGCCGTACCCGTGCAGCATCGACATCAGGTCGGCCTCGGGGATCCGGGCCAGCACCGTCGGGTTGGCGATCTTGTAGCCGTTGAGGTGCAGGATCGGCAGCACCGCACCGTCGGTGACCGGGTTGATGAACGTGTTCGCCAGCCAGCTGCACGCCAGCGGCCCGGTCTCCGCCTCCCCGTCGCCGATCACGCAGGCCACCAGCAGCCCGGGGTTGTCCAGCGCCGCGCCGTACGCGTGCATCAGCGAGTAGCCCAGCTCGCCGCCCTCGTGGATCGAACCCGGCACCTCGGCGGCCACGTGGCTGGGGATGCCGCCCGGGAAGGAGAACTGGCGGAACAGCCGTGCCATCCCGAACTCGCTGCGGTCCACACTCGGATACAGCTCGCTGTAGGTGCCCTCCAGCCAGGTGTTCGCCACGATCGCCGGGCCGCCGTGGCCCGGACCGCAGATGAAGATCGCGTTGAGGTCCCGGTTGGTGATGGTCCGGTTCAGGTGCGCCCACAGCATGTTCAGACCCGGGCTGGTCCCCCAGTGGCCCAGCAGCCGAGGTTTGATGTGGTCTGCCCGCAGCGGCTCGCGCAGCAGCGGGTTGGCCATCAGGTAGATCTGACCCACGGTCAGGTAGTTGGCCGCCCGCCACCAGGCGTCGAGCCTGCTCAGATCGTCGTCCCGCAGATGCGTCACACCGGCGGTGTGCCCGGCGCCCGGTCGCTCTGTCACCGTCATGTGCCGATCCTCGCCCGCCGGAGCCTCCCGTGCAGGCAGAATGTCCGCTTTCCCGGAGCGTCTTCGCAGGTCCGCCGACTATCGCCATTCACCCCGAGGTGCCCGCCCAGCTGCTATAGCGTGACCTGAAGTGCGGGAACGGGAAGAGGAGGAGCGATGGTGGCTTCCCAGTTGCCGGACGCCGTGCAGGGACCAGGTCCGGTCGACGTGGTGCTCAACGTCAACGGGGCCACGCACGTGGTGCGCATCGAACCCCGGGTCAGCCTGCTGGACTGCCTGCGCGACCACATGAACCTCACCGGCGCGAAGAAGGGCTGCAACCAGGGCGCCTGCGGCGCGTGCACGGTGTGGATCGACAAGCGGCGCGTGGTGGCCTGCCTGACCCTGGCCATCGCCTGCGAGGGCCGCGAGATCACGACCATCGAGGGCATGGCCGAGAACGGCAGCCTGCATCCGATGCAGAAGGCGTTCCTGTCCGAGGACGCGTTCCAGTGCGGCTACTGCACCCCCGGGCAGATCATGTCGGCGGTGGCGCTGCTGGATGAGGGGCACGCCGGCTCCGACGCGGAGATCGGCGAGTGGATGAGCGGCAACATCTGCCGCTGTGCCGCGTACCCGAACATCCGCACCGCGATCCGGGACGTGCGCGACGGTGTCGGAGGTGTCCGCAGTGCGGCCGGTTAGCTACTCCCGTGTCACCGACGTGGCCACCGCCATCGCCACCGTCGCCGCCGACCCGACCAGCGCGTACCTGGCCGGCGGCACCACGAAGATCGACATGTTGCGCATCTACGCCGAGCCGTCGCAGCGCCTGGTCGACATCAACGCCCTGCCGATCGACCACATCGAGGTGCAGCCGGACGGCGCGGTGCGCATCGGCGGCCTGGCCCGGATGAACGACGTCGCGCTCGCCCCGGTCGTCGTCGACCGCTTCCCCGTGCTGTCCGAGGCGCTGCTGCTGGGCGCGTCCGCGCAGCTGCGCAACATGGCCTCGATGGGCGGCAACATGCTGCAGCGGGTGCGCTGCTCGTACTTCCGGGACGCGGAGGCGAGCTGCAACAAGCGCGAGCCGGGCACCGGGTGCGGCGCGCTGTCGGGGGTCAACCGGGGGCACGCCGTGCTGGGCACCAGCCCGCACTGCATCGCCACGCATCCGTCGGACGCGGCGGTGGCGCTGGTCGCGCTCGACGCGATGATCCACGTGCAGAACTCCGCCGGTCACCACGCCGTCGCGATCGACGACTTCTTCCTGCTGCCCGGGGACACCCCCGAGCGCGAACATCCGCTCAACCACGGCGACCTGATCACCGCGATCGAGGTCCCGGCGCTGCCGGCGGCCCGCAACTCGCTCTACCTGAAGGTGCGCGACCGGGAGTCGTACGAGTTCGCGCTCGCCTCGGCGGCCTGCGCGCTCACGGTCGAAGACGGCGTGATCGCCGAGGTGCGGCTGGCGCTGGGCGGCGTGGCCACCAAGCCGTGGCGGGCCCGCAAGGCCGAACACGTGCTGCGCGGCGCGCCCGCGACGCGGGAGACGTTCGCGCGGGCGGCGGCCGCGGAGATGGCCGACGCGGTGCCGCAGCCGATGAACGCCTTCAAGATCGAGCTGGCGCAGCGCACGATGATCCGGGCGCTGGAGACCCTCACCGCGCGAGGAGCAGCGTCATGACCACCGCGATCGGACGTCCGCTGGACCGGGTCGACGGGCACGCGAAGGTCACCGGCGCGGGCCGCTACTCGGCCGAGATCGCGCTGCCCGGCCTGGCGCACGCCGTGCTGGTCACCTCACGCATCCCCAGCGGCCGGGTGGAGCTCATCGACACGTACGACGCCGAACGGGCCGAGGGCGTGCTGGCCGTGCTGCACCACCTGAACCTGCCCAAGGGCGGCTCGGTGCCGCCGCTGCTGCCCTCGCTGTTCGGGGCGGCCGCGTCCGGGCAGACGTTCTTCCCGATGCAGGACGAAGTGATCCACTACGCCGGGCAGCACCTGGCCATGGTCGTCGCGGAGACGCTCGACCAGGCCGAGCACGCGGCGAGGCTGGTGCGCATCACCTACCAGGAGACGGCGTCGATCACCACCGTCGAGCAGGGGCGCGAGCGGGCGTACGAGGCGGAGAAGATCTTCGCCGGGTTCATCCCGGGGCGGATCACCCGCGGCGACGCGGCGGCGGCGCTCGACCGCGCACAGGTGACCGTGGAGAACAGCTACTACTGCGCGGCCAACCACCACAACCCGATCGAGTGCTCGGCGACGACCGCGGTATGGGAGGGTGACCGGCTCACCCTCTACGACGCCACCCAGGGTCCCAACGCCACCCTGCACACCGTCGCCGAGCTGCTCAACGTGATGCCCTCGCACATCCGGGTGGTCACCAACTACGTCGGCGGCAGCTTCGGCTGCAAGGCGATGATCTGGGACCATCCGGCGCTGGCCGCGCTCGCCGCGCGGGCCGTGCACCGTCCGGTGCGGCTCGCACTGTCCCGCGAGCAGATGTTCAGCTCCGTCGGGCACCGCGAGGAGCAGGAGCAGCGGCTGACGCTGGGCGCCGACCGGGACGGCCGGCTGACCGCGATCCGCCACCACAAGCTCTCCCCCACCTCGCACTTCGACGACTGGGCCGAGCCGTCGCTGGGTGTGGCGTCGCAGATGTACGCCTGCCCGAACTACGAGGGCGTCTACAACCTGATCAAGGCCAACACCATGACGCCGACGTTCACCCGCTGCCCCGGTGAGGCGTCGGGCATGTTCGTCATGGAGACGGCGATGGACGAACTCGCCGAGCGGCTCGACCTCGACCCCCTGGAACTGCGGCTGCGCAACTACGCCGAGACCGAACCGATGACCGGCCACCCGTGGTCCAGCAAGGGCCTGCGCGACTGCTACCGGCGCGGCGCGGAGCTGGCCCGCTGGTCCGAACGCGACCCGCGGCCGGGCACCGTACGCGACGGGAACTGGCTGCTCGGCTGGGGCATGGCCAGCTCCGGCTACCCGGTCACCCCGCCCGGCAACCCGCAGCGGGCCCGCGCCCGCATCTTCGCCGACGGCAGCGCAGTCGTGCAGTCCAGCTTCTCCGACATCGGCACCGGCTCGGCGACCGCGATGACCCAGGTCGCCGCCGACGGCCTGGGCGTGCCGCTGGAGCGGATGCGCATCCAGTACGGCGACAGCGACCTGCCCAACACCGCCGCCGCCGTCGGCTCCGCCGGGGCCGGCATGGTCAGCGCCGCCGTGCACATCGCCGCGACCGCGCTGCGCGACCAGCTCATCGCGCAGGCCGTCGCCGACGAGCACTCGCCGCTGCACGGCACCGACCCGCGGCAGGTGGCGGTCAGCGACGGCCGGATGGCGCTGCGCGACCGCCCCGGCACCGGCGAGACGTACGCCGAACTCCTGCAGCGGGCGTTCATGGCGGACGCGGAGGCGCTGGGCACGTGGAACCCGCCCGGCATGGACACCCCGTACGGCACGATGACGTTCGGCGCGCAGTTCGCACAGGTGGCCGTCGACCCCGACCTCGGCCTGTGCCGGGTGCGGCAGCTGATCGGGGTGTTCGACCCCGGCCGGGTGCTCAACCGCAAGACCGCGCACAGCCAGCTGATGGGCGGCATGCTCTGGGGCATGAGCCACGCCCTGCTGGAGGGCACGATCATGGGCCCGGACGGCCGCTGGGCCAACGCCAGCCTCGGCGAGTACCTGGTCCCGGTCAACGCCGACGCGCCCGACGTCGTCGTCGAGACGATCGAGACCACGGACACGGTGGTGAACCCGCTGGGCGTCAAGGGCGTCGGCGAGGTCGGTATGGTAGGCACCGCCGCCGCGATCGCGAACGCGATCTGGCACGCCACCGGCCGCCGGCACCACCGGCTGCCCATCACCATCGAATCCCTCATGTAGCCGAAGGGCCGCCGGTGACCGAGCCCGCTCCCGTGCCCGACGACGAACCCGTGTCTGTGCTCTTCACCTGGTCCGTCGTGCCCGGCCGGGAGGCGGACTTCGAACGCTGGCTCGAGGAGGTCAACGCGGCGTCCGCGCGATTCCCCGGCCACCAGGGTGTGACCTGGCTGCGCCCGCGGGACGCCGCCAAGGGCTCGGAGCCGTTCTACCACTGCGTGCTGCGCTTCCGTAGCGGACGCGACCTGAGCCGGTGGCTGACCTCGCCGGAGCGCGAGGTGGTCGTGCGCCATCTCGCGGGCATCGCCCACGAGGCCGAGCCGCGGGAGACCACCACCGGCATGGAGACCTGGTTCAGCCTGCCCGGCCGCCCGGTGCTGCCGCCGCCGCGGTGGAAGATGGCGATCGTGTCGTTCCTCGGGGTGTACCCGTGCGTGCTGGTCTTCCAGCTGCTCGGCGCGGAGCACCTGGGCGAGCTGCCGGTGCCGCTCGTGGTGCGCGCCGCCATCCTGCCCCTGCTGTTGTCCCCGATCCTGACCTATCTGGTCATGCCCTGGCTGAGCCGGACCCTGCGCGACTTCCTCTACGGCCGCCGCTGACGACACCTCGACCCACCGCGAACGTGGATTCGTCGGGACCATCGACTATCCTGAGCAGATGTTCGGCCGACGACACAACCTCTTCGTGGGGCACAGCCCCTACGACGCGTATCCAACGGCCGACGTCCTCGTCAAACTGATCGAAGCCTACGATCAGCCATCAATCATCTACCTGGCCGGCCACGGCAGTGACAACACCGCCGCCGCATTCGGACTCAAGCAGACGACACACGGCGCGACCGCCGTGTTCCAGCTCAAGCAGACGTCGCATGGCCTCGGTGGCCCTTCATCGAGTTGGAGCGGTTCCGCCATATGGCTGCTCAACGCGTGTTCGGCGGCGGTCGCCCTCCCCACTGACAGGCTCGTTCTCGGAAAATCAGAGTTCGAGCTTCGCCGCACCGTCGGCGGAGAGTCAGTACTTGTCTCCTCGGCAGGACGGGTACACACCCCGGGGATCTTGCAGGCACTTGTCCGCATTTCGAGGCAAGACGACCGAACGATCTTCTTCCGGTCGACTGGGCACGAGCAGGCCTTGCAGATCGCGCATGGCCCGACGGCGCATCACCTGACGCAGCAGCCGTCCCCCGATGAGGAAATCGCGGCTCGTATCGCCCGCCTGATCGTCAGGCGCCTACGCGACTGCAGAGTCCGGGCAGCCAATGGCCCGACGGCACGATTCTCCAGGCGGCGGCTGAAGGCAGGCTCGGGGGTGGAGTTCCTGCGCCGGGAAGTGCGCCGGCTTGCGCGCCTCGCGGTGCGCCGAGTGCTCGGCACACCGCAGCGCCACGGCACCGAGGCACCCGCGGCGGGCAGCTACCAACACCATGTCATCGACCACCAACACATCCGCGGACCTGACTCCGCCCGGAAGTGCCCGTCCATGGTCACCTTCCGGGAGTTGGCGTTGACGTAACCGCCGGGCTCCCGCCGTCTCGAGGGAGCCCTGTATGCCTGCCTGGGTCGTCGAAATCGCACAGAGGTCACCCTGGGTGGCCGGCTTCGGATTGGTCTGTTACTACGGCTACCGCGTCTTCTGCAAACTGCTGGACTCCCCCTTGGGCGTCGCCGCGCTGATCGCCTCGCTGGGAACCAAGGCACAACGCGAGGACGCAAGAGAGCTGGTAAGGCTGTTAGGGAAGCAGCGCAGCCCGGACGATCCGCTTACCGGCCCTCCTGACACACCCGAGTAGTCAAACGCTGTCACCGCTCCGGCATGTGCTGCGTTGCTCGACCGCATATTCTGGCCCGCGGCACAGGGCCGAATCGCCACGCATCATGGCAACTCTGTGCCTCCAGAACATTGGGTTACACGACGTCAGGGGAGCCAGACATGAGGCGGCGAATTCAACAGGTCCGCACCACCCGTCGGCGGCAGGTGATCACCCGGGGTCTGTTGATCGCCTTCGTGACCGTTTCGTTGGCAGCGTGCGCCTCGTCGCAGCCCCAGGCGAGGACGCCGTCGGCCGGGCCCTCGCCGTCGCTGTCCACCCTCGGCGAGACACCGCAGCAGCTCGCGGGCGGCTGGCAGGTCGTCGCAGCGGGAAACCGGGTGCTCGACCGGGCCCGCAACGCCTACGTCCCACTGGACCTGCCGCCAGACGCCATCCTCGACCCGACCGGCCGGCGCCACGCCACCGGCGGCGGGCAGCTGCGCATCGTCGAGCTGGCCGGGGGCAAGGTGACCACGGTGGACCGGTACCTGATGCTCGGCTTCGGCTTCGGCCTCGATCCCTGGTCGGCCGACGGCACCCGCCTGGTTGGCACGATCGACCGCAAGGACCCCTACGCGATGGGTTTCGCCGTGGTAGACGCGACGACGGGCAAGGTCGCCGAGCACTGGCTCCCGCGCGGCACCTACGACTGCAGCCTGTGCACGTTCGTCTTCACCCGTGACGGCAAGGAGGTCGCCATGGCGATCGCGGATCGATCGCTGGGTGAGGCGGCGGAGCTCGTGCGCAGCGTGCAGCTGTTCGACGCGCAGACGGGCAAGCCGACCCGGTCGCTGCCGGTCAAGGCCATGCCGCAGAGCCCGTTCGCCTGGTCGCCGGACGGACGCCTGGTCGTCGCGATCCCGGACCAGCACAAGAAGGAGAACGCCCAGCTGGTCGATACCACCACCGGCGAAGCGAAGCCGTTCCCGCACCTCGCGGTCTGGGCGACGGCCGACGCGCTGCTGGCCGAGTCCGACGACGGCGTGCTGACGCTGCGCCCCGACGGCACCGTCGTCGCCGACGCGAGCCTGACCGCCCCGCTGCACGCCCCGATCGTCCTCGGACCGCCCGCCGCCTGACCGTCGTCACGCAGAGTCTCGTCGACCGCACTCAAACAGGTCGTTTCGGACGACCGGGACGGGGTAGGTGCTCTCCGATGGAGAGGGGGCACGAGATGAGCTGGGCCGACAAGCCGAACTGGAACGACGTGCCACGGCGGGCCGGCGCGGCCGAACCCGCTCGCCGCGATTTCGACGGCGACTTCGCCGATCTGCGCCGGCGGGGCCGACACCTCATCGCGGAGATCCTCCGGTTGTCCCGCCAGTTGGCGGACCTGCAGCAGGTGATCGGGTCCCGCAACGGGACGCCCGGCGGGCCGCAGGGCGGCAACGCTTCCGGTGGGCGGTCGCGCTGATCCTCGGCCGAGTCCTGTCCGAACGCCGTCGTCCCGGGAGCCGTACAGGCGGCTCCCGGGACGGCGGGTCTCAGTAGGACTTCAGGGTGATCGCGTCGGCCTTGCCGGCCTGGATCTGCAGCAGGCGGGAGAACGGGCGGCGGGTCATCACCCGGGTGCTGACGTCGCGCAGCCGGATCGCGGTCGCCGACATCGGCAGCATGCCGTTGACCCCGCCGGGCGGCAGCTTCTGGCACTGCGTCACGTAGCCGCGCATCTGCTCCTCGTACGCGGCGTACGCGGTCACGTGCTCGCCACCGGCCGCGGCCAGCTCCCCGGCGAGCACGTACGCGCCGACCAGGGACAGGCTCGTGCCCAGGCCGCTGATGGGCGAGGCGCAGTAGCCCGCGTCGCCGAGCAGCGCGACCCGGCCGCTGGTCCAGTGCGGCATGTGGACCTGGCCGACGACGTCGAAGTAGAAGTCGGGGGCGTCCCACATCGCGTCGAGCATGGCCGGCACGCGCCAGCCGTCGCCCGCGTACACCTGCGCCAGCAGGCGCTTCTGCGCGTCGGCATCGCGCTGGTCGACGACGTGGTCACCGGTGCGGAAGGTCAGCATCGCCTTGGCGGTGCGGTCGTTCTCGGGCCGGATTCCCGCGCAGCGACCGCCCGGCGCGCCGTGCATGAGGAACCAGCGCGGGTCGAGGCCGGGCTGGGCGGGCATGGTGAAGTACGCCGTGTACGCGCCCAGCTGCTTGATGAACCGCTCCTCCGGACCGAAGGCCAGCGCGCGCACCCCGGAGTGCACCCCGTCGGCGCCGACGACCAGGTCGTAGACCTCGGTGCGGCCGCTGCGGAACTCCACCTTCACCCCGTCCGCGCCGTCGGCCAGCCCCGTGATCCGGTCGCCGAAGCGGTATTCGACGTCGTCGCGGGTGAGGTCGTACAGGATGTCGGCGAGGTCGCCGCGCAGGATCTCGTACTCGGCGACGATGCCCTCGCCGCCCGCCAGCGTCGCGGGCATCTCCGAGGTGCGGCGGCCGGTCGTGTCGACCCAGGCGAAGCCCTCCTCGTGCACCCGGTCGCGGGTGATCTGGGGCATGATGCCCATCCGCGCGCAGACGTCCTTGGCGACACCGCGGATGTCGACGGCGTGCCCGCCGGGCCGGATGCCGGGCGCGCGTTCCACCACGGTCACCGCGAAGCCATGCTGGTGCAGCCAGTACGCCAGAGCCGGTCCGGCGATGCCGGCACCTGAGATCAGTACGGTGTTCTTCTTCATCGGTCTCTCCCCAGTTTCTGTGTACGCTGTACGCATCACTGATAACACCGTAGGGAGGCGAAGCTTTGAGCTGCAACAAGGCTTTACGTGTACTAGTACGCTACCTAGTACACCGGTCGAGGTGAGCGCGGTGAGCGACAGCTTGGACGGATCTGGTGTACTAGTACGCGTGAGTACCGAGCCGCCCTACCGGCAGATCGTCGGGCAGATCCGGGCACAGATCGACGGCGGGCAGCTGCGCCCCGGCGACCGGGTGCCCTCGGCCCGGCAGATCACCGCCGAGTGGGGCGTGGCGATCGCCACCGCGACGAAGGTCCTCGCGACGCTGCGCACCGAAGGGCTGGTCGAGGCGGTACGCGGGGTCGGCACCGTCGTCGCCGACCGTGGCGAACCCGCCGAACCCGTCCGTCGCGAGCGGCGACCGCGCCCCGCTTCCGCCGAGCCGACCCGCGAGCAGATGGTGCGCCGCGCGATGGCGCTCGCCGACGCCGAGGGCCTGGAGGCGGTCTCCATGCGCCGCCTGGCCACCGAGTTCGGACTGGCCACGATGAGCCTCTACCGCTTCGTACGCGGCAAGGACGACCTGGTCCGGCTGATGATCGACGCCGCGTTCGCGGAGGCGCCGTTGCCCGCCGTACCGCCGAAAGGGGTGCATGCGCAGCTCACGCTGGTCAGCCGCCAGCTGTGGGGCATCTTCCGCCGGCACCACTGGCTCGCCCCAGCGATGTCGATCACCCGCCCGGAGTTCGCGCCGCACGGCATCAAGTACACCGAGTTCGCGCTGGCCGCACTGGACCCGCTCGGGCTGCCGATCACCGAGATGATGCACATCCACCTGTCCGTCTTCGCCTTCGTCCGCGGCCTGGCGATGGGCTTCGCCACCGAGGCGCAGGCCGCTCAGCACACCGGCATGTCCAGTGACGAGTGGATGGAGCGGCAGGGCCAGGCCTTCGACGACCTGCTCGGCTCCGGCCGCTTCCCGATGGTCGCCCGCATCGCCGCGATCCCCGACTTCGAGCTCGGCCTGGACGCCGTCTTCGACTACGGCCTGCCCCGCTTCCTGCACGGCATCCTGCCGAAGTGATGGGAAGGGCACCTTCTACAACACATAGCGATGTGAAGGTGCCCTTCCTTCGCTCAGGACTGGTAGGGGTTGGACGTGTAGGTGCGGGAGAGGCCGCCGGGGACGGTGAAGTACTCCACCGCGACCTTCGCCGGGTCGGTCGCGAGCTGGCCGCGGCCCGGCAGGTCGTTGCCGTCGTCCCAGCCCCACGGCGCATTCGCCGAGTTGGTGGTGCAGTCGTAGGTGCCCGCGCCGCAGTCGCCGGAGTCGTCGCCGGCGAAGGTTCCCGGGCTCGCGAACAGGCCGGTGTTGGCCCGCTGCGCCCACAGCCCGCCGGAAGCGAAGATGTCGATCAGCTGGTAGCGCACGTCGCGGTCGTTGCCACTGGCGGGGGTCTCGGCGACGGTCGACGGGTAGTAGACGAGGCCGTCACCGTCGATGTTGTACTGCGGGTAGGCCTTCAGCCCGTGGCCCTTGGCCTCCTGTGCGGTGACCGGGTGCAGGAATCCGTCGTGCGGCGAGGACTGCAGTTGCAGGGTGCCGTCGACGCTCTCCCGGCCGCTGGACCAGGTGCTGCCGGACGGGGTGTAGGAGAAGAAGTCGCTGTGCGCCACCGTCACCGCGGCGCGCAGCACGCCGTAGTCGGAGCCGTCGCGCTCGACGACCAGCAGCACGCCCTCGCCGTCGTTCTCGTGCTCGGTTTCGAAGAACGGGTGGTCCGTCCAGTCGCGGGGGTGGAAGAAGAGGTAGGTCAGGTACCAGTGGGTGCCGGTCTCCACGACGGAGAAGTAGGCGTGCGCGGCCAGCGAGACTCCCGCCTGACCGGTGCGGTCCCAGTTGTTGCGGCCGTTGAGGTCGCCGTCGAAGTCGACCTTCGTGATGTAGTCCGACTTCCCGCTCAGCGCGTGGCTGCCCGTGGCGTCGACGTCCTGGTAGTGGATCGGCGCCCAGCGCAGCGCCAGCTGCTCCCGGGTGACCGCCGCGCCCGCCGGCGTCGGCGCGATCAGCCCCGTCGCGGTGAGTGCGGTCGCCAGCGCGGCTACCACCAGGGATCTCCCGGTGACCCTGAACCTGTCGAGCATGGTTGCTCCCTCATCCGTTTGGCATCGATGAGTGGAGATGTTATGCGGTCCAGAGCGGACAGAGCATGGCCGAGCGGCGAATGATCAGTAGCTCTTGCAAGACGATTCGCGCCGGGAGCGGCACTGCCGCTCCCGGCGCGGCCGCCTCAGCCGAGCGCGACGTGCAGGATGCGCTCGTTGCTGTTGTTCGGCACGCTGTCCTTGTCCCCGGTGTTCGAGGTGGTCAGCCAGACGCCGCCGCTCGGCGACGGCTCGACGGTGCGCAGGCGGCCGTACGTGCCGACGAAGTACGACTGCACGTTGGTCAGGCTCGTCCCGCTGATCACCGCCCGGTACAGGCGCGTGCCGCGCAGGCAGGCCACGTACAGCGCGTCGCGCACGATGGCGATGCCGCTGCACGAACCCTCCGACGTCGGGTAGGTGCGCTTGGGCGCGACGAACCCCGCCGTGCCGCACGTGCCCGTGGTCCCCTCGCAGGTCGGCCAGCCGTAGTTGCCGCCCCGTTCGATCAGGTTCGTCTCGTCCATGACGGTGTTGCCGAACTCCTGCTCCCACAACCGGCCCTGGGAGTCGAACGCCAGGCCCTGCGGGTTGCGGTGCCCGTAACTCCACACCAGGTTGCCGAACGGGTTGTCGGCGGGCACGGTGCCGTCGGGGTTGAGCCGCAGGATCTTGCCTTCGAGCCGGTTGCGGTCCTGCGCCCAGGACCCGTTCTGCGCGTCGCCCGAGGAGGCGTACAGCTTGCCGTCCGGGCCGAAGCGCAGCCGCCCGCCGTCGTGGTACTTGTTGCGCGCCATGCCGCTGACCAGCACGGTGAGCGTGGCGGTGTCGAGCCGGTCGTTCACCACCCGGATCCGCACGACACGGTTGTCGGTCGGCGAGGTGTGCATGATGTACAGCCATCCGTCCGTGGCGTACGTCGGCGCGACCGCGATGCCCAGCAGGCCGCCCTCGCCCTCGGTGCTCTGCACGTTGGGCACGGTGCCCAGGGTCGTCTTCGCGCCCGTGGCCGGGTTGAGCCGGATGAGGTCGTGGGCGTCACGGCGGGAGTACACGATCGAGCCGTCGGGCAGCGTCGCCAGGCCCCACGGGATGTCGGTGTCGGTGGTCACCTGCGTCACCGTGCAGACCGTGCAGCCGCCGGTCGTGGCGACCGTGGCGGTGTTGCTCGGCGGACCGGCGTTGCCCGCCGCGTCACGGGCCCGGACCTGGTACTGGTAGGTGGTGTTCGCGGCGAGCCCGCTGTCGATGAACGTCGTCGCGGGCGGGTTGCCGCTGACCGTGCCGACGACGCTGCCGCCGCGGTAGACGTCGTAGGCACGCACGCCGACGTTGTCGGTCGCGGCCGTCCACTGCAGCGTGACCGTGGTGCCCGAGGCGGATCCGGCGAGTTGGGTCGCGGCCGTGGGCGGCGTGGTGTCCGTCTGGCACAACGGCGGCGTGATGGTGACCGTCGAGCTGGCCTGGGACACGTTGCCGGCGGCATCGCGCGCGTTGACGTACAGGCCCCAGGTCGCGCCGGGCACGACGGTCAGGTTCGCCGACAGCGTGCCGCCGCCGACCGAGGTCATCTGCTGCCCGTCGTGGTAGATGTCGTAGAACGCGACACCCACGTTGTCCGTCGCGGCGTTCCAGGCGAAGTTGACCGCGTTGCAGGTCAGGTTACTGATGCGGGCGTTGCCCGGCACCGTCGGCGGCTGCGTGTCCCCGGGTGCGGGCGACGACGGGGACGGCGTGGTCGTGCCCGTGCAGGCGACGCCGTTCATGGTGAAGGCGGTGGGGACCGGATTGGTGCCGGTCCAGCTGCCGTTGAAGCCGAAGGCGGTGCTCGCGTTGGTGGCCAGCGCCCCGTTGTAGGGGGCGTTGCGCACCGTGACCTGGCTGCCGGACTGGGTGTGGGTGCCGTTCCACAACTGGGTGACGGTCTGCCCGGCCGCGAAGGTCCAGCCGAGCTGCCAGCTGCTGACCGGGTCGCCGAGGTTGGTGACGCTCACGTTGGCACCGAACCCGCCGGACCACTGGCTGGAGATCGTATAGGTCACGCGGCAGCCCGCGGCCGCCTGCGCACTGATGGCGGTCACGGCGCCGGCCGCGACCAGGACGGTGGTGGCGGTCAGCAGGACCGCCAGTCGGCGTCTCGAGGTTCTCATGGGGTCTCCGTTGACGAACAGGGCATCGCGGGCGAAGGCCACGACGACATCATGGACCGGTATCGGGGGTCGGCGACGGAACGGCACGTCACCGTCGGTCGAGCGGCAAGCAGGTGTCGCCGGCACCGTCTCTTCGTCAGCCGGCGGAGGAACGCGTATGCCCTGTACGCGACCGGCGTCCACGCTCATTGCAGCGCGGCAAAGACTCCCGTTCGGAGCTTAAGGGACACAATGGGCTCACACAAGCGAAGCGCGTCGATGCCGCAAAGCGATCAGAAGCTCGACCCGGACCCGCTGTCGCCGCTGCCGCCGCCCCCGTCGCTCCAGCTCCCGCCGTCGCCGAAGGTCTGCGAGTGGTGCTCACCGGCCGAGCCGACGCCGTCCCCCGACGCCGACGACGGCCTGCCTGAGCGCACGTTCGACCACACGATGAACACCATGATCGCCAGCCAGCCGCCGGGAATCACGACGAAGCAGAGCAGCGCACCGAGATCCATGAATCCTCCCCGCCAGCGATCATGGCACAGCGATGGGACGGCGACGACCGCTCACGCGGGCTCCGCGACGACCTCCGACGCACCGCCGCCGGGCAGCCAGCGCACCGCGGCCAGCCCGACCAGGACGATCGGCACGGCGAACAGGGCCGCGAGCGGCGCGATGCCCAACCACAGTGAGCCGAACCCGAAGCATCCGTACACGGCCAGTGCACCCAACTGCGCGCCGAACCCCGACACGGACAGCACGGTCGCCCGGGTGTGTCCGCTCATCGTGTGCTGCAGCCGCGCCTCCGTCAGCACCCGGGTCAGCTGCAACAGTCCGAAGCAGACCGCGATCGGCACGAGCCCGGCCAGTCCCCCGGCCAGTGCGCCGATCGCCAGCGCCACCCCGGCCGCGGCGATCGTCGAACCGGTCGCCAAGGGCGTCGCCCGCCAGCGCTCGGCCAGCGCGCTGCCCAGCGCCATCGCCGCGATCAGCGCCGCGATGACCAGCGGCACCCCGGCGGTGGCCACGCCCAGGTCGCGGACCAGCAGCGGCCCGTACTCGTCGAGCGCGCTCAGGCTCGGCACGGCCGCGGCGATCAGCACCGTGTGCCACACCCGCCGGTCGGTGCGCACCTCGGCGATACCGTCCCGGAGATTGCGCAGGTAGGCCCGCCCGCCCGTGGACCGTTCGCGGCGCACCCGGGGCCGCTCGGGCATGGCCAGCGCCGCCGCGGCACTGCCCAGGCAGGCCAGCACACTGCCCGCGGCGATGAGTCCGTAACCCCCCAGGGCGTACACCGGCCAGGCCAGCGCGCTCGCGGCCAGCATCGACACCATGGCCACGGTCGCGGCCCGCCCCGCGAGCGCGGTGTAGCGGTCCGTCGCATCAGCCGCCGCGAGCTCGTCGAAGAGCAGCGCCTCCTTGGTGCCGGAACTGATCGCGCTGCGCACGCCCCACAGCACGAACCCGACCGCGAACCCGGCATACGTCGGCCACAGGAACCAGGTGGCGAACCCGACCGCCCGCATGAGCGCGCCGAAAGCGAGCAGCCTGCGCCGGGAGTAGGTGTCCGCCCACGCCCCCGACGGCACCTCCAGCGCGAATGCGACCGCGCTCCAGATGACGAAAAGCGAGGTCACCTGTGCGGTGGACAGGCCCGAGTCGGCCATCAGCAGCGCGTAGAACGGGAAGAACAGCACACCCTCGTCGCAGGCCCGCAGCGCCGCGTAGATCCGGCCCAGCCTGCGCACCGGCGGCGTCACCGCGGTCCCCCTGTGGGTCACCATTCGTCCACCCTGCCGGGATGCCCGCGCGTACGCAATCCGGTTGCCCGCACGCCCCCGCCCGGTAGGTTGCGGAGCATGATCCCTGCCGACGTTCTCTCCTCGTTGGCTGGTGGACCGGCCACCCTGCTGACCCTCGAGGCCCGGCCGCTCGGCGGCGACGGCGCGGCCACCGCCGCGGTCACGCTGCTGACCGGGACACTGCGGCACGGCCCCGACGAGCGTTCGTTCTCCCTGGTACGCAAGCAGTTCCGCCCCCTCGCCACAGGCCGCCACGCGGTCGGCTCGCACGACGAACGGCACTGGGCGTACTGGCGCCGCGAACCGCTCGCGTACGCCTCGGGGCTGCTGCCGACCGGCCCAGGCCTGGCCGCGCCGCGCTGCCTCGGCGTCACCGAGGACGCGGTCTACCTGGCGCACGTCACCGGCCCGCGCGAGGACCCGCGCACGGCCGCTCAACGGCTTGCCGTTTGGCAGGCCGGCATCGCACCACCGGACCTGCCCTGGCTGGCCGGGCACCAGCTGGCACAGCGGATCGCGGTGAGCGACCTCGACTGGACGGCCGTCGACGCCCTGCCGCAGGCGGTCGCGATCTGGTCGCGGCGGCGCGAACTGCTCGCCGAACTGGACGCGGTGCCGTCGGCGCTCAGCCACGGCGACTTCCACCGCGACCAGCTGGTGGCCGCCGGGGACGTGACCGTCGTGCTGGACTGGGGCACGCTGGGCGTCGCCCCGGCGGGAGCCGACGTCGCCCACCTCGCGCTGAGCACCCTGGACGGCAGCCTCGTCGATGCCTATCTCGCCGCCGCCGGGCACCGGCTCGATCCGGAGGCCGTTCGCCGCGGCTACCAGCTCACCCTGGTCCTGACCGCGGTGAGTCGGCTGCACTGGATGCTGACCCGCGGCGTGCGGCCTCCGCCGGGATACCTGCGGTTTCTGACCCGACAGATCGACGCGATCAGCTGACGGCCGGCCGGCCGGTGACGGCGTGGACCCTTGCGGCGGGCACTTCGACTGACGGCCCGGTCGGCAGCCCACGGGTGGGCCGCCGACCGGACGTCCGGGCGGAGTGGTCAGTTGGGCGTCCGGCCTGCCGGCGGCGTGGGACGGGCCAGGCAGGAGGGCACCGTCATGACGACGACCGGACGCACCATCGTGCTGCGCCCGTCCGCGAGATGATCGATGGCATAGCCGATCACCAGCGTGTCCGCGGCCGGGAGGTACTGCGGCCGGATGATGATGAAGACGCCGTCCTCACGCAGCTGGTACTCGAGCGGAGTCGTGGCGTGCTCGGGGGTGCCCGGGACCGGCAGCTCGTACACGACGTCGTACGCGGGCTCGCCGGTGCACTGGCCGTCGGGCACCATGCCCATCACGACGGTGCGCGCACCGGCACGTGCCAGCGCGGCGTTCAGCTTCGCGGGGTCCGTCAGCTCGGCTGCATCGAAGCTGACCTCGACCGACCCGTCGGCATTCGTGCCGACGGAGTACGCCTCGGCCGGTTCGGCCCAGGGTTCGGCTACCGCCAGCACGCCGGCGGCCGCGAACACGGCCGCCCCCGCCAACGCCATCGCCAGACGGCGGCGAGCCGGGCGGGGCCGGGTCGGCGGGGTCCCGTGTGCGGTCAGCACGCGGTCGAGCATGGCGCGGGCGTACGGGTCGTGCGGGTCGGGGGCGGGCGGGGCCGGGTCGGCGGCTCTCAGCCGGGCCAGGGTGTCGCTGCTGCGGTCGTTCATGAGCTGGTGTTCCCTTCGGCGACGATCGACGGCATGGGCAGGCGGGTTGTCGCATGGGCGCCGGTTTCCTCGGTGGCCAGCAGCCGGGCCGCGAACCGGCGCCGGGCGCGGTGCAGACGCACCTTGACCGCGGTACGGCTGCAGCCCAGGACGAGGGCCATCTCGGCCACGTCCAGGCCCTCCCACTCGGTCAGGCGCAGGACCTCCTGATCGGCCGGGGACAGCCCGGCCAGTACGGCCCGCACCCGCAGGTGCTCGTCTACCTGCCCGGCGTGGTCCGCCACGGTGGCGTCGGCCCCGACGGCGGCTTTGGCGGACAGCCGGTCCCTGCGGGCACGGGCCCGCAGCTCGTTGGCGATCACGTGCCGGGCGGTGGCGTACAGCCAGGCCCGCGGGTGTTCGGCGGGCAGCTGCGCGAAGCGGCGCCATGCGACGAGGAACGTGCCGGAGACGACGTCTCCGGCCGCGTCGGGGCCTACCCGACGGGTGGCGAAACGCGTCAGCTCCGCGTAATGGGCGTCGAACAGCTCTTCGAAGCGCTCTCTGGCGGCCGCGTCGTCTGGTTCCATACCCGGGAATGTCCACCTGTCGCGCTCGGGTTACCGGTCGCCGCCGATCATCTCGCGCCACGTGTCCGGCCGGCCTGGAGGGCCACCGCAGATGAGGGCGCCCCCACAGGACGCCACCGCCAGGGCCACTCAAATGGGCACAGCGCCTGCCTGCGCGCTTCCGAACGCCGACGTCGAGGTCCATGTGGTCCCAGGGGTCGGGCACAGCGTCCTGCGCCAAGCTCCCGGTGCGGCGTTCGCCCTGGTCCGTAGATTCCTGAAGGGGCTGGACACCACCGGGTGAAGCGTATGCCGGCGCACCCGAGCGGTTGCCGATATGCGCGCGTGCGGCATTCGTTGATGCCGATGATGCCCGGCGTCGGTACCCTCCGACTGACGACAACCGCCTATGCCACCCGAACCACCCGGCGACGACCACGTCCACAGAGTGCCCACCGAGGGAGATCTGGCGATGGATCAGCTGCGATACCGCTTCATTCAGCTCAACGTCGCAGTGGTCGCATTCCACGTGGTCACGACGGTGATCTGTGTGGCGTTGCGCTGGCCGGCGCAGTTCGGCGGAGCGGGCGATCCGGACAATGTGGCTGCGGAGATGTGGTTGCGAGGCACCGCCATCGGCGCACCGGTGGTCCTGACCATCGTCCTTGCGCTGGCGACACTCGCCGCCGCCAGTCCCGGCCGGACCGGCACCGCGGGCACCATGGTGATCGTCATCGTGTCGTTGATGATCATCATCGGCGGCAGCGGCGAGGCGTTCGGGGTACCCAGCCCGGACGTGCCCACAGCCGTACTGATCTTCAGCGGGGCAGCGAACGTCCTGCTGAGCATCGTCACGCTCTACCTCGCGTACCGGCTTCTGCGCGGCCACCCCCACGTTGAGCAGCACATGCGACCCACGCCGGACACACGCCCCGGAGGCACGGCCGAATCCGACGCCTTCGACGACGGCACCGCTCGCCGGTGAGCACGATCCGGTGAGCACCCAGGCGCCACAGGCGCGCCTGCCGCAGCTCAGGCCTGCACCGCGGCGAAGACGACACTGGCCGCCAGCAGCACGAACGCCAGCACCAGGACCAGCCGTGTCACCAAGGCATGACGCATTGCCGGCTCCCGCTCAGACCCAGTTGAAGCGTTCGGTATGGATGCGTGCGGGAGCCACGCCCAGTGCGACGAGGGCGTCCTCCATGGCGTCCATCATCGGATCGGCTCCGCACACGAAGAACTGCCAGCGTTCGTGACCGGGCGGCAGGTGGCGGCGCAGCATGTCCGCGGTGACGCGGCCGGTCTCCCCCGTCCAGCCGGGCGGCGGCTCGTCCAGAGCGTGCACTACCTGCACGTCGGGCCGGGCGGCGAGCTGATCCAGCTCCTCGCGGAAGGTGACCTCGTCCCAGCTGCGGTTGGCGATGAAGGCGACGACCGGTCGACGGTCTCCGCGGTCGGCGAAGGTGCGCAGGATGCTCACCATCGGGGTGACGCCCACGCCGCCGGCGATCAGGCAGAAGCCCGGCCCCTCGTAGTGGTCCGGGCTGAACACGCCGTGCGGACCGTCGAGATACGCGGTGGTGCCGACGTCGAGGTCGGCCACGGCGGAGGTGAAGTCGCCGAGCGCCTTGATGCTCACGTCGACGACATCGGCCGACTCGCCGCTCGACGAGAGCGAGAACGGGTGCTTCGTGAGCGAGAACGGTGACCGGCCGATCGCGAACCACGCGTACTGGCCGGGTGCGAACCGGAACCCCGGGTGGCCGTCGGCGCGCAGCGTGAGGGTCGTCGTCCGACCCCGCTCCGGCGTGACCCGCTCGACGGTCCACGGCCGGCGGCGCAGCATCAGCGGCTTGCCGATCCGTACCCACACCAGCAGGGTGAGGAACGCGGCGGACATGAGGACCCACAGCACACGTTTCCACGCGACGTCCAGGTAGTGGTCGACGAGCAGCGCGTGCATCAGCGCCGCCACGATCACCACCACGGCGAGCACGGTGTGCAGCGCGTGCCACACCTCGTACGACAGCCGCAGGCGCTTGCGCCACAGCGACGACGCGACCAGCACGAGCAGCGCGATCGTCGAGAGCAGCGCCCAGCGGACCCGCGCCGGCGTGTCGTCGGCGAACGGCCGGACGACCAGGTCCCACGGTGCCGAGATCGCCACATGCACGAGCACGAAGACCAGGCCGACCAGGCCCATCTCGCGGTGGAACTGCACGAGCGCGTCGGTGCCGAACGGGGCCGCGACGGCCCGGAACCGGGCGACGAGGGCGAACTCCAGGCCCATGAGGGAGAGCCCGACGAAGCCGAGCGCGGCCGAGAACTCGGTCGCGAAGCCGCGGCCCGGACCGGTGAATCCGATCACCGCGAACACCAGCGGCGCGATCGCGACACCGAGGAACAGCCCGATCCACAGCGCGCCCCGCACGACAAGGCGCATCCCGTCACCTCCAGCTTCGCCGGTACGGCCCAGCCGGCGGAACCTGTGTACACCTTTGGTCGCTTTGTCCCGCCATTGTGCACCGTACCCTGCTCGTCAGGCCGATCCGTCCGGTTCGGCCAGGCTGAGCCGCCAGGCGTCGACCAGCGGGGCGAAACGCTCCGCGGCGTCGAACAGCGCGTCCGGACCGAGCCGGTGCGCGTCCAGATGGGACAGCATCTCCATGCCGAGATAGAGCGCGACCGCCGCGGTGGCGACCTCGCGCACCGGGATCAGCTCGGCCAGCGGTGTGCCCGCCAGCAGGCGCTCGATGATCCCGGCGGCGAAGTCCTGCCACACCGCGGTCTGCACCTTCACCTGCTCCGCCAGCCGGGCGTTCGCATTCGCCGCGGCGACCAGCTCCTGCACCGCGGCGATGTGCCCGGCCGCGCCGTCCTCGTCGTACAGGCGGCGCAGCCGGGCCAGGGTGTCCGAGGCGGTGGCGACGCCGTCGAGTTCGGCCCGGTAGCGGGCCAGCCGGGCCTCGCTGGTGAACTGCGAGGTGGCCACGAACAGGTCGTCCATGTCGGTGAAGTGGTAATAGATGACGCCGGGCGCGAACCCACCGGTCTTGGCGATGGCGCGGGCGGTGCAGCGGCCGTATCCCTCGTCGGCGAGGGTGCGGGCGGCCGCGTGCAGCACCCGCGCCCGGGTGTCGGCGCGTGGCGGCATCAGATGACCCGGACCGGGCGCACGCCCGCCGCGGACAGGTGCGGGTCGAGGCGGCGGGCCAGCTCGGGCAGCCGGTGGCTGGGGATCTGCGGGTACAGGTGATGCTCCAGGTGGTAGGTCAGCTCGAGGAAGATCGCGGGGATGACCCTCCCGCGCAGCGTACGCGTCTGCGTGAGCGGCTCGTCGCCGTAGTCGTGGTGCGGCAGGTAGACGGTGAGCAGGGGGTAGACCCAGCTGCCCGCGATCGCCATCACGGCGTAGGCCAGCAGCGCCGGGGTGACCGGCCACAGCAGCACGCCCCCGGTCAGTGCGGCGAAAGGCATCACCGCCTCGACCAGCAGCCAGGTCCGCAGCCCGCGGTCGCCGCGGGCGCGCCGCCACGACCACCACCACAGCCGGCCGAGGAACACCGGTCCGTAGAGGACGGCCCCGAACAGCGACAGGTCCGCCGGGTAGCCCTCGGGGTCCTCGTCGCTCGGGAACAGCCGGTGATGCTGCAGGTGCGTGGACCGGTACGCGTGCCCGCTCTCCAGCAGCACGAGCCCGGTGAAGAACAGCGCCCACTCGGTCTGCCGGGGCGTGAGTCCCAGGGCGCGGTGCACCACGTCGTGCGTCACCGTCACCACGGACACGAACACCCCGAACACCACCAGCGGCGTCAGCCACCACCAGCCGGCCCAGGCGACCAGCACGAAGACCCCGATCATCGCGTACGGCCGCACCAGCGCGACCCGCGTGCGCCACGGCGACACGGCCAGCAGGTCCGTGCCGACCTCGCTCAGGCTCGGCAGCTTCGTGCTCACGACCGCGCCCCCGCCGGCGCGTGGCGCAGCACGTCCTCGGCGACCAGGCGGCTGCCCAGCACGCAGGCCACGGTGCCCAGCCCGGGCCACGTCGTGTCGCCCACCTGCCAGAACCCGGGCAGCGCGGTGCGGTGCGGCACGGCGAACTGGTTGGAGTTGCGCAGCGTCTGCCGCACCCCGCCCACCGCCCCCTGGGGCCGCCAGGTGAACCGCTCGTAGCTGCGCGGTGTGCCGACCTGCCGGACCACGGCCTGCTCCCCCAGCCGCGGGTAGACCCGCCGGGCGTGCTCGATGAGGCGCTGCCCGATCTCCTGCTTGCGCGCGGCGTACTCCGGCTCGGACAGTCCTTGCCAGCCGGCCAGCTCGGTGTGCGTGGAGATCATGACGGCTCGGTGGCCGGGTGGCGCGCTGACCTCGTCGCCGGGCGAGGACACGGACACGAACATGTTGTTGCCCTCACCGAGCGGCCGCGCGTAGTCCTGCATCAGCTGGTGGTGGGTGAACTCCTGCCCCACGACCTCGTGCTCGGGCACGCCGAGGAACACCACGACTGCGCCGCCCAGGTCGGGCTCGTCGCGCTCGAGATATGGCCGCAGCCCCGCCGCGACCGGCGTGCCGGCGGCCACCTCCGCCGTGATCGGCGCCGGCAGCGCACTCACCACGACGCCCGCCTCGACGCTGCCGCGCGTGGTGTGCACGGTGTAGCCGCCGACGCCACTCTCGCTACGGTGTCCTAGGAGGCTGCGCTGGCGCTCCCCCGCTCCCCGGCCGGTGACGTGCTGGACGCGGCAGCCGGTGCGCAGATCGCCGCCGAGTGCGCGGTAGTGCGCGACCAGCGCCCGCCAGAACCCGTGCATGCCGCCGCGATGGCGGGTCAGGCCCGCGCCGCGGATGGTCACCCCGAGCGCCGCGTTGATCAGCGGAGCCCGGTCGACGGTGCTGTGCACGGTGTCCTCGACCAGCATGCCGAGCAGTGACACCAGGGAGTCCTGGTCCCGCAGGCCGTGCGCGCGCAGCGCGTCGCCCATGGTCCGGCCGAGGTGGCGGACCAGCGGAAGGTGCCGTAGCCCGACCGCGCGCAGGTCGTGCAGCGCGTCGGCGGGCGTGCGCATCGGCAGGCGGATCCCGGCCCGGCTGGCCGCCCAGAACACCTCGGCCAGCCGGTCCAGCTCGGCCCAGAAGCGCCGGTGCGCGCGGGTGTCGCCGAGCGTGCGCAGCCGTTCGGCGTGCCACCGGGACTGCTCGCGATGCAGCGTGACGACCCGGTCGGGCAGCCAGGCGACGTATCCGGGCAGCTGCTCGGCGTCGAGCGCGGGCGCGCCGGTCGTGGCGAGCAGCTCGTCGCCGACGCCGCCGGGCGCGAAGTCGACCAGGGTGGTCGCGCCGACGTCGAAGGAGAAGCCCCGGTGACGGAAGTAGCCCGCGCAGCCGCCGGCGTGACCGTGCGCCTCGAAGACGATCGTGGAGAGGCCCGCCGCCTGCAGTCGCAGCGCGGTGGCGAGCCCGGCGAGGCCGCCGCCCAGCACCACGACATCGCAGCGTCCGGGCAGGTCACGGGTCCGGGTTAGGGTCGGTGTCCGGGAAAAGCCCACGGGCGCATCATGATTCTGAACATCTGTTCTGAACATATGTTCAAATTAGAGGGGCTGACCGATCGAGTCAATGCCATGTATCGAACACGCTCCCGACCAGCGGATCGTCGCCGCACGCGCGGATGTTCAGCTGACTTTCGCGCGGTTGTCAGGTCACTTCGTGGATCAAGGGTTAGGGTCGCGCCGATCACAGCAGCGTGGCGACCCCGTCAGGAGGCGTCGGCGCGGCTCTATGATCGGCTCCGTCACCGTCGACTTCCTGGAGAGTTCATGTCGAGCACCGCAGGCCGCTGGTTCCGCTACGCCGCCATCGCCGAGACCTTCTCCTGGGTCGGCCTGCTCATCGGCATGTTCTTCAAGTACATCGTGGTCAAGAACGACATCGGCGTGTTCGTCTTCGGCCGGGTGCACGGCGCGATGTTCGTCTTCTACCTGGTGACCTTGCTGTGGACCGCCCGCGTGCACCGCTGGAGCTTCGGCCGCCTGGTCATGGGCGGCGCGGCGTCGATCCCGCCGTTCCTGGGGCTGCTGTTCGAGCGCTGGGTCGCCAAGCGCACCCCGGACGCCGCCCCGGCCGAGCCCGCGGTCGCCGCGGCCCGCTGAGCTACTCCAGCACGTCCGCGCCCGCCGGGGCGCGGCGGTGCATGAAGACGCCGAACGGCACCGTGATCAGCCACATCAGCACCGCCCCCAGCGTGCTGACGAAGGCCACCGGGATCGAGACCAGGAACGCCACCACCGGCGCCAGCGACATGATCGAGCCCCAGCGCATCACCTCCGGGGTGACCTTCACCCGCAGCAGGCCGGCCTTCCACGCGTAGCGCAGCAGCACCACCTCCAGGCCGCTGACGATCGCGCCGGTGACGGCGTACGCGACCACCGCGAGCGGGTTGTCGAAGTAGTCGCCCAGCAGCGCGGTCGGAAACGGCATGAACGCGATGAACGCCAGGTAGAAGAGGTTGCGCGAGATCAGGCCGTAGTCGGCGCCGCGCAGCACGCTGAACATCTGGTGGTGGGCCACCCAGTACTTGCCGATCAGCGCGAACGACAGGAAGAAGCCGACGAAATCCGGCACCAGGTCCCCGAGCCTGCCCAGCAGTTCGCGGACGCTCCCGGTGTGGATCATGTGGGGCACGGCGACCTCGACGATGAGCAGTGTCATCGCGATCGAGAACAGCCCGTCGCTGAACGCGGTCACCCGGCCGAACTCCACCGTGTCGCGCCCCCAGACACGTGCGGAGCCCCGGACCACATGATCACTTTAAGCCGCGAGCAGGCTGTGAGCGGCCGAAATCCGGCATACGCCCACGATCACCGACGGGCCTGGGCCGAACTGGCCGGCCCAGGGACACGACGGTCCGGCTCGGCGCGGGCCGGTCGCCGGATCACGCTTCCCGCGCGGCCCGTCGGCCGCCGCGCCACTTGGCGACATACGGCAGCGCGAACAGGTACAGGCCGCTGAACAGGAGCAACACCAGCGGGAGCAGCGGCACGTAGGAGACCCAGATGACCGGCTCCTCCTGCGCCAGGGCGACGAACGTGGCGATGACGCTCACCGTGAACGCGATCGACAGCCAGCGGTGGACCTGCCGGATCCACTTGTTCCAGTTCACTGCGACCTCCTGAGGCGACGGGCAGACCTGATCCCCGACGACCTGCGGGGGCATGGCGGCCACGCTAGTTGCGGCCGCCATGCCCGCGCTTCTCGATTCCTGACCGATCCGGTCCGCCGACCCGCCCGGGGTCAGACGTGGATCTGGCGGGTGATCGTCGGGTCGGTGATCGCGGCGTCCCGAGCGAGCAGCATCGCCTTGCTGAGGATGACCGAGAGCACCCGGTCGCCGTCGAACGGCAGGAACACCCCGCCGGTGCCCGCCGCGGAGCTCTGGTTCGGCACGATGCACAGGTACTGGTCGTTCGGGCTCATCAGGATGTTGCCCGAGCCCAGGTGGATGCGGTAGGTGCGCAGGTCGCCGCGTACCACCAGGAAACGGTCCTCGACCGTGGCCCGGTCGGCGATCGCCAGCCGGGGCACGATCCTGGCCAGCAGGTCGCGGCGGGTCTGCGCGGTGCCGGACAGGCCGCCGAAGCTGTACGAGTTCCAGTAGTCCTGGAACCGCCCCTCGGGACCGCCGTCCTGCCAGGTCGGGTCGTTGCCGACGCTGGCGACGCCGACGAACAGGTCCACGTCGCGCATGATCTCGCTGAACACCAGCGGAGGGATCTCGGCGAGCGGCAGCCCGTCGGCCGGCGGGTGCTGCCAGCCGTGGCTGTATCCGCCGCCGGAGGCGTGCGCCGTGTGCTCGCGGGCCCCGATGGCGTAGAAGCGCACCTGGTCGGTGACGATGCGCAGGTAGGCGCCGGTCTCGGTGGTGTCGTCGCCGCCGTAGCCGTCGCCGACGCCCTCCACCCAGTACTCGGCCCGCAGGCCCCATTCGGGCAGGTCCCGGGTCGCGGGCGGGTACTCGTCGTCGACCATCAGCCGCAACTTGTTGCGCCAGCCGCGGGTCGCCGCGAGGGCGTGGAACTGGTGCTGGCGCAGCACGTGCGCGGCATACCGGTTGGAGTAGGTGCCGGTGTTCTCCTCCGCGGCGGTGAGCACGTACACCTCGCGGTGGGCCTGCTTGAAGGGCTGCACCACCTGGTCGCGCTCCAGGCGCTCACGCCAGGCGAGCACCTCCTCGACCGGACGGCCGATCGGATGCCACAACCGCACCGCCGCGTCCGGGCCGGCCACCACCGGGGTGCCGTCCAGGCCGGTCAGGGCCTGCTCGGCCCATGCGCAGGCCTGGTCGTCGACCGTCCAGATCAAGCGGCGCGCGATCGTGCCCAGCAGCGGGTGGTCGAGGTGGCGTTCCCGCCAGGCCGCGAACCGCCAGACACGCTGGGCGAGGAACTGCCGGTCCAGGCGCTCGGCCTGGGCGGACAGCATCTTCTCGAGATCCTTGACGGCCGCCTTCAGCTCGCCGAGGTCCTCGGCGTGGTCGCGGCGCACCGAGGTGGGCGGCGACTTCACGGGCCGCCCACCTGCACTGAACCAGGTGGTGCGCACCCCGGCCGCGCCGACGGTCGTCTCCGCGCGCACGTCGCCGAAGGCGTCGATCCGCCGGCCGACCTCCGTCAGCCCGTATGCGGGCACGGCCAGTTCCTCCACCTCGTCCCGGGTCAGGCCGAGCGCCGCCGCGCGCGCATCGAGGGCGGTGGTGAGCTCCTTGAGCGTGCCCTTGTAGGTGACCCGCGCGGACAGCCGGGCGAGCTGCGCCAGCGCGGCCTCGGACCCGCACCGCGCCAGCATCTGCACCGCCGTGTTGGCGATCTTCGGGTTGCGCGGGCCGATCCCGGCCGCCTTGCGCAGCGACGTCTCCACCAGCGCGCCCAGCAGCCGGGCGGTGTCGTCGTGCGCGGGCAGCAGGCCGATCAGCCAGACGAGCCCGCGCAACGTGATCGTGTTGTACGGGTCGTAGGCCTCGTTGACGTCCGGCTCGTAGCCGCCGCGCACGAGCCGCTGCGTGCGCGGGCGTCCGACCAGCGACAGCCAGCCGGTCAGCACCGTCCGGGCGGCCTCGTCACCGACCGCGGCCAGCAGCCGCCGACCGGGCTGCTCGAATTTCGAGGTCATCTTCGCGCTGGTGGCGGTCGCGGCATGAGCCACGACGGCGGCCCACGGCTCACCGAGTTCGGCAAGGTCTTCCAGCGCCCGGTCGGCCCAGGCCTCACCCGGGTTGAGCAGCGGCGCGTCGAGTCCGGACAGCATCTCGTCGAGCTTGGCCATGCCGTGATAGCTCATCTGGCTGGTACGGCGCATGGCCGCCACGTACGGCAGCGGCACCGGCCGCCCCAGTTCGACCAGTTTTCGGGCGTCGAGGAGGTTGACCGCGTCGTGGGTGCTCCACCGCGTGCCCGCGATGTGCAGCGCCAGCTCGATCCGGTCCACCTCGTCGGGCAGGTGCAGCGTGCGCCTCAGACGCGTGACGAGTTCGAGCAGGTTCTCGTTCACGCCCGCCCGGGTCTCCCCGCGCATGTACGCGATCAGGGCGAGCACCAGCTCGTGGCGGCCCGGCACGCTCATCGGCCGCAACACGTCCTCCGCGGACGGGTTGGCGAAGCCCCAGGCCCCGCTGTTGACCTCGACCATCTCGACGAGCCGGGCCACGATCCCGTCCACGCCACCGGTGTCGACGGCCGCCTGCAGTGCGGCGACCTGCCCCGGGTATTCAGCCAGCTGCGTCATCAGCCACCGACCAGCGGCACGAGCTTCAGGAACGTGATCTCGACACCGCGGTGCAGTCGAAGGTCGGCTTCGAGGTCCTCGACCTGCCGGTCGTCGACGAGCACCACGAACCCGTTGCGGGAGAACGCGTCCACCGCGCGGCTGAACTGCTCCTCGGCATCGACCTGCCGGTGCTTGCTCATCCGGAACCCGCTGCGCGTGTGCTCGGTGCCGCCGGGCTGCACCAGGCCGCGGAAGTGGTCGCCGCCGGCCGCGTTGTGCTCGGCTACCTCCTGGAACACCCGGCGCCGGATGATCTCGCGCAGGGTCAGCTGCTGCTCGGAAATCTCCAACTGCCACGCTGTGCCGCGGTCGCCCGCGGTCGTCTCGTCGACAAAGGTCACCATCGCCATGGCCGCGGAGTCTAGGGCGGTGCGCCGACATCCGCGCTCCCGCCACCGCTCGGACCTGTCCGACGGCGACCGGCCGAACGCGACGTCCGTGAGGTCTTGGCAGCGCATCGGCGGGCCCAAGTGGACCGGCTCCAGCCGTTCTCGGCACGTGTCGGGCGTTCAGGAGGAAACATCTGGAGCAGGGTGCGGCGGGAGGGGCGGCGATGGCGGAGTCGGGCGGCGTCCCGTACCGGACGTCCCGCTCGCTGCGCCTGATCGTGCTGCTCACGATGGCCGCCGGGTTCCTCGACGCGTACACGTTCCTCGGCCGCGGCGGGGTGTTCGCGACCGCGCAGACCGGCAATGTGGTGCTGCTGGGCGTCCAGGCCGCGCAGGCGCAGTGGGCCGAGGCGCTGCGGCACGTGCCGCCGATCATCGCGTTCGTGGTCGGGGTCTGGGTGGCCGAAACCATCCGGCAGCCGCGGGTCGCCGTGGCACTGCGCAAACCGGCGCGGGCCGCGCTCGTGCTGGAGATCCTGGTGCTGGTGGTGGTCGGCGTGCTGCCCTCCGGTGTATCCGACGACCTGGTCGCCGTCATGATCGCCTTCGTGGCCTCGGTGCAGATCACGTCGTTCGGGCTGATCGGCAGGTGGTCGTTCAACACCACGGTCACCACGACCAACCTGCGCAACGCCGCCCAGGCCCTGTACGGCGCGGCGGTGCGCCGTGACCGCGACGCGGCCGCGCAGGCCCGCAGCCTGTGGCCGGCGATCGTTTCGTTCGCTGTGGGCGCTCTGCTCGGCGGCCTGGTCACGGCACGCGTCGGCGATCGGGCGGTATGGGTGGCGACGGGGCTCCTGCTCGCCGGACTGGCGCTGTTCCTGGCCGACGACCGCCGACGCGGCATCGCCTGAGGCGAAGGACACGGGTGGCCGTGGCCCGGCACCTGTCGGTCGACCCGAACCGCGTTCACCGCGGCTCCGGGTTCGGCCGGTGACCGGCGGCGTGCCTGCTTGCCGCAGCCTCGGGTGGCAACGAGACTCGCATCATGATCACTGTAGTGGGCGTGCCGATCGACTGCGTCGGCGTGCCCGAGGCGGGCGACCCGCCGTTCGGGACCGAGCTGTCGCCCGGCGCCCTGCGCGCCGCCGGCCTCGTCGCGGCCGTGAGCGGCCGGGACGGCGGGGACCTGCCGGTACGCCTGGTCGGCAGGGTCCGCGACGCGCACACCGGCGTGATCGCCTGGCCGTCGGTACGCACCATGACCGACGTCGTACGCCGCCACGTGCGCCAACTGCTCACCGCCGGTCACCTGCCGTTGGTGGTCGGCGGCTGCTGCACCCTGCTGCCCGCCGTGCTCGCCGGAGCGCGGGACGCGCAGGGCGGCGTCGGGCTGGCGTACCTCGACGGCCACCTTGACCTCTACGACGGACGCACCTCCCCCACCGGCGAACCGGCCGACATGCCGATCTCCGTGGTCACCGGGCACGGGCCGGTGGACTGGGTGGAACTGGTCGGCGGTCGCCTGGTCACGCCGGACCGGCTGCGGCTGCTCGGGCCGCGCGACCGTGCCGAGGCGATCGAGTACGGCTCGGTGCTGCCCGAACAGCTCGGCTACCGGCCCGAGTCCACCCCCGACGACCTGCAGCACCAGGGCATGGCCGAGGCGGGTGGGTCCGCCCGCGACGCACTGGCCCGAGGCGGCTCCTACTGGGTCCACCTGGACGTCGACGTCCTCGACCAGCAGGCCTTCCCCGCCACCGACTACCTGATGCCGGGCGGCCTGCGGCTGGCCGAACTGCGGGAGTTGATGCGCCCGCTGACCGCCTCCGAGGCCCTGGCCGGAGTCTCGGTCGGCTGCTACAACGCCACGAAGGACCCCGACGGCTCCTGCGCGACCGCGCTGGTCGACCTGTTCGGCGACCTCCTGCGGCCGCGCTGACGCCATCGAGGCCCCGGCGGCCCGGGGCGGCGGGCTCAGGCTCGCTCGGCGGCGCGGGCGATGTTGCGGGCCATGTCGCCGAAGATCATCGAGTGCAGCGGGGCGATGGCCCGCCAGTAGAGGTGCCCGGCCAGGCCGCGGGGCACGAAGACGCTGCGCTGGGAGTACCGGCTGCCCCGCGGGTCGTCGTCGACCCGCATCTCCAGCCAGGCGCGGCCCGGCAGCTGCATCTCGGCCCGCAGCCGCAGCAGCCGTCCCGGCTCGACCTCCTCGACCCGCCAGAAGTCGACCGTCTCCCCGGCGCGCAGCACGGCGGGATCGCGGCGTCCGCGGCGCAGGCCGATACCGCCGAAGGCCTTGTCGAGCAGGCCGCGCGCGGTCCAGGCCAGGTCGGATGAGTACCAGCCGTTGTCCCCGCCGACACCGGAGACGACCTCCCACAGCGCTGACGGCGGTGCCTTGACCCGCTCGGTGTGCTCGTCGACGTAGAGGGTGCCGCCGGACCAGTCCGGGTCAGTGGGCAGCGGCTCGGCCGGGGCCCGCGTCCATGACGCGGTCGACCAGTGGGTCTGCACCTCCGCGTCGCGGATCCGCAGCAGCGCCAGCCGGACCGCCTCGTCGAACGGCTTCAGGCCGCCCGTCGGGTCGGTGACATACCGGGTGATGTCGTGCTCATGGCAGACCGCCTCGTGGATCAGGCTCTCCACCAGCGGGGTCGCGATCGCGCCCGGGACCGGGGTCACCAGACCCACCCACAGCGAGGACAGCCACGGCGACAGCGGGGGAACCGGGACGACGACCCGGCGGTTGAGCCCGGCCACCCGGGCGTAGCGGCTCATCATCTCCCGGTACGTGAGCACGTCCGGGCCGCCGATGTCGAAGGAGCGGTTCACGTCGCCGGGCACGCTCGCCCAGCCGACCAGGTAGTGCAGCACGTCGCGGACCGCGATGGGCTGGATGCGGTTGCCGACCCAGCGCGGCGTCACCATGACCGGCAGCCGCTCGGTCAGGTGCCGCAGCATCTCGAAGGACGCCGATCCGGAGCCGATGATCACCGCGGCCCGCAGGGTGACCGTCGGCACGCCCGACGTGGTGAGAATTCGAGCGACCTCGTCGCGGGAGCGCAGGTGCGCCGATGCCCCGGCGATCTTCTCCGGGGCGGGGCCGCCGAGGTAGACGATCCGCCGCACGCCCTCCTGCTTGGCCGCGTCGGCGAAGGTCCGGGCGGCACGCCGGTCGATGTCCTCGAACCCGGGCGAGCCGAGCGAGTGGACCAGGTAGTACGCCACCTCGATGCCGCGCAGGGCCCGCCGGGTCGAGGCGTGATCGAGGACGTCCGCCTCGACGATCTCGGCCTGGGCGGCCCAGGGCACGTCGCGCAGCCGGGCCGCCGACCGGGTCAGGCAGCGGACCCGGTGTCCCGCCTCGATGAGCCGCGGGGCGAGCCGTCCGCCGATGTACCCGGTCGCCCCGGTGACCAGCACCCGCCGGCCGTCACCGGCCCGCCCGACCATGAGCCCAGCCTAGGCCCGGCGGGGCGGTGCGCAGGCCCGATTCAGCCGTGCCGCACGATGCTCCCGACGAGGTCGACCTCGATGCCCGCGGCGTAGACGCACTAATCGGCTATATCGGACCGCTGATCTCGATACTCTCGCGGAGGACGACGCGAGCCCAGATCGCGGCGATCGGCCACCGGCGTTCGTCCGCTTGACGGCGTCCCCCGCGACAGGAGCGCACATGGTCACCGTAGGCCTCTTGGCGACACTGCACGCCGCCCCCGGCATGGCCGACGAGGTGGCCACGTTCCTCACCGGTGGTCTGCCGCTGGTCCAGGCGGAGCAGGGCACCGTGGCATGGTTCTGCTTCCGCATCGACGAGTCGACGTTCGGCCTGTTCGACGCGTTCGGCGACGAGGCCGCGATGCAGGCCCACCTCGACGGTGACCTCGCCGGCGCGCTGATGGGCCACGCGGGCCAACTGCTCAGCAAGCCGCCGGAGATCCGCCGGGTCGAGCTGCTGGCCGCCAAGCTGCCCGACTGAGTTCCGCCGAAGTTCAGGAGCGCAGGTATGCGAGCACCGCAAGCACGCGGCGGTGCTGGTCGGCGTCGGGGGCCAGGTCGAGCTTGGCGAAGATGTTGCCGATGTGCTTCTCCACGGCCCCGTCGCCGATGACCAGCGCGCGGCCGATGGCGGTGTTCGAACAGCCCTGCGCCATCAGTTCCAGCACCTCGCGCTCGCGCGGGGTCAGGGTCTGCACCGGATCCCTCCTGCCACGCATCATCAGCTGGGCGATGACCTGCGGGTCGAGCACCGTCGCACCGGATCCGACCCGGTCCAGCGCGTCCAGAAAGCCGTCGACGTCGACCACCGCGTCCTTGAGCAGGTAACCGACGCCGCCGCGGCCGTCGGCGAGCAGCTCGTCGGCGTACGCCAGCTCCACGTACTGCGACAGCACCAGCACCCGGGTGCCCGGGACCGACCGGCGGGCCTGCACCGCGGCGCGCAGGCCCTCGTCGGTGTGGCTGGGCGGCATGCGCACGTCGACGACCGCGACATCAGGGGTCTGCGCGGCGATGGCGGCGACCAGGGCCGGCCCGTCGCCCACCGCGGCGACGACCTCGTGACCGGCCTCGATCAGCAGCCGGACGATGCCCTCGCGCAGCAGCACGCTGTCCTCGGCGACGACGACGCGCATCGGCTCACGCCACCGGCACGGTCGACGGCGCCTGCGCGACCAGGATCGTGGGCCCGCCCGCCGGGGAGTCCACGGCGAAGTCCCCGTCGACCGCGCGCAGCCGGTCGGCCAGCCCGGCCAGGCCGTGGCCCTTGGCCAGGTGCGCGCCGCCCGCGCCGTCGTCGCTCACCATCAGGTACACGCGACCATCCTGCTCGGTCACCTCGATCCGGGCGGAGGCGGCCCCGCTGTGCTTGGCGATGTTGGACAGCGCCTCGGCCGCGGCGAAGTACAGGGCGTTCTCGGCCGCCGCGGGCAGCCTGCCCTCGACGGCCAGGTCCAGCGTCACCGGCACCGTCGAGCGTTCGGCCAGCGAGGTCAGCGCGGCGGCCAGGCCCCGGTCGGCCAGGATCGGCGGCGCGATGCCCCGCGACAGCGCCCGCAGCTCGTCCAGGGTCTCCTTGGCCTGCCCGAGCGCGCCGTCGATGGTGTCCCCGGCGGCGTCCGGGTCGTCGGCGAGCTGGCGGCGGGCCCGGGACAGCTCCATGGCCAGCCGGATCAGCCGCTGCTGCGGGCCGTCGTGGATGTCGCGCTCCAGCTTGCGCAGGGCCACCGCCTCCGCCGACACCGCCGCGGCACGGCCCTCGGTCAGGTCGGAGATGCGCCCCTGCAACTGGGCCAGCCGGGTCAGCAGCATCGAGGCGAAGCCGGCGTGCAGCGCCGCCACGCCGCGCTGCACGCCGTACACGGTGAGCAGGGCGAACACGCCGACGAGGGTGTTGAACACGGTCCGGGTGGACTCGTTGTCCGCGCCGAGCAGCTTCTCGATCACGATGTTCTGGCCGTCGGTCTCCGGGACGAACCGGCCCCAGATCCAGTACGTCAGCCCGCCGAGCACCATCGCCCACCAGGTCACGGTGAACACGAACGCGATGATCGCCACCGGCAGGTTGAGGATGCCGTGGAGCAGGTCGAGCCAGCTCTGGCCCTGGCGCAGCGGGTTGGTCATCCGGCGGATCCAGCCGGCGCCCTCGGGTGCGGCCTGGTAGCGCGGGCGGGGCACCGGGCGGCCGTACAGCTTCTGCAGGCGCAGCCGCTCGATGTCGGCGAAACCGCGGGCGACCAGGAGCGCGGCGGCGAGCACGGCCACCCCGATGAAGAAGGTCACCAGGGTGCCGACGCCCGCGGCGAACAGCGCCACGCACAGCGCGAAGGAGGCCACCGCGAGCGGCAGACCCAGCAGGTTGTACGCGGCGTCGAGCCCGAGGCGGCGAAGGATCGTCATGCCGCAGACGTTATGCGTCCGGCCGGCCCGTTCCCATCCCGCTGCCCGCCGACGTGATGGTGGGGACAGCCCTACCGTCACGCCCGGACCGGTCCGATGTCAGCGGCGGGACGTAGGCTGCCGCCGTGGCACGGTTCGATGAGGTCAAGGCGACGTTCTGGGACACCGCGGACAGCCCGATGACGCTTCCGCCCCTGACCGACGAACTGCTCCGCGAGGCGGAACGGGAACTCGGGGTGACGCTGCCGTCGTCGCTGGTGGCCCTGCTGCGGTTGCGCAACGGCGGGGTCGTGGCGGACGCCTGGAACGCGTTCCCGACCGACGAGCCGACCTCTTGGGCGCCGGACCATGTGCCGTTCGAGCACCTGGCCGGCATCGGTCGCGACGACGACACGATCACTCTGTTCGACAACGCCTACCTGGTGCAGGAGTGGGAGCTGCCGTCGCCGGTCGTGCTGCTCTTCGGCCACGGGCACTACTGGGTGGCGCTGGACTATCGCGCCCGCGGCGTACCCGCCGAACCGTCGGTGACCTGGCTCGACCCCGCGTTCGGCACCGAACTGCACCTCGCCGACGACTTCCGTGCTTTCATCTGCGGGCTCACCCGCAGCGACGACTTCGACGACGAGGACGACGGCTGAGCACCGCCGAAACCCGCACGACGCGCGGCCGGCGTACGGCCATCATGGTCCGATGGATGCGGATCAGGTCGAGGTGCTGTTCATCGGCGGTCGCTCGGGCGTCGGCAAGTCGACCGTCGCCGCCGAGGTGTGCGCCCAGCTGGAGGCGGCCGGGATCGCGCACGTCCAGCTGGAGGGCGACTTCCTCGGCCAGGTCTTCCCGCCGCCCGCCGGGGACCCGGACCGGTCCCGGATCGTGCTCGACAACCTGGCCGCGATCTGGCGCAACTTCGCCGCGCTCGGCTACCGACGGCTGGTCTACACCAACACCGTGAGCGTGCTGTACGCCGACGAGCTGGCGCAAACGCTGGACGCACCGGTGCGGATCGTCCGGGTGCTGCTCACCGCGTCGGACGAGGTCGCCAACGCGCGGCTGGCCGTCCGCGAGCTGGGCGGCGGCCTCGACGTGCACATCGCCCGGAGCGCGCGGGCCGCCGCACGGCTGGACCGCGACGCCCCGGCCGACGTCATTCGGATCGGCACCGACGGCCGGTCGGTGGTCGACATCGCCGCCGACGTGGTCACCGCGACCGGCTGGTCGGCACCCTGACCCGCCCGAGCGGAGAGGTCCGGCCCGACGAGGGCTGCGCGGGACCGCACACCGGCCTGCGGCGGCTACGAGGCGTGCACGCCCCACTGTCCGCGGTGGATGACCTCGCCGGTGCCGCGGCGGCGCTGAGCGACGTGGGAGCCCTGGGCCGGGGCGTCCTCGGCGCGGTAGCCGATGCAGATGCCGCCGATCGGCACGTACTCGGCCGGGATGCCGAACTCGGCGCGCAGCGCGTCGGTGTGTGCCGGGACCTCCTTCACCGCGTCGAAGTCGGGGCCCTGCTGCGGCATGATGCCGAAGAAACAGGCGCTCAGGCCCTCGTCCACTGCGGACAGCAGCATCATCAGCGAGGCCATCCCGGTGTCGATGTGCCAGTAGGGCACCGGCCAGCGGGCTTCGGCCTGGTCCTCCCAGCCCTTGTCCGGCTGGGCGTACCGGGCCAGGTAGGCGGCCTTGTGGGCCAGCGGGATGACGACCAGCGGGGCGAGCTGCATCGTGGGTGTCTGCGCCTTGCGGGTCGGCACGAACGGCCAGAAGCGCGCCCGGTCGGCCGGGTCGGTCAGCGCCAGGAATGCCCAGCCCTGCGAGAACCCGGCGGAGGGCGCGCGCAGCGCGCTGGCCAGGATGCGCTCGACGACCTCGGGGCTCAGCGGCCGGTCGGCATAGTGGCGCACCATCCGGCGGCGGCGGATCACCTCTTTGAACTCCATGCGGCGAATTTTGCCACGTGACCTGCGGCGGCGTCCGCCCCCATGATCGTCGCACCGGGCCAGGCCCGGTCGGTACGCTACTGCGTGAGGGCACCCATCGAACGGGAGTGGTCGTGGTCGACGAGACGGATCTGGCGCACCTGCGGCGCTGTGTCGAACTGGCGGAGCTGGCACTGTCGGTCGGCGACGAGCCGTTCGGGTCGGTGCTGGTCGACGCGGACGGCCAGGTGCTGTTCGAGGACCACAACCACGTCGCGTCCGGGGACGAGACCCGGCATCCGGAGTTCGAGATCGCCCGGTGGGCAGCCGAGCACCTCACTCCGCGGCAGCGCGCCACCGCGACCGTCTACACCTCCGGCGAGCACTGTCCGATGTGCGCGGCCGCCCACGCCTGGGTCGGCCTCGGCCGCATCGTGTACGCCGCCTCGTCCGCGCAGCTCACCGCCTGGCGCAACGAGATGGGCCTGCCGTCCGGCCCGGTCCGACCGCTGCCGATCCAGGAGGTCGCGCCGGGCGTGCCGGTCGACGGCCCGGCCCCGGAACTCGCCGACGTGATCCGTGGACTGCACCGCAGGCTGCACGCCGTTTGAGCGTCAGGACGGGCGCCTTTGGTCGGGGCCGTCACACCGGATACGTCAGTGCCCGACCGGCCAGGGCCGGAAGGTACGGGCGTCGAAGCGGCGGATGGCGGCCGGGTCGCCGCAGACGAACAGCGCCCGCCGACCGGCCACCTCGAGTTCGCAGAGGTCCACCACGTAGAAGTCGGCTCCGCAGTCGATCGGCTCGCCGACCGGTTCACCCGTCGCGGCACGGTACCGGTGCAGTTTGTCGTCACAACCCACCACGAGCAGGCGGTCCGCGCCCTCGCCGGTGAGCAGCGCGGCCAGCGGCACCTCCCCGAAGTACCTCGTCTCGCCGATCTCGTCGCCGGTCAGCGCGTCCCACCGGCGCACCGTCTGGTCGATGCTGCCGGTGACCAGCTGGGGACGTCCCTCGACGAGGTACGCGACGATCCAGCGGATCGGCCCCTGGTGCGCCGCGATCTGCCGGCCGACCTTGCGGCCCGTGGCGGCATCCCACCGGTGCAACCGGCCGCTCGCGTCCCCGCTGGCGATGTGCCGTACGCCGTCGACGGCATAGACGGCCAGCGCGTCCACGGACACATCGTGGCGCAGCGGCTCGGCGATCTCCCGTCCGGTGGCGGCGTCGTACCGGCGTACCAGCGCGTCGTGACCGCCGAGCAGCAGCACCGTACGCCCCGCGTCGGCGTAGGAGGTGATGGCCTTGATCCAGCCCCAGTCCGATTCCGGCAGTCTCCGGGCGCGCGTCGCCTGCCTCCGGGTCGCCAGGTTCCACTGCCGGACCAGCCACTCGTCGTGCGTGGTGACCAGTCGCGGGCCGCCCGCCGCCTGGTAGACGTGCGAGGTCAGGAAGGTGGAGTACCAGGACGTCTTGCACACCCCGAGCCAGCGGCGCGGCACCACGGTGAAGCCGGCCGCCGGCGTGCCGTCGAGCGCGTCGATCAGGTGCACCTCATGCCCGGGATCGTTGGTGACCCGTACCAGCACGGGCCGGCCGGCCACCTTCGCACCGAACAGCCGCACCCCATGGACGTTGCTGCGATCTTGGGGCACCGCGAACGGTTCCCCCAGCTCATACCCCGTCACGTCCGCCTGCTCTCTGCTCGCTGCCACGCTCCGGAACGGGCCGCCCGGCCGGGTTCCGGAGCGTGAAGCTACCAGCCGACCGGAACGGCCGTATCGTGCCCGTCCATGGCTCTGTTCCTGCCCGGTCGCACCAGGTGCGCGGCGTGCCGCGAGGTCATCGGCCACGACGACGAGGTCGTGATGTTCCCGCCGGGCCTGTTCGCGGACCGGTCCGTGCTGGCACGGTTCAACGACGCCAGCGCGCACCGCGCCTGCCTGACCGGTGACGAGCTGTGGCTCGAGGCGCTGGAGGCCCGGGATTTCTTCCTCAGGGACCCGGTGGCGTTCATACGCAGCCTCGAAGACCGCTGACGGCCGTCAGCTCATGTGGGAGCCGATGGTGTGCGGGGTGAAGCACGCGCCGTTGCGGGTGATGAGCCCGTCGGTGCCGACACCTTCACGGATGCCCATGCCCGCCGGTTCGCCGTCGATCATCCAAACCCCCAGGACCGGGTGGTACGGCCCGCCGGGTCCGTCGAAGGTCGGCAACTCCGCCAGGCCTTGGACGATCATGCCGGCATCGCCGTAGTCGCCCCCGGTGCTGGCCAGCACGGTGCCGTCACGGACCAGTTCCACGTTCGCGCCTTCACGGGACCAGATCGGTTTGCGGGCGTAGCTGGTCATGTCCGCGGGCCGCTCGTCGGCGAAGTAGGCGGGCAGCAGCAGTTCGCGGTGCACCGGGTCGTCGCGGTACAGCTCCCACAGCACCGGCAGCAGCGCCTTGTTCGACCACAGCGCGGCCGTCCACGGGGGCTCGATCCAGACGGTGCCGCGTTTGGTGGGATCGGCCATGTTCGCGAAGATGGGCCGGCCGCCCTCCTCGTGCCACAGCCACTCCCACGGATACAGCAGGAAGATGACGTCGATCGGGGTGGCGGGTGCGCCCTTGCTGGGCTCGTACACGATGCGCCCGTCGGCCATGTCGACGCCGATCTGCGCCACCTCGATCAGCTCGACCGGGTAGCCGGCCTGCCGGGCGGTCTCGGCGAGGTAGCCCGCGTTCATCAGGTCCTCGCCGGAGGCCTCGGTGCCGTCGTAGGCGAAGTACACCGTGGGACGCTGCGGAAGCCAGGGGCGGGCGGCGACGAGTTCGGCCAGGTTGCGCCGCCAGGCCTCGATGAGGCGCTCGTGCACGCTGGTCCACTGCCGGTCGTAGTGGTGGGTGTGGCCGGTCTCCTCCAGCCACCGCCACTGCACCACCGCCGCCTCCAGCAGCGACGTCGGCGTCTGCGCGTTGTACTCCAGCAGCTTCGGGGTGGTGCCGCGGCCGCCGTACCAGATGTCGAAGCGCCCGTAGACGTGCGGCGAGAAGTCGGGACTCTGCCGGGTGTGCGCGTGCGTGCCGAACAGGTCCTTGTCGCCGTGCGTCCAGGTCTGCGGGCTGTTGTCGTACCAGGTGCGGATGACCTGCTCGTGCACGTACTCGGGCACACCGGCGCGGCTGAGCAGGCACGTCGCCGGGGTGCACACCGAGGTCAGGTAGGCCTCGCGGCGCACCGCGGCATCGGTGCGCGGGCAGCCCTCGACGATGCGGTCACCGGCGGCCACGCACATGTGGTGCAGGGTCGCGGCGGCCTGCTCCAGGGTCAGGATCTCGTCGAGGTCGAAGTCGTAGAACGGCCCCTCGCGCCAGTACGACGCGACGGTGCCGTCCTCGGACACGGTGTCGTTGAACACCAGGCCGAGTGAGCGGTTGGTCTCCGCCCACCCGGGCCTGGGTGTGCCATGGTCGATGCGGCGCACCGCTCAGCTGCCCGCGGTGGTGCCGGAGCCGGTGCCGCCGACGATGCCGGAGCGCACGGTGCTGCCGTTGGTGATCCGCGACGGCAGGCCCCAGTCGGACCGGGCTGAGCTGTCGCCCGCGTTGAACATGTCACCGCCGGTCGGCACGCGCTGGCCGATGCGAAGGGTGCGCGGGTATGCCGTGGAGTAGGCGAGGTAGTAGGGCCAGTCGGTGGCGTACGCGCGGGTGCCGTCGCACTCGATCGGGTCGACGATGACCTCGTTCTCGTCGACGCAGTAGAAGACGTAGGTGTCGTCGTCCACGGGCTGCACGACGACCGGCTGCGGCGCGGCGGTCGTGCGGATCGGCGACGGCTTGGCGGCCGGGGTCGGGCTCAGCGAGGTCACCGGCGTGGGCGACGGCACGACCACCGGCTGGGGCTGGTACGAGGGCTGCTGGTAGTCGACCGCGCTGGGCTGGTAAACCGGGTCGTCCGGGGCGTCCGAGCCGAGCCCGCAGGCGGCCGAGCTGCCCGCCAGTCCCAGGAACGCTGCGCCCAGCATCACGCTGCGTGATCTGAGCCGTACGCCGTCTGCCATGTCTGCTCTCCCCGTGTCCCGGATGTGGGCCATCACTGTGACAGGGGCCCGCAAGCCGATCAAGGTTGGCTTAGGGTGGTCCGAATGGACGACAAGCCTGTGCAGCTGGCCGTGGTGATGCTGGTGAACCGTGAAGGCGAGCTGCTGCTGCAGCTGCGCGACGAGCACGCCCCGCACTTCCCGAACATGTGGGCCCTGCCCGGCGGGCACATCGAGCCTGGCGAGACCCCGGAGCAGGCCGCGCCGCGCGAGCTGATGGAGGAGGCGTCGCTGCGCCCGGACCAGCCGCTGCGGTTGTTCCTGGTCCAGCCGGTGCCCGAACACCACCGGGTGAAGCACTACTTCTACGGGGTGACCTCGGCGGTGCAGGACGACGTGGTGCTCGGCGAGGGCGCGGCGATGGTGTTCACGCCCGTCGACCAGGTGTTCGCGGGACGCGAGTTCACCCCTGGCACGGCCCGGGCGATCACCGACTTCCTGGCCTCCCCCGAGTACGCCGAGCTGCGGGCGCAGGCGTGAGCGCGAACCGGTTCCTGTACCTGGTCCGCCATGGCGAGGCGAGCGCGGACGGGCGGCTGACCGACGCCGGGCGGGAGCAGGCCCGGTTGACCGGCGAGCGGCTGGCGTCGGCGCCCTTCACGTCGGTGCAGCACAGCCCGGTGGAACGGGCGGCGCACACTGCCGCTCTGATCACCGCGCACCTGCCTGGCGTGCCCGTCGAGCAGTCACCGCTGGCCGGCGACTACGTGCCGTACGTGCCGCCCGCGGCAGAGCTGCCCGCCTTCGCGAAGGGTTTCCTCGACGGATACTCCCCCGCCGAGATCGCCGCGGGCGCGGCCCTGATCGAGGCCGCGCAGGCCCGCTACACGGCTCCCGCCGAGCGCGATACGCACGAACTGGTGGTGACGCACAACTTCCTGATCGGATGGCTGGTGCGGCACGCGCTGGATGCTCCGCCCGCCCGCTGGATCGGCATCAACCAGGCCAACTGTGCGATCACCGTGCTGCTCTACCGCGCGGACCGGCCGCCGTCGCTGGTGTCGTTCAACGACATGGCGCACCTGCCCGACCGCCTGCGCTGGACCGGTTTCCCGCCGAGACTGCACGTCTGATCCTGGACGCGGGGCTGGCGTTCGATCCATGGCAACCACTAACCTGCCCCCGGAGCGTGCAAGCTGCAGGCGGAGAGGGGCGGCGTCATGGACCGGGCCCTGCGCGGACCGAGCCGGCGCTGAGAGGTCTGGCGGATCGTCGTGTTCTGCATCCATTTCACGCCGCGTGACCTCATGCAAACGCGGATCGTCACCGCCCCGGATCCGCTGTGGGAGATCACTCTCAGCTCCCACCTGCTCGCCCGGCGAAACGAGGATCCGCTGCTGCTGGGCTGGCATCGCGCCGCGTCGCAGTCGCTGCGGGCCGGGACTGCGCTGCGCGGGCGCGCCGATCTGTTCCTCGGCGTCAACTGGTCGCACGGCGACTTCCCCGACTTCCTCACCCCGGGCCCGCGCGAGGGCGGCGTCGACGACGGGCTCGACGCGATCGGCGGCACCTGCCCGCGCCAACTGCGCCGCGATGTGGCGATGGTCGCCGCCGACCGCGGGACGCTGCCCGCGGCGGCCCAGGCCCTCGGCGCGGGGCAGGCGACCGCGCTGCGCGAGCTGACCACCGGCATGCGCGACTACTTCGAGGCCGTGGTCCAGCCGCAGTGGAACTGGGTGACCGCCTCCTTCGCCGCCGACCACGCCTCGCGTTGCCGCGCGGTCGCCGCCGGTGGTCTCGCGGCGCTGCTCAACTCGTTGCATCCGTCGATGAGCTTCGAGGACGGCGTGCTGCGCATCGCCGACTATCCCCGCGACCGGCACCTGCACCTCGGCGGCCGGGGCCTGGTGCTGGTGCCGTCGTTCTTCAAACGCAACACCCGGCCGATCACGATGATCGACGACGCCCTGCCGCCGGTGCTGGTGTACCAGGTCGACCGCGGGGCGGGGTTGCTCGCCGTCCGCCACCAGGAAGCGCTGTCCGCGCTGGTCGGCCGGACCCGGGCGGCGATCCTGGAGCTGTGCGCGGAAGGCGGCTCGACCAGCTCCATCGCCGCGCGGCTGAACCAGTCGCCGAGCACCGCGAGCGAACACCTGGCCGTGCTGCGCCAGGCCGGGCTGGTGTACAGCGAGCGGCGGCGCAACAGCGTCGAGCACCGGCTCGCCCCGCTCGGCATGGCGCTGCTGGAGGGCAGGCCCGGCCAGCCCGAGCAGTGACCGGCGGGCGGGCTCAGGTCGGGCGCGGGGTGGCGAACAGCAGCGCGAGCAGCACCGGGAACTCCAGATACGCGTGGTAGCTCGCGAGGGCCTGGTACATGGTGCGGCCCTGACCGTAGTCGACTCCGAACAGTACGCCGAGCACGAGCGCCGCGGCGATGCCGAGCGCCCACGGGCGCCACCCGGCCAGCCAGGGGACGCGCTGCTCGAACGCCGCCACGGCGTCGGGTGCGTGGCGCGGCAGGAAACCCAGCCACACCACATAGTGCATGGCCTGCAGGAACGCGAAAACGGCGAGAAAGCGCAGCCCGGCGGTGGGGCCGGGTGGGCTGACCGGTGCGGCGATGGCCTGCGGCGTGCCGGCGAACTCCACGACCGCCGCCGAACCGTCGGCCAGCAGCGGGTCGAACACCCCGGCCAGCAACAGCGCGGGCACCACCAGCACCCAGCCGAGTTGTGCGGCGCGGAACAGCGTGCGGTCGCGTCCGCCGAGCCTGCGCGACCACTCCCACAGGAAGAACAGCGGCACCACGTTGTGCAGGTGGGCCAGGACCACGAAGTGGTACGCGGGCCAGGTCAGCGACACCGCCGCCGCCCCGGCCAGGCCGACGCCCGCCGGCAGCAGCCACCGGCGCGGCACGGCGTGCCACACCCCGGCGGCCAGCACGCCGTAACAGAGCACGATCTCGGGCCCGCGCAGCGCCAGCAGGCGGCAGAACACGATCGCGGTGACCAGCGCCAGCGCGGTCCACAGCAGCCGTCCGGTGAGAATGTGCGCGAACCTGCCCGCGACGTAGCGCAGCTCCAGCACGTTGTGCAGCACCCCGAACGCGATGAGCCCGAGCACCGTCGTCGCCAGCGGGGCCCGCAGCGCCGCGGCCAGCGCCACGGCGGCACAGGCGGCGAATCCGAGGGCGAGGCCGGTCGCGCGCGGCGGCGCGGGGGTGCGGGCGGCGGGCAGGGTGGCTACCGTCATCCGATGCTCCGTTACCCGGCCGCGCTCGCGCTGACGCTGGCCGTCGAGATCCCCGTGTACGCGGCCGCGCTGCGCTGGGGCTGGGCGGCGTCGTGGCGCCGGGCGGTGCTGTGCGCGCTGGGCGTGAACCTGGCGACGCATCCGCTGCTGTGGTGGCTGCTCGCACCGTGGACGGCGCGGGCGGCGTACCCGCTGGTCCTGGTCGGCGCGGAGCTGGTGGTGTGCGGCGCGGAGGCGGCGCTGCTGGCCTGGTGGCTGGGTCGCCGCGACCCGCTGCTGGCCGTGCTCGCGATCACCGCGAACGCCGCCTCGGTGTTCGCCGGGCTCATTTACGCGAGCGCTTGACCAGCACGACCACCAGGACGATCGCGGCCACGACCGCGAGCATGCACACGCAGACCGCGGCCAGCCCGAGGCCCGTGTACTCCGGGGGAGGGGCGGCGTCGGCGAGAATTCTCGGCATCGGTCCAGTATCGCGATCGCGGCGCGGCCGTCCACCGGCCGAACGTGGCGTCCACGATGGCCGGTCGCCGCGACATCCGCCCGCGGGCCGCAGCGCGCGCGGGTGGATCATGTGATCAGATGAGCCATGGGTGACGGGTGGCGCGAGGTGGCGCGCGAGGTGGCGGACTGGCTGGCCGAGCTGCGGCCGGACGGCGCGTTGACGGGATACGACCCCGGCGCGCGGCCCGACGCGGCGTGGATCCTGCACGCGATGTACGAGTGGGAGTCGGGTTCGACCCAGACCACCCACCACGACCTGCGGCGCAGTCTGCTCGACGCGCATCTGGTCGAGCCGGAGCTGGTCGGCGGGATCAACCTCGACGAGTGGGGTGTCGTCGACACCGGCGGGGCGGTGGGCCGCTCGCAGCACCCGGGGCCCGGCTGGCGGCGGCTGCGCTGGGCCGAGCTCGCGGCGCGCACCGACGAGCCGGTCGTGCCGCCCGGCAGCGCACCGGATTTCCGGAGCCTGCCGGGCTCGCATCCGGACGGCAGCTGGCCGGCCAGCATCGAGCCGCCTGCGGAGGGCTCGCTGGACCGGGAAGGCTGGGTGCGCCTGGTGGACCTGCTGAGCGCCTGGTCCGGCCCGGACACACCGTGCTTCGCCTACATCGCCCGCGGCGCGGCGCCCGACCAGGAGCCGCATGTGCTGGCCGGACCGCTCGGCGAGGCCGCTGTGCTCTACGACGACGAGCGCGGCAGCGGCTCCCCCGCGAACCTGTGGCCCGCCGACCGGTCCTGGGTCACCTGGTCCGACTGGGACCTGTGGGGCACCAAGGTCGCCGGCCCGCCCGCCCTGATCGAAACCCTGCTCGCGGACCCGGACCTGGAAGCGATACGCCTGCCCTGGGCTTGACCCGGTCAGGGTTCGGTGACCTCTATCGCGGCGGCGGGGCAGTTGTAGGCGGCCTCGCGCACCGCGTCGTACTCGGACTCGGGCGGTTCGGCCTGGCGCAGCACGACCAGGCCGTCGGCGTCGTCCTGGTCGAAGACCTCGGGTGCGGTGCGTACGCAGTTGCCCGAGCCGCAGCACGCGTCCCGGTCGACGGCCACCCGCAACGGTGCGCTCACCACGTCACCGGCAGCCGTTGCACCCCGAACACGACCGCGTCTCGGTAACGGACGTCGTCGGGGGCCACGGCCAGGGCCAGGCCCGGCAGGCGGGTGATCATTTCGGACAGGGCGATGCGCAGCTCCGCGCGGGCCAGCGGCTGGCCGATGCACTGGTGGATGCCGAACCCGAACGCCATGTGCTGGTGCGAGCCGCGGTGCAGGTCGAACTCCTCGCCGTCGGGGAACACGTCGGCGTCGCGGTTGGCGGCCGACAGCAGCGCGATGACGCCCTCGCCAGCGGCGATGCGGTGCCCGCCGACCTCGGTGTCGGTCACCGCGACGCGGGTCAGGCCGGTGCGCACGATGGTCAGGTAACGCAGCAGCTCCTCGACGGTGTCGTCGATCAGCTCGGGCCGCTCCCGCAGCTGGCGCAGCTGCTCCGGGTGCTTCAGCAGCACCAGCGTGCTCAGGCCGATCATGTTGGAGGTGGTCTCGTGGCCGGCGATGAGCAGCAGCACGGACAGGCCGACCAGCTCCTCCTCGGTCATCTCGCCGGTGGCGACGCGTTCGGCGGCGAGCCGGCTGATCAGGTCCTCGCCGGGTTCGTCGCGGCGCGCGGCGATGAGCCGGGTCAGGTAGTCGCGCATCTCCTCGATCGCGTCGCGGACCTGCTCGGGCGGGCTCGACCAGGCCAGCAGGATGCGGCTGCGCTCCTGGAAGTAGTCGTGGTCGGCGTACGGGACGCCGAGCAGGTGGCAGATCACCATCGACGGGACCGGCAGCGCGAAGTGCTCGACCAGGTCGGCGGGCTGCCCGCCGGCGCGCATCGACTCCAGCGCGACGACGACGGTCTGCCGGATCAGCGGCTCCAGGGTCCGGATGTGCTTGATCATGAACTCGGGGGTGAGCATGCGGCGGAACTTCGTGTGCTCGGGCGGGTCCATCCGGATCAGCGAACCGTCCGGGCGGCGCGGCATGTCCTCCGGAATCGGCCTGATCAGCGGGAACCCGGGCCGGGTGAAGTCGCTGGAGAAGTCCGCGCTGCGCAGCAGTTCGCGCAGGTGCTCGTGCCGGGTGAACAGCCACGCCTGCTGGCCGGTCGGCAGCTGCACCCGGCCCACCCCGTCCGCGCCGAGGTCGGGCAGCAGCGGTTCGAGCCCGGCGTTGCCGAACGGATACGTCGGGACGTTCGTAGCCAGCGTGTCGGACATGTCAGACTCCCCCGTCGAACCCCCAGGACCTCTCCAAGTTACTAGGATTTGCCCCGTTTCGAGGAGTTCTGGCCGACCGGCCGGCTGGTCAGGGGACCACGACCACCGGCCAGCGGCCCTGCTTGACCAGCCGGGTCGCCACCGAGCCGACGAACCGGTGCCCCGCCTGCGCGGACGCCCCGACGACCAGCATGTCCGCCTTCAGCTCGTCGGCGGTGGCTCGCAGCTCCGCGTACGGATCACCGCGGCGCACCACGAACGAGACGGGCAGGCCCATAGAGACGGGCAGGCCCATCTCCTCAGCCGCTCGGCGCACCTGTTCCCGCAGCTCCCCGGCCAGCTCCTCGGCCGTCTCCAGCGCCGCCACGGCGGCCTGGCCGTAGACCGCGGCGACCAGCCCGGCCGACTCCCCCACGAACACCACCGCCAGGCGGCTGCGCTGGCGGCGGGCCAGCCCCGCGGCGTAGGCGGCCGCCCGCTCCGAGGGCGGGCTGCCGTCCACGCCGACCATGATCACGCGTGGTCCGTCGGTGCCGCGCTCGAAGGCGCACGGGGCGGCCGCCGGGCCGTAGTGCTCGGCGCGCTGCTGCGGGATGTCCACGATCCGGCCCGTCCCGCTCAGGCCCGGCCCAGCACCGGGGCGGACTCGGCGAACCCGGCCGCAGCGGCGGTCGGCGCGTACGGTGCCGTGGTGGGCAGGTCGCCGGGGACCGGCCCGAACCCGTTGGGCACCCGCACCGCGGTCGGCGCGTAACCGTACGACCCCTGCGGCGACCGCTCGCCGGCCTGCGCCGGCACCTGGGCGTTCGGCACCTGGCCGTGGGCCGGCGCGGGAGCCGCCATGCGGGTGTCGCCCTGCGACGGCCACGGGGCAGACGGCGCGTAGGCGAACGCGGGTGCCGGGACGTGCAGGTGGGCGTCGACCCGGGACGGCGTCGGGGCGGCAGGCGGGTAGGCGTACACCGGTGCCGGTGTGTGGGAGCGGGCGTCGGCGTGGGACGGCGCCGGTGCGGCGGGCGCGGGGACGGCCGGCGCGGGCGCGGGGGCCTCGGCGCCGGAGCGCAGGGTGATGTCGGGCAGCAGCAGTGCGGCGATGACGCCGACCGCGCCGATGGCCGCGGAGATGAGGAAGATGTGGCCGGTGGCGTCGCCGTACGCCTCGCGGACGATGGCCTGGGCCACCGGCGGCAGAGCATTGAGGTTCAGCGAGCCGCCGCCTGAGCCCGCAGGCAGGCCGGCCGCAGCCAGGTGCTCGGCGATGATCGACTGGACCCGGTTGGCCAGCGCGGCACCCAGCACCGAGACGCCGATGGTGCCGCCCAGCGAGCGGAAGAAGGTCACCGAGCCGGTGGCCGCGCCCAGGTCCTTCATGGCGGCGGTGTTCTGCACCGCGAGCACCAGGTTCTGCATGGTCATGCCGACGCCCAGGCCGACGAGCAGCATGCCCACGCTGATCACGGTCAGCGGCGTGGCGTGGTCGATGAACGACAGGCCGAGGAACCCGGCGACCAGCACGATCGCGCCGGTGACGATGTACGGCTTGACCTTGCCGGACTTGGTCACCATGCGGCCGGTGACCGTCGAGGAGATCAGGACGCCGAGCATCAGCGGCATGGTGAGCAGGCCGGCCTCGGTGGGGGTGTAGCCGCGGCCGATCTGGAAGTACTGGCCGAGGAAGACCGAGCCGCCGAACATGGCCATGCCGACCGCCAGGCTGGCGAGGATGGACAGCGCGGGGACCCGTTTGCTGATCACGGTGATCGGGACGACCGGGCTCTCCGCCCGCAGCTCCACCCACACCGCCGCGGCCAGCACCAGCAGCGACGCGCCGACCATGGCGAAGGTCTGCCAGGACAGCCAGTCGAACGAGTTGCCGACGAACGACACCCAGACCAGCAGGGTGCTCACCCCGACGGCGATCAGGGTCGCGCCGAGGTAATCGATCTTCGCCTTGACCCGGGGCCCGTGGGGCAGGTCGAGGGTCAGCCACAGCAGCGCGAAGGCGATCGCGGCGATGGGCACGCCGATGAAGAAGCACCAGCGCCAGCCCAGCCACGAGGTGTCCACGATCAGGCCGCCCAGCAGCGGCCCGGCCAGCGTCGCCACGGCCATGACGCCGCCGAGGTAGCCGTTGTAACGGCCCCGCTCGCGCGGCGGGATCATCGCCGCGATCACGATCTGCACGAGGGCCTGCAGGCCGCCGACGCCGATGCCCTGCACGGCGCGGGCGGCGATGACCTGGCTGGTGTCCTGGGCGAAGCCGCTGAGCAGCGAACCGATCACGAAGATCACGATCGCGATCTGGACCAGGAGTTTCTTGCTGAACATGTCCGCCAGGCGCCCCCAGACCGGGGTCGTCGCGGTGGCGGCGAGCAGGGTCGCGGTGACGACCCAGGTGTACTGCGTCTGCGTGCCGTTCAGCTCGCCGACGATCCGGGGCAGCGCGGTCGACACGATGGTCGAGCTGATCATGGCGACGAACAGCACGAGCAGCAGCCCGCTCAGGGACTCCAGGATCTCGCGGTGGCCCATGCGCAGGTGGCGGGGGGTATGGCCGGGGTTGCTCATGACATCGAATATGACACTCAATTTGCGCAGTGTGCAAAGTTTCCCGATGTGCATTCCACCACGGCGCCCGGTATCGTCTCCTGCTCGTGGAGCCGACGACGACCCTGCGCGAACGCAAGAAGGAAGCGACCCGGCAGGCCCTGCACGACGCCGTGCTGCGCCTGGCCGTCGAGCGCGGCCTGGACGCGGTGACCGTGGACGCCATCGCCGACGAGGCCAACGTGTCGCGGCGCACCTTCTCCAACTACTTCGCCAACAAGGAGGACGCCCTCCTGTACGGCGACCGGGTGCGCGTCAACGCGCTGCTGGAACTGCTGCGCGCCCGCCCCGCCGAGGAGTCTCCGTGGCAGGCCCTCACCAACGCGGCGGTGACCCACTTCGAACAGATCGGCGAGGTCGACCCGAACTGGGTCGCGCAGACCCGGCTGCTGCGCCGCCACCCGTCCCTGCTCGCCCAGCAGGCGGCGGCCCAGACCTTGCTGGAGCAGGAACTCGCCGTGGAGGTCGCCGCGCGCGACCCCGGCCATCCCGACGAGCCGATGCGCTCCCGGGTGCTCGCCGCCGTCTTCATGACCGCGCTGCGCACCGTGTTCGGCCTGTGGGTCGAACAGGGCGGCGGGACCGCCCTGCCCGTCGCCGTGCGGGCCGGGCTGGACCGCGCCGCCGAGCCGTTCGCATAGCCGCATGCGTCCCCCGACATCGGCCGTCCGGGATCGGCATTCAGCAAACTTTGCGCTGTGTGCAGCATTACGAGTCGCTCGACAAGCGACCCGCGAGCGGTATGGTCCGTGATCGTGAAGGCTCTTCGCCGACGTAGCGCGCCGAAGGCATGCCGACGCCTGGCCCGGCCGTACCGGTCCCCGCGCCGGCAGGTCGCGGCACCCCGGGAGCGGGCCGTGGTGCGTCGGGACCCGCGCCCTCCCGCCGTGTCGGAGCAACCGTCGCCGGAGGGCTCCAGACCCTCCACGCCCCGCTGGCGACGCTGGCTGCGCAGACTGCTGCCGGTCGTCGTGGTCGTGCTGGCGCTGCAGACGGTCCGCGATCAGATCCCCGGCCTCGCCCAGATCGAGCCTGTCGTGGCCGACGGCGAGCTGGCCTGGATCGGGGTCGCGCTGCTGGCCGAGATCCTGTCGATGTCGCTGTTCGCCCGCCAGCAGACGAACCTGCTCAAGGGCGTCGGGGTGCACGCGGGGCTGGGCGGGGCGCTGGCACTGGCATACACCCGCTCCGCGCTCTCGATCAGCATGCCCGCCGGCACGGCGGTCTCCGCCGCGTACGCCTTCCAGCGATTCCGCCGCTGGGGCGCGAGCCGCGAGGCGGCGACGGCTGTGATGATCATGTCTGGCGTCAGCTCGTTCATCTCCCTCGCACTGCTCTATGTCGCGGGCTACCTGCTCATCTTCCTCGCCTCGCCCGTGTCGACCTGGCGGGACCAGCCGGTGCTGACCCTCGCGGTCCTGGCCGTCAGCGCCGGCACCGCCGGCCTGCTGGTGCGCCACCGGCTGCGGGCCCGCGCCTCGCTGACCATCGACGGGCCGGTGGACGAGGAGGACCTCGACTTCCTGACCACCGCCCCGGACCCGGCCGCCGACGACTCCGGACGGCCCGTACGCTCCGGCCTCGTCCGCACGCGACTGCGGCGGCTCGGGCAACTGCTGCGCGACGTGGCCGCAGTCGCCGAGAGCATGCCGCGACGCCACCGCACCACTGCGCTGGGCCTGTCGGCGCTCAACTGGCTCGCCGACCTGGCCTGCCTCGTCGCCGTCGCGCAGGCCTTCCACCTGCCGCTGGACCTGCTCGAACTCGGCACGATCTACGTCGCCGCGCAGCTGGTCCGGCAGATCCCGATCACCCCCGGCGGCATCGGCGTCATCGAGGCGACCCTGCTCGCCGCGCTGACCGCCGCGGGCGCGGAACCGGCCGCCGCCGCGGCGACCGTGCTCGGCTACCGGCTGCTCTCCTGCTGGCTGGTCATCCCCGCCGGCCTGACCACCTGGGCGTTCCTGCGCCGCGCCGACCGCCGCACGCCCGCCGAGCCGGCAACGGCGCCCGAGGCCGGATCGGCGGCGACAGGTCCGGTTCAGGCGACGGCAGCGGTGGCGACGGCTCCCGCAACGACGGTGATCGCGGCAGCCGGGGCGAAGGCCGGCGCGGCGAAGGGCTGACGCACCGCCTCACCGGCGCCCCCGCCCCGGGCAGGCCGGCAGGTGTTCGTGATCAGCGGCCTGGTGCTGTGACGGCGACCGCGTCGCCGTCGGGCGCGGACGACGCCCGCCACGCCCACCGGCCCAGCGCCAGCACCGTGAGCACCTCGAAGACGGCCAGGCCGCGCTCCACCGCCCCCAGCGGGATGACATCCCACCACGGCCGTCCGGTGTACGGCGTGAGCAGGTATGCGCCGGCGATGACGCCGAAGAAGGCGAGGGCGGCCAGAGCCGGGATCGCGGTCAGCCAGACACTGCCCCGCCACCGGCGCTCCCGCCGCCACATGACGGTGACCAGCAGTGCCCCGAGCGGCAGGCTGAGGAACGCGACCAGGCTGGCCATGCGGTGAATGGTCCCGTGCGTCGACGGCCCGACCGACCAGTCGTGTTTCGGGAAGTACACCACCGCCGCCAGACCCGCCGACCACAGCAGCAGCCCGAGCGCGGCGAACGACGCGGGCCGCACCAGCCGGGCGTACGCCAGCGCCGCGAACACGGCCAGCGAACCCGCGGCGAGGATCAGCACCCCGAGGTTGAACACCCAGCCGGTCTCGTAGTAGGCGTACTCGCTGATCGTCCGGCGGATCGGGCTGACTCCGGCCGTCGGCGGCAGCACATGCAGTGCGGACACGGCCAGCACCCCGGTCACGACGGCGGCGACCCCTGCGGCGGCGAACGTTCGGGTGAGGGAGACGGTCGGCATACCCCGATCATCCCGCATCGGCCACGCGGCGCCGGTACCTCAGCCGATCCTCGGGGACCTGCATGGCCACCAGCGCCCCCAGGCCGGCGAGCCCCGCGACGCCGAGCAGGTATCCCGCCCCGGTCCAGCTCTCGAATCCCTGCCCGTCCCTGACCCGCAACCAGCCCAGCCGGTCGGCGTACGCCGTCACCCGGTCCCCCGCGACGAGGTCGTGGTCGGCGTGGAACCAGACGTCGCCGAGTTCTTCGCCGGTGTCGGCGGCCTTCAACCGGACGAGCTGCGGACCGGGCCGGTCGAACCCACCGGGTAGGTCTGCGGCGACGACGGCCTCGATCGGGCGGACCGTGACCCCGTCGTACCACGGCGGAACCAGCACCAGCGCGGACACGAACACCAGGAGCGGGCCCGACGCGGCGAGCAATCCCCACCGGTCGTGGATGTCGTCGGGCGATGTGTCGCCCACGCGCATGAGAAACGGCATCAACATGGCCACGACGAACCCGGCCGCTCCCAACGGGATGGCCAGCCACAGTCGGCTGCCGTATCCCGCGAGCGCAGCGAGGGCGGCGACGGCGGCACAGCCACCGACTGCCAGGACCGGCCGCACCAGCCGCCGTACCAACGGATATCGATCAGTGCCCACCCCTCGATTCTCGCCCCACCCGTCCGACGGCACCAGCCGACGCCGTCTGCCCTGACTCAGGCGAGGAACGGTTCCGTGGCGTCGGCCTCCGCGGGAGCCGCCCGGCCCGATCGCCACGCGAGCAGTCCAGCACCGACGGCGAGCACGGCGCACACGGGCCAGAGCGCGGCCGGGGCGACGCCGTAGAGCAGCGCGCCCAGCGGAGCCGCCAGCATGGTGCCGCTGGTCGCCGCGCCGCTGTAGAGGCCCTGGTACTGGCCGGTCAGCTCGGCCGGGGCGCGGTCGAGCACGTGCGCGGTGGCGGTGGTCTTGTAGAGGATCTCGCCGGCGGTCAGCACCACCATCGCGGCGATCACCACGGCCGCGGTGGAGCCGAGGCCGAACAGTGCCATGCCGACGCCGACCAGGGCGTATCCCACCGCGACGATGCCCGCCGCGGGCAGCCGCCGCAGCAGCATGGTCACCGGGATCTCCAGCAGCAGGATGAGCCCGGAGCCGACGGCGAGCACGGTCGCGTACACGGTCAGCTGCTGGCCGTTGTCGCGCAGGTAGACGGGCAGCGTCGAGTACAGCTGGCGGTAGACGGCGTCGACCACGACGATCGCGGGCAGCAGCATCAGCAGGCCGCGGTCGGCGAGCACGCTGCGCCACAGCCCGGCGGGACGGTCCCCGGCGGTCGTGGTCTGCCGCTCGGGTTCGGCCCGCAGCAGCGCCGCGGTGACCGCCCGGACGGCCAGGATGACCAGGCCGTCGATGACGAACAGGGCCGTGAAGTGCTCCACCGCGAGCAGCGCGCCGACCGGCGGTCCGATGACGCAGCCGGCGTTGAACGCGGCCCGGCTGATCGCGACGGCCCGCCGCCGGTCGCCCGCCGGCACGGCCAGCGCGGTCAGCGCGCCCTGCGAGGTGCCCGCGGTCGCGCCGCTGTACCCGAGCAGCGCGGTCGACACGGCGAGCAGCGCCACCGGCGTCCACGGGATGAGCAGGGTGACCACGCCGGCGACGGTGGAGGCGAGCAGCATGACCCGGCGGTGGCCGTACCGGTCGCCGAACCGTCCTCCGGTGAAGTTCCCGGCCAGCAGCCCGACGCCCAGCGCGCCGCTGATCAGCCCGGCCTGTTCCAGCGTCAGTTGCCGCGGACCGGTGAGGTAGAGGAACAGGAAGGTGAAGACGAAGGATCCGGCGGCGTTGACGAACCGCCCGACGGCAAGGATCCACACGACCCGGGGTATGTCACGCACGCACGCACCCTAGAACGCGTGATCATGCTCGTGCAAAGGCGTTACCACCGTGCGAATGGATCGCTCCCGCACTCGACCCGGTCGCCTACTGTGCACCCGGCCCCGTTTCCCCGTCCGAAGGAGACCCCGTGCACATCTCTGCGCATCTGGATGTCGACGTCGTCGCCGTGGAGACCGACGACCAGTTGTCGGTGCTCATCGAGCTGACCGCGCCACCCGCCCCGGCCACCGCCGGCCCTCGGCCGCCGCAGACGCTGGAGGTGGTGCTCGACCGCAGCGGCTCGATGCGCGGCGCGCGGCTGGAAGGCGCGAAGACGGCGCTGATCGGGCTGATCGACCGGCTCGACCCGCAGGACAACTTCGGGCTGGTCGCCTTCGACGACCGGGTCGAGCTGACCGTCCCGGCCGGGAAGCTGACCGACAAGCTCGCGGTCAAGCGGGCGATCGCGGAGCTGCAGGCGCGGGGCAACACGGATCTGTCCGCCGGCTACCTGCGCGGGCTGCAGGAGGCCAAGCGGGTCGCCGGGGCAGGCGGGGCGCGGCTGCTACTGGTGTCGGACGGGCACGCCAACGCGGGCGTCACCGATCCGGAGGCGCTCGGCGGCGTGGCCGCGAAGGCGTACGCGGACAAGGTCACCTCGTCCACGCTCGGGTTCGGACTGGGTTACGACGAGCGGCTGCTGTCCGCGATCGCCCGGGGCGGCGTGGGCAACGAACTGTTCGCCGAGGAGGCCGACACCGCCTCCGCGCAGATCGCCGGCGAGGTCGAGGGGCTGCTGTCGCAGACCGCGCAGGCGGCGTCGCTGCAGATCACGCTGTCGCCCGAGGTACGGGCGGTGCAGATCGTCAACGACCTGCCGGTGACGGCGACGGGCAAGACCGTGCTCGCCGAGCTGGGCGCGTTCTACGCCGACGAGACTCGCAAACTGCTGCTGGTGTTCGACATCCCGGCGATCGCCGCGCTCGGCCTGGCCCAGGTCGCGACGTGCGAGTTCACCTGGGTCGAGCTGCCGGGCCTGACCCAGCACACGGTGACCGTGCCGCTGCACGTCAACGTGGTTCCCGGCGACCAGGCCGCGGGCCGGGTCCCGGACCCGGTGGTGCGCACCGAGCTGGTGTACCTGCGCGTGCAGGAGGCCAAGCGCCGGGCCTCGCGGCACCTGAGCGCGGGAGCGTCCGACGCGGCGCTGGGCGAGATCCGCCGGGCGCAGGGCGCGGTGACCGGCGCGCTGGCCGACGCGCCCGACTACCTGCGCGCCGATCTGGACGAGGAGGTCTCGTCGCTGAACTACCTGGCGCAGCAGACCGAACGCGGCATGATCGCGCGGGCGGCGAAGTATTCGTCCTCGGATTCGTCGTACAAGTCCCGCAGCCGCGGCCGGAACCTGCCCCCGGCCGCACCCGACCGCACGAACGAGCCGCCGTCGGGTGAGCCGCCGACCCGCGGCGGAAACTGACCACCGGGCGCAGCACCGGCACCGCCCCGCCGGAGGGGGTGCCGGTCAGCTGCTCGACAGCACGATCACCCGGTCGATGGGCGGCATGACCTGCTCCTTGTCGGGGTTCAGGACCACACCGTGCTCGTCGCCGCTGTCGGTCACCCGGTAGCCGATGGCGACCTCCCCGCGCCGGGCCGCCGCGGCGACCACCGTCGCGAACGTGATCGTCACACCCGCCCGCAGGTAGTAGCTCGCGGGACGGATGTAGATCTCCGCGCCGTCGGCGTCGAACAGGTCCGCGAAGACCGACTCCAGGTGGCGGTTCTCCGAGATCTGCGTCATCAGCAGGCTCACCAGCTGCTCGCTCACCACGAAGTCGTCGGCCTTGGTCAGCTGGGCCAGGGCCCGGTCGCGGTCGTCGCGCATCTCGCTGACGATCGAGCCGGGCCCGCGCCCGGCCAGGATGTCACGCAGGTGCAGCAGGGTGACCAGCACCCGCGAGTCGGCGGTGAGCGCGTCCAGGTCGTCGTCGGACAGCACGATGACGTTCTGGTACGACGCCACGTCCAGGGTCTCCAGCACCCCGCGGTCACGGGTGTCGCCCGCCTTCGACCGGATCACCAGGCGGCGCAGCCGGGGCGCCAGCCGCCCCACGGCCGGGGTCGCGTCCGCCCGGTCGGTGACCACGTCCACCGTGGACCCGGCCGCGACATACACGTCGAGCTGCTCGACGATCCGGGCGGCGCGCCGGTTCCAGCCCAGGATCAGCGTGCTCTCCGGGGCGGCGGGGCCGCGTACTCCGTGCACGATCGCGGTGTCGTCGACGGCGAACGGCGCGGGTGCCAGGGTGATCATCGAGTCGTCGCGCGCCAGCAGCACGATCCGGTCGCCCGGGCTGATCACGGTGCCCGGCGGCGGGTTGAGCACGGTCTTGCCGTCGGCCAGCAGCAGGCCCAGCGGGCAGCACTGCTTGTACGCCAGCAGCGCCTGCGCGAACGGCCGCCCGACCAGGCTCGGCTCGACGGTCATGTAGATCTCGTCGCCGCCGAAGTCGAACAGGTCGTGGTAGACCACCGACAGCTTGGACTGCCGGGCGGTCTGCACGATGAGCCGCGCGCCGATGTCGTCGCCGTCGAGCACGACCGCGTCGCCGCCGGCCAGCTTGGCCACGGCCCGGTTGCGGCTGTCGCGCACCGCCGCCACGACGTGGTGCGGGCGGCCCCGGAACGCCGGGCCCTTGTTGATCGCGAGCAGGGTCTTGAGCACGTACGCGTCGGCGTCCTCGGCGCTCGCGCCGTCCGGGGCCAGCACGATGATCGACCGGGCCTCGTTGAGGTTGACCATCTCCAGGTCCTTGAGGTCCAGCGGGCTGCCCGTGCGGAAGATCAGCCGGGTACGGCCGGTGTCGCCGATCCGGTGCTCGACCCGGTCCTCCATGGTGACCTTGTCCTGCTCGGCCAGTACGACCACGGCGGCGCGGCGGCGGCTCGCGTTCGCCTCCACCATCTCGGTGATCACCGTGTAGATCTGGTCGGACCAGCCGAGCACCACGGTGTGGTCGCGTTCGAGCACCGCGGAGCGGCCCTTGCGCAGCTGCTCCAGGCGGCGGTTGATACCGCTGGTGAGCAGACCGATCAGCGCGCTCGCCACGAAGATGCCGCCGAGGGCCAGCACGAACCAGAACGGCAGCACCACCCACCCGTCATCGGTCGGCGCAGACAGGCTGAAGGCGGTGACGAAGGTCTTCCACAGCAGCCGCAGCGGGTCTTCGCCCGCGCCGGCCGGGTCGACGATCTCGATGGCCACCGTGACGACGAGGACCAGCCCGAAGGAGGCGACGGCGAGCCAGCCGATGAGCCCGGTGGTGCCGCGCGACATGGTGTTGTCGAACCAGTAGCGCAGCCGGGCGCGGAGGCTCACCTTACGGGCCATGAGCTGGAATTCCTTTGAACGCAGGGAGGGGGCATGCGTTGCGCTCGATCCAGGTGCGCGCTCACTCTAATGGCGGCTGTACGCGTTACGCGGCGGGGTGCCTGACCGGCCGGTAACGACGGAGCGGGCCGGTGCCCGTGGCACCGGCCCGCTCGCCCTTCCCTGCAATCTACGGCTGCTGCACCAGCCGGAACGACTGCGCGCCGGTGCCGTTGCAGGCGTACTGCACGAGCTGGACGCTGTCGGCGATGGACGCGGCGGGCACGTCGAGGCACTTGCCGCTGTTGCGGTTGACCAGGTGGTAGTAGCCGCCGCCCTCGGCGACGGGCTGCCACTGCTGGTTGAGGCCGCCGCTGTAGGTCCACAGCTGGATCGGCGCGTTGTCGGCCGTGGACACGTTGGTCACGTCCAGCGAGCGGGCGCTGTTGAGGCGGCTGTCGAGGTGGGCGTACCCGCCGGTGGTGGGCTGGAAGCGGAACTGCTGCGCCGTGGAGTTGTTGCAGGTGTACTGCTGGATCGCGGTGCCGTTGGCCGACGCCGCGGCGCGGGCGTCGACGCACTTGCCGCTGTTGCGGTTGACCACGCTGTACCACGCGGTCGGCGAGATCGGCCCGGATGACGCCGACGGCGCCGGGGAGGCCGAGGGGCTGGGGCCGGTGGTGGCCCCGCCCAGCCACAGCAGGCCGTCGATCAGCCAGCGGTTCTGCACCTCGCTGGCGAAGGTCGAGGACAGCCGGGTGTTGGTGCTGTAGTTCATCGCGTTGTGCCCGAAGTTCGCGTACAGCATCCGGTAGTTGCGGTTGGTCCAGATGAGCGGGTGGTAGCCGCTGTACCAGGTCTGGTTCGGGTCGGTGCCGACCGGGTAGCTGCCGGGGTCGATCGAGGCCAGGATGTCGATGCTCGGGTTGTTGCGCAGGTCGTTGCGCCACGAGTACCACTCGCTGACCGCCGAGGTCCAGGTGGCGGGCAGCCGCGAGGTGGACGGGTGGGCGCGTTCGGTACGCATGGTGACGCTGGTCGGTCCCCAGGTGTTGGAGACGAAGGCGCCGGTGCCCAGGAACGTGTTGTAGTACCAGCTCCAGGTGTTCGGATCGGTGTTGAACGCGGCGACGTGGAAGCCCATCCACGCACCCCCGTTCTGCATGTACTGCTGGAACGCGGCCCGCTGCCCGGACGGCGGTGCGTCGTCCAGGAACATGATCACCTTGTACTGGGCGAGGTTGCCGGTGTTGAGCCGGCCCCAGTCGGTGGTGGCCTCCCAGGTGAAGTTGTGCTGTGCGGCGGCCTGCGGGAACCAGACCAGCGCCTCCTTGTCGAAGTCGATGTGCGCGGCGTCCCAGGTGCCGTTGTAGAAGGCGAGCACCTTGAACGCGGGTGCGGCCTGCGCGGTGCCCGGGCCCGCGACGACGGTGGCGGTGATCGCGGTGAGCAGGGCGGCGAGCGCGGCGAGCCACCACCTGGCGGCGGCATGCAGAGTTCTGGACACGACGGTTCCTCCGGTTTCGTGCATAGCGGGCCGAGGAACGGGTTCTGCCCCTCCAGGACCACCTGGTGAAACCGTTCGTAAACATTCTTAACTGAACATCCGTCGATAGGCAAGATTGGTTTCCTATTCGGAGCGGCCGTCCATCCCGTGAGGAGACCTCACCTCCGGGTCACCGCAGTGGACCGGCGGCGCTATCCTTGCGGCTCGTTGGTGGATCATCGGGATTCAGGAGGGCAGATGGGCGGCACGGCGCACGACCCCGTACCCGACGTCAGTCCGCTGACCGGCCACGATCCCCGCACCCTCGGCCCGTACCGGCTGCTCGGGCGGCTCGGCAAGGGCGGCCAGGGCGTCGTCTACCTCGGCGCCGACGGCAGCGAGCGCCGCGTCGCGGTCAAGACGATCAACGTCGACCTGCAGCACAACCCCAAGGCCAAGGCGCAGTTCGCCAAGGAGATCGCCGCCGCCCGGCGGGTCACCCCGTTCTGCACCGCCCAGATCCTCTACGCCGAGATCGACACCGAGCTGCCGTACGTCGTCAGCGAGTACATCGCCGGACCGACGCTGCACAAGCAGGTCCGCGACCACGGGCCCCTCGCCGACAACGCGCTCTACCGGCTCGCCGTCGGCACCGCGACCGCGCTCGCCGCGATCCACCAGGCCGGGATCGTGCACTGCGACTTCAAACCCGACAACGTCATCCTCGGCGGCGACGGTCCGCGGGTCATCGACTTCGGCATCGCCCGCGCGCTCGGCGCGGAGACCATGTCCGGGCACGTCATGGGCACCGTGCCGTACATGGCCCCGGAGCGCTTCCACAACGTGGACGTCGGTCCGGCATGCGACATCTTCGGGTGGGCCGCGACCATCGGGTTCGCCTCGTCTGGTCGCGGCCCGTTCGGGCACGACTCGATGGCGACCGTGATGGCGCGCGTGCTGTCCGAGCCACCCGATCTGGACAACCTGTCCGGGACCCTGCGCGAACTGGTCGTCGATTGCCTTGCCAAGGACCAGCAGGCCCGGCCGACCGCGCAGCAGCTGCTCATGCGCCTGCTCGGCCACGAGGCCACCCCGGCCGCGCCGGTGCCGCTGGTCGAGGCGCTCCAGGAGGGCAGCGACGCGGCGACGGCCCTGCTCCAGCCGGGCCACGACTCCGCCACCGCCACAGCGACCGCGCCGACGGCGACCGCCCCCCAGCCGACCGTCACGGCGACCGCCGCACAGCCCGCCGCGCCGACCGTCACCGCGCCCCGCCTGCCGACCGATCCGAACGCGGCGCCGCCGCAGGCCCCTACGGTGCCGCAGCCCTCGGCCACCAGGACCGCGCCCCAGCCCACCGCGATCACGCCGCAGTCGGCGGGCGGACACGACCAGCACTCGCCCGCGCCGGGCGGGCGGCAGTCGGCGTCCGTAGGCCGGGCGTCCCGGTCGCGGCGGCTGTTGCGGCAGGTCGGCGACCCGGTCGGCATCGCCACCGCGCTCGTGCTCGGCGCTGGCGGCTTCGCGGCCGGTTACGTTCCCTCCGCGCAGACCAGTACCGGAGCGGTGGTCGGCGGGGGCGTGCTCGTCGTCGTCTACCTGGTGCGCCTGTTCACCGCCGTCGCGCTCGACGACGGCGCACCCGGCCCGGCCGAGCGCTGACCCCACCGCGACACAGGAGGAATGCCATGGCCTCGCGCCGGACCCAGAGGTGGCTGCCGGTCGCCTTCGCCGCGACCGTCGGCTTCGCCCTGATCGCGGGCTCCTACGTATACGTGTCCGCCGTGGCCGGTGACCGCAGCGACTGCGTCGCGCTCGACGTCGTCTCCTCCACCGAGAAGAGCGACCTCGTCGAGGACCTGGCCGAGCGCTACAACGGCAGCAGACGGCGCTTCGACGGCCGGTGCGCCGACATCGCCGTCACCGGCATCACCTCCGGGCAGGCCATGGAGGCACTGGCCGGTGATTGGACCGCGCTGTCCGGCAGCCGTAGCCCGCGGCCGCAGGTGTGGCTGCCGACTTCGACGCTGTGGACCGGGCAGCTTCAGTTGCTCGACCGGGCCAACAAGCGCGAGGAGCAGACTGCCGGCGAGTACGAGTCGATCGCCAACAGCCCTCTGGTCATCGCCATGCCCGCCACCAAGGCGCGGTACCTGCAGCAACAGGGCGCACTGGGCTGGGGCGACATCCTCGGCATGTCCGGCGAGAAGGGCTGGGCCGAGTTCGGCAAGCCCGAATGGAAGCGGTTCACCTTCGGCAAGGACAACCCGAACCTGTCCACCTCGGGTCTGGCCGCGACCATCGCGACCTACTACGCCGCGACCAACACCTCCAGCGACCTGACCGCCGCCGACGTGCGCGACCCGAAGGTGACCAGGTTCGTGCGCCAGATCGAGGCGAACGTCTCGCACTACAGCGACGACGTGGTCGACCTGCTGCGCGCACTGGCCGCCGCCGACCTCGCCGAGGTCGACGGGAACGCCGCCGGCTCCGACCTGAGCGCGGTCGTCACCCAGGAGGAGCTGGTCTACCTCTACAACACCGGCGCGCTGAGCGACAATCGCAAGCCCCGCGAGCCGCTGGTGGCGCTGTATCCGAAGGAGGGCACCTTCAACCTCGACCACCCGTACGTGGTGCTGCCGCAGGCCAGCGACGTACAGCGGGCGGCCGCCGCGGACTTCCTCGCGTTCCTGCAGGACGAGCCCCAGCAGCGGGAGTTCGCCGCGATCGGGTTCCGCGACCACGAGCAGGCCGCGTCCGACGAGTTGGTCCGGGTCGTGGGGGGAAAGCAGGCCGCGGGCGTCTACTTCGACCCGCCGTCGCCGGAGGTCGTGCAGGGCATCAAGACGAGCTGGGCGACCCTGCGCAAGAAGGCCAACATCCTGATGGCGGTCGACGTGTCCGGCTCGATGACGGCCAACAAGGTGACCGACACCAAAACCCGCCTCCAATACGCGACGGACGCCGCCAAGAACGGCATCAAGCTCCTCAACAGCGAGGACCGGGTCGGGCTGTGGGCGTTCTCCAACAAGCAGGGCGGATCGTCGCTGCCCTACCGCGTACAGCTGCCGCTGTCGCGACTGGACGACCGCCAGTTCGGCGCGAAACTGGACACGATGCGCTCCGGGGGCGGCACCGCGCTGTACACGACCATCCGTGCGGCTCACCAGCACATGCTCGAGAACTACGACCGCAACCGGATCAACGCGGTGGTGGTGCTGACCGACGGGGAGAACGAGTACCCCGAGGACAACGACTTGGCCAAGCTGCTGCGCGACATCGAACTCGACCCCGACCGGCCGGTGAAGGTGTTCTGCATCGCCTTCGACGAGGCCTCCGACCTGCCGACCCTGCAGAAGATCGCGGCCGCCGGCGCGGGCAAGGCGTTCGACGCCAAGGACCCCGAGAAGATCGACGAGGCCTTCGTGAAGCTGCTCAGCAGCTTCTGACGAACACACCGGGGCCGACTTCGCGCCACCCTCGCCATCGGCACACCACCGCCTGTACGGCCTTCAGCGGCGGTGCCTTGGCACCACGCTGCCCGGTGCGCCGGCCGGCGCCACCGCCGAGCAGACTTGCGGAGTTTCGCCACGCCGATACGACGATTGCGGCCACGCGTCATCGAGAATGGACAGTAGCCAACAACTCGACTCTGCTCGATCACGATCGATTCCGAAAACGCCCCACGCGGCCGACACCGCGTGAACACGGGTCACCCACTCCTCAGAGACGGGCACCGATTCTGATGATTGAGACGGCTTCCGGCCAGATCGTGACGTTCTACTCCTTCAAGGGCGGGACGGGCCGCACCATGGCGCTCGCCAATGTCGCCTGGATCCTCGCCGCCAGCGGCAAGCGGGTGCTGGTCGCGGACTGGGACCTGGAGTCACCCGGGCTGCATCGATTCTTCAGGCCCTTCCTCAGCGCGGAGGCCGTCCGGAAGGCGCCAGGCGTCATCGACATGGTCCGCCAATACGAGGACCAGGCACGCAACAACACGCAACGTCCATCGGACTGGCTGATCGAGTACGCCAAGGTGTCGCACCTCGCTTTTCCCGTGCAATGGGAGTTCCCCAACGGCGGCAGGATCGACTTCCTCGCGGCCGGCAACCAGAACACCTATTACGCGGTCGCCCTCAGCGGGCTTGACTGGGACACCTTCTACAACCGCCTTGACGGCGCGGACTTCTTCACCGCCCTGCGAGCGAACATGAAGCAGAACTACGATTACACCCTCATCGACAGCCGCACCGGCCTGAGCGACGTGGCCGACATCTGCACCCTCCACCTGCCGGACACGCTCGTGGACTGCTTCACCTTCAGCGAGCAGGGCATCGACGGGGCGGCTGAGGTCGCGACCCAGGTGGCCATGGCCCAGCAGCCACGCAAGATCCGGGTGCTGCCCGTTCCGATGCGTATCGACACGGCCGAGAAGGAGCGGGCCGACGCCGGGCGCCGGCTGGCCAAGCACCGCTTCATGGACCTGCCGGTGCTGCCCACCCCCGAGGATCGCGCCGAGTACTGGAGGACCGTGGAGGTGCCCTATCGGGCCTTTTACGCGTACGAGGAGATCCTGGCGACCTTCGGTGACGTTCCCGGTTCTCCGAACTCCATGCTCGGCGCCTACGAGAAGCTCACCGCGTACATCACCGACGGCCTGGTGGACCACATGCCGCCGATGGAGGAGGCGGTGCGCATACGCGAACTCGAACGATTCAAGCGGCGGGTGGAGACGCACGAGATCCTTCTGTGTTACAGCCCGCGCGACGAGGTGTGGGCGGAATGGATCGAGAAGCTGCTCGTCGCCGTAGGGCTCAGGGTGAGCCTCGCCGGCAGCGACACCGTCGCCGTGCCCTCGGACCAACCGGGCCGGCGCAGACTGTCGATCATCTCGTCGGACTACCGGGCGGCTCCGGTGCTCCCCGAGCCCGTGGGGCAGGCCGCGCCGCTGGCGGTCTACGTCGCCGACGTGCGTGCGTGGAGCAGCGTGGCGCTGGAAGACTCGGCGTTCATCGCGGGCCATTCCGCCGCTGATGCGGCTGCCCGCGTCCTGCGCCTGGTCGGACGCCCTCCCGGCGACCAGCTGGCGTCGGCCAGGATCCGGTTCCCCGGCGAGGCCCACCGCGTGTTCAGCGCGCCCGCGCGCAACCCGCGGTTCACCGGCCGGGACAGCGTGCTGCGTGACCTGCGCGCCCAGCTGCGATCTGCGGGTTCGGCCGTCGTGCTGCCGGTCGCGGTTCAGGGCCAGGGCGGGGTGGGCAAGACCCAGCTCGCGTTGGAATACGCGTACCGCTTCGGGGCCGCATACGACGTCGTCTGGTGGGTTACCGCCGACCCGCCGCAGTTCGTCGACTCCGCGCTGCTCGAACTCGGTGATCGGCTCGGCGTCGGCTTCGACCCCGGCGCGACCGACAACATTCGCCACGTCCTGCAGGCGCTCAGCGGTGCCGAGCACTCCGGGCGCTGGCTGCTGATCTTCGACAACGCCGAGGACCTCGCGCGGGTGAGCCCCCTGCTACCGCACGGCGGTGGTCACGTGCTGATCACCTCCCGCAACCGGGACTGGAGCGACCGGGCACAACCGCTGCACATCGACGTCTTCAAGAGGGAGGAGAGCGTCGCCCACCTCCGGCTCAGGCTTTCCTCACTCACCGCGGACGAGGCGGAACGGATCGCGACGGCTCTCGGCGATCTTCCCATCGCCATCGCCGCCGCCGGGGCGCTCCTCGCGGAGTCCAGCACCCCCGTCGCCGATTACCTTCGCGCCGTCGAGGACGGCACCGCCACCACGCACTCGGTCCAGACGACGTGGACCCTGTCGCTGAACCGGCTGGCGGAGCGGTCCCCCGCCGCGTACCGCATGTTCCAGCTGTGTTCCGTGCTCGCTTCGGAGGTCGCGTTCGACCTGCTCAACAGCGACCGCATGGGGCTCGCGCTGGCGTCGACCGAGCCGGCCATGTCTGACCCGCTCATGCGGGGCGTCCTCACGAACCACCTCAACAAACTTGCGCTGATCAAACTCGACACGCACTCGAAGCAGATCCACGTCCACCGCCTCCTGCAGCAGATCGTGCAGGAACGCATGACACCCGAGGAGCTGATCGACACCCGGCACGAGGCGCACCTCATCCTCGCAGCCGCCCGGCCGGACGGCTCGGTCGACGACCCGAAGAACTGGGAGGCCCTCCGCCTGCTCTGGCCGCACCTGGTGGTTTCCGAGGCGGTCACCTGCACCGACGCGAAGGTTCGCCGGCTGCTGATCGACCGGGTGCGCTTCCTCGACCAGAGCGGTGAGCCCCGTGAGGCGGAGAGTCTGGCCGACCGGATTTCCGCAGACTGGCGCCGGCGCCTGGCCGACGACACCGAACCCGACACGGGGCTGCAGCACCAGCTGTTGGAGCTTCAGTTCAACATCGCCAACATCCTGCGCGCCACCTCGCGGTTCCAGGCCGCACGCACGCTCGACGAACTCGTCCTGGACGAGCAACGCCGACTGCTCGGCGCCCACCACCCGCAGACCCTGCGCACGAACGGCAGCCTGGCCGCCGACCTGCGCGGGCTCGGCGAATACGCGGCCGCTCTGGAAATGGACCGCGTCCTGTATGACGCCTGGGTCGATGTATTCGGCGAGCACGACAACCTCACACTGAACGCGTCGACCAATTTGGCGGTCTCCCTCCGGTTGATGGGCGACTACCAGGCGGCCCTTGAGCGCGATCAGACAACCCTCCAGAGCAAGCAAGAACTACTGGGCGAGGACCATCCGGCCACCCTGCACTCGGCCTCGTGCCTGGGCCGCGACCTTCGCGACGCGGCCAGGTACGCCGAGTCGGTCAGCCTGCTGCGGAGGGTGTATGGCGACATCGTCGCCAACCGCGGACCCGACCGCGTCGAGGCCTTCAACGCCCAGACCAACCTGGCGGTGTCCGTCCTGGCGGCCGGTGACGCCACCGAGGCGCTCACGCTGCTGCAATCGGCCTACGAGCAGCTGCGCTTCAGTTTGGGGCCGGACCACCCGCAAACCCTGGCCTGCCGGCTCAGCCGTGCGCTCACACTGCTCGCCACCGGCCATAACAGGGCCGCGGAACTGGAGCTGCGAACCATCGTCACGTCTTTCAGCGCATTGCTCGGTGAGGAGCATCCGCACACCCTGATCTGTATGAGCAACCTCGCGGCGGTCTGCCGCTCGACCGGCAACGCCGACGGCGCGCGGGAGTTGGCCCAGCGGGCGGCCGAACACCTCGCCCTGAAGCTTGCTCCCGACCACCCGTTCACCCTGGCCGCACAGATGAACCACGCGGTGTGTCTGGCCGAGAACGACGACCTGGCCAAGGGAGCCGCGCTCACTGCGGACACGCTCACCTTCCTTGCCTCGACGCTCGGGCGACGACACGCAGACACGTTGCGCTGCCGGGCCAACCTCGCGCTGATGCGGCAGGCACAGGGCGGCACCGGCTCGGATGCCAGGCCGGATCCTGTGATCAGGGAGCTGGCCGATGCGATCGGCGATCAGCACCCCAGCGTGCAGGCTCTTCGCCTGGGCACATACGTGCACCGGGTGGTCGACCCACACCCGTACTGATCGATCGTCCGCCCGCGCGGCTCGGCAGCTCGCCGGGCCGCGCAGGATTCAGTCAACGGTCGGCCGTCGATCGAACGCTGGCAGTCGCGTGAACAGTGTGTCGGTCAGCCAGTCACCAGCGCGCGGCCTGCTGCCCCGGGAGCGCGGAGACCAGTGTGGACGTCTCCGCCGGCTCGTCGGCACCGGCGAGCGACGCCGCTGCGGCATCGGCGACCAGCTGCGGGATGCGCTCGGCGGGCACGGCGGGCGAGAGCAGGTAGCCCTGCATCAGCGAGCAGCCCGCCGCGCGCAGCTGCCGCCGGGTCTGCGCGTCCTCGATGCCTTCGGCGACGGTACGCAGCCCCAGGGTCCCCGCGAGCGCGATGACCGACGACACGATCGCGCTGTCGTGCTGGTCGGAGGTCATGCCCGAGACGAACGACCGGTCGATCTTGATCTCGTCGAGCGGGATCATCCGCAGGTGCTGCAGGGACGAGAACCCGGTGCCGAAGTCGTCCAGCGCCAGGCCGACCCCGAGGTCGCGCAGCTGGTCGATGGTCCGCATGGCGCGGGCCGGGTCGGCCATCAGAGCGCTCTCGGTGATCTCCAGCTGCACCAGACGGGCCGGTACGCGGTGCTCGGCCAGCCGATCGCGCAGCCGCGCGACGAGGTCGTCGCGGAACAGGTCCCGGATGCTGACGTTGACCGACGTACGCAGGTCGAGGCCCGCCGCCCGCCAGCGCCCGGCCTGGGCGACGGCGTCGTCGATGATGCGGTCGGTGAGCTGGTGCATCACCGGCGTGTGCTCGACGACCGAGATCACGGTGGCGGGCGAGACGGGCCGGCCGGTCGGGTCGGTCCAGCGCAGCAGTGCCTCCACACCGACGATCCGGCCACTGACCAGGTCGGCCTGCGGCTGGTAGTGCACGGCGATGCGTTCGCGGTCCTCGGTAACGATGGCGTGGCGCACCTGGTCCAGCAGGGCCAGGCGCTGCGGGTGCCGGTCGGTGCCGGGGCGGTAGAGGGCCACGCAGACGTTGTCGCGCTTGGCCTCGTACATGGCGATGTCGGCGTGGCGCATCAGGGTGGCGAAGTCCTCGCCGTGCTGCGGGCTGACGGCGACCCCGACCGCGGCCGTGACCTCGACCTCGAGGCCGCTGAGGCGCACCGGGCCGTTGACGGCGGCGCTGATGCGCTGGGCCGCCAGCAGTGCCCGGTCGGCGTCGGACTCGTCGAGCAGTACGCCGAACTCGTCCCCGCCGAGCCGGGCGACCAGCGCACCGGTCGGCAGCCCGCCGCGCAGCCGCTCCGCGACTGCGGTCAGCAGCTGGTCACCGGTCTCGTGGCCGAGCGAGTCGTTGACGTACTTGAAGCCGTCGAGGTCGAGCAGAAGCAGGGTCGGGCCCTGGCCGTGGCGCAGCGGCTCGGCCAGCGCCTCGGTGTACGCCGACTGCAGGCTGGCCCGGTTGCCCAGGCCGGTCAGCGGGTCGGTGAGCGCGGCTCGCTGGCGTTCGGTCGACAGGCGCGCCATGCGCTCGACCGCGTACAGCGGCATGATCACCAGTGGCACGAAGCCGAGGCTGACGTGGCCGGTGACCGCGAGCACGGGGCTCAGCATGGTCAGCGCGCCGAGGTGTACGGCCGGGTCGCGCATGTTCGTCAGGCGTTCGCGCAGGCTCTCCGGCGGCTGGGCGCGGCCGCCAGCATGCGCCGTGCGCGGCTGGGTCACCATGACCAGCCAGCCGTAGACGGCCACGAAGGCGAGCGCCGCGCCGGCAACGGCGAGGGTGTCGTTGATCAGGTCGGCCGAGGTCACCGTGTGGAACGGGTCGGGCTCGCCGACCAGCAGCACCAGGTATGCGGCCCCGAAGGCGGCGGCGTAGCGGGCGGCGCCGAGCACGGCGTCGCGCCATGGCTGCCGGGCCCGGATGGCGATCACGGCCACGGCCAGCGTCTGGACCACGATCGCCGGGCCGAGTTCCCAGCACAGCAGGATCGCGAAGGTGAACACCAGGGACGGGCTGATCACCGCGCCGGTGGCCTTGCCGGAGGCCGGCAGGTAGGTGACGGTCGCGGCGGCCAGCGCCAGGAACGTCATCACCCAGAACGGGGTCTTCTCCATGGCGAGCGGCACTTGCGCCAGGGTCACGGCGGCCAGCACTACTCCGGTCAACGTCAGCACGGCCGGCACCATCGCCGGTCGTCGGATCAGGGGCAGGCCGCCCACGGCCAGTGGCGTCACATCGCCCTCCCAAGGCACCTTGCGGGCTGAGATCACACGAGCCGCCAGCCTAACCGACCAAAACGGGAAATCTGAGTATTCTGCGCTTTACTCAGATTTCTCCCACATCCTCGTTTCTTCGGGAATGCCCTCCGGACGGAGATCACGCCGGGTCGGGGCGTGACTGGAGCAACAGCGGCCACAGCCGTACGGCAGGTTCGTCACCCGCGCTCCCCATCAGCCCGATCGGGCGATTCACGCGGGATGCCGGATGCGCCGGGTCAGCTGTCCTCGATCAACCTGTCGAGGCGGCGTACCAGGGCGGCGTGCTCGTCGGCGAGGCGCCGCACGCGGGCGGTGTCCCGCGGGTCGAGCGTGCGCCGCAGCTCGGCGACGGCTTCGAGCTCGTGTTCCCACTGCGACAGCCGGCCGGCGTCGGGAGCGGGGCGGCCTTCCTCCTGCTCGATCAGGACGGAGTAGCACACGATCGCGATGCCCATGATGTCCAGGGCGGTCTGGTGGCTCACCGCCAGCCCTGCCGGCAGGGCGCTTTCCGGCGCGTTGTGCGCCACCGACTCGGTCACCGACACCTCCATGTCGACCGGTGCGCCGCACGGATGATCGGCCACCGTGCTGGACGATACGCCCTGCCCGGAGCGCTGCGGCAGCAGCATCGATCATTCGGCGAGCGAGATCATCCGGGCCGCCGCGGCAGGCCTGGGACCGGTGGCAGGACACTTGCGCCGGACCGCCGCCCGCGCCGGACCGGGAACACATGACGGCCGACGGGCGGTCTCACCGGCGGATCATCGGCATCGATTGACATCACGATGGTGGCCGCGTAGGTTGCGGCGGAAAGCGCTTTCCATTTCGTGCGGCGTCCCGCTGGGACGCCGACGCCCCACAGAGTGGAGCCGACACATGTTCATCACCGACCTGCTCCGCCGCGCCCGATGGCGGCCGGTGGCGACCGCCGCCGCCGGCCTGGCCCTGGCCACCGCGATGGCCACGCTGACCTTCACCGCCACCGCCGCGGCGGCCACGCTCTACGCCGACGACTTCGAGGACGGCAACTCGGCCGGCTGGACCTCCTCCGGCGGGAGCTGGAGCGTCGCCACCGACGGCAGCAGGGTGCTGCGCCAGTCCGGCACCAGCTCGGACGCCCGCGCACTGGCCGGGTCGTCGTCGTGGCGGGACTACACGGTCACCGCCCGGGTCAAGCCCACCGCCTTCAACGGGGCCAACCGCTTCACCGCCGTCATCGCCCGGGCCCAGTCGAACACCAGCTACTACTACCTGGCCCTGCGGTCCAACCACACCGTGGAGCTGAAGAAGCTGGTCGGCGGCTCGTCCACCACCCTGGCCACCGCTTCGGCCACCGTCACCACCGGCGCTTGGCACACGCTGTCGCTGTCGGTGTCGGGCACCGCCCTGCGCGGCACGGTCAACGGTGCGATCGTGCTGACCGCCACCGACGCCCAGTTCGCCACGGGGGGCATCGGTCTCGCGACCTTCTACGCCGCCGCGTCCTTCGACGACGTGACCGTGTCCGACAGCGCCGCGCCCTCCCCCAGCGCCTCTCCCCCGGCCACGCCTTCGCCGTCGAGCAGCCCGTCGGCCCCGCCGTCGGCCAGCCCGCCACCCGTCGGCGCGATCGTGGTGGCCGAGGACGGCAGCGGCCACCACACCACGGTGCAGGCCGCCGTCGACGCCGTGCCCGCGAACAATACGAGCCGCGTCACGATCAGCATCAAACCCGGCACCTACCGGGAGCTGGTGACGGTGCCCGCGAACAAGCCGTTCGTGTCGTTCGTCGGCACCACCGGCAACGCCGCCGACGTCGTCATCACGTACGACAACGCCAGCGGCACGCCCAAGCCCGACGGCAGCGGCACCTACGGCACCACCGGCAGTACCTCGGTGATGCTGGAGGGCAACGACTTCACGGCCCGCAACCTGACCTTCTCGAACACGTTCGACGAGGCCGCCCACGACTACAGCGCCGAGCAGGCCGTCGCCGTGACGACCCGTGGTGACCGCCTGGTCTTCGACAACGTGCGGATCCTCGGCAACCAGGACACGCTCCAGCCGAGCTCCCCCAACGCGGCGACCGTCAGCCGGGCCTACTACCGGAACTGCTACATCGAAGGCGACGTCGACTTCATCTTCGGCCGCGGTACGGCGGTCTTCGACCGCTGCGAGATCCGCTCGCTCAACCGCGGATCGACGAGCAACAACGGGTACGTCACCGCGGCCTCGACCACCATCACCAACCCGTACGGCTACCTGTTCACCCGGTGCACGCTGACCGCACCGGCCGGCGTCGCCGCGCAGAGCGTCCACCTCGGACGGCCGTGGCACCCCAGCGGCGACGTCAACGCGATCGCACAGGTGCTCCTCCGCGACTCCGTGCTGGGCGCCCACATCAAGGACGCCCCGTGGACGGACATGTCCGGCTTCTCCTGGCGGGACGCCCGGTTCTTCGAGTACCGCAACACCGGGCCCGGCTCCACCGTCACCGCGGACCGGCCACAGCTACCCGACGCGGACGCGCCGCAGTTCACCGCACAGGCATACCTGGCCGGCAGCGACGGTTGGAACCCCGTCAGCTGACTCCCGGGCCCCGGGCTCCTGATCATGCCTGCGGCGAGGCGTGGTCGGCCCGGGGTGTGTGCCCGCCGGAATCCCCGGCGGGCACACACCGCCCGGCTGACGACGACCGTCCGCCGGGCCAGCGGCGGATCAGAAGGTCAACGGCCGCAGGAAGTCGTCGACGGCGGCGCGGAACGCGGCCGGCTGCTCCACCCAGGGGTGGTGTCCACAGCGCTCGATGACGGTGAACTCGGCTGACGGGAAGAGCCGGGACAGCGCGCGCACCGGAGCCAGCCCGGCGCTGCAGTCCTGCGCTCCCGCGAGGACCAGCACGGGCGCGGCGACCTCGCCGAGGCGCCGCGCGAGGTCTGCCGGCGGTTCGACGCTGAAATACGCCCGGTTCGCCGCGAAGCTGTACAGCGCGGTCGCCGCGTGGACCTGCTCCAGCTCACCCCAGGCGGCGTAGCCGAGCGGGGCCACCTGCCGGTACCACGCGTTGAACCCGGCGTCGTCATGGCTGCCGGGCCCGGTGGCCCAGGCCGCGACCGCGGTGTCGAAGACGGGGTCACCGCGCCGCGCGTCGATCAGCGCCGGGGTGTCGGACGGCTCGTCGACCAGGTAACCGGCCGGCGGCGTGACCAGCACCAGTCCGGCGAGCCGGTCCGGGAAGCGCGCCGCGTAGCTGATCGCGAGCCGGGTGCCCGCCGAGTGGCCCAGTAGCACCATCCGGTCCAGGCCCAGCTGGACGCGCAGCTGCTCGATGTCCTCGGCCTGTCGCCAGAAGGACGCCGTCTCCGCGGACTCCGGCAGCGGGGAACGTCCCACACCGCGCAGGTGGGGCAGGATCAGCCGCCGGGCGTCGCCGAGTCCGGCCAGGTCGCCCAGGTATCGCGGATGCATGGCCGCACCACCGGCGAGCGCGACGACCGGCGGTCCGCCGGCTCGGCCGTGGTTCAGCTCGTCGTAGTGCAGCATGGCTCCGTCGGAGCCGAAGTAGGTCGTCATAGGTGATTCGCCTTCCGGGATGCCTCACGGGCGCCCCGACGGCCACCTACGTCAGATGGACCGCACTGCCTGGCGGAGGGGGAGCACCCAGCCTGATGTCGCGTTGATGGGTCTCACCTCCTCGAATCGGTCGCGTGAGCGGTGACGTTACCAGACGATCATGCGGTGGTCTCGGCCGCGGCAAGCTCGGCGACGATGTCCAGGTGGCCGGCGTGACGGGCGTACTCCTGCAGCAGGTGGAACAGGACGCGCTCCAGGGTGGGCGGCTCGGCCCCTTCCCAGCGCTCGCTGGGGCGGCCCACCGTGGCCAGGTCCGTGGCCAGGACGACCTCGCGGGTGTGCTCGCCCTGCGCCAGCAGCACGGCGACCAGCTCGGTCACCGACTCGGACGGGTCGACGTGCCAGCGGTCGTCGCGCCGGTCGCCCCACGGGTAGCCGACGTCACGGCCCTCGAAGCCCCACGCGATCCACCGCAGCTCGACGAAGCGCAGGTGTTTGAGCAGCTCCACCGGCGTCCAACCGGATACGAGCCGGCTGCGGCGCTGATCCGCCTCGGACATCTGCTCGACGGTGGTGATCACGGTGGCCCGGTAGTGGTCGAGGTAGGCGGTGAACACCTCGTTGCGGGAGCCGATCGGCGCGGTCGGGCTGGGCGGGGAGTCGGTCACCCGTCGAGTATGCCGTCAACCGCCTGCGCTCCCCCAGGCTGCGGATCTCGACGCGCCGTCGACGGCTGGGACCACCGGCGACGCGAACCGTGCCGCGTGCGGTGTGCCGGTCGTGAGACATCGGCACACCGCACGGGACCAGCCCTCGTACGTGACGCGGATCCGGGATCAGAAGACCGGGACGCCCTCGCGCACCAGGCGCCAGTTCTGCTGGAAGAAGTCGGCCGGGTCGATGGAGCTTTTGGCCTGCGCCCAGTCGATGAGCAGCTGGCGGATCTCCTGCTGCTCGTTGTAGACCTGCGTCTTGACGATGCCGGGGAAGCCGCCGCCGCCGCTGCGCCGGTAGTTGTTCACCGCCACCACGAACTGGTCGGTGTCGGCGACCGGGGTCGTCGTACCGGCGTGGTTGAGGACCGTGATGCGCTGGCCCACCGGCTTGCTGATGTCGATGTCGTAGTCGACGCCGGAGAACGTGTCGTAGTTGTAGTCCGGCACGCCCGGCTCGCTGATCGCGGCCGGGTCGACCGGCGCGCCCGGGGCGAGCGTCCGGAAGTACTTGGCCGAGAACTCCAGGTAGGCCCGGACCTCGGCGCCGGTGAGCACCACAGCCTCGAGGGTGTTGTCGTAGATGTACAGCCCGGCCAGGTCCTTGATCTTCACGTCGCCGGCCGGGAACAGCGCGGTACGGCTGAACGGCGCGGAGATCGACAGCACCGGCAGCCCGGCCTGCGGGGTGCCGACCATGGCCGCGGCCACCGTGTCGGTCTGCACCTTGTTGATGAAGTCGAGAATGGGGGTGTCGACGTAGCGGGACTGCTCCGCGGACAGTTCCACCACCGAGGTGGCGACCACCTGGTTGATGTAGGCCACGGTCTTGTCGTGCTGCGCCTTCACCGCAGCGACGACCTTCGGGTCCTCGACGACGGTGTTGGTGTTCAGCATGGTGGCGTGCTTGGCGGTGACCTTCCAGCGGCCGCGCTCGCGGCTGAGCGTGAAGTCCATCCGGGTCACCCGCTGGCCCCACTTGGACGGCTCGGTAAGCAGCACCAGCTCGCCGGTGGTCTCGTTGGCGACGAACTTCTCCACGACCTCGTTGTGGGCGTGGCCGAACAGGATCGCGTCGATGCCGGGCACCTGCTGCGCGATCAGCGCGGTCGGGTTCTCGTTCGGCAGCAGGTCGCCGTAGCTGGACACGCCGTTGTCACCGCCGTGCGCGGAGATCAGCACGATGTCGGCGCCGTGGTCGCGCATGATCGGCACGTACTTCGCGGCGGTCGCGATCATGTCCTCGAAGCGCAGCTTGCCCTCGACGTTGGCCTTGTCCCAGATCGCGACGCCGGGGTTGGTCAGGCCCAGGATGCCCACCCGCAGCGAGGGCGCGCCGTGGCCCAGCGAGACCTTCTTGATCACGTACGGGGTGAACGCCGGCTTGCCGGAGCGCGCCTTGACCGCGTTGGCGGCCAGCGCCGGGAAGCCCAGCTGGCGGATCCACAGGTCCAGCAGCGGCAGCCCGTAGTTGAACTCGTGGTTGCCCAGCGTGATGGCGTCGTAGTCGATGACGTTCATCGCGCGGGCCATCGGGTGCCGCTCGCCCGTCGACGTGATCGGCTCCTGCTTGGCGTAGAACGTCGCCAGCGGGGTGCCCTGGATGGTGTCACCGGCGTCGAGGACCAGCGTGGCCTTGCCCTTGCGCTCGGCACGGATCTGGTTGACCAGGGTGGCCACCTTCGCGACGCCGACGTCGTTGTGCGCGCTGTCGTCGTACTCCTTGTCGCGGTAGTAGTCCCAGTTGAAGACGTTGCCGTGGGTGTCCGAGGTGCCGAGGACCGTCAGGTCGTAGGTCTGCGGCTGCCCGTGCCCGGCCGCCTGGGCCGGGGCGGCGGCGACCAGCGGTCCCGCGACGACGGCCGCGGCAGCGCCGGTGAGCAGCTGCCGCCGCGACGGCATACCGGAGGGGGAGGTCATGTCTCGCGCCTTTCCATGGGGGTCGCGCCCGGTGGGGCGCCGCCCCGCACCCTAACCAAACGGGTGAACCCGTGCCAGCCGATCGACGAAGATCACAACCTTGACACGAGTGGCCCACGCGCCGGCCGAGGCCGGGTTACGGTGCACCGATGGAGCAGCGCATCAGCATCGTGACGCTCGGGGTCGCGGATCTGGCTCGGGCCCGGGCCTTCTACGAGCGGCTCGGCTGGCGGGGCCAGGAGATCGAGCAGACCGTGTTCTTCCAGACCGGCGGCATCGCGGTGGTGCTCTGGGGCCGGGACAAGGTCGCCGCCGACGCCGGTGTCGCGGACCCGGGCGGGGACGGGTTCGGCGGTGTGTGCCTGGCACACAACGTGCGCACCCGCGCCGAGGTCGACGAGATCATGGCCGTCGCGGCCGAGGCCGGGGCGGCGGTGACGAAGGACGCCCAGGAGACCTTCTACGGTGGCTACGCGGGCTTCTTCGCCGATCCGGACGGCCACGTCTGGGAGATCGCCCACAATCCGGGCTTCACGCTGGGCCCGAACGGAGAGCTCGTACTGCCCGACTTCGACCGTCCCGCGGACTGACCTGCCGCGGCCGGACGCGGTGACGCGCCCGGCCGCGCCCGGAGTCAGAAGGCGATGAACCCGTACAGGGCGAGGTGGTTGGACTTCGTGCTGCCGACGGTGTGGCCGATGGGCGAGGACTGCACGGTGCCCCTGATGAACAGGTAGTCGATCTTGCTGGAGCCGTTGGTCGCCTTCGTGCCGTAGCCGTTCATCCCATACGTGCTCAGCGTGCTCGCCGGGATGCCGGTGCGGTTGGCATCGATGCCGACGATCCGGATCGTGGAGGCGTTGAGCAGGCTGGTGGCGTCGGCGCCGAGGTGGATGCCGGTGCTTCCGATGCCCTTGTCGCCGGCGCCCGCGCAGGCGTTCTGCCGGTTCTCCTGCGGCAGGTGCATGGTCGCCACGAACACGCTGGTGCCGGTCGCCTTGACGGTGAAGCGGGCGGCGATGGCGCTGGTGCGCTTCCACTTCCACTCGTTGGTGCTGCCGTCGTCGTTGTTCGGCGGCTTGTACAGGGTGCACCCCGCACCGTTGCCGTAGGCCGTGCCCGGCTTGAGCCAGCCCGCGCTCCAGTACGCCGACACGTCGCCGGCGGCCAGGCTCAGCCGCTGCGTGTTGTAGATGATCCCGTTGGTCTGCTTCTTCTTCAGGTCGCCCAGGGACTGGTCGTCGCACCGGTGGGTGCTGCCCCACGGCTCCGGGTCGTCCCAGACCACGATCGCCTTGTACGTGCCCGCCGGGTAGCCGAACTTCGCCGACAGCTGGTCGGCGTAGGCGGAGGCCTGCCCGGTGCCGCGCACCTGCTGCACGATGAGGATGTCGGGCGCGACCACGCCGGCCGTGCCGGTGCGCCCGGCGTCGTCGACCAGCATCGAGGTCAGGTGGTCCGGGCCGGAGATCCGGGTACACGAGCCGTCGGCGTTGTTGGTAACCAGGTTCTCGATGTTGTTGTTGTAGACCCGCAGCACCCGGTCCGCGACCGCCGCCGCCGGGGCGGGCGAGGCCGGGCTCGGCGCGGCCGACGACGCGGCGGGGCTCGCCAACCCCGCGGCGATCAGCACCGCCGCCAACCCTGTGACCTGCACGAACCTACGATGACGAACCGGCATGGGGCTTCCTTCCCACCGACGGACAGCCGACCGGCTCACGATGACGGCATTGCCTACATTCGCCCTACATCGGCGCTACAGGCACGCGACCGGGACGAAAGTCGCCGGTGACCCGCGGCATCACCGTGGCGATGTCCGGGGTGGCGGATAACCTGGTGCCCCGATGGGCATTCACGGCACGGCGACGGACCACGCGGGGGCGGCATGACCGCGGGGCTGATCGGGCGTGCCCACCCGTCGGCGCTGCTGCGTGACGAGGTCGCCCGTGCGATGGCCGGGCACGGCGGGCTGGTGCTGGTCGCCGGGGAGGCGGGCATCGGCAAGACGTCGCTGCTCACCACGGCGATGGCGCAGGCCCGCGCCGCGGGGGCCCTGGTGGTCGCCGGAACCTGCTGGGACGGCGACAGCGCGCCCGGGTTCTGGCCGTGGACGCAGGTGCTGCGGGCGGTCCGCCGCGGCGTCGGCCAGGCCGACTGGGCGGCGGCGCGGCAGGCCGCCGGGCCGGGCCTGTCGGTGCTGCTCGGCGAAAGCGGCCCGGACGACGGCCTGCCGGCGCTGGACGGCGAGTTCCCGCTGTTCGACGCGGTCACCACCGCGTTCGTCACCCTGTCGCAGCGCCACCCGCTCGTGGTGAGCCTGGACGACCTGCACTGGGCCGACGCGGCGTCGCTGCGGCTGCTCCGGTTCGCCGCACAGCACACCTGGTCGGAGCGGGTGCTGCTGCTCGGCGCATACCGCGACGTCGAGGTGGAGGCGGCCGGCCACCCGCTGCGGGAGCTGATGCTGCCGCTGTCGGTCAAGGCGACCACCGTCACGCTCACCGGGCTGGGCCGCGACGAGGTCGCCGAGCTGATGGCGCGGACCGCCGGGCAGGCCCCGGACCCGACCCTCGCGGCCGAGGTGCATCGGCGGACCGGCGGCAACCCGTTCTTCGTGGAGCAGACGGCGCGGCTGTGGCACAGCGGCGGCGGCGCGACCGCGGTCGCGCCCGGGGTGCGTGATGCACTGTCCCGACGGCTGGCCCTGCTCCCGGCGGACGTCACCAGGCTGCTGTCCGCGGCGGCGGTGCTCGGCCGGGAGTTCCCGCGACCGGTGCTCGCGGCGACGGCCGGGATCCCCGCGGCGGAGGTGGACCGGCTGCTGACGCAGGCCGAGGAGGCCCGCCTGGTCGCCGCACTCGGCGCGGGACGGTACGGGTTCGCGCACGACCTGGTCCGCGAGGCGCTGCACGACGGGCTGGCCGAGCCTGCCCGGCAGGAGCTGCACGCGGCGGTGGTGCGAGCGGCCGAGGCCGCACCGGAGCTCGCCGGGCAGGTGCTGCCGGCCGACCTGGCCCGGCACGCGTACCTGGCGGGCCCGCTGGTGGAGCCGGAGGTCGCGGTCGCGCGGCTGCTCGCGGCGGCCGCAGATGCCGGTGACCGGCTGGCCACCGACGAGGCGATGGCGCACTACCGGCGCGCGCTGGCGCTGGTGCGCGAGCCCGTCCGGCGGGTACGGGTGCTGATCGACCTGGGCCGCAGTGTGTACCACCTGGGCGACAAGGACGAAGGCTGGGAGCTGTTCGAGCAGGCCGCCGCGCTGGCCCGGGACACCGGGGACGGGGAGCTGCTGGCCTGGGTGGCGCTCATCGTGCACCGGCACGGCCGCAACGGCGACGCGCACACCGGGCTGCGGCAGGGGCTGCTCCGGGACGCGTACCGGGCGCTGATCGGCGACGGCGCGGAGGCCGCGACCCCGGCGCAGCTGGCGCAGAGCCTGATCATCCGCACCGAGGTGATCGCCCGCGACGGGCGCGACGACGAGGCGCTGATGTTCAGCCTGTGGGCACGCCACGACATCAGCTGGGGGCCCGGCGGCGCGCGGGAGCGGGAGGCGCTGACCGCCGAGATGGAGGAGGTCAGCCGGCGCTCGGCCGACACCGGCACCGAGGCGCTGGCCGCGTCGTTCCGCTGGGTGGCGCTGCTGGAGATGGGTGACCCGGCCTACCTGGACCAGGTGCGGGCGTTCGTGGCGGCGGCCGAGCGCGACGGCAGTCTGCGCATGCGGATCTCGCTGCTGGTCGACCAGGCCGTCGTCGACACCGCGCGGGGCCGCTTCGCCGAGGCCGAAGACCTGCTGGCGCAGCTGCGCACCAGCGAGGGGCATCCGCACGCCGACTTCACGTTCATGCAGTACCACCTGGAGTGGGCGCTGGCGATGCAGCGCGGGCAATTCACCCAGGCGGAACGCCTGCTGGCGCAGCTCAACGCACAGGACCACCCGTACCTGCCGCTGGTCCAGGCGATCACCGCGGTCGAGCGCGGAGACACGGCCACCGCGCTGCGGCTGGTGGCGACCGCCGAAGCGCTCAGCGCGCACGACCCGTACCCGACCTCGGTCACCCGGCTGTGGCTGCGCCTGCGCGCCCAGCTGGCGGCGGCGACGGCGGATCCGGACCGGTGCGCGAGCGCGCGGGAGGCGCTGACGCCGTATCGCGGCGAGTGGGCGGTGTCGCTGTGGGGCTGTGACGTCAGCGGCCCGCTGGACTTCTGGCTGGCCGAGGTCGACGCGGCGGCGCGGCGCTGGGACGATGCCGTGGCCGGATACACGGCCGCAGCCGAATCGGCCGACCGGATGCAGGCCCGGCCGTGGGCCGTGCGGGCCCGTGCGGGCCTGGCCCGCGCTCTGTCCGGCCGGGGCGCGACGGGTGACGCGCAGACCGCCGCCCGGCTGCGGGACGAGGCCGTCCGCGAAGCCGCCGCGCTGGGCATGTCGCACCTGTCCGTGGCCGCCCGAGGTGCCGGTGCGGGCGACGTGGCGAACGCGCCCGTCGGCATGGACGGCGAGGTCCCCGGCACCCGGCCCGGGGACGCCGCCGCGTACGAGTTCCGGCGGGAGGACGCCACCTGGCGGCTGCGGTACGCGGGCCGCACCGTGCACCTGCCCGACGCCAAGGGCCTGCGCGACCTGCACGAGCTGATCAGCCACCCCGGCGCGGACATTCCGGCGGTCGAGCTGGCCGACCCGCCGGGCGGCGCGACGGTCCTCGCGGCCCGGCGGATGGGCGCCGACCCGGTGCTCGACGAGACCGCGAAGACGCTCTACCGGCAGCGGCTCGACCAGCTCGACGACGAACTCGACGCCGCCGCCCGGCGGGACGACGCGGGACGGCGGGCGGCGCTGGAGTCCGAACGCGAGGCCCTGCTCGCGGAGCTGCGGGCGGCCGCGGGGCTGGGCGGGCGCACCCGGCGGCTCGGCGACGACGCCGAGCGCGCCCGCAAGGCGGTCACCGCACGCATCCGCGACACGCTGCGACGGCTCGACGAGCTACACCCGGAGCTGGCCGCGCACCTGCGCGCGAGTGTCTCGACCGGGAACGCATGCGGCTACCACCCGGACACGGCTCTGCCCTGGCGGCTGTGAACGCCGCCAGGGCAGACTTGTCAGCTGCGGCGAGGAGCACCGCCGGGGGCCGTCACTTGCGGTTGTACCGGTGCATGGTCAGCGCGCCGAACACCGCGGTGCACACCGCGCTCGCCACCAGCACCCACGTGATCGCCCCGGCGTCGGGAGCGCCGGCCATCACCGAGCGCACCGCCGCGACCAGGTGGGTGATCGGGTTGACGTCGACGAACGCCTGCAACCAGCCGGGCATCGTGAGGGGTTCGACGAACACGTTGCTGAGGAAGGTCAGCGGGAACAGCACCAGCATGCTGACGCCCATCACCGATTTCTCGCTGCGCAGGATGAGGCCCAGCCAGGTCCAGATCCAGGAGAACGCGAACGAGAACACCACCAGCAGGCCGATGCCGGCCAGCACGCCCATGACGCCGCCGCCGGGCCGGAAGCCCAGCACCAGACCCACGCCCACGATGACGACCGCGGCCAGCACGTAGCGCAGTACGTCGCCGAGGATCATGCCGACCAGGGCGGCGGGCCGCCATACGGCCAGGGTGCGGAAGCGGTCGAAGACGCCCTTCTCGATGTCGGTGTTCAGGCCGACCCCGGTGTACATCGTGATCATGACGACGCTGGTGACCATGATGCCGGGCAGCAGGTACTGCAGGTATTCGCGCGGCGAACCGGCCAGCGCGCCGCCGAACAGGTACGTGAACATCAGCGTCATGATGATCGGGAACATCGTGACGTCGAACAGCTGCTCGGGCACGTGCTTGATCTTCAGCATGGCGCGCCAGCCGAAGGTCAGCGACGCCGACACCGGTCCGGGCCGCCTCGGCTTCTCGCCCGGTGCCAGCACCGCGGCGATGGTCTCGGCCGACGGCGTGTAGGCCGTCGTGTCAGGTGCGACGGTCGTGGTGCTCATGCCTTCTCCTCGCTGCGCTCGTCGGCGGCACGGTTCTGCGGCCACATGATTCGCTCGCTTCGCTCGCTCATGCCTTCTCCTCGTTGCGCGCGGCCTTGTCGGTCAGGGCCAGGAACACCTCGTCGAGGCTGGGCTGGCCGAGGGAGAACTCGTCGACGACGATGCCCGCCCCGGCCAGCTCCGCCAGTGCCCGCGAACCCGCTGCGGCGGCGTCCACCGCCGCACCCGAGCCGCCGACCCGCGCGGTCAGCGCGACCGGGTCGGCCTCCTGCTGCACGGTCGTGTCCAGCACCTTCGCCAGGATGCGCTCCGCCTCCGGCCGCTGGGCGGCGTCGCGCAGCCGCAGGTGCACGGTGCCCGCCCCGATCGAGGACTTGAGCTGCCCCGGCGTGCCCTCGGCGATGACCTTGCCCTCGTCGATGACCGCGATCCGGCCCGCGAGCTGGTCGGCCTCGTCCAGGTACTGCGTGGTCAGCAGCACGGTGGTGCCCTGCGCCACCACCGCCCGGATGATCTCCCACACCTGGTTGCGGCTGCGCGGGTCCAGGCCCGTCGTCGGCTCGTCCAGGAACAGCAGGTCCGGGGTGTTCAGGATGCTGGCGGCGATGTCGATGCGCCGCCGCATGCCGCCGGAGTACTTCTTCACCTGCCGGTCGGCCGCGTCGGTCAGCCCGAAGGCGGCCAGCAGCTGCGCGGCGCGCTCGCGGGCGGCCGGTTTGCGGTAGCCGAGCAGCCTGCTCAGCAGGATCAGGTTCTCGGTGCCGGTCAGGTCCTCGTCGACGGACGCGTACTGGCCGGTCAGGCTGACCCGGGTGCGCACCGCGTCGGCCTCGGTACGCAGGTCGTGCCCGAACACCCGGGCCTCTCCCCCGTCGGGGCGCAGCAGGGTGGCCAGCATGCGCACCGCCGTGGTCTTGCCCGCCCCGTTGGGCCCGAGCAGTCCGTACACCGTCCCGGCGGGGACCGCCAGGTCGAGCCCGTCCACCGCCCGGGTCTTGCCGAATGTCTTGACCAGCCCGGATGTCTCCACCGCCAGGCCGGTTCGGTTCACCGCCATCAGATTCCTCTCGTCCACCACGTCATCGGCCGGATCGCACGGTGCACCGACCCCGCCACCCTGATGGCGCCAGACGCCCCGCCAGATCAGATCTGGCGGGGCGTCCGCGCCGCCGTCATCGGGTCAAACCGAGGACCCGCGGCTCGTGGATGCGGGTGGCGGTCAGCCGAAGGCGCGCAGTTCGTAGATGCGGGTCGCGATGTCAGTGTTCTGGGTGGGTGTGACAACGTTCAGCCGGACGTAGCGGCCGCTGACGCCGACCGGGTGAGTGCTGGTGGCCGCGGTGTTGGCGGTGGCGCTGACGGCCTGCGTCCAGGTCACCCCGTCGGCGGACACCGAGATGGTGAACGCCCTGGTGTTGAGGCTCGCCGACTCACCGCCGGCCTGGGCGTGCGCCACCTCGAACCGGTTGATCGCCCGCACCGCGCCGAGGTCGACGCGCAGCCAGGCTCCGGTGACGGCCGAGCAGAACTTGTCGGTGTTGCCGCCGTTGACGGTGCCGTTCACGGCCTTCTCCGGGCCCTCCGCCGCCTGGCACGCGGTGGTGCCGGTCGCGGGGCGGCCCTGTGCCAGGTTGGTCCCGACGCCGACCGGCGGGCTGACGGCGACGTTGTCGAAGGCGGCTGCGGCGTTGAACACCCGCAGCCCGGTCGCGCCCGTCGGGTAGGTGCCGTCCGTGACGTTGATCTTCGGGGTGGTCATGTCGTCGACGTACACCTTGAGGGAGGATCCGACCGCCGTCACCCGCAGCCGGTAGGTCGTGCCCACGGCCACGGTCATCGCCGTGGCCTGCAGCTGAGTCCAGTTGTTGTTGACCCGGCCGAGCACGACCCGGCCCGCGGGGCTGATGCCCGCGTAGTAGCCGGTGTAGTTGTCGGCGCCCGTCGCCGCGTTGGTGACCCGGAAGACGAGTCCGGCGTCGCCGCCGCCCGAGGTGACCGCGACATCGGCGTCGTAGGTGAAGTTGCCGAAGTTGGTGTCCAGCAGGGCCTTGCCGCCCAGCGAGTTCGCCGCCGTGTAACGCCCGCCGGTCGCCGACCAGGAGCCGCCGAAGGTACGCCAGCCCAGCGCGTTGTTGTCGGCGAAGTTGTCGCGCACCCGCATGGTCACCGGGGCGATCGTGCCGTCGGCGTTGAAGACCATCCGGTCGTACGCGAGCTGCCGGTGGTTGCCGTCGGTCTCGCTGAGCGGGCGGCGGTGGTAGACGATGTACCAGGTGTCGGTGCCGGGGATGTTGACCACGGAGTTGTGCCCCGACCCGCGGGCCACGGCCGCGTCCTGGGCGAGCACCTTGCCGAGCCGGGTGAACGGGCCGAGCGGCGAGTTCGCGATGGCGTACGCGACGGAGTAGTCCGGACCGGTCCAGCCGCCCTCGGACCACATCAGGTAGTACTTTCCGTTGCGCTTGAACATCTGCGGGCCCTCGACGTAGCCCGCCGGAGTGATCTCCTTGTAGACGCTGCCGTCGGTGTGCGTGCCGAGGCTGATCATGTCGGCGTTCAGCTTGACCACGTTGGCGTGGCCCCAGCCGCCGTAGAACAGGTAGGCCTGGCCGTCGTCGTCGATGAAGACGTCCTGGTCGATGGGCTGCGCCCCGTTCTGGAACTGGGCGATGAGCGGGCGGCCCAGCGCGTCGGCGTACGGACCCTGGGGCTGGGTCGCCACCGCCACGCCGATGCCGCCGAGGCTGGCGTTGTTCTGGATGTCGTTGGCCGCGAAGTACAGGTAGTACTTGCCGTTGCGCTGGATCGGCGCGGGCGCCCACATGGCGTACGACGCCCAGGAGACGTTCGCCTTGGTCAGCACGTTGGCGTGCTTGGTCCAGTTGACCAGGTCGGTGGACGAGAACGCGTCGAGATAGGTCTGCTCGGCGTAGCTCTTCGAGGTGGTCGGGAACACCCAGTAGCGGTCGCCGTAGACGATCGTGTCGGGATCGGCGTACCAGCCGTCGGTGAACGGGTTGCCGGCCTCGCTGGTGGTGTAGTCGGGCGGTGCGGCCGTGGCTGCGGGCGCGCCGAGCAGCGTGGCGGCGAGGACCGCGACCAGGGTGGTGGCGGCGATACGGCCGGGGCGGTTGCCCATCGGCTCTCCAATCAGTGGGTCAGGCCGGCTTCGTTCACGTTCAATCCCAAATCAACGAAACCGAACACATGGGAACGAGAGTGGCCGCCGTACCACCGGCCACCAATATACGTCCACACATGGCGATGCGACGATGCGGCGGGTGGATCCCGGGTGCCGCAGGCGAACCGGCGATTACACCGATGCAGACGGCGGGGCGGCGCTCCGATGCTCGTTGGCACCACGCAATTCGTCCCCACGGAGGGCTCCCTCAATGCGTATCCGCCAACGTCTCATCTCCGTCGGCGCGGCCATGGTCGCCGCCGCGGCACTCGTGGTCGCCCCGGCTGCGCCCGCGAACGCGGCGACCAGCACACCGGTGATCTTCGTGCACGGATTCATCGGCAACTCGTCGAACTGGACGACGGCGCTGTCGGTCTTCCGGGCCGGCGGTTTCACCAACCTCTACACCTACGACTACAACTGGGCCGGCTCGAACCAGCTCAGCGCGGCCGGGCTGCGGGACAAGGTGAACCAGGTCAAGGCCCAGACCGGCGCGTCGAAGGTCGCCATCGTGAACCACTCGATGGGCGGCCTGGTCACCCGGTGGTACCTGGAGGAGATGGGCGGTTCGGCCAACGTCAGCCACGTCGCCTCGATCGCCGGCGCGAACCACGGCACCACCTATGCCGGCGCGTGCCTGATCAACGCCTCGTGCATCGAGATGTACCCCGGCTCGCTGTTCCTGATCGACCTGGCCGACGGGGACGAGACGCCCGGCACCGGCAGGTACCGCACCTGGTACTCGGCCTGTGACGGCATCATCATCCCGTACACCAGCACCCGGCTGGACGGGGCGACCAACACCAACGTGCTGTGCGAGACCCACCTCGGGTTCCTCACCAACACCAGCGTGCTGACCCAGATCCGCGGTTTCATCGCGGCCTGACCGGCACGCCGACGCTCCCCGCCCCGGGGGCGGGGAGCGTTGGCGTGGCCGTTCGGAACGTCGATCGAGACCATGCCCGCGTGCAGCCGTTCCTCGGCAGACATCCGCCGCCCACACCCTCTCCGACCAGCCGCATCGGACTGTCCCCCCGCCGGTGACTCCTCCATATTAGAGGCCGGGCTCCGATTCGGTCGGCCCGCCATGGGGCGGTGCCGACCCCGCCCGGACCGGCTCGTCGATGATCGCTTTACGCTTGCGCGATGACGGATCGCATTTCGGACATCGTGACAGGGCTACCGCAGCTACGCAGCGTGAACGACCTGTGGCACCTGGCCGAGCGCCGGCTGGCCGCGGGCGATGCCGCGTTCCTGGGCGACCTCGGCGTCGCGCTGACCGAACGGTACGGTTCGGAGACTCGCGACGTGTGGCAGTACGGCTCGGTCATGGACCAGCTCCTGCGGCTGCTGGCGCTGACCCCGGGTGCGGCGAACGTCGCCCAGGCCGCACGACTGGCGGGCGGGGGCGGCCGGGCGCGGACCCGGTACACCGCCGTGCTGCTCGCCTGCGGGAAGGCGCCCGCAGAGCTGGCCGGCGTGTTCTCCGGCGGCGGCGTGGGCGGAGGCGGCACGGAGGAACTGCGCGCCTGCCTCGTGCACGAGCTGGTACTGCGGGGGGTATGCCTCGACGAGACGCCGGCGATCGCCCGCTGGGCCGCGTCACCGCACTGGCGGCACCATCCGCTGGGCAGGCTGCCCCTGTCGCTGACCGCGCTGGAGGCAACGCCGCCGATGCCCGGCTACCACCTGTCGGGCAGCAGTCACGGCATGCCGGAACGGCCCGCGGGCGGGCACCGGATCCAGGCCGGAGCCGAAAACCCCGCGCTCGACGTCGTCGAGGTCACGACCGCGGAGGACGACGAGGCGATCGGCGCGGCGGTCGCGGGCTGGTTCGCGCACTCCAACGGCCGCCACGAGGCACGCGTCTACGAACTGGCCGGACCGGCGACGCCCGAGGACGTCGCCGCCGTGCTGCCCACCCTTGACCTCGCCTGCCTGCGCGATGCCGATCCCTTGCCCGGGCTGGTGCCGTGTGCGCCCGAGGCCGTGTGGCGGATGCTGTTCGTGTCCGCTTCCACCGGCGGGGCGTACGGCGGCGGCGAGCACGGCGCCTACGGACGGCTGGCCGCGTGGCGGTCGCTGGGCGGGCTGGCCGGCTGCCCCGGCGACGACCCCGCGGAGATCGAGCCGATGGCGCTGGCCTGCTCGTGGTTCGGCCTCGACCCGTTGACCGGCTGGTTCGCGGACGTGGCCTGGGACGTGACCGCCGTCGCGCTGGGGCCCGACCGGCGTCGGCTGGCCGTACTGGCCGCCACCGACACCGACTGACACCGTGTGCAGGTCAGGCCGGGTCCAGGATGAAGACCGGGATCTCGCGGGTGACCTTCCGCTGGTAGTCGGCATAGGTCGGGAACGCCTCGACCGCCCGGTCCCACCACTCCCGGCGCTCGTCCCCGGTGGCCAGATGAACCGTGTACGCGCGGCGGACCGGACCGTCCTGCAGCATGACGTCGGTGTTCGCGACCAGGTTGTGATACCAGTCGGGGTTGCTCGGCCGCCCGCCGACCGACGCGACCAGCGCGTAACTGCCCTCATGTTCGACCCGCATCAGCGGCGTCTTGCGGATCTTCCCGGACTTCGCGCCGCGCATCGTCACGACGACGACGGGCTTGCCCATGATCGTGGTGCCCTTCGTGCCGCCGCTGGCCTCGTAGGTCTCGACCTGCTTGACGGACATGTCCCAGGTCCCGGGAACGTACTCCCCTGTCAGCTCCATTAGCCACACTTTAGGCGGCTCGCCGGACGACGGTCGCGCGGCCGGCGAACCGGCCGCGCGATCGTGTCAGGGACAGTGTCCTGCCCGGTGCTACAGGGCAGTGCCGCCTCACGGTGCGGTCACGGCGGGGTGCGTGGGCCGCGAGTCTGCTCCCGACGGTGTCGCCACCACATAAAACTGCCGTAAAGGCCACTCATGTTCATCAACGCGACAGCGTAGGGTGAAGGCATCGCCTGGGTCCCCCGGTCGCTGGCGGCTCTGCCGCCGACCGTTCGCCCCCTTCGGCCCCGATTCTGCGCACCGGCCGGACAGACGAATTCCCCCGCCCCGCGCCCCGGCGCGACACGGAGGGTCCTGTCACACCCCGCAATGTCCGAAAGGTCGTCATGACCACATTCGCACCCCTCACCTCGCCGCTGCGTCCGCCCGAGCACCCCGACCGTTGGCACCCGCGCCGCCGCTCCGCGACCGCCGGGATCGCACCGTTCCGCCCCCACGAGCCTGATCCGCTGCTCGTACAGCTCAAGGCCACACCGGCCGGCAGCACGGCCAGGTCCGACGCCCGCAGCCGGGCCATCGAGTGGTATCTGCCGATGGCGGGCCACCTCGCCCGCAGATACCGCCATCGTGGCGAACCCCTCGACGACATCACCCAGGCCGCGCTCATCGGGCTGATCAAGGCTGTCGACAGGTTCGATACGGGCCGTGGTCTGCCCTTCGCCAGCTACGCCTTCCCCACCATCATCGGCGAGATCCGGCGGCACTTCCGCGACACCACCTGGGAGATCCGCGTGCCGCGCCGCGTGCAGGAGCTCTACCGCGACCTGGCCGTCACGACCGAGGACCTGACCGGCGAGTTGCGGAGCACGCCGAGCACGGCCCACCTCGCCGAACGGCTCGGCGTCAGCCCGCAGGACGTAGGCGCCGCCCGCCTGGCCGCCAACGCCTACCGGACGCTGTCGCTGGACCAGCCCGCGCCCGACGGGGACGGCGACCGTGACGGCGGACTCGGCGAACTGCTCGGCGTCCGCGACCCCGCCCTGGCCGCGCTCGAGAACCGGATGTGGCTGCGGCAGCGGCTCGCGGTCCTGTCTCCGCGCGACAGGCGCATCATCACCATGCGATTCGACGACGAGCTGACCCAGACACAGATCGCCGCCGAGCTCGGCGTCTCCCAGATGCACATCTCCCGGCTGCTGGCCCGTTCGCTGGACCGGCTGCGGCAGGCGGCATGACCCTCACCGCCGTCCGCCCCGCCCTCGCCGACTTCGGCCAGCCCCAGATGCGCGGCCGGCTGCACGTGTACGCCTTCTTCGCCGCCGTCGTCGGCGGCACCGTGATGGCCGGGCTGGCCGCCGCCCGCCCGGGTACGGCTCCGCTGGTCAGCACCTCGATCTACGGGGTGACGGTGTGCGCGCTGTTCGGCGTCAGCGCGCTCTACCACCGCCGGGTGTGGACCCCGCGGGGTTACCGGATCATGCGGCGGCTCGACCACGCCATGATCTACATTTTCATCGCGGGCACCTACACGCCGCTCTGCGTCCTGCTGCTCAGCCCGGCCGAGGCGACCGTGTTGCTGGCGACCGTCTGGACCGGGGCACTGGCCGGGGCCGTCATCGCGACTCGCTGGCCGCACGCGCCGCGCTGGGTTTCCGCCCCGCTCTACCTGATCCTGGGCTGGGCGGCGGTCCCCGTGCTGCCCGACTTCCTGCACGCGGGCGGGGCGGCCACCCTGATCCTGCTCGCCGTCGGCGGGATCGGCTACAGCACCGGCGCGGTCCTCTTCGCCCTGCGCCGCCCGAACCCCTGGCCCGACGTGTTCGGCCATCACGAGTTCTTCCACGCCTGCACGGTGATCGCCGCGGCCTGCCACCACGCAGCCATCTACGTCGCCCTGTTCGCCTGAGCGCGGCCCGGGTTTGCCCGAACACCACGCCGGCCGCCGCGAGCGCGCCTAAAATGATCTCCATCTGCGTCGGCCGCGGCCCGATCGGGGCAACGCGACAGCGGTCCGGCGGTCCGAATCACCGAACACACCGACCGGCAGCTGCCGGGTCAGGAAATGTCGCCGCGAGGAAGGCGGAACCCGATGGCACCGTCACCCGACCCCGGAGCCGACGCCGCGCAGCTGATGATGGGTGCCGTGCCCGGAGCCGCCGCGCTCGGGCGCGGCCCGGTCCCGGACGGCGACCACTCCCGGCACGAATACCACCACCCGGCCGCGGGCTGGGGCGCTGCGGGCAGCGTCGGCAAGGTCCTGCTGCGCTCCCCGGAGCCGGTGGAGGGCATCCGGGCGCTGCTGGTGATGAACCATGAGGACGGCGGCTTCGACTGCCCCGGCTGCGCCTGGCCGGACGACCCGACCGGGCTGCGCCTGGACATCTGCGAGAACGGCGTCAAGCACGTCACCTGGGAGATGACCCCGCCGCGCGCCGACCGGGACTTCTTCGCCGCGCACCCCGTCGCCGAACTGGCGAACTGGACCGACTACGACCTCGAGGCGGTGGGCCGGCTCGCCGAGCCGATGACCTACGACCCGGACACCGACCGCTACGTGCCGATCTCCTGGGAGGACGCGTACGCCCTGGTCGGCAGCACCCTGCGCGGCCTGGACAGCCCGCACGAGGCGGCGTTCTACACGTCCGGGCGGCTGAGCAACGAGGCCACGTTCCTCTACCAGCTGTGGGTACGCGAGTTCGGCACGAACAACCTGCCGGACTGCTCGAACATGTGCCACGAGGCCAGCGGCCGGGCGCTGACCGCCGCCATCGGCTCGGGCAAGGGCACCACCGACCTGGAGGACTGGGAGCAGGCCGACGCGATCTGGCTGATGGCCGACAACGCGGCCAGCAACGCGCCCCGCATGCTCACCTGGCTGGCCGAGGCCGACCGGCGCGGTGCGGCGCTGGTGCACATCAACCCGCTGATCGAGGCGGCATCGCGCCGCACCATCGTGCCGCACGAGTTCGTCGACATGGCCACCTTCCGCACCACCCGCACCGGCACCCGGAACGTCCAGGTCCGCATCGGCGGCGACCTGGCCCTGATGCGCGGGGTCGCCAAGGCCGTGCTCGAGGCCGCCGACAGTGATCCGGCCGTGCTCGACCGCGACTTCATCGACGACCACACGTCCGGCTTCGACGCCTACCGCACGGCCGTCGAGGCGACGTCCTGGGCCGACATCGTGCAGGGCTCCGGCATCACCGAGGCGGACATCCGTTCGCTGGCGAAGTCGTACCTGGACTCGCAGCGCGTGATCATCGCGTGGTGCCTCGGGCTGACCCAGCACGAGCACGGCGTGGACACGGTCCGCGAGATCACCAACGTGCTGCTGCTGCGGGGCAACATCGGCCGTCCGGGAACCGGACCCTCGCCCGTACGCGGGCACAGCAACGTGCAGGGCAACCGGACCTGCGGCGTCAACCACCGGCCGAGCGCGGCCTTCCTGGACCGGCTCGCCGAGGCGTGCGGCATCGATCCGCCGCGCGAGCACGGCCTGGGCACGGTGGCGGCGATCGAGGCGATGCAGCGCGGCGAGGTGAAGGTGTTCGTCGCCCTCGGCGGCAACTTCGCGCTGGCCGCGCCCGACCTGCCGCGCACGTTCGAGGCGCTGCGCAACTGCGACCTCACCGTGCAGGTGAGCACCAAGCTCAACCGCAGCCACGTGGTGCACGGGCGGCGCGCTCTGATCCTGCCCTGCCTCGGCCGGTCCGAGCGCGACCAGCAGGCTGCCGGGGAGCAGGGCGTCACCGTCGAGGACTCGATGGCGATGGTGCACATCTCGTACGGCATGAAGGATCCCGCGTCACCGCACCTGCGCTCGGAGTGTGCCATCCTCGGCGGGCTGGCCCGGGCCACCCTGCCGGACAGCCGCACGCCCTGGCAGGACTACGTCGACGACTACGACCGCATCCGCGACACCATGTCGCGGGCGCTGGAGGGGTTCGAGGACTTCAACGCCAAGGCCCGCCGTCCGCACGGGTTCCGCCTCGCCCAGCCGGCCCGCGAGCGGGTGTTCCTGACGCCGTCGGGCCGGGCCGAGTTCTGGTCCGGGCCGCTGCCCGACGACGTCGACCCGGGCGAGGGCCGCTTGACGCTGACCACGGTCCGCTCGCACGACCAGTTCAACACGTCGATCTACTCCAATGACGACCGCTACCGCGGCCTGCGCGGCCTGCGCACCGTCATCTTCATGAACGAGGACGACATGCGCGCCCGCGGGCTGGCGGAGTTCGACCTGATCGACGTGACCAGCTTCTCCCGGGACGGCACGCAACGGACCGTGTTCGGCTACCGCGCCGTCGGGCACCCGATCCCGCCGGGCAACGCGGCCGGATACATGCCGGAGCTGAACGTGCTGTGCGGGCTCGCCGACGTCAGCACCCAGAGCGAGCAGCCGGTCACCAAGCACCTCGTGGTCGAGGTGACCAAGCAGGCGACCACGGTTCCCGTCACGGCTGGGGGGTGAACGCGCCCGGGTTGCGGACGGTCCACTCGAGCAGGGGCTCCAGCGCGTCCATCAATTCGAGGCCGCGGGGCGTGGGCGAGTAGAGGATCTGCACCGGCGTGGTGGGGATGACCTGGCGCTCGATCAGGCCGTACTGCTCGAGTTCGCGCAGGCGCTGGGTCAGCACCCGGTCGGAGATGCCGTCGGCGAAGGCCCGGTAGTGCCCGAACCGGCGGGCGCCGCGTCGGCCGGCCAGCATGATCATGCCCACCCACCGGCGGCCGAGCAGTTCCAGGACCGGCTGGAATCCGCGGCAGGCGGCGTCGCTGGCGTCGTGGTGGTCGGGCACGTAGGCGGAGAGCTTCGTGGTCACTTACCCATCGTAAGTAGCTAACCCGGGTTTTGCCCACTCGCGCGGACCCACGCCAAGCTGGTGGATACGCGGTGATCAAGGCCGCGCTGCGGGTTCGGCGGGATCGCCGGCCGCCGGTCACGGGAAGAAGGACCACGACATGCTCATCCAGGTCATCAACGGCTCGACCCGCGAGGGACGGTTCAGCGAGCGGATCGCCCACTGGGTGCTCGGCTTCGCACGGCAGTACGAGGGGGTCGAGCTCGAACTGGTCGACCTGCGCGACCATCCGCTGCCGTTCTTCGACGGGGCCGCCCCCATGTGGACCCCGCGGCAGTACGCCAACGACGAGGTGGCCCGGTTCGGCCGCACCGTGGACCGCGCCGACGGCTACATCATCCTGGCCGCCGAGTACAACCACGGCTACTCGGCCGTGCTGAAGAACGCCATGGACTGGACGTACGCGGAGTGGCACCGCAAGCCGGTCAGCTTCGTCGGCTGGGGCGGCGTGGGCGGCGCCCGGGCGATCGAGCAGCTGCGCCAGGTCGTCGTCGAGTTCGAGATGGCTCCCCTGCGCCACGCGGTGCACATCGCCCCCGACCTCTATCTACCTGCCCGCGACCAGGCCGACCCGACCGACACCGCCGTGTTCGCGCCCGCCGAGCCGTTCCTGAAGCTGCTCACCGACGACCTGCTGTGGTGGGCCGGGGCGCTGCGTACCGCGCGCACGGGCGACGCGGACTGACCCGGCCCGCACGGCCGGCGCCCGCCGACGGGAAGGCGGCGCCGGCCGCGCGCCGCACCGACGCCGGCCCGTGGCAGTGACGTGCCGTGGCGGTGGTGCCCGACCCGGCGTCCTGGCGGAAATGCCATCATTCACCCCGTGCACAGGCAGCTCAGGACACCGGTCCGCACGCTCGTGGTGCTCGGCCTGCTGGCACTGGGCGGGGCGGCATGGATCGTCGCCGGTTCCGCCGAACCCGACGAGACGCCTGACTCCGAGCGCATCGTGCGGGCCTACCTCGATGCGCGCTGCGGCCGTCCGGCTCATCCGCACACAGGGTGGCAGCTGTATCCAGTACGCCAACATCAGGACCGGGTGACCGGCCGCCGACGCTTGACCTGAACCGAACTTGAGCTTCTAGGTTGCCTCCAGGGCCGCGGTGAAATGGACGGCGCTGCCCCTCAAGGAGGTTCACATGACCGAGCAGACCACCCACCCTGAGATCCCCGACCGGTACCGCTATGCCGTGATCCCGCACATCATGGTCGATGACGCGGCCGCGGCGATCGACTTCTACCGGCGGGCATTCGGCGCCCGCGAGGACATCCGGATCGACGCCCCGAGCGGTGGCATCCTGCACGCCGAGATCACCATCGGGCGGTCGGTGCTGATGCTGGGCGACGCGAGCGTGGCGGAGGCGGAGGGCGGTTCCTTCGCCGCGCCGACCTCGCTCGGCGGGGGCACGTCCGTCACGCTGCATGTATATGTGCCGGATGTGGACAGTTTGGCCAAGCAGGCAGCGGCGGCCGGCGCCGAGATCCTCCAGCCGCCCAAGGACATGTTCCACGGTGACCGCACCGTCATCCTCAAGGACCCGTCGGGCCACATGTGGGTGTTCCTCACCCATGTCGAGGACGTTCCGGAGGAGGAGTTGCGCCGTCGCCTGGCCGCCGTCGGGTGACGGGTGACGGATCGCCATGCCCCGGTTCGCGGGCTGGGGCCGAGTCCGCGAGGCGGGGCGGGGCGGGGCGCGGCGATGTGCCCCGCGCGCCGCAGGAAGGCGCCCGCGCGGGGCCCACGGGTCACCGATCGTCGTCGCCCTTGCCGTGGCGATCGCCGCCGTGGTCGTCCCCGGCAGCGTCGTCGGAACCCTTGCCACGGCCGCCGTGGTCGTCCCCGGGAACGTCGTCCGAACCCTTGCCGCGGCGGCCGTGGTCGTCGTCCGACGCGCTGGGGCGCGGCCCCGGCGATCGCGACGGTTCCGGCACGGCCGACGGCGAAGGTGCGGTCGGCGTCGACGGTGTCACCGCCGGCGACGGGAAGGCGCCGCTGGACGGCGTGGGACGTGGCCGGTTCACCGTGCCGGGATCGTCGGACGCCGCCGCCACGGCGGTCGCGGCGGCCACCGCGATCGCGGCCGTGCCGATGCCGATTACCAGTGCTCTGCGCATGATGCGGTCTCCTTCTCGTCGGTCTGCGAGTCAGAGTGCCGATCGGTGCGATAGCGGCGCGCTACGCCGACCCTAACGTGCGCCTAACTCTGCCGCCGTGCCCAACTCCACCGTGCCCAACTCCACCGTGACCAGCGCGCCGTGGGGCGTGGCGTCGCCGACGGTGAGCCGCCCTCCGGACGTCTGGGCGGTCTGCCGGGCGATGTCGAGGCCGAGCCCGCTGGATCCGGCGCCGCTGGCGCCGCGGCGGGTCGGGTCGCCACCCCGGAAGCCCGGTCCCTCATCGGCCACGGTGAGCACCGCACCACCCGGCCGGGCCGCGAGGCGCACCGTGAAGGCGGTGCCGGGCGGGGTGTGGCTGAAGACGTTGCCCAGCAGCGCGTCCAGGCACGCGCTCAGGTCACCGCGGCCGACGGCGACCGGCAGCGGGCCGGCGGCCGGCACGACGGTCATCGCCCGCTGCTCGTCCTCGGCGAGCACGTGCCAGAACGCGACCCGCTCCGCGACGACCTCGGCGGCGTCGCAGGAGCCCGGCCCGCTGCCGCGTCGGCGCGCGCCTTCGATGAGGTCGGTGACTGCCTGATTGACGGCGGCGACCTGCTCACCCACCCGCTGAGCCTCCTGCGGATCGGTCAGTGCCTCGGCTTCCAGGCGCAGCGCGGTCAACGGTGTGCGCAGCCGGTGCGACAGGTCGGCGACCGCCTCGCGCTCGGCCCGGACCAGGTGCTGGATGCGTTCGGCCAGGTGGTTCAGCGCACCCGCGACCGCGCGGACCTCGGGCGGCCCGGTGACGTCGGCCCGGGCTTCCAGCGTGCCGTCGGCGAGCCGGTGGGAGACCCCGGCCAGGCCGGTGATCTCCCGCACGATGGTGCGGGCCAGCCGGTCGGCGACGGCGATGCCGGCGCCGAGCAGCACCACGCCGAGCAGGGCGAGGATCAACCACGCCTGAGGTACGCCGTGGCGCAGTTCCGCGGACGGCACGAGGGTGCGGATGACGGTGGTGCCCTGGGCCAGTCCGACCGCGATCAGGATCTCGCGGCCGTCGTCGCGGGCCACGGTGATGCTGTTGCCGAGTGCTGCCAGCCGGACGCCGTTGGTGCGCGGCGAGGGTGTGCCGAGCACGGTGCCGTCGGGCAGGAAGACGGTGAACGGCCGGCCGGAGCGGCCGGCCGCCTCCTGCACGGCGAGGTCCAGGGCGCGCCGGTCGCCGGTGGCGATGACCGGCACGAGCGCCTGGGCCTCGGTGGTGGCCGCGATCACGGCGCGGTCGGCCGCGACGGTCTGGACGAGCAGGGCCAGCGGGAGCAGGAACGCGGCGAGGACCAGCGCCATCGCCGCGGCGACGAGCAGGGCGAGGCGTCTTCTCATCCGCTGGTCTCGGGGGCGCTGAGGCGGACCCCGACCCGGCGGACGGAGTGCAGGTAGCGGGGTTCCTGTGCGGTCTCGCCGAGCTTGCGGCGCAGCCAGGACAGGTGCACGTCGACGGTCTTGTCGCCACCGGAGTAGGGCAGCCGCCACACGTCGGTGAGCAGGTCGCGTTTGCTGACCACGGTGCCCGCCCGCGCGGCGAGGTAGTGCAGCAGGTCGAACTCGCGCGGAGTGAGGTCCAGCACGGTGCCGGCCAGGAACGCCTGCCGGGCCGCCGCGTCCACCCGCAACTCGCCGACGACGACGGCGCCGTCGGACGCGCAGCGCTGCTCGGTGCGCCGCAGGACCGCACGGATGCGGGCGTCGAGCTGCGCCGCGCCGAAAGGTTTGACCACGTAGTCGTCGGCCCCGGCGTCCAGCGCCCGGACGATCTCGGCCTCGTCGCTGCGAGCGGTCACCACGATGATGGGCACGGAGTCGATCGCGCGCAGCATGCGCAGCATCTCCCGGCCGTCGAGGTCGGGCAGGCCCAGGTCCAGCAGCACGACGTCGGGCCGCTCCGCGACGATGGTCCGCAGGCCGTCCATGGCGGTCGCCGCCGACGCCACCGCATGCCCGCGCTCGGTGAGCGCACGGATGGCGGTCGTACGAATCGTCGGATCGTCTTCCACGATCACCACCTTGGCCATGGCCTGACGGTAGCCGAGCGCGTGGCCACAGCCCCAGCGCGGGCGCGTCCATAGCCGGCCCTTAGCCCACCGTTAACCATCGCGCGGGCATAGTGGGCCCATGCGCAGAAGCACGATGGTGATGGCGGCCGGATGGCTGGTGGCAGCAGTGGTCACCGCCGCGGTCGCGGTGGCGGGCGTGGACACCATCGGCGCGGGCCTGCTCGGCGGGTCCGCCCAGAATCCGGTGCTCAGCTCCGACGACGTCGATCGGCTCCTCGCCGACGAGCAGGGCCCGAGCCCGAGCACGCAGCCGGACCCCGCGGTCTCCGTCTCCGCGCCGACGGGGCAGCCGTCCGCGAGTGCCGCGATCCGCGCGCTGACCACCCCCGGCGGTGTGGTCCACGCGTCCTGCGCCGACGGCGCCGTGACGCTGACCTCGTGGAGCCCGGCCCAGGGCTTCCGCGCCGACGACCCGGAGCCCGGTCCGGCCGCCGAAGCACGCATCAAGTTCAAGAAGGACAAGAACGAGATGCGCGTCGTGGTCACCTGTGCGGGAGGCCGACCCACCGCCCGGGTCATCCCCGACGACGACTGACGCACGTTCGGCGCACCGGGCGCCATGTCGGCCGGATGGGGCCCGGCGCGCGTGCGACGGGTGGCCGATCAGCCCGTGCCGGCGCGGAACCTGAACACCAGGTCGGACCAGCCGGTGTCGGCCACGCCCTCGTCGAGCGCCGCGCTGATCACGCGTTCTTCGTAATTGAAGTGGGACTCCATGATCGCCGTCAACCCGTCGAGCTCACGCCCGATGACCTCGAGAGCCGGGTCCTGCGAATGAGCGGCTTCGGCGGCGAGCCGGCCCACCCGGGACAGGATCGACGTGATCAGGCCGTGGTCCTCGACGAGTTTGGCGATCGTCGCGGCGAGATCGGGGCGTTCGTCGAGCAACCGGTCGAACATCCCGGCGTCCTCACCCTGGTGGTGCGAGGTCAGCGCGGCGCAGAACGCCAGGCAGTGCGTCACGAGCACGTCTCGGCCGAGGTCGCGGCGGGTGATACCCGACCTGATCTCCTGGATGTGTCGCCGTAGTTCTTGATGGGCTTGCGCGAGCTGCGAGCTCAGGGCGACCGCACGGTCGCCGTCACGGGAAGCCACTGGTGGCCGGTCCCTTCGGTCCCGCACCTCCATGCCTGACGCCGTCCGCCACCGGCACGCGATGCTGTCGCCATCCGATCATGGAACGCGCGGGAACCGCAACTCAGGACCGGCAGGTGTCAGCGGCCGGGGGCGCGCTTCTTCACCTCCTGGATCACCCAGCCGTTGCCGTCCGGGTCGCTGAAGGTGGCAAAGGAACCGTAGTCGGCGCGGGTGGGGTGCGGGCCGGATTCCCGTGGCGAGTCCGCGGGGTGCACCACCCCGCCGCCGTCGTGGCCGTGGAAGAACAGCCCTCCCCCGTCGTGGAACACCTCACCCACGGCGATGCCGCGGCCGACCAGCTCCGCGCGGGCCTGCTCGACGTCGGGGACGATGAGGTAGAGGCCCTGGGACGAGCCGGGTGCAGCGGTGGTCACCCCCTTGCCGATGATGATCGAGCACTCCGAGCCGGGCGGGGTGAACTGGATGCACCGGTAGTCCTCGCTGACGACAGCGTCGATGTCCAGCCGGAATCCCGCCTTTTCATAGAAGCTCTTGGCCCGGTCGACATCGGCGACGGGAAGCACGACGACTTCGAGTTTCAGGTCCATGCGCAGGTCCTTCTTCCTTGGCTCGGTGGATCTCCATCTCGATAACCCACCGGACCGGCCAAGGTGACGTTCGGCGCGCGTGCCGACGGCCACGCTGCGCCACCGGACGCGCCCCGCGCACCGCTGACGGCCCATGGACCTAACGGCCGGCCGAGGTGCCGAGCTCCTTCGCCATGATCTGCTCGCGGTGCACGCCGTCGGGCATCAGGTCGCCGACTTCTGCGGTGAGGTGGAAGCCGTTGCGCCGGTAGAGCGCGGCGGCGGCCTCGTTGCCCTGCGCCACGGCCAGCTTCAACACGTCCGCGTCCAGCTGCCTGGCCCACTGTTCCACCGCCGCCAGCAGCCGGTCTCCGACCCCTCGGCCCCGGGCGTCGGGATGCACCCACATCGAGATCAGCTCCACCACGCCGCGGTCGCCGGTCGGCACGCCGCTGGCCATGCCGACCGGGCGACCCTCGGCCAGCGCCACGATGTTGTACGAGCCGGGAATCTCCAGCCGTCCGCGCCACCGTTCGCTGCGGTCGCCGTCGCCCTGCCAGTCCGCCAACCGGGACCCGAAGGCGTACGGCGCCTCGGCCAGCGCGGCAAGCCGCAGTTCCCGCCAGATCTGCCAGTCGTCCGAAGCCAGCACTCTTAACTCGATCATGGCGAGCAGTCTGCCTCCGGTCATGAGCAGCCGCCACCACCTTTGGCGCGTGTCACCGGAACCCGCGACGTTCGGCTCCGCACGGCATCGCATCGAGCGCGAAGCGACCCGGAAGTGCTCCGAAACTTTCGGCTCATCATCTCCCATCGCGATCGTTACGATGAGGTTTCCGAGCTGGTGTCACACATCGGGTCGGCCACGCGGCATATACCGCCTGGCAAAACTCTCTCAGGAGATTCGGCGGACCACAGAAGCCTATCGATAGTTTCCGGAAGTTGTTGACAGCCAGACGATGCCGGGCAAATACTTGCGCCATCGACGGAGCTCAACCCCGTCGATCCGGGTCACCCGATCTGCCCCTGCGGACGTCGAGCGCACGACGACCGACAAACCCCGCTGCGTTGTACGACGCCGACGCGCGGTGGCCTCGTCCTGACCGCCGACTGCCCCGCTGGGTCGTATCGCGCTGCCCGGCCTCCCCGCCGGCCTTCAACGAGGAGGAAGTACCCATGAACGACGCACCCGCTCCACGGACCAGCCGCAGACGCGGCCGCACCAGGCTGCTGCTCGGCGCCGCCTGCATCGCGGCGATGGTCGCGGCCTCGACGATGCTGCCCGGCGCCGCCAGCGCTGCCGTGACCTCGAACCAGACCGGCACCAACAACGGCTACTTCTACTCGTTCTGGACCGACAGTCCCGGCACGGTCTCCATGGAGCTGGGATCCGGCGGCAACTACAGCACCTCGTGGAGCAACACCGGCAACTTCGTCGCCGGCAAGGGCTGGAGCACCGGCGGACGCCGGTCCGTCACCTACTCCGGCAGCTTCAACCCGTCCGGCAACGCGTATCTGACCCTCTACGGCTGGACGACGAACCCGCTCGTCGAGTACTACATCGTCGACAACTGGGGCACCTACCGGCCCACCGGTACATACAAGGGCACGGTCACCAGCGACGGCGGCACCTACGACATCTACCAGACGACGCGGTACAACGCCCCCTCCATCGAAGGCACGAAGACCTTCAACCAGTACTGGAGCGTGCGGCAGTCGAAGAAGACCGGCGGCACCATCACCTCCGGCAACCATTTCGACGCCTGGGCCGGTAAGGGCATGAACATGGGCAGCCACAACTACATGATCATGGCTACCGAGGGCTACCAGAGCAGCGGCAACTCCAACATCACGCTGGGCTCCAGCGGTGGTGGAGGCGGCGGCGGTGGTGGTGGTGGAGGCGGCGGCGGTGGCAGCTGCACCGCGACGCTGTCGGCAGGCCAGCAGTGGAGCGACCGCTACAACCTCAGCGTCTCGGTCAGCGGCGCCACCAACTGGACCGTGACGATGAACGTGCCCTCCCCCGCCAAGGTCCTGTCCACCTGGAACATCAGCGCGAGCTACCCGACCGCCCAGCAACTCGTCGCCAGACCCAACGGCAGCGGCAACAACTGGGGCGTCACCATCCAGCACAACGGCAACTACACCTGGCCGACGGTCTCCTGCAGCGCCGGTTGACCCCACCCTCCGACACGCACCAGCGGCGCGGCGGCCCACGGCCGCCGCGCCGCAGCACGTCGTCGACCGCGTGCCGTCAGCTCGTACGCAGCCGCGCCACCAGGTCCCCGGCGCGCCGCCACCAGTACTCGTACCGGCCCGGGAACAGGTTGTTCAACGTGTCGAGGCGCTCGAACGCCTCGTCCGCGTAGGTCAGGTCGTCCTCGGCGTCGCCGATGAGCAGGCACACGTTGGCCAGGGAGCCCGCGACCAGCAGCGGCGCGTGCCCGGCGTACTCGCGCAGGATCGGCTCGGCCCGACGCGCGGACCTCGCAGCGTCCGCCCGGCGTCCCTGCGCCAGCAGGACCTCGGCCTCGGTGGACAGCGGCATCGCCCAGCGGCGGCGCTGCGCTGCCGTCACCGGCTCGCCGTCGAGTTGCCGCAGCACGCTCATCGCCTCACCGACGGCGGCGAGGGCCTCGTCGAGGCGTCGCATCCGGGTCAGCGTCGTGGCGTAGTTGCTCAGCGCGGTGGCGAGCAGTTGTCGCGCGGGCCGGTCGGTCTCCGCGCGGGCGAGCGCGATCGCCTCCGTCTCGGCGGCCTCGGCGTCGGCGAAGCGGCCGAGCAGGGTCAGCGACGTGCCCCGCAGCACCAGCAGCTCGATCTCGATCTCGCGGTGGGAGCCGGGGGCGGCGGCCCGCAGCGTGTCGAGGGCCTGGCCCAGTGGCGCCAGGGACTCGGCGGTCCGGCCGAGGTCGGCCAGCGCCGCGCCCCGGTTGAGCAGCAGCGGCACCCGTCCCACCGCGGACAGCACCTCCGGTGCGGTCTGCTCCAACTCGGTGAACAGCTCCAGGGCCTGCTCCACTGCCGCCAGGCTCTGGGCGGCATGGCCGAGCTGGCGCAGCACGAAGCCGCGCAGGGACATGAGTTCGGCACCCAGCACGTGCACCAGCTGCGACTGCTGCACGGCGGGAGAGCGCCAGGCGTCCTCGGCTGCGTCGAGCTCCCGCAGCGCGGCCGGACGGTCCGGCTCCAACTGCACGGCCAGCCAGCGGGCCATGCACAGGCGGACCCAGACCAGCATGGTCGCGCCGTCGTCGCCCTCCAGCACGTACTGGGCGGCCAGCTCGCGGGCCAGCCGGAGCGCGCCGGCGTGGTCGCCGAGGCTCGCGAGCCGCTGCGCCGAGGTGAGTGGGTCCTGCTGCACCCGCCCAGCGTCCCACACCATGATCGCGGAGGGCGTTGCGCGCCCCTCATACCTAGAACTAGTATGCATAGCAGTTCTAGGTATAGGCGGTGTCCTCGTGCACATCACGAAAGATCTCGTCGCGGCCTCGGCGACCCCCCTCGTGCTAGGCATCCTGGCCGAGGGCGAGAGCTATGGCTACGCGATCCTCAAACAGGTGAACGAACTGTCCGGCGGCCATCTCGAATGGACCGACGGCCTGCTCTACCCGCTGCTGCACCGGCTGGAGCGGCTGGGTCACGTCGAGTCGACCTGGCACTCCCCGGTGGAGGGGCGGCGCCGCAAGTACTACCGCATCACCGACCAAGGCCTGAAGGAGCTGGCTGAGCAGCGCCGCCAGTGGGCCGCGGTCGTCGACACCCTGCGCGGCGTGTGGAACGCCGGCACGTCGCTGCGCCCGATCCCCGCACCGGCCTGGGGTGTGACCGGATGACCGTCGACAGTAACAACGACCTCGAAAAGCAGATCGCCGAATGGCGCGCCTACATGCGCCGCCGGCGGGAGCTGCACCAGACCGACGCCGAGGAGCTGGAGGACCACCTGCGCGGCCGGATCGCCGACCTGACCGAGGCGGGCCTGCAAGCCGACGAGGCGTTCCTCATCGCCGTCAAGCGCATGGGCAGCCTCGACGAGCTGTCCCGTGAGTTCGCCCGGGAGCACTCCGAGCGGCTGTGGAAGCAGCTGGTGCTGACCGGCGACGACGGCGGCGCGCCCAGTGCCGCCAAGCGGCGCGAGCTGCCGATCATGATCGCCTGCGCCGCCGGGGCGGCACTGGCCATCAAGGCGCCCGGGCTGTTCGGCGTCGACATGAACGACGACGACAGCGGCTTCTACCTGCGCAACATGGGCCTGTTCGCGCTGGCGCCGCTGGCCGCCTACTTCGCGTGGCTGCGTCGCGTGCGGCCGGCCGTCGTCGGCGTACTGGTCGCGCTGTTCGCGCTCGGCGCGGTGGCCGTCAACGCGTACCCGATGGGCATCGACACGCAGACCATCGTGCTGAGCACGATCCACCTGCCGATCGCCCTCTGGCTCGTGGTGGGTGTCGCCTACACCGGCGGCGACTGGCGCTCCGACCGCAGGCGGATGGACTTCATCCGGTTCACCGGCGAATGGTTCATCTACTTCGTGCTCATCGCCCTCGGCGGCGGCGTGCTGACCGCGTTCACCGTCGGCACCTTCTCCGCCATCGGCCTGAATGCGGAGACGTTCGTCGGGAACTGGCTGGTGCCCTGCGGCGCCGTGGCCGCGGTCGTGGTCGCGGCGTGGCTGGTCGAGGCGAAGCAGAGCGTCGTGGAGAACATGGCCCCGGTGCTGACCCGGGTGTTCACCCCGCTGTTCACGGTCACGCTGCTGGTGCTGCTCGGCGCCATCGCCTGGACCAGCAACGGCATCGACGTCCAGCGCGACGTGCTCATCATCTTCGACCTGCTGCTGGTCGTGGTGCTCGGCCTGCTGCTGTACGCCATCTCGGCCCGCGACCCGGCAGCCCCGCCCGGCGTCTTCGACAAGCTGCAACTCGCCCTCGTGGTCAGCGCGCTCGTCATCGACGTCCTGGTGCTGGCCGCGATCACCGGCCGGATCACCGAGTTCGGGTTCACGGCCAACAAGACCGCCGCGCTGGGTGAGAACCTGGTCCTGCTGGCCAACCTGGCCTGGTCGGCGTGGCTGTTCCTCGGCTTCGTCCGAGGCCGGCTGCCCTTCGGCCGGATGGAGCACTGGCAGACCCGCTACCTCCCGGTGTACGCGGCCTGGGCCTGGATCGTCGTCCTGGTGTTCCCGCCCCTGTTCGACTTCGCCTGACCGCGGTCCACCACCACACATGAACGCTCGATGGCGCGGCACACTGCGGCCGCGCCATCGAGCGTTCGCAGGCGCGAGACGGCCCGCCGACGCCTAAGCCGTGGTGTCGTATCCATACCAGGCCGACGCGTCCAGGACCTGCGCGGGAGTCAGCGGGTCGCCGAGCAGCGTCACCATCGTGTCGTTGCGGCCCTGCCCGCTCGGCACCTGCTCGTCGCCGTCGCCCGGGGAGTAGGCGCGCCCGCGTCGGGTCAGCCACGCCTCCCACAGCCGGTCCACGTTGCAGTGGTTGAGGTAGAACAGCGGATCGTTGGGCGAGCTGCCCGGACCCATGTCGCCGCCGACCCATACGTGCACCCGGTTGTGCATCTGCGGGCTGCCCGCCTGGCCCACCCGGCGCGGGTCGATCCAGCCCTCCACGCGGTTGCGGAACCCGTCGGAGCTGACGTCCCAGGGCGCGCTGTCATAGCCCAGCCCGTCCTCCAGAACCCACTTGGCATCCTCGGCGGTGGGCAGCCCCGGCACGTCGGTGTCGGTTCCGGCGTTGCGCTGCAGCGGCCGCGGCGCGACCGACCACAGCTGCGTGCCGTAGCCCACCAGCCGCACCCGCATCGCGGCCAGCGGGCCGCTGACCACGTCGCCGCGCGCGTCACCCAGCGCCGCCGCACCCCAGAGCGAGCTGGCGTGCTGCTGGTCGGTGGGCAGCCCGCCGTCGACGGTCCAGTCCCAGTAGGGCAGGCCGGCCTCCGGGTCGCCGGTGATCCGCTGGAGCTGCTGCTCCAGCCGCAGCAGGTACATCCGGTGCCAGGGCAGGAAGATCGGGCCGCCATGCGCCAGGTTGCGCATCGGGCGCGTCGGGCTGCTGGGCATCTGCATGGCCACGAAATGCCACAGCACGAACAGGTCCCAGGTGGTCAGCTGCTGGTCGACGCCGTACAGGCGGAAGCCCGGAATGGACGGCGACAGCAGCTGGTTGAGCTGCGAGGTCGTGTAGCCGGACGGCTCGGCGTTGAGCGCGACGACACCGGCGAGGAAACGCTCGCGCGCGGTGTCGGAGGTCTGGATGTTGGCGCGGACAGCGGTCACCGGTGCCCCTCCCCCTGGTGCTGGTGCTGGTCGTGGTCGTGGGACTGCTGCGGCTGCGCCGGGACCGGCGCGGCCGGAAGCGGGCGGTCAGCGTGCTGGTGGTCGGTGCCGTGCTCGTGCTCAGCGCCCTGCTGGTGGCCGGTGCCGTGCTGGTGGTCGGTGCCGTGCTGGTGGTCGGTGCCGTGCTGGTGGTCCTTGTCGTCCACGCAGCAGGTCGCGCCGTTGCCGCAGTGCTCGCCGTGCTCGCCGATCAGGCAGCCGAGCTCGTCGACCGCCGGCGGCTCGGTGCCGAAGTAGTCCAGGACCCGCTTGCACATGTCGATCGCGGACGGCAGGGCGTACTGGGGCAGCCCGTGGTAGTGCACCGCGCCGTTGTCGAGGACCTCCAGGCCGCCCTCGAGCGGCTGGCCGTCGATCGTGATCTTGTAGGTGGTCTCGATCCGGATCTCCCGCCCGCGGTGCACCGCGGTGCGCACCGACGTCGACACTCCGTCCACGCCGTGCGCGTGCCCGTGACCGGCCACCGACGGATCGGGCAGCCCGTATCCGCCCGCCTGCAGCGCAGCCGTGAACCCGGCGGGCACCGGGCCGTCGTCCTTCGTGAAAGTCACTGTTCCTCCACCGTGCTGCCGCAACGCCCGGGCGAGCACCGCCGCAGGCCAACGCACTGTGGCACCCCGACAGAGCCCCGACAACGGGTCGACGGCATTCCGACAAACACAGCGTCCCCACGGGTGATCAGGGCAGTCACAGCCGCGTTGTGGCGTGCGGCCGAAATCAGGCGCGTGTGGTCAAGACGGCGGCGTCGAGGATCCGGTGCCAATCCGGCTCTGCCAGCGGCCGGGCCGCCAGCGAACCCATGCCGGCCATGGCGTGCAGCAGACGTTCCCGCATCGTCGTCTCGGGAGTCCCGGTGCCTTTCGCCATCCGCGCGGCCTCGGTCGAGAATCGCGCAGACCGCGAGAACTGCAGCAGCGAGTCCGGCAGCGCGGCGGGCACCGCGGGCGCCCGACCGTCACCCTCGACGAGTTCCACGATCAGGCCGGCGCCCAGTGCGGCGGCGAGATTGCTCACGGCGGACAGTGTCGGGTTTCCCCGCCCGTTCTCCAGATTCGCGATGTAGGGCACGGAGAGTCCGGCGTCCGCGGCGATCGAGGCGATCGTGCGGCCGGCCGCCGTACGGCGGCTTCGGAGCCGTGCGCCGAGATCCTCTATTCTCACAGAACACATCTTGCCACATAGTGTTCTATAGAAATATAGTCCGCAGCCATGTGGCCGAACGTGTTGCGCAACGCGAACTTCCGGCGCCTCTGGACAGCCTCCACGATCGACTCTTTCGGCTCCTGGCTACTGGTGATGGCGGTGCCGCTGCAGGCCTTCATCCTGACCGGGTCGGCGATGTCGACCGGACTCGCCATGGCCGTCCAAGCACTGCCCGCCCTGGTGATCGGGCCTTGGGCCGGCCTGATGACCGACCGATGGCACCGCAGGAAGATCCTCGTCGTCGCCAACCTGGCGAGCGCGGCCGGTGTGGCCCTGATGGCACTGGCCACGGTCCCCGACCGGCTGGCGTTCATCTACGTGGGCCTGCTCGTGGAGAGCGTCGCGGTCTGCTTCCTGCGGCCCGCGCTCGCGGCGGTTACCCCGGCGGTCGTGGGCGACGAGTCCGACCTCGCCTCGGCCAATGCCCTCTCGGCCTTCGTCAACAGCGCCTTTCGGATGCTCGGTCCGCTCCTGGGCACCTATCTCGTGGCCACCGGCTGGTTCCAGGCCGTGGTGCTCGTCGACGTCGCGAGCTACCTCGCCGCAGCCGCGATCATCGTGCGTGTCGCCGGCATCCCCGCCGCCCCGCCGAGCGGGAACATCAGGCGGATCACGAGCGAACTGCACGCGGGACTGCGTCACATCGTCCGTACGCCGCTGCTGCGCGGCCTGCTGACGACCAGCGGGATCTACTGGACCGCGAACGCCGCGCTCACCGCGTTGCTGATCCCCTTCGTCGCCGACCGGCTCCACGCTTCCGGCCAGACCCTCGGCCATCTCATCGCAGGTCTGGGCGTCGGCTATCTCTGCGGGTCCGTGATCAGCAAGCCCCTGATCTCGCGGTACGCGACCCGCACCGTGCTCATGGCCGCGTACGCGTCGGTGGGCCTCTGCTTCGTCGTGATGTTCACGTCGACGACGCCGCAGACCGCCGTCATCGCCGTGACGTTGTGCGGCGTGCCCGGGGCGGTGGCACAGATCGTCACCGGGCTCCGCGTGCAGACATCGACCCCGGACGACGTGCTCGGCCGGGTCTCGGCCGCGTTCTACGCCGGCGACTCCACGGCAGCGGTCGCCGGCGCGCTCCTCGCCCCGGCCGTCGTGACGTTCGCCGGGCTCGGCACAGCCCTGATCGCGTTCAGCGCCATGGTGCTCGCCACGGCAGCCGTTGCCGCGGTCTTGCTGCCGCCGCCCACGTCGCCGAACATCTGGCCGGTGTCACCGCTGCGCGAAGGCGCCGGCCGCTCGACCGCGGCCGAACGCATGCGCGACGGCTGACCGCAGGCCCACCGGACAGGCAGGTCGCCGGTCCGCTGGTCCCGTGCCACCGCCCTTTGCGCCATACCCGCCGCCTGTGCGCTCGCAGCTGCGGATCATATTCCCAGAGCCACGGCTGCGCCCAGGCACAGGAGCGTGCCGCCCGTGAGCAGTTGCAGCCTGCGATGGACGGCCGGCTTCGACACGAGGGTGCGGCCGCGGTTCACCGCCCAGGTGAACAGCACGTACCAACCGGCGGTGACCAGTGCCCAGAGCACGCCCAGGGCGATGCTCGAAGCGAACACCGGTCCCTCCCGGGTGAGGAACTGGGGCAGCAGGGAGATGGCGAACACGCCGGCTTTGGGGTTGCCGATGTTGGTGGCCAGTCCGGCGGTGTACGCGCCCCAGTAGCCGCGCGCGTTGGTCTCCGGTGACGGCGCCGGGCCGGTCGACGGCCGCCGCCGCAGGGAGCGCAGCGTGTTGATGCCGAGCAGGGCGAGCACGACGCCACCGGCGAGTCGCAGCAGGGTGTAGGCGTCAGGGTCGGCCAGCATGACGGCCGACAGCCCCGCGGCGGCGGCGACGGTCCAGGCGAGCAGGCCGGTGCAGGTGCCGGCGATGCTGGCCCAGGCCGTGCGGGGACCACCGTGCAGGGTCTGGCGCAGCATGAGCGCTTGTCCGGCACCGGGCAACATGGCCAACAGCCAGGTGGTGCCGATGAACAGCGGAAGATGCGTGGGCATGGCTTCACGATGGCAAACAACCAGCATGCGAAGAAGTCAAAGATCACGCCCGCTGCGTTAAAATTTATTAATGCCCTTAGGTCCTGACGCGCTACGGCTGCTCGCGCTGATCGACCGCCACGGGTCGCTGGCGGCGGCCGCGCAGGCGCTCGGGCTGACGCCCGCGGCGGTGACGCAGCAGGTGGCCAAGGCCGAGCGGGACTGCCGCGCGCCCCTCGTCCGCCGCGGGCCACGGGGAGCCACGCTGACCGAGGCCGGGATGGTGCTGGCGCGGCACGGCCGGGTCGTCGACGAGGCGACCACCGGAGCCGCGGCCGAACTGGACGGCCTGCTGGGACTGCTGTCCCTGCGGCTGCGCATCGGCGCGTTCCAGGCCGCGGCGCTGCGCGTGCTGCCGCCCGCGCTGACGGCCTTGCGGCACCGGCACCCGGCCACCGACCTTTCGATCATGGACATCACGTCCGAGCGCGGGGTTCCCGCCGTGGCCGCGGGCGAGATGGACGTCGCGGTCGTCGCGTCGTGGGATCAGCCGCCCGTACCGCCGGACCACGTCCGGCTGCACCCACTGCTGACCGACCCCATGGTGGTCGTCCTCCCCGATGATCACGAGTTGGCGCGGGACGCGGCGCAGTCCGCGATCGATCTCGGCCGACTGCGCGACGAAGCGTGGGTGACGATCCGCGCGGGTCACGCGGCACGCTCCCAATTCGACCGGGCCGCCGCCAGGGCGGGCTTCGTGCCCAGGGTGCGTTTCGAGACCGAGTCCTATGACGTCGCGCAGGCGTTCGTGGCCACCGGCGTCGGTGTCGCCCTGGTGTCGCGCCTTGCGCTGACCCACCTTCCCGGCACCGTCCACCGCGAGCTGACCGGATCAGGCCTGAGCCGCACCCTCTACGCCGTGACCCTGTCCGACCACAGCATCACACCCATGGTGGCGACGTTCCTGCGGTTGCTGCACGACGTCGCCGACGACATCACCGGCTCATGGCCCGCGACACCAGACGGGCCAACTGTTTGACGCGGTGCGATCGGGGCAGCCGCCATGGTCGAGGCGGACGCCGAGCGCGACCCGTGCCGGCCCGGTGCCGGCCCGGTGCCGGCCCGGTGCCGGCCCGCCGCAGGTCGTCTCATGTGGTGCTCGAGCCCGGTGCAGGGGTCTCGTTCCGGGCCGGCCGCGCGATGGCTGCGGGCACCTCCGGATCTTCGTCAGCGTCGGGTGACGCCGCCGCGGAAGTCACGGCCCCTTCGCCCGACGTGGCCTGCGAGGCGTCGTCGGTGAACTTGCCCGGCGTCTGGGCGAGATCGTGCTGGACGTGCTCCACGCCGTCGGCGGAGGGCTGCCCGGCGGGTCCGCCGGTGCCGGAGCCGCCCTCGGCGACGTCTCGCTGCGTCGTGTCCCTGTATTCCTGAGTCATGGCGGAGTCCTCTCTCTGCACGGCAGGTAGGCCTCGGGCGCGCTGCGGGCCCACCCACCCCGCCGAGCGTCCGCTCCCCCGGTTTCGTCGTCCGTCCTGTCGGCTGTGTGTTCCCCTGTAATCGCATGTCAAACGCATCGTCGGAGTCGCCCGTGGTGAGGGCGAGCTGCCCCTGGCCGCGGCAACGAGGCGACAGTCGCCCGGGTCTGCCGAGCCGGCAGCATGCCGACGGAAAGGATCGCGCCCCGCGGCTCCACGTTGCCCAGTGCAATTGGGCGTAATCGAGTTTGTGCAGGTCACGGTTGGGTAGCGTGCATTCAGACTGGTTCAGGCGCTTCTCCGTAGCCGGGTTCTCCGGGGCACCAGCCCACTGTCGGCGACGGAGCCCGGCCGTCGAGCTGAACGGAGCACACCATGACCACAGCCCGGCAAGACGTCATCGACACACTGGTCGGCCAGCATCAGCAGATCAAGTTGCTGTTCGCCCAGGTCGAGTCCGCCACCGGCGAGCACAAACAGGAGCTGTTCACCGAGCTCGTCGCCACGCTGGCGGTGCACGAGACCGTGGAGCAGCAACTGGTGCACCCGCTCGCGGAGCGGGAACTGCCCGACGGGCCGCAGGTCGTGCCGTCTCGCCTGGCCGAGGAGGACGAGGCGAGGCAGGTGCTCTCGGACCTGTACGCCCGGGGCGTGGCGGACTCCGGGTTCGACGTGCAGCTCGCTGAGCTGCGCGACGCAGTGGCCGCCCACGCCGAGGCGGAGGAGGAACTGGAGTTCATGCGGCTGCGCGAGGTCACCGACCCCGCCGAGCTGACCCGCATGGCAGCGATCGTGCAGGCCGCGCAGCTGCTGGCCCCGTCGGCCTCCCCTCCTGACGTCGCCGCCGACAGGTCCCGGTCCCTGCAAGGACCGCCTGACGAGGTGTTCGACCGGGTATCTGAGCTGCTCGCGCAGTCGGCAGGGGAAGACGAGGTGCGGTCATGACGGCCAGGCAGCGCAAATCGACGGGTGCCGACGCAACGGTCTCGAAGAAGGCAGCGAAGCAGGCGCGTGCCGACGCACCAGTCCCAAAGAAGGCAGCGAAGCAGGCGCGTGCCGAAAAGGCGACCACGGCCGCCAAACGCACCGCGGCGCCGCCTTCCGCCGCCGGTGCCCGCAAGGTCGCGGGTTCCACGACGGCGCCTGCCGCGAAGACGTCCCCGTCGCGGCGGCCCACGGCCAGGAAGGGCGGCGCCCAGGTCGCGGCAGCCAAGGCGGCACCGCGGGCGAAGGCGGTCCCGGCGAAGAAGGCCGGCTCCCGGCTCGCCCCGGCTGCGGTCGCCGAGGCGCTCGCCCGCGCCGAACGAGGAGCTGCCGCCGAAGCCGCGCCGGGCGGCGAGGCCAAAGTGGCGCAGCTCGACACCCATCGGATGGCCAAGCTCGACACCGAGCTGACCACCGACCAGGGCATCGGCGTCGAAGACACCGACAACACGCTGCGCGCTGGCCCACGCGGGCCGAGCCTGCTGGAGGACTTCCACTTCCGCGAGAAGATCATGCGCTTCGACCACGAGCGCATCCCCGAGCGGGTGGTGCACGCCCGAGGATCCGGCGCGCACGGCTACTTCCAGCCATACGACAATTCGCTGGCCCGGTACACCGCTGCCCGCTTCCTGACCGATCCCGGCACCCGCACCCCGGTGTTCGTACGGTTCTCCACGGTGCAGGGCTCACGCGGCTCGACCGACACACCGCGCGACGTCCGCGGGTTCGCCGTGAAGTTCTACACCGACCAGGGCAACTTCGACCTCGTCGGCAACAACATGCCGGTGTTCTTCATTCAGGACGGCATCAAGTTCCCCGACGTCATCCACGCGGTCAAACCCGAACCGCACCACGAGATGCCCCAGGCGGCCTCGGCCCACGACACCTTCTGGGACTTCGTGACACTGCAGCCGGAGACCATGCACCACGTCATCTGGCTGATGTCGGACCGGGCCATCCCGCGCAGCTTCCGCACCATGCAGGGCTTCGGCGTGCACACGTTCCGGCTGGTGGCCGCCGACGGCACGCGTACCTTCGTCAAGTTCCACTGGACACCGGTGGCGGGCGTGCACTCCCTGGTCTGGGACGAGGCGCAGAAGATCTCCGGCAAGGACCCCGACTTCAACCGCCGCGACCTGTGGGAGTCGATCGAGGCGGGCGTCTACCCGGAGTACGAGCTCGGCGTGCAGTTGATCGCCGAGCAGGACGAGTTCGCCTTCGACGACATAGACCTGCTCGACTCCACGAAGCTCGTCCCGGAGGAGGTCGTGCCGGTCGTGCCCGTGGGGCGGATGGTGCTGGACCGCAACCCGGACAACTTCTTCGCCGAGACCGAGCAGGTCGCCTTCTGCGTGCAGAACGTCGTGCCGGGCATCGACTTCACCGACGACCCGCTGCTGCAGGCGCGGCTGTTCTCCTACCTCGACACCCAGCTGACCCGGCTCGGCGGGCCCAACTTCGCCCAGATCCCGATCAACCGGCCGCTCGCGCCGGTACGCAACCACCAGCAGGACGGCTTCCACCAGGACGACATCCCGCTCGGCCAGGCCAACTACCATCCGAACTCGCTCGGCGGCGGCTGCCCGGTCGTGCCGGGCGCCGGCGGTGGGGCGTTCGTGCACACGCCGGAGCACGTGGACGGGATCAAGGAGCGAAAGCGGTCGGAGACCTTCTCCGACCACTACAGCCAGGCCACCCTGTTCTGGAACAGCATGGCCGCCTGGGAGAAGGAGCACATCGTCGCGGCGTACCGCTTCGAACTGGGCAAGGTCGAGCACCTGCACATCCGCGAGCGTCTGGTCGAACATCTCAACAACATCGATCATCAGCTCGCGGTCGCGGTGGCCGCCGGAATCGGGGTGGCGGCTCCGGCCGCCGGGCCGCCCAACCACGGCCGGATGTCTCCGGCGCTGAGCCAGGCGAGCCTGCCCGGCAGCAGCGGTGTCGTCGGCCGCAAGGTCGCGGTGCTCGTCGCAGACGGCGTAGATGCCGGCGTGGAGACCGTTCGTGACGCCCTCACCCTGGACGGCGCCGTGGTGGAGCTGCTCGGCCTGGTCGACGGGACGGTGACCGTGTCGACGGGCGGCGCGCTGCCGGTGACCCGGGCGATGAACACCGTCGCCTCGGTGCTCTATGACTGCGTCGTCGTCGCCGACGGCGATGCAGCAGTGGATCTGCTGGTCAACGACGGCTGTGCGGTGCACTTCGTCGCCGAGGCGTACAAGCACGGCAAGGCGGTCGGCGTGCTCGGGGTCGGCGACCGGCTCGTGCAGGCGGCACGGCTGCCGGTGTACGAGGCGTCGGACCGGGTCGCCGGGCCGCCCAGCAAGCCCGCGGCCGGCGCGCTCGACGGGGTCGTCTTCCTCGCCCCCGGCAAGGTCGCCGACGGCACGTTCCTGACCGAATTGTCGGCCGCCATCGCGGCGCACCGCCACTTCGACCGCCCGGTCGAGGGCATCGCCGCCTGAGGCGAGGGATGTATGCCGGCCGAGGGCCCTGGCGTGATGATCGTCCGGTGCGGGTGCGGGCCGTGTGGAGAGGCACGGTGCTGGCGGACAGCGCGGACACCGTCAGCGCCGACGCCGTCGTGTATTTTCCCGCGAAGGACGTGGCCTGGCAGTATCTGCGTCCCAGCGCCAAGCGGACGATGTGCCCCTGGAAGGGCGTCGCCGCCTACTACACGGTGACGGTCGGCGACGTCGCCGACCGGGATGCGGCCTGGACCTACCACCGCCCGTGGGCGTCGGCCCGCAGGCTGCGGGGCCGGGTGGCGTTCGGTGGCGACGTCACGATCGAGACGACCCCGATCCGCCGGGATCGGTGAGCGTCGTCGCGGCGACCTGCGCCGAACGCTTGGGCCGCACCCGGCGGATCAGACCTCGACGGCCTGCCGCCGGCCCCGAACGGGCACGTTCTCCAGCCGCATCGGGCCGACGGCCACGACCGGGTGTCCGGCCGCTCGCAGGTTCCCGTCTTCGATGTCGAGGCCGAGCAGGGTGCGCAGCACGAGCAGCACCGAACCCGCCGACCAGGCCTGGGGAGACGACGGGGTCGGATACTCCACCGGCCGCTCGCCCTGGCGGTCGAAACCCGCGAAGACCTCGGGCAGCCGGTATCCGAACGCGGCCGCGGCCTCGAGCAGGTTCACGGCCAGCCCGGCGGCCTGTTCGCGGTGCCCGTAGCGACGCAGGCCCTCGGCGATGATCGCGGTGTCGTGCGGCCACACCGTGCCGTTGTGGTACTCGATCGGGTTGTAGCCGTGGTCCGCGCTGGACATGGTCCGCACGCCCCAGCCGGAGTGCATCGTCGGGTCGAGCAGCCGCGCGACCGTGGCCTCGGCGTGCTCGTCGTCGACGATGCCGCTCCACAGCAGGTGCCCGATGTTCGAGGTGGCCGCGTCGACCTGGCGCTTGTCGCCGTCGAGGGCGAGCGCGAAGTGGCCCCGCGCGGGGATCCAGAAGTCGGTGTTGAACCGCTGCCGTAGCGCGGCGGCTTCCTGTTCGAGCCGGTCGGCGAGGTCGGGGTCGTGCCAGAACTCCCGGGCCAGGCGTGCGGTGCGCAGGCGCGCATCGTAGGCGTACCCCTGGATCTCGCAGGTGGCGATCGGCGCGCGGGCGACCCGCCCGTCGGCGAACATGATCGAGTTCCAGGAGTCCTTCCAGCACTGGTTGGCCAGGCCCTGCGGGGACCGGGTGCGGTATTCCAGGTAGCCGTCGCCGTCGGGGTCGCCCGGGCCCTGCATCCAGGCGACGGCGGCGCGCGCCGCCGATTCCAGGCGGTGGACCAGTTCGGTGTCGGCCGTCCACCGCTCGTACTCCTCGAGCAGGATGAGGAACAGCAGTGTCGCGTCGTGCGAGCCGTAGTAGGGGCTGTGGGGCGTACGGCCGGTAGCGGTCAGCTCGCCGTGCCGGAGTTCGTGCGGGATCTTGCCCGGATCGGCGTCGCGGAAGTCGTCGACCTGCGTCGCCTGCACCATGGCCAGGGCTTTCAGCGTCGTCTCGGCGAGCCGGGGGTGGAACGGCAGCGCCTGGTATGCGGTGATGAGGCTGTCCCGGCCGAACAGGGCCATGAACCAGGGCGCGCCGGCGGCCGGCACCGAGTGCGCACAGCCCCGGATCGGGTGGAAACGCAGCGCGGCCAGGTCCTGCAGGGCATGCCGGTAGGCGTGCCGGGCCGGGTCGAAGGTCGTGTGCAGCACCGGGGCGTCGTCCAGCCACTGCTGCATCGTCTGCGGCATGTCCGGCTCCAACCGCCCGAACCCGCCGTGCCCCACCCGCAGCTTGTGCTCGCCATCGTTGTCTGAGCAGGTCACGTCGATGCAGGTGGTCCAGGTGCCACGGGCGGGCAGCCTTATCGCCCACCGCATGCCCGTCGGCTCGAGGGTGCCGGGCTCGGAGAAGGCGACCGTCGTCGCGCGGGTGAAGTCGCCGTTGCGGTACCCGAAGGTGACCGTGTCCGCGTCGACGGCGGCGGTCACCTGCCTGGAGCCGATCTTGCCGTCCTTGACCTCGAAGATGTCGGCGAAGTCGGCGCCCAGCGACAGCTCGAGGACGAGTTCCCGATCCTCGTCGCTGAAATTCTCCAGGACCAGGTCCTCGTGCAGGCCGGTGGCGACGATGCGGTCGCGCCGAAGCGACAGCGTCGGATTGACGCCGACACTCACCGAGGGCAGCGTCGCGTGGATGCGGGCCGAGTAGTACTGGGGCGTGTCGTAGCTGAGCAGGTGCAGTTCCGCGCCGTCGAGGGTCAGCCGCCATGACGACAGGTGCCGTGTGTCAGCGAAGTACAGGCCGTCCTCGGCTCCCTCGGTGTCGCCCAGCCCGTTCGTGGTGAAGAAGGTGCTGCCGTCGAGCAGTGCCAGCCGTGCTTGCGACATCGCCACCACCAGCCCTCGATCGGCCTCCGTTCACAGGCTATGCCCAGGCCAGCGCACTGCCGGGCCGGTCGCCGCAATCGGCGGGCGGGCAGCGGGAGATGAGGCCTGCGACTCACTCACCGAGTCGGCTTGCATAGTCATACGGTTGTGCGCATATACTTTGCAGGTGTCCAAGGTACTTACGTCCCTCCCTGTCGGTGATCACGTCGGAATCGCCTTTTCCGGCGGCCTCGACACCTCAGTAGCTGTCGCGTGGATGCGCGAAAAGGGTGCGATTCCGTGCACCTATACCGCAGATATCGGCCAATATGACGAACCGGACATCGCTTCGGTGCCCGGCCGCGCCACCGCCTACGGAGCGCAGATCGCCCGGCTGGTCGACTGCCGCGCGGCCCTGGTCGAGGAAGGGCTGGCCGCCCTGGCCTGCGGCGCGTTCCACATCCGGTCCGGCGGCCGCGCCTACTTCAACACCACCCCCCTCGGCCGTGCCGTCACCGGCACGCTGCTGGTGCGGGCCATGCTCGACGACGGCGTCCAGGTCTGGGGCGACGGCTCCACCTTCAAGGGCAACGACATCGAGCGGTTCTACCGCTACGGCCTGCTGGCCAACCCCTCCCTGCGGATCTACAAGCCGTGGCTGGACGCCCAGTTCGTCAGCGAGCTCGGCGGACGCAAGGAGATGTCCGAGTGGCTGCTCGCCCGTGACCTGCCCTACCGGGACAGCACCGAGAAGGCGTACTCCACCGACGCCAACATCTGGGGCGCGACCCACGAGGCCAAGTCCCTCGAACGCCTCGACACCGGCATCGAGATCGTCGAGCCGATCATGGGCGTGCGGTTCTGGGACAGCACCGTGCAGATCGAGCCCGAGGACGTCACGATCGGCTTCCAGCAGGGGCGGCCGGTGACGATCAACGGCAAGGAGTTCGGCTCCGCGGTCGACCTGGTCCTGGAGGCGAACGCCATCGGCGGCCGGCACGGCCTCGGCATGTCCGACCAGATCGAAAACCGGATCATCGAGGCCAAGAGCCGCGGCATCTACGAGGCGCCGGGCATGGCGCTGCTGCACGCCGCCTACGAGCGCCTGGTCAACGCGATCCACAACGAGGACACCGTCGCGGCCTACCACAACGACGGCCGCCGCCTCGGCCGGCTGCTGTACGAGGGCCGCTGGCTCGACCCGCAGTCCCTGATGCTGCGCGAGGCCCTGCAGCGCTGGATCGGCTCCGCCGTCACCGGCCAGGTGACCCTGCGGCTGCGGCGCGGCGAGGACTACTCCGTCCTCGACACCACCGGGCCCGCGCTCAGCTACCACCCGGACAAGCTGTCCATGGAGCGCACCGAGGACTCCGCCTTCGGCCCCGTCGACCGCATCGGCCAGCTGACCATGCGCAACCTGGACATCGCCGACTCGCGCGCCAAGCTGGAGCAGTATGCCCAGCTCGGCATCGTCGGCGGCGGCTCGCACCTGCAGGTGACCGCCGTCGCGCAGCCCGGCCCGCACACGCTGATCGGCGTCCTGCCCGAGGGCGGGGCCGACACGATCGCCTCACGCGGACACGCGCACGGCGACGACGAGCTGCTCGACAACGCCGCGATGGAGTCGGGCACCGACTGAACATCGAAACGGAGCAGCCGACCGCCGACCCGGCGGTCGGCTGCTCCGTTTCCGTCCGGTCCCGCCGGAGAGGTGCCAGCGCGGCCGCGGCCGCCCGACGCGACCGCGAAGCCTCCGCCACAGCGCTAGACTTCCGTCGCGACCCGCCGACACCCCTGGAGCGAAGCTTGTGACCGTGCCCGTCGTCATCGGATCGATCCTGCTGGCACTCCTGTTCGGAGCGCTGGGCGTGATGCAGGTCGTCGCCGCCCCGCCGGCTGTCGCGCGTGCCCGCCACCTCGGCGTGCCGCCGCTGCTGGACCGGATCGTGGGCGGCCTGGCGATCGCAGGAGCGGTCGGGCTCCTCATCGGACTCGCCGTCGGGCCCGTGGGCATCGCCGCCGCGGGTGGCCTGGTCCTGCTGATGATCGGGGCGCTCGGGTATCACCTGCGAGCCGGTGACCGCGGCAACGACCTGATGGCGCCGGTCGCGGTCGGCCTGATCGCCGCAGGCCTGGGCACGCTGCACGTGCTTGCCTACTGACCTGGCTCCGTGGCCGCGCCCGATCACGCATGACGGTTCTCGACGACGTGCCGGCGCCGCCGGACCCGACGTCGTCCGGCCCGGCCCGCGGTCTCCGCGGGACCAGGCCGGACCGCCTCAGCCGACGAGGGCGGCGGGCAGCGCCGACCGGTGCAGCACCTCCAGTCGGGCGACCGCCCGGGTCAGCACGACGTACAGCCGCTGCTGCCCGCGGGGTTCGGCGGCCACGATGTCGGCGGGCTCCACGACGATGACATGGTCGTATTCGAGTCCTTTCACCAGGCCCGCGGGGACCAAGGTGACGTGGGGCGCGTCGACCAGGGGCCCCAGCGCCCCGACCGTGTGATCGGCGGCTACGACGGCGACGCTGCCCTCACGCGGAGCGGTGCGTGCGGCCTCACGCACCGCCGCAGCGAGGTCGTCGACCTGCCGCACCGAGAGTTCGCCGCCGGGCCGGTACGACTGTGTCGGCGCGATGCCCGGGGCCAGCATCCGGGCCGCGTAGTCCGCGAGGACCTGCGGCACCCGGTAGCCGGTGCGCAGGTCGAGCATCCGCGAGTCCCGCCGGTCGAGCCGGGCCAGCAGCTCCTGCCACGACGCGGCGGCCAGCGGATGGGTCGCCTGGCCCAGATCGCCGACGATCGTCATCGAGGCGTACGCCGCCCGGCGCGCGATCATGCGGCACTCCATCGGTGACAGATCCTGGGACTCGTCGAGGATCACGTGCGCGTAGTCGTCCCAGGTGGCCGGTTCATCCTCCGGCTCGGGGACCGGCAGCGGCTCGGCGAGCACCGGCACGTAGGCGTCCTCGCCGTACGGGTCGTAACCGTCGATCCAGCTGACCACCTGGTGTCCTTCGCGCAGGATGATCGCGGCGGCCCAGCGCTGCGCGGCGGCGGTCGCGTCGTTGTCGATCGCCTGTCCGGCGACGGCCATGGGGGTGGGCAGTCCGGGCGCGTACAGGCTCCAGCCGTCGTGCAGCCCGCAGCTGAGCGCGAAGGTGTCCACCGGCTGCGGGCCCATGGTCAGTTCCCGCAGCCGGGCCGGCTCGGCTCGGGCCGCGGGGGCGGCGGGCGGTTCGCCGAGCAGTTCGGTGAGTTCGTCGAGCAGCGGCACGTCGTCGATCGACCAGTCGGCGCCGCCGCGGTACGACGCGGCCAGGGTCTCGGCCGCGCCGTCGCCCAGCACGCCGCGGACCCGGTCGGCGTCGCCGAGCCACGCCAGCACGTCCGGCGGACTCAGCCGGGGCCACCACGCGACGAGGAAGCGCCGGAACTCGGAGCGGTCGCCGACATCGTCGACGAAAAGTTCCCGGTCCAGGTGCTCGCCCTCGACCTCCGCCCACAGCGCTTCCAGCAGCGCCTTCGCGGCGACGGGCCGGGCGGTGTTGGGCAGTGTGCTGCTCGCCGTGGCCATGGTGCGCACCCGCTCGCGCACTGCGGACAGTTCGGCGGACCCGAGCTTCAGGACCTGGCCCGCGTACACCAGTTTGAGCTGGTCCGGCGCGGTCGGCGGGGCCTGCCAGATCAGCTCCCCCAGCACCGCGTCCATGCGGGTGCTGCCCTTGATCTCGGCCACCGGCGCGGGATCGCGGCGAGTGGCGGTCACGCCCTCGACGAGTTCGCCGATGGCGCGCAGGTGGATGCTGTCCTCACCGAGGGCGGGCAGCACGCGGCTGATGTAGTTGGTGAAGACCGTGGAGGGTCCGACGACCAGGACCCGGCCGTCGGCGAACCGGCCCCGGTCGGTGTAGAGCAGATACGCGGCGCGGTGCAGCGCCACCTGAGTCTTGCCGGTGCCGGGCCCGCCGGTGATGAGCGTGACGCCGCGGGCGGGTGCCCGGATCGCCTCGTCCTGCTCGCGTTGGATGGTGGTCACGATGTCGCGCATCTGCGGGCCGCGGGCGCGCTGCAGTGCCGCGAGCAGCGAACCTTCACCCAGTACGCGCAGCTCGCCGGCGTCGTCCGGGCACAGCAGGTCGTCGTCGAGGTCGACGACGTCGCGGCCGCGGCTGATGATGACGCGGCGGCGGACGACGCCGAGCGGTTCGCCGGGCGTCGCCCGGTAGAACGCCGCCGCGGCGGGCGCCCGCCAGTCGATCAGGAGCGGTTCCCGGTCTTCGTCGCGAATGCCGAGCCGCCCGATGTGGTAGGTCTCGCCGTCGTCGAAGTCGAGGCGGCCGAACACGAGGCCTTCGGCTTCAGCGTCCAGCGCGCGCAGCTTGCCCGCCGCGTGGTGGACCATCGCGTCGCGTTCCACGAGTCCGCCGGCCGGTCCGGCGGCGGCCCGCCCGTGGCCCTCGCGGGCCAGCTGTCGGGCCTGGGCGCGCATGGCGTCGGCGCGGTCGTAGACCCGGTCGACGACCTGCTGCTCGCCGGCGATCTCCTGGGTTCTTGCGTCAGGCACAGTGCTCCCCGATGAGTGGGCAATGGGGTTGAGTGACGAGCATATGTGCGGCTCAGCGGACAAAGATCGTCATTCGGGCTGATTCGATACGGGCCATGCGTCGGTTAGACTTGAACCGCGGGAGGGACAAGCGAAGAGCTTGTACACCTCCCGTCGCTGTATCCGGTGACGCGCCTCGGACAGCGCGGGCAGGGCGCGCCGGGCCTCGTGGTGTCGAACCACGCCAGGGTGCACAGCCTCGCCGATAATCATTTCCGTGAATATTTCCATCGGGGCGCTCTGCCGCTAAGGTCAGGACACCGATTGAGGATCTTTCGGTCGGCAGCGCGGAAATCACGCGCAATCATGGGGAACCGGAGGGGTGGGCAGATGCGGGGAATCCCGGTCGCCTCGCTGGTCATCGGCATCGCGTCCTCGCCGGCCGAACGCCGCCACCTGGCCCGGACGCTCGGCGGGAGCCCCGCCCTGCTGATCGTGTCCAGCGTCGAGCAGGCCCGCGAGTTCCTCGGCGTTACCGAGAAACCCCCGGTCACCACCGTGCCGCCACTCGCAAGGACCGCGACAGCGCACGCCGCGGAGCCCGCGCCGGCGGTGCCCTCGACTCACCTGGCTGTCGACTCCGACCGGCGGGTGCTGTGCTGGCGCGGCCGGGAGGTCGGCCTGACCCGCCTGGAACACGCCTTCCTGATCTGTCTGACCGAGACGCCCGGCCAGGTCTGGACCTACGAGCGGCTGCACCTCGAGGTGTGGGGCAACAAGCACCTGGGCCGCGGCTCCGACATGCATTCGGTGGTGCGGCGGGTGCGGCGCAAACTCGCCCGGCTGAACGCCTCGGTGACCGTCCACGCGGTCCGCGGGGTCGGTTTCCGGCTCGCCCCGGTCTGACCGCCGCGCGGGACGCCGCGTCCGTCCCCAGGTGTCGCCGACACCGGACATGGTCCGGCCCGCCTGGTCGTCGACCAGGCGGGCCGGATCACCTAGCGGTCAGGCGTCAACACCGGATGGGAGACAAGGCGAAGTCCTCCACCGTGGGTGTGGTGGTGTTGATCCTCGTCTGACGGGTCTGGGGCTTCCAGCCGTCCTTGGCGACGATCAACGTCAGCGGGTTGTTGCGGCGGTCCATCCAGTAGGCGTACTTGCCCTGGGCGTCGGTGGCGAAGGTCCACGAGTTCGCCCACGAGTCGACCTGGACCACCGCGCCGACGATCGGCGAGCCGACGCCCTGGCAGCTGGTCCCGGTGACCGTGCCCAGCAGCTTGCCCCAGGTCTTCGGAGGCGTCACGGTCATCGTGACGGCCACCGGCGACACCGGGTAGGGCGTGTTCTCCTTGATCCCGACCGAGGCGGTGTAGGTGCCGGGCTGGTCGACGTTCGCCGTCATCGTGACGGTGACGGTGACCTTCGCGCCCGGTGCCAGCGTGACGGCGGTCTTGTCGACCGTAAGCCAGCTGACGTCGGCGGCGGCCGCGGCGCAGCCCTCGAGCCCCGGCAGCACCTCGCTGTCGGGCATCGCACTGAAGTTGCCCGACGAACCGCCGATCTTGTAGAAGCCGCACGCCGCGCCGCCGCGGTAGCGGGCGGTGTTGGCGTTGGGCAGGTTGGACCACGACCCGGTGGCCGGGTCGTAGGCGAAGCCGGCGTTGGTGATGGCCCCGCCCTGCGAGCCGCCGACGACCAGCAGCTTGCCGCTGGCGACGGCGAAGGAGCTGGCCCAGCTGTCGGTCGGCGCGTCGGCGATGGCCGTCCAGCTGTCGGCACCCGGGTCGTAGGCGTAGCCGGCCTTCTGCGCGGCGGTTCCGTCGTTGCCGCCGGTGCAGTAGACCGTGCCGTCGATCCCGCCGCAGGAGGCGAACGCCACCGACTTCGGGTAGTCGGCCACGGCCGTCCAGGTGTCGGTGGCCGGGTCGTAGCGGACGACGTCGTTCGACATCGGGGTGCAGGCGGCGGTGGTGCAGCCGCCGATGGCGTACAGCTTGCCGTCGGCTACCGCCTGCCCGGCCGCGGACCGCGGCGCGGGGTTGTCGGCCTTCTCCGTCCAGGCGTTCGCCGCCGGGTCGTACGACCAGGTGGTGGCATCGGGGCCGGCATCGCCCCAGCCGCCGGTCGCGATGATCTTCCCGCCGACCACGCCCACCGCCATGGCGTTGCGGGCGCCGGGCAGGTCGGCGATCGCCGTCCAGGTCTGGGCGACCGGGTCGTAGACGAAGTTCTTCGTCGTGGAATCAGTGCCGTTGCTACCCGCGATCGAGTACACCTTGCCGTCGAGGGTCACCACCCGGTTGTCCATCACGTTCGCCGGGTAGTCGGCGATGTCCGTCCAGGGTTCGGCCTGGGGGCCGACCGCGGGGGACGCCGCGTTCGAAGACTTGCCGGACGACTTCGCGGCGAACGACGTCGGCGCGTCGAGCCGCTGCTCAGGAGCCCCGGCACTGCCGAGAACCTCCTGCTTGGTGGTACGTGACCCGTCGGCCCGGAGCAGTTCGAATCCGCCCTCGCGCTCACTGAACTCGACCTCGACCGGCGCACCGCCGGTGTTGGTCACCGTGAACGTCTTGGCGGCCGTGCCGGTCGGCATCTGGACCGTGGCGCTCAGCGCGACCGGAGCCACCTTCAGCCGGCCGGCCGCGAGCTGGTAGTTCGCCGCGGTCGCCCAGTCGGGCTGCACGTCGACCTGCTTGCTCTGGCTGACGTAGTTGCCGGCCCGCGCGGTGAACGGGTGCGTGCCGGTCAGCGACGAGAACAGCCAGTAGAAGCCGTCCTCCAGCGCCGGGTCGTCCGGTGTGGCCGCGGTGACGGCCTTCTCCGACGGCCGGGCGTCGCTGGTGACCGTCGCGCCGTTGACATAGCTGTTGTCGTTCTTGTCACGGACGTTGCCGACCACCAGGCCGCCGTCGACCGGAGCGCAGGTGACCTGGCTGCCGATCAGCACGTTGTCGACCTCCCACCACCACTCGTACGACGCGTCGTAGTAGTGGAAGCGGACCTGGACCTGGGCCTTGCCCGCGGCCTGCGGGATCGGGAGCTCGGTCGTGCGCGGCCCGCGGAAGTCGGCCGCCTGCCGGAGCACGTTCGTCCAGGTGGCACCGCCGTCGAGGCTGAGGTCGACGTCGGCCCGGTCCGAGCCCAGATGGTTGAAGTCCTGGTTGAACCGGATGACCGGAGCCGTGACGGCCGTCAGGTTGACCACGGGGCTGACCAGTGAGGTGTCCTGCGCCCCGCCGAGCCCGTAGTCGTCACTGTCGATCATGGCGAAGTTGCCGCTGCCGCCGGTGAGGTTGCCGCGGTTGCCGTCGTCGGTGAACTTCCACACCTGGCCGGTGCCCGCGTTGTCCACCACGGACCAGCCGGCCGGCACGGTCGTGCCGTCGAAGGTCTCGTACTCCCCGTCCGAGCCGAACCCGTAGCCGGGAGCCGCGGTACAGGTGGCGGCGTTCACCGGCACCGCGACGTTCGCGGTGACGTTGCCCGAACCGACCACGACCTGCTTGGTGACGGTCTGGTAGCCCGGATACAACGACTCGACCTTCAGGCTGTACGTCGCCCCGGCCGGGAGCTTGACGCTGTAGCGGCCGTTGACCGGAGTGGTGTGGTCGTAGACGCCGGACGGGCCCTCCACGGTGACCTTCGCGTACAGCGGCCAGCCGTGCCCGGAGCCGTCGGTGACCGAACCACTGACGTTCACGCTGGGCACCGGGCTCAGTGCCACGTCGACGGTCGTGGTCACGCCGTCGGTGACGGTCGCCGACCGCGTCACGCCGGTGTACCCGAACAGCGCGACCGCGACCTGGTAGTCACCGACCGGGAGCAGGGTCGAGAACTTGCCGTCCGCGCCCGTGGTCACCTCGCGGCCGACCGAGCCGGTGATGGTCACCGTCGCGCCGGCGAGCGGGCTGCCGGTGGACGCGTCGGTGACGGTGCCGGCGAGGGTGCCGGTGTCGCCGATCGGGGCGGAGTTGAGCAGCACCAGGGCGTCCAGCCGGCCTTCGCCGTAGACGTTGTTGTCGGCCGCGGTGCCGCCGCACTGGGCGTCGGCCTTGTCGATCGCGGCGCCGTTGAGCAGCGCACGGGTCGCGTCGATGTCGCCGACCAGCGCCGGGGCCGCCGACCACAGCAGCGCGATCGCACCCGCAAGGTGCGGGGCGGCCATCGAGGTGCCGCTGATGCTGGCGTAGCCGTCGCCCGGCACGCTGGAGCGCACGTTCACCCCGGGCGCGGAGATGTTGGGCTTGATCTCCCCGCTCTGCCCGGTGCCGCGGGACGAGAAGCCCGCGATGTTGTCGTTGACGTCGTACGCGCCGGTCGAGTAGTTGCTGATCCGGCTGCCCGGCGAGCCGCTGGTCTGGCACGCGGATCCGTTGTTGCCGTTGGACCAGGTGCCGAAGATGCCCGACGCGGCCCAGGCCAGCGTCACGTCCTCCATGAACGGGTCGTTGGAGGGCAACTCGCTTCCCCACGAGTTGTTGATGATGTTCGGGCGCTTGGCCGCGTTCGGGTTCTGGCCGTTGAGGTCGGTCGGCTCCAGCATCCACTCGCCGGAGGTGACCAGCGCGGCGTCGCTGGGGCAGCAGCCGTTCGCGGCTATCCACTTGACGCCGGGGGCGACGCCGATCTGGTTCGCGCCGTCGGCCCCGGCCATGGTGCCCATGGTGTGGGTGCCGTGGCCGTCGTCGTCGCAGGGCGTGTCACAGGTGTCCGCCGCGTTGAACCAGTTGTAGTTGTGGTCGAACGTGCCGTCGCCGTTGTTGCCGCGGTAGGAGGCGACCAGCGCCGGGTGGTCGAACTGGACCCCGGTGTCGATGTTGGCGATGGTGACGCCCTCGCCCTTGACGCCGTACTGGGACCAGACGTCGTCGGCGTTGATGTTCGCGATGCCCCATTCGAGGGCGTTGACGGTCTGCTCATCGGTGCCCTTGGTGGTCTCGGGCACCTTGTAGGCGATCGGGGCGTAGAGCCCCTCGACCTCGGCGTGCGCGGCGAACTTCTGCACCGTCGCCAGCGAACCGCTGCTCACCTTGATGGCGTTGGACGCCCAGAACGTCTGGTACTTCAGGCCCGCGGCGTCCAACTCGGCCCGGACCTTGGCCTGACTCTCGGCCGCGGTCTTGCGCAGGGCGTCCGCGACCGCGGTGCCGCGCTGGGTCCAGTCCTTGATGGCCTGGGCCTTGCTGAGGTCGGCCCGGTCGGTGAACCGGATCCAGAAGTCTCCCTCGCTCTTGGCCTGGAGCTGCTTGGCGAGCTCCGGTCGTATCTTGTCGCCTACTGCGGTTCCGGCCCCCGGCGCGGCCGACGCGCCGGAGCCGGCCGCGGCCACGCCTGTCGCGGCGAGGATCATCGCCGCACCGGCGCTGACCAGTGATCTGGCTGCGCGCCGCCGCCATGGTGGACGTCTGAACATCGGTGCTACCTCCCTCAGAACGACCCAGAGTGAAACGAGCCATGGTGAGGGTGCAGGGGGAACCGTCGCGACGAAGCGAACCGACGAACCCCCTCCATGCCCACCCAACAAAACCGCGCGGGTCACGCCGGTTGCCCGTTTGGACACTATGATCGAGCAGAAAGGACGATCAATAACTTGACGTGAGCAACTTGTCGCTAACGGTTGCCAGGTTGGCGACGCGCTTGCCCATCACTGTCAGGACAATGACGAGAGTGGGCGCAAGCCCACAGATCCCGGGCGGGTTGCGGTGACCGAGCACGAGGAAAGTACGGCGACGGGGTCCGATCCGGACGGCGGACCGTTCCCGCTGCTGATCGCGGTGGCGCCGTCGCCGGCCGAGCGGATCCGGCTCGCGGAGCGGCTGGACGGCATCGCCCCGCTGCTGCTGGTGGCCGACCTCGACGAGCTGCGCCGGCTGATCGCGGCTCCGCAGCAGCGCGCCGAGACCGCGGCCGCGGCGGCCGACACGTCGCTGGTCATCGACTCCGCCCGGTCCACGGCACGCTGCCGCAACCGCGAGATCGACCTGACCCGGCTCGAGCTCGACCTGCTGACCTGCCTGACCATCGAGCCGGTCCGGGTCTGGAGCTACGCCGAACTGCACCGCTCGGTGTGGCAGGACGAGGGGCTCGACCGCAAGTCGGACGTGCAGTCCGTGGTCAAACGGCTGCGGCACAAGCTGCGCGAGCTCGGCACCGGTGCCACCATCGACGCGGTGCGGGGAGTCGGGCTGCGGCTGACCGATCGCCGGCAACCGCGGATCGGGCGCGCCTGATTCCTGCCTTAATTGGGCAGCGTCGATGGCCGGTCGGATCCCCGACATTGCCGGTCCGCGCCGCCGGGCGGCCGGTGCTGGTCCGCCCGAAATCGGAGGTGCGGCCCGTTCATAGAATGGCGTTCGGCTGCCGCCGCAGCCCATACCGTCAGGAACGCCGATGGTCGTTCGGAGAGTCGGCAGGCGACCAGCCGTCCCCACCGATGAGCAGATCCGGGAATTGCACGAACGGTTCGCGCCCACCCCGGAAGCCTTCGACCTCGTCTACACCCACTGCCGGATCGTCTGCGCGGTGGCAGAGCAGCTGCTCGACGGCCGACGCTCGGCGTACGACGTCGACCTCGTGCGGGCGGGCAGCCTGCTACACGACATCGGCGTCTACCGCCTGTACGACACCCACGGCCGGCTCGACCACCGCAACTACGTCCGCCACGGGCTGCTCGGCCACGACCTGCTGCGCGAACTCGGCTTCCCGGAGGCGCTGTGCCGGTTCTGCTCCCGCCACACAGGCGTCGGGCTCACCCGCGAGGACGTGCTGCGTCAGCGGCTGCCCCTGCCCGCCGCCGACTACGTCGCCGAGACCGGCGAGGAGCAGCTCGTCATGTACGCCGACAAGTTCCACAGCAAGACGACCCCACCGAAGTTCGTGACCGCGGCCGCCTACACGGCCGATGTGCGCCGGTTCGGCGAGGACAAGGCCGACCGGTTCACCGCGATGGTGGCGCACTACGGCGAGCCGGACCTCACCCGGCTGGCAGACCAGCACCAGCACCCGCCGGCCGCTGACGGAGTTTCGCCACTCGGCGCAGGATCGCCACGGCCGCCCGGGCCGGACTGAGGTCCGTGGTATCCAGCGTGAACAGGTGCGGGTCGGACGGGACGTGCGCGTCGGTTCACGCGGTCGCCGTCACCGTGTCGAGCTCGGCGAACAGTTCGGTGGGAACCTCGCAGCCGGCTCGGTCGGCCAGCGTGACCCAGTAGTCGCGGCCGCAAGTCCAGGCGGCGGCGACCGCCCCGGCGACCGCGTCGGCTTCGGCCACGGTGACGGTGACGGTGACGGTGACGGTGCGGCGTAGCACGCCGACCACCTCGGCGCCGAGGTCGGTCTCCGCCCGGCGTGACGGTGTCAGCCAGTGCTCGGTCCGGCCTTCGGCGAGGCGGGCCATCCAGAGCAGATACCGCTGGGCGTGTGACAGCGCATCGACGGCGCGCAGCAGCTCGCCACGCTGCGCGACGTGGTGGGCCAGGATGAGCCAGTTGCGTGGGAGCCGAACTCGTTGACGATCAGGTGCCGGATGGGCCCGATCCGGTCGAGCCAGGCCCGATGATCGAGCACCTCGGCCTGATCCGCCCCGAAGAACAGCCAGAACTCGACATCGCTGTGGGCGTCGCCCACGCCTTGCGCGAACGAGCCGTAGGTGAGTGCGGCGACGAGATCCTCGTCGCCGAGACAGAGTTCCCGGACACGGGTGATCAGATGTTCTTGCGGCAGCACCCGGCGACCTTAACCACCCCGGCACGATCTCGCCTGCCTGTTTCCGGCGGCCGTGCCTGCATTAACAGGTGAGCGCAGTGGCGTCAGGCTCCGCGCGGAGACAGCGCGGGGTCCGTGGTCGGCAGCTGCCCGCGCGCCTGGGCGACCGCGTGTCCGCGCTCCGATTCCGGGAAACGGTCGAGGCGGGCGCGCACCTCGGCCGCCTCGACATCGGCGCCGAAGAGTTCGGTGCCCGGTTCGAAACGTACGCCTTCGGCCAGCGGACCGGCGACGACCGGGTCGAAGCCGAGCGCATCGACCAGCGCGGCGACCGCGGCCACGTCGGCCGGGCCGTCGCCCGCGATCGCGACGGCGGTGCGTCCGGCAACGCCTGCGGGCCGGGCCTGGTCCTCGATGTCGTGGTAGCCCACGTGGTTGAACGCCTTCACGACGCGAGCCCCGGACAGGAACGCCTGCACCGTCTCGCTGGAGGACGTACGCGGATCGGTGAGGTCGTCGCGGCTGCCGTCGATCTCCCACCAGTAGTTCATGGCGTCGACGACGAGCTTGCCGCGCAGCGCGTCCGCGGCGATGCTGCGGTACCTGCCGAGCGGCAGGGCGAGCACGACGATGTCGGCGCGGGCCGCCACGTCGGCGGCGGTGGCGGCGGTCGCGCCGGGGGTGAGCACCTCCACGGTCAGCGCGATCTTCGCGGGGTCGCCGGAGCCAGCGATGAGCACCCGGTACCCGGCGGCCAGGGCGAGCCGGCCGAGGACCGTGCCCAGTTTGCCCGCGCCGAGGATGCCGAGGGTCCGGGGACCTGCTTGAGGGGTGTCGTCCATGTCGTGTCCTTCGGTGTCTGGGCCTGCCGACGGGTCAGCCGGCGAGCATGTCGCGGACCATGGGGATCACCTTCGCGCCGTACAGCTCGACGGCGCGCAGGCGGGCGCTCACCGGCTGCGCGCCCGCGGTGTAGATGAGGTCGAACCGGCCGACGCCGAGCGCGCCGACCGTACGGGCGATCTTGCGGGCGACGGTCTCCGGCGAGCCGATGTAGAGGGACCCGTGCTCGACCTCGGCGTCGAATTCGGCGCGGCGGATCGGCGGCCAGCCGCGCAGGGCGCCGATCCGGTCGCGAATGACCCGGTAGTGCGGCCAGAAGATCTCCTTGGCCTGCTCGTCGGTGTCGGCGACGAAGCCGGGTGAGTGCATGCCGACCGGGTGCGCGGTGGTGCCGAGCTGGCCGGCGGCGCGCCGGTACAGGTCGATGTAGGGGGCGAACCGGCTGGGCTGCCCGCCGATGATCGCGAGCATGAGCGGCAGGCCGTAGCGTGCGGTGCGCACCACCGACTGCGGCGAGCCGCCGACGCCCACCCAGGTGGTCAGGCGGCCCGACTCGGTCTTGGGGAAGACGTCGGCGTTGCGCAGCGGGGCGCGCACGGTGCCGCTCCAGGTCACCGGCTGCTCGTCGAGCAGCTTGACGAAGAGGTCGATCTTCTCCTCGAACAGCACCTCGTAGTCGGCCAGGTCGTAGCCGAACAGTGGGAACGACTCTGTGAACGAGCCACGGCCGAGGATGACCTCGGCCCGGCCGTGCGCCAGGGCGTCGACCGTGGCGAAGCGCTGGAACACCCGGACCGGGTCGTCGGAGCTGAGCACGGTCACTCCGGAACCGAGGCGGATGCGCGAGGTGCGTGTCGCGATGCCGGCCAGCACCGTCTCCGGGGTCGACACCGAGTACTCCGGCCGGTGGTGCTCGCCGACGGCGATGGCGTCGACGCCGAGTTCGTCGGCGAGCACGGCTTCGTCGACGACCTGCCGAATCGCGGCGGCGTACGAAACCGGTCGGCCGGAGTCGTCGTCCGGCACGTCGCCGAAGGTGTCGAGGCCGAACACGGGATCAGACATGGGTGGGCTCCTTCGTGAGCAGTTCCCGCACCCGCGGGGCGACTTCACGGCCGAACAGCTCGATGCTGCGGGCGCGGGCCTCGCGGGGCAGGCGCATGATGTCGTACTTGAGGTCGAAACGGCTGATCCGCAGGTCGCGGGCCATGGTGGCGATCTTCTGCGCGACCGTCTCGGGCGAGCCGACGAACAGCGCTCCGCCGTCGAGTTCGGTCTCGTAGCGTTCGCGGGTCGGCTGGTAGAAGCCGCGTTCACGGGCGAGCTGCGCGACGACCGGTTGCCAGTGGCGCCACCAGGTCTCGACGGCCTCTTCGTCGGTGTCGGCGACCAGGCCGAGCGAGTGCTGCCCGATCGGCAACGCGGGATGCCCGAACTCGTCAAGGGCGCGCAGATAGAGCTCGACGTTGCCGGCGAACCGCTGGGGCCGGCCGCCGATGATCGCCATCATGAGCGGCAGTCCGTGGCGGGCGGCGCGCAGCACCGAGTTCGGGCTGCCGCCCACGCCGATCCAGGTGGGGATGCCTCCCTCGGGCATCCGGGGGTGCAGCCGCTGCGCGGTCAGCGGGCTGCGCACGGTGCCCGACCAGGTGACGGTGTCCTGGCGCTGGAGCCGCATGAACAGGTCGAGCTTCTCCTCGAACAGGCGCTCGTAGTCAGCCAGGTCGTAGCCGAACAGCGGGAACGACTCGGCCGCCGAGGCCCGGCCGAGGACGAGCTGGGCGCGGCCGCCGGACACGGCGTCCAGCGTCGAGAACTCGTGGTAGAGCCGCACGGGGTCGTTGGTGCTCAGCACGGTGACGGAGGTGCCGAGCCGGATCCGCTCGGTGGCTCGCGCGATGGCCGCGAGCAGCACGGGCGTCGCGGAGTCGGTGAAGCCTTCCCGGTAGTGCTCGCCAACGCTGAACACGTCGAGGCCGACCGAGTCGGCGAGCTGCGCCTCCTCGACGATCAGCCGCACGGTCTCGGCGTCACTCAGCACCCGGTCGCCGTCGGTGGCCAGCTCCCCGAACGAATTGAGGCCCAGTTCGAATCCTTCGGTCGTCATGGTCTCCCCTGCCCCGGTCCCGGCCGCACACCGAGCGCGGCTGATTGACATGTCAATTATGTAGGCCGGTATGATTGACATGTCAATCGGAGGCGGAATGATGCAGGACACACCACGGCCACGCCGGGCACGCCGGCTGCCCACCACCGAAGAGCTGCGGATCTGGCGGGACTTCATCGAGACGGCCGAAACCCTCAGATCCGAGCTCACCGCACGCCTGCAGAGCGAGTCCTCCCTGTCGTCGGGCGACTATGCGGTGCTGCTCGCCCTCAGCGAGGCCGAAGGACACCGGATGCGCTCCTCCGACCTCGCGTCCCACATCGACTGGGAACGCAGCCGCCTCTCGCATCACCTGGGCCGGATGGAGCGCCGCGACCTCATCCGCCGCGAGGAGTGCGCCGCCGACAGCCGCGGTGCCGAGATCGTGCTGACCCCCACCGGCCTTCAGTCGTTCCGGCAGGCCACGGTGCCGCACCTGAGTGCCGTACGGGAACTGTTCGTCGACGCGCTCACGCACGAACAGCTGATCGCGGCGGGCGACCTCGCCGCCACGCTCCGGGCCCGCCTCAGCGTGTCGGGCCGGCGGCGAGGTAGCGCCGCACAGACGAAAGCCGCCCGATCCGACGACGGCTAGTGTCCCGGGCGGATCAGCGCCCTTTCTCCCAGACCGGGACAGAGGGAAGTCCGCGTTCGGCCCGGGCCAGATCGGTGAGCTCCTGAACCAGTGCGGTCTTGTGACCGGAGTAGCCGGGCAGCCCGGCGATCTCCCGTTTGAGCCGCGCGTACCGCTCCGCGTCGGCGGAGTGCCTGCGGAGATGGTCGCGCAGGATGCGCTGGTTGCGCGTGGGCCAACTCTCCAGGGTCACGACGTGCAGGATGTGCGTACGGTGCTCGTCCCGCTCACGGACGTAGAGGAGCCGATCTTCCATGCCGTTGTGGTGGCGCCGATAACCGAGTCGCTCGACAGCGGCGTCGTCCACGCAGTCCAATGAGGTCACCGCGGCCATCAGGTCGATCACCGGCTTCGCGGCGAGGCCGGGAACGGCGGTCGAGCCGATGTGCTCGATCTCCAGGATGACGCGGGGCAGTGCCGCACGGAGTTCGGTCATGGCCGCTTCCGCCATGGCCGGCCAGGCCGAGTCGTAGTCGACGATCACGGTCTCACGTTAGCGCGATCGACATGACCGTACTCGGCCCTGGCCGCCATCCCATTGCGAGACGGCACACTAGCTGGCGCGGACGAACGTCGCGACGTGGCCTCGGAACAGCACGGTCAGCTCCCCTGCCCCGAAAACGTCGGCGAGAGTCTGCTCGCACCAGCCCCGAGCCTCGCCCCGGGCACGGACATCGGCGCGGACGGCCCAGTCGGCGTTGACCTCGCTGAGCGCATACCGCTGATAGGTCTGCCTGGTCATCGGCAGTGCCACCACCTGGTGCCGCGACTCCAGCAGCCGCAGGCCGGGCTCGGTTCCGGGCAGGTCGCGCGGATCGAGCGGCCGCCACCCCGGCGGCCAGGGAAACCGCTGCTCGAAGCGGGCGAACCAATCGCTCAGCGCCGGCCCCTCCGCAGCATTGCGCGCCTCGCTGAAGTCGTACACGACCAGTCGGCCCGCCGGGGTGAGCACACGCCGCAGCTGTGGCAGCGACCGGGCCAGGTCGGTGTAGTTGAGCGCGCCGGCCGCCGTGACCGGGTCGAACGACGAGTCGGGGAACGGCAGCGCCTCGGCCCGGGCGACGGCGAACGACGCGCCGGGCGCGACCGCCTCGCGATGGGCGAGCATGGCGGCCGCCGGTTCGACCCCGATCACCTGTGCGGCCAGCGGCCGCAGCGCGGCGGTCGACACCCCGGCGCCGCAGCCGACGTCCAGCGCTCGCCGGGCCGTGCCGGTCACGCCCGAGGCGGCCAGCAGGCGGTGATGCACCGCGGGCCGGTCGAAGGCATAGCCACGAGCCAGTTCGGCGCTGTCGTAGACACCGCTCATCGGCATGCTCCAACGGCCGCCGACGCCACCTGACCTGACCGCACGGACACCATTGCAGCACAACGAAGGCGTCAGCGAGGTCCGGAGCGGACTCGACGACGCCTTCGGCACAACCGATTTCGCGGCACAGGACTTCGCCGGCCTTCGGCGGCCCACGGGCCCGCAGCGGAGGGACCGCCGGCACGGGGAAAGCGCGTGGCCGGACCCGTGTGCCGGGCCCGGCCCATCACGTCACTGCCGGTGGGATCGCGCCGCCACGGCGCGGCGGATACCGAAGGCCAGCGCGGCGGCCTTGCCCAGCGGCGTCGCCGACGCCTCGGTGACCGTGTTCGCGACCTTGGCGATGTTCGCCGCGGCCGCCGACAGCGGCCCGGTCACCGCGTCGACCCGGACCAGCTGGAGGTTGATGCCGTCCAGTGTGGTCTGCACCTGCCCGACGGTGGTGTTCACACCGTCGACGGTGTTGTTGACGTTGTCCAGCAGCGGACCCGTCTTCGCGGTGACCTCACGGATCATGTCGGTGGTCGCGTCGACGGTGCGCCGCAGCCGCAGGATCGGCACCGCGAGCACCAGCACGAGCATCGCGAAAGCTCCCGAGGCGACCAGCGCCGCGATCTCCGTACCCGACATCTGCGGCTACTTCTTCGACCCGGCCGAGTTCCGGCCGATCAGCCAGCCGATGAGGAACACAGCGGCCCCGGTGGCCCACGGCGTGGGGTTGCGGCGGATGCTGGCCAACAGGTCGCGTCCGGCGCTCTCCCACTCGTCGGCCGTGTGCGGAATCCGCTCGTTGACCGCCGACAGGGCTTCCGTGGCCGCGTCCTTCGCCGCCACCGCGGTGTGGCTGACGTTGGCCTTGAGCTCGCCGGCACCGGCGGCCAGGGCGTGTCCGGTGTCGATCGCCGCCTGCTTGGCCTCCGCCGCCTTCTCGGCGACGGCGGCGGAGGCCGTATTGAGCGCGTCCTGCGCGCCGGCGATGGCGTCGTCCTTGCTTGGCATGTCGTCTCCCCTTCGAGGTGTGGTGATGGCGGACCGATACCCGGCCGCCCGCTCCTTATGCAGTGGCGGTCATTCGGTCGCGGCGGCGCTCGCCGGCTCGTCGCCCGGCAGTGGCGCCGCGGGCGGGCGGCGCAGCGCGGCGAACCGGCCGAACAGTCGGCGGCCCGGCCATTCGCTGGCCGATCCGAGCACCGTCAGCAGCGCGGGGGCGAGAATCGACCGGACGATGAACGCGTCGATGAGGATGCCCACCGACAACGCGAACGCGAGTTCCCGGAACGGGCGCAGCGGCACCAGAGCCAGCAGGCCGAAACTGACCGCGAGGGTGAACGCGGCGATGCGGATCGCGTGCGCCGACTGCGGCAGCGTGATCGCGAGCGCTTCGCGCAACGGGCGTCCGCGGGCCTCCTTCCAGGCCGGGCCGATGCCGAAGATGTTGTAGTCCGAGCCCAGCGCGACCAGCAGCACCGCGGCGGCGAACGGTACGTAGAAGGTCAGTCCGTCGGCGCCGAGGACGTCCTGGAACAGCCAAGTGGTCGCCCCGAGCGTGGCCCCGATGGCGAGCACGCTGCAGGCGAGCAGGCCGATGGGTGCCACCAGTGCACGCAGGAACAGCATGAGGAACAGCAGATTCGCGACGAGTGCCGCGAGCGCGATACGACCGAGGTCCTGCTTGGTCTGGTCGACGATGAGCTGCGCGATGGCGGTGTCGCCGCCGAGGCTCGTCTGCACGTCGGTCAGCCCCACGGCCCGCACGAGGCCGGGGAGGTCCTGCTGCAGCCGGGACAGGGTCTGCACGGCGCGGGCGCCGAGCGGTTCGTCGGACAGGATCAGCAGGTAGCGTGCCGCGGTGTCGTCGGGAGTGCGGAACACGTGCAGGTCCTGCGGGACGATGTCGTCGCCGGGTCCGAGCACGGCGGCCACCCCGGGCACCTTCCGCAGCGCCTGCTGCAGGCCGTCGAGTTCCTTCTCCTTCGCGGCCACTCCCGGGCCTTCCAGGAGCAGTTCGGTCGGTGACAGGATGCCCTCGGCGAATCCGGTCTGGGCCTGGGCGGCGGCCTGGCGGGTCGGGTGGTCGGCGGGCAGCGCCTCTACGAACGACACGCCCAGGGCGAGGTCACGCACGGGCAGCGCGGCCGCGACCAGGCCGCCGACGCACAGCAGCAGCACGGGTGCGGCGACCCAGGGCCGGGTCAGCAGCCGTGACCAGCGCCCGCTGCCGACCTCCGGTGCCGCGACGGGTTCGGTGGACGCGCCGCGCCGCGGCGACCACAGCACCGCGCGCCCCAGGATGGCCAGCAGCGCGGGCACGAGGGTGACCGCCACGACCATGCCGATGAGCACGGCCAGCGCCATGCCGGGCCCGAACGCCCGGAACGCCGCCGATCCGGCGACCACCAGCGCGCCGGTGCCGGCGGCGGCGGTCGCGCCGGCGGTGGCGATGATGGGGGTGAACCGGGCGGTCGCGTGCTCTGCCGCCTCCAGCCTGCCCGCACCGGAGGCGAGCTGGGTGCGGACCGCGGCCAGGTAGAAGACGACGTAGTCGGTGACCACGCCGAGCAGCAGCGCCACCAGCAGCGGCTGGGTCTCCTGCGGCACCGGCACCCCGAGCCGGTCGGCGAGCGCGCCGCCGACGTGCAGGGTGAGCACGATCGCGACCCCGGCCACGCCCAGGGCGAGCAACGGCGCGATGAGCGAGCGGAACGCGATCGCGACGATGAGGAACACGGCCGCGACGGTCACCGCCTCCAGCCAGGGCAGTGTCGACAGTACGAGGTCGCCCTGCTCGACCCGGGCCGGAACCGAACCGGTCACCCCGACGACGGCGTCGTCGGCGTCGTAGTGTGCCGCCACGAACTTCTCGGCGGCGGCCAGCTGGCCGGCGAAGGTGACGTCGGGTGCGGTGAACAGCATGGTGATGACGGTCGTGCCGTTCTCCTGCGAGCCCGGCATCAGCTGCAGTGTGTTGGTCACCGGCACGGCGGCGAGGATGGGCGCGGCGTCGGGAAACCTGCCCTCCGTCACGTCGCGGGCGCGGGCGACCGCTTCGGCTTGCACCGACAGGGGCAGTCCGTCGGGGTTGCGCTGCACCACCGAGACCCGGCTCAGCAGCGGAAACCCGAACTTCTCGAAGGAGCGGACCTCGCTGCGCACCGCGGCGTTGTCGGCCGACACCAGTTGTCCGAGGTCGCTGCCGCCGTGGCCGATGGCCGGCAGGTACAGCACCGACGCCGCCACGGCCACCGCCCACAGCGCCACGACGACCCAGCGCAGCCAGACCACCGAAATCGCGTAGTACTCCAGCAGCCGGCTCGGGCGCCAGCGGCTGCGCGCGGGCATGTCCACACCCGACGGTGGCGCTGCCCCGCTCACGGGTGCACCCGCTCGGCGACGACCGGGTCCGACTGCCTCATACGCATGGCGTTCCTCCTGTGACGGCACCCGTCGAGCCGCCTCGCGCAGCCGCAGGGGCCGCTTCGCGCGGGGCGGTTCGGCAGGCGATGGGATTTCGTGAGTCGGGTACCCGGCCGGTTGCCCGGCAAACGGCGGCAGTCCGGCGCACGTCGGCCGGCCTCCGGACGCACGTGGGCACAGGCCGGGTTAGCGGCAGCCGGGCCCGCGGTATGGCAGGAGCATGACTCAGGATGCCCAGCCGGCGAAAACCGTGACCGCGCCGCCGCCCGACGCCGGCCCGCGCAGTCCCACCCAGCTCAGCCTGCGGTCCTGGTGGAAGGTGCTGCGCCGGACCGCGAAGGAGTTCGACACCGACAGCCTGCAGGTGTGGGCCGCGGCGCTGACCTACTACGGCGTGCTGTCGCTGTTCCCGGGCATCCTCGTGCTGGCCGCGGTCGTCGGCCTGTTCGACGACCGGCTGGTCGATGACGTCCTGAACGACGTCACGCCGATCATGCCGACGGCGGTGCGGGAGGTCTTCACCGCCGCGCTCGACAACGTGCAGGCCAACGACAGCAAGGCGGGCATCGCCGCGATCATCGGTCTGGCGGTGGCCATGTGGTCGGCGTCGGGTTACGTCGACGCGTTCATGCAGGCGTCCAACGCGATCTACGACGTGCCCGAAGGCCGGCCGTTGTGGAAGCGGCTGCCGATCCGGCTCGCGGTGACGCTGGCGACCGGTGTGCTGCTGGTCGCGAGCGTCCTCATCGTCGTGGTGAGCGGCCGGCTGGCCGAGGCGCTCGGCGGTGTGCTCGGCCTGTCCGGGCCGGTGGTGGCGGCTTGGCAGATCGGCAAGTGGCCGGTGCTCATCGCGCTGATCGCGCTGCTGTTCGCGATCCTGTACTGGGCCTCCCCCAACGCGCGGCAGGGCGGCTTCCGGTGGATCAGTCCCGGCGGCCTGGTCGCCGTCGTGCTGTGGATCGCCGCCTCGGCCGGATTCGGGTTCTACGTGGCCCACTTCGGCTCGTACGCCGAGACCTACGGCAGCCTGGGCGGCATCATCGTGTTCCTCATCTGGCTGTGGATCTCCAATCTGGCGATCCTGTTCGGCGCCGAACTCGACGCGGAACTCGAACGCCAGCGCGCCATCGCCGCGGGCCATCCCGCCGACAGCGAGCCCTACCTGCAGATGCGGGACAGCTCCGCGCTCGATCACGGCGACAAGGAGCAGCTCTGACCTGCCGCCCCGTCACAGCCGGAACAGCAGCCGCCACCTCGACCGGCCCGGTTCACTGTGGAGGTAGAACCCGTCCGCGACCTCCGCGGCGATCTTGAGTCCCCAGCCGCCGCCCCCCTCGCGGGCGGCGGCCGGGGGATTTGCGGGAACGAAGGTGCCGGTGTCGACGACCTCGCAGACGACGCTGCCGGACTCGGGCCAGACCCGGATGGTCCCGCCGGACGGCGTGTGGCGCAGCGTATTGGTGGCCAGCTCGCTCACCGCCACCTCGAGCGCGGCCGCGCGGGCGGGTGCCAGGCCGGCCGCGCGGGCGGCCGCGCCGGCGAACTGCCGGACCGCCGAAAGGTCGTCAGGGCCGGCGAAGGTCGCCGATGCCGCGTACGGCGGAGGCGGCCTGAACGGTTCTGGTGCCTGCAGCATGGGCCCTCCGGCCGCCCGCCCGTACCGGTCCCGGTGACCGCCGAGCTACCGGGTGCGAAGACCGGCGACGGCGGCGACCCGAGGGAAAGCCGACATAGCGGGCAGCGTCCGTGACGTTCATTCACCCGGATATCTGCTTCCTACCCCGCAGGCGGCCGCACGTAAACACCGGTGCGAAACGGATCCCGGGCCGCCACGCCGATCACTCCGCCGGTTCGTCGCAGAGATGGCCGTAGACACCCGAGACCTGCAGCACGCGCAGCGCCATACCGCTGAGATTGGTCAACCGAAGTTCGCTGCCGGACGCCACCACCTCGTCGCGGGCGACGACGAGAGTCCTGATCCCCGACGAGTCGATGAACGTCACGGCACACATGTCCACGGCCACCGCGAGTCCCGGCCGCCGACACCCCGCCGAGACCAGCAACTCGCGCAGCTCATCGACAACGGCGAGATCTATTTCACCCGTGAGGCCGATCCGGACCACGGTGCCGTCGCACTCGACATGGTGGCTCAGCTGGGAGGTCACCCGACCTTTCTAGCACAGCGGCCGGGTGTCCGGCCGTCCCCGAATCAGCGCGGTCGCGCTAGGGCTTCGCCTTCTTCGGCTTCGGTTTGCCATGCGGCTCGGGGGCGCCGACGGGCTTCCGGGCCACTGGTGTGGGCTCGGCCGCGGGCACCGGCGAAGGAACGGTGCTGAACACGTTGACACTGCTCTGGCAGGTGGTGCCGTCGAGCGCGAACTCCGCCGGAGCAGCGCCCGAAACTCTCCCGGTGCCCGCGAGCCCGATGGCGACCGGGCTGCCCGCGGCGAGGTCGACGTGCCCGGTGACGACGGCCCGGTGACCGTCCTGCCGGACCGTGCCCGGCCGGTCGCCTCTCACCTGCCAGCCGTCGACGGTGAAGGTCAACCGCCATGGCTGGGGGTGGTCGTGTGCGGTGCTGACGGCGAGGGATGCGGTGTACTCGGCTCCGACGACGTGGATCTGCAGACCGACCTGGCAAACGTCCGGTGGCGTGGGCACCTGGGTCGCGCCGGCGATGTCCGCGAGTCCCGTGTTGAAGACCAACGCGCCCACCAGACCGGTGACGGCGACCACGCCGGCCGACAGCCCCACGCGCCGACGTGCGGGCATGGCCCGGACCGAAGCGGCCAACCGGCCGGCCACGCCGGCAACCTTTTGCGGGTCGCGCCGGGTGAGTTCGACCGGCAGAGCCAGCAGGCGGGTGTGCTCGTCGGCCTCTGCCGACCGTGCAGCGCGGAGTTCCGGCACGGTCCAGTGGTCCAGGCCGGCGGCGATCTCGGCCGCAGTGGGCCGGTCGGCGGGATTCTTCGCCAGGCAGCTCAGGCATAGCTCCATGACCGCCGCAGGCATGCCCGGCACCACCGGGAGCGCGTCCGGCGGGCTGAACACGTGTTGGCGCAACCGCTGCGCGGGTGTCGCGAGGTCCCATGGCAGACGACCCGACAGGCAGCGGTACAAGACCATGCCCAGCGAGTACACGTCACTGGCGGGTGTCACGGCGCTGCGCCCGGTGACACGTTCGGGCGCGATGTAGTCGACGGTCCCCAACAGCTCGTCGTCCTGGCCGTCGTCGAAGCCGGAGAGCACGCATATGCCGAAGTCGAGCACCTTCACCCCGGCCGCGGTCAGCATGATGTTGGCGGGTGTCACGTCGCGATGCACGATGCCACGCACATGGGCTTCGGCCAGGGCCGCGGCGACCTGCGCGGTGATCGACACCGCGTCCTGCCAATCGAGTCCGGACGCATTCTCCTGCAACGCCTGCCGCAGCGTGACGCCGTCCACCAGCTCCATGACGAGGTACGGCTGCTCGTGGCCGTGGAGCCGCTGCTGCCCGTAGTCGTAGACGCTGGTGATGCGCGGATGGGTCAGGCCCGCCACGGCGAGTGCCTCGGCGCGCAGCAGTCGGAGGTTGTCCGGCTGCGAGGCCAGTATCGGCGAGAGCATCTTGACCGCGACCGTCCGGTGCAGAAGCTCGTCGAATGCGCGCCACACCACCGCCATCCCGCCGGCGCCGATGCGCTCGACAAGGCGGTAGCGCCGGCCGAGCACCACGGGTTGATCCATCACATTGCTGACCTACCCCTCTGCTCGCCGCGTTAACGTCAAGCCCGGCACCAGGACGCCGGCTCGGCTCCGCGACGGCGGCACACCACCGGAGGCGGCAGACCGGCGCAGGGCCCGGGACGAGTGTCCCGGGCCCTGCGCCACATACGGTTTCAGTTGGGGATCAGACGGCCGAACGGCCGCGCACCCCGGCGACCAGGGCGACGCCGAGTGCGGCGAGGCCGATCTGGAACACGAGCTCGATCCAGTCGATGCCGTCGGTGACGGCGACGCCGACCGCCTGCGCGATGGCGGTGCCGATGAGCGCGGCGACGATGCCGACGACGATGGTCAGCCAGATCGGGAGGTTCTGCCGGCCCGGGACGACCAGGCGGCCGAGGGCGCCGATGACGAGGCCGACGATGATGGCGGAGATGATTCCGGCGACGGTCATGACCAAATCTCCTTGTACGAAACGACGTTGCCTGACTACCGGTCGTGTGCCCACCGGCCCTGCCCGGTAAACAAACCTCACCGGCGCCGGCATCGGCACCGCGGCAGGACCGCCGCATCCGGCCTGTCGCTTGGCGTGCCGGCGCCTGCGTACGTTCTCCGTCACTTCGTACGCAGGCAGGCGGAGAGGACAGGCCGCCACCGACGACGATGGCGACCTGTCATGCAACGATGCGACCAGGCACTACGAGCCTGTGTCACATGCATCGTCAGACCCACACCCGGCTGCGTGGCACACCGACTCCGGTGGCGACCTGCCCAAGACCGGACCAGCCGCCGCGGCCGTCCCCGCCCCGGTTGAGCCAGACGATCACTGCACCGTTGTCTGCAACAGGCAGGTAGTCAGCCTTACGGTCCCCGTCGAAGTCGGCGAACCGGATACTGCTGCCGGGCACACCGACTCCGGTGGCCACCTGCCCGAGATTCGACCAGCCGCCGCGGCCGTCACCGCCCTTGTTGAGCCAGACGTTCACCGCGCCGTTGTCCGCAACAGGCAGGTAGTCAGCCTTACGGTCCCCATCGAAATCGGCGAACCGGATCCTGCTGCCGGGCACACCGACTCCACCGGCGACCTGCCCGAGATTCTCCCAGCCGCCGCGGCCGTCACCGCCCTTGTTGAGCCAGGCCGTCACCGCACCGTTGTCCGCAACCGTCAGATAATCGGCTTTACGGTCCCCATCGAAATCGGCGAACCGAACACTGCTGCCGGGCACACCGAATCCGCCGGCCACCAGCCCGAGACCGGACCAGCCGCCGCGGCCGTCACCGCCCTTGTTGAGCCAGACCGTCACCGCACCGTTGTCCGCGACCGCGAGATAATCGGCTTTGGCGTCGCCGTCGAAGTCGGCGAATCGAACACTGCTGCCGGGCACACCGAATCCGCCGGCGACCTGCCCGAAAACCGACCAGCCGCCACGGCCGTCACCGCCCCGGTTGAGCCAAGCGGCCACCGCGCCGTTGTCCGCGACCGTCAGATAATCGGCCTTGGCGTCGCCGTCGAAGTCGATGTTGCTGTTCCAGGTCGCCGGGGTACGGTTCCAGTCCAGCGGATTACATTGGACTGCCGGGTCCGCCGGCATGTTCGCGGAGTTCCAGGTCTGCACATTGGCGACCTGGCCGTCGAGGTGGCTTCCGAACGCAGCGGCGCCGGTCTTGACTGCGCCGACCCGGAACCCGCCGGTGCCGCCCCAGGTCGTGGCGTGGTTGATGCTGGCCGCGCACCCGCCGTTGATCCTCAACTGTGCCGACGACGGCTGCTGGAAGTGCACCGAGATGTGAGTCCAGGCGCCTAGCTGGGCGGTTTCCGGCGCGGCGACGGCGGTGTCCCACACCGGGCTCACGGCATCGGTCCGCGACATGGCGAACCGCCAGGATCTGTCGGACGGGTCGGTCCAGAGTTTGAACGCAGCGGTGTTGGTGCCGTCCTGGGACAGGACGACGCCACCGAGCGCGTCGAGTTTGACCCAGACGCCGACGTTGAAGTCGCCGTTCGTCGCGACCGCCGGACCACCGGTGGCCAGCGATCCGGAGACGCCATCGAGTTCGACAGCGGGGCTGTAGGTGCCTCCCGTGTTCCATGTCGCGCCCGCGGTGGCCGTCATGGGCAGTGCCACGCCGCTGAACACGCTGTCGGCGACAGTGGCGACGCTGCTGCCCGGAGTCGCACCGACGGGCATGTCGGCCATTGTCCAGGTGTGCGCGGCCGTGGTCGTGGTGATGGCGTTGAACCAGGTAGCGAGATCATCGGTACGTGCGGCCGTGACAGTGCTGTCGGTCCCGGCGGCGCCGGGGCACCCCGCCTGGCCCGCCCGGCTGAGTACGGCGGCGAGCTTCCCGTCAGCCAGGACGGGAGCGCCGGCCATGCCACTGCACACCAGCGGACCTGTACCGGCGACGAGCGTGCCGGCGCTGGTGGCGGTGAACGTGATCTGGGCGGTCTGCTGCTGGTCGGCGGTCAGGTCCGACGGTGTACGCCCGAAGCCGACGGCAGGCACATCAACCCCGGTCGGCGCGGCGGCAGCGGCCAAAGCCACCGGGGTGACGTCCGGCACCGGGGCAGCCAATCGGGCGAGGACCACATCGCGACCCGGACTCGGGCTCAGCCAGTCGACCGCAGTGCTCGCATGCCCGGGGAACACCACATGGTTGGCGCCGGCCGGTGGGCCTTCGACCAGCTGCGGATGGTTCGGGTCGTCGGCGAAACAGCTGGCGGCGCCGAGCACCCAGCGTGGCGCGACCAGGGTCACGGTGCACATCCGGTCGCGGGCGGACAGCTTGCCGACCGCCGCCTGCCCGCCGGTGACCGGCGCGGGGCCCGTCCCCACCCGCAGCTGCAGCAGCATCGTGGGCGAGGCGTCCGGGTCGGCGCCCAGTCCAACCTGGGTACTGCCGTCGGGGTCCACGTCGACGGTGATCTCCTCACCCTCAGCGCTGACGAGTTCGGCGGTCACCTCGTGGCCGGTGCCGGTCCGCTGGCCGTCCCCGCGGATCTCATACACCCCCGGGACCTGCAGGTTGAGCAGCCCGGATGAAGCCGTCACCTTGAAGCACACACGGCCGATGCCATCTGCGCCGATCGCCTCGTCGGTGGTATAGACCTTCAGCAAGCCGATGTCACCTTGCGGCGGCGTCGCGCAATCGGCAAGGACAATGTGCCCATCGCCGGAGATAAGCATGACGTTCTGGGCCGCCAGGATCTCCGCCGCCCCGGGGTACGGGTAGACACCATCGTCGACCAGAGACGGCGCGACGATCGGATCCGCCACGGCGGGCGCGGATCCGCCGACCACCGCCAAGGACATGACCAGCGCGGTGGCGGCTCCGTGCGCCACCAAACGCGACATAGTATTCATAACGAATAACCCCCGTGTTCGGTCCGTCCGGACCGCGGATGCAAGATCCGGCGCGCGGAACCTAACGCTCCAATGCAGAGATCGTCAAGGGCGCGCATGTCGTGATTGCCGCCGTGGCAACCCAGCCGCTGGGACAGGGCTTGCGTATTCGCCGACGACAGCCGTACACCTGATGGTGCCCCGACCCGGTCAGGGCACCTGGTTAGGCGAACCGCTCGGGCTGACCGGGGTGACCCGGTGGTGATCGTGGACTTGTCGTAGGGGGCCCACCGTCCGGCCTTACTTGAGCGGGCGCGCGATGCCGGTCTCGTAGCAGACGCGCCAGCCGTCGCTCTCGTCATACAGCACGTAGTGCCACAGTTGCGTCCGGCCGTCGGCATAGCGGACGTCGGCATTGACGTAGTAGCTCGTGGGAGCTTCCGAGAGATCCTGGATCACCACCTCGGTGATCTCGTAGCTTTCGATGTCGGGCTCGACGTGATAGCGGGTCCACTGGTCCAGCGGATACTTCTTCTGCTCACTCGCGCAGACCCACCGGTAGGCCGCCGGGTGGTCGCCGTCACGGAGCGCGTCGAGATAGGCCGTGGCGGCCTCGGTCATGCCCGCCTTCGTCCGCGGGTCGGCCCACTGCCGGTAGATCACCCACGCCGGGGTGCCCACGCACATCAGCAGGACGACGACGACCAGGCCGGGGACCAGCCCGCGTTCCTTCGGCTCCGCGGAGTCGGCCATGACGTCCCTTCGATCGGCGTTCGGCTATCGAAGGGTACGGCGGCACCGCCATCCGCCGCCCGCGCGGCTCAGGGCTCGACCAGGCCCTCCTGGTAGGCGAGCGCGACGAGCTGGGAGCGGTCGCGGGCACGCAGCTTGCTCAGCAGGCGGCTGACATAGGTGCGCGCGGTGGCCGGTGTGATGTGCAGTTCGTCGGCGATCTCGTCATTGGACATACCGCGGCCGATGTGGCGGAGGAATTCGCGTTCCCGGTCGGTGAGCCTGCCGACCAGCTCGGTGTTGCGGGGCCGGACGGCCGAGCGGGCGGCCGCGTCCATCACGCGCCGGGTGACCGCGGGTGAGAGCAGCGCGTCACCGGTGGCCACCACGTGCACGGCCCGGCGCAGTTCGTCGGGGTGGGTGTCCTTGAGCAGGAAACCGGCGGCGCCGGCCTGGATGGCGTCGAACAGGTGGTCGTCGGTGTCGAACGTGGTCAGCACCACGACCTGGGTGGCGGCCAGCCGCGCGTCCCCGGTGATGCGGCGGGTGGCCTCTATGCCGTCCATACCGGGCATACGGACGTCCATCAGCGCCACGTCCGGCCGCAGCTCGCGGACCAGCACCAGGGCCTGCTCCCCGTCGGCCGCCTCGCCGACCACGGTGATGTCGGGGGCGCGTTCGAGCAGGGCGCGCAGTCCGGCCCGGACCAGCTGCTGGTCGTCGACGATCACCACGCGGATCACGGCGTCTCCTCGACGGGCAGCGACGCGGCGACCTCGAAGCCGTCCCGGGCGGCCGTGGCGGTGAGGGTGCCGCCGATCAGCTCCGCTCGTTCGCGCATACCGGCCAGACCGTGGCCGCCGCCGGAACCGCCGTCCGCACCGCGGCCGTCGTCCTTGACGGTGAGGTCGAGCCGTCCGGGCAGGTAGCGCACGTGTATGTCGACCAGGGTCGCGTCGGCGTGGCGGACGGCGTTGGTCAGCGCCTCCTGCACGATCCGGTAGGCCGTGGCATCGACGACCGCCGGCAGGTCCACCGGACGGCCGTGCACGTGTACGGCGACGGGCAGCCCGCTGTCGGTGGTCGCGGCGGCGAGCCGGTCCAGGTGCGCCATGCTCCCGACGGGTGCGCGCGAAGTCTGCTCGGCGGGCCGGCGCAGCAGGGTGACCGTGGAGCGCAGCTCCTGGGTCGCCTGGCCGCTGGCGGACCGGATGACCGCGAGCGCGGAACGCGCGGCGGTGGTGTCGCCGTCGTCGAGGGCCTCGCGGGCGACGTCGGCCTGCAGCGAGATCACCGTGGTGGTGTGCGCGAGCACGTCGTGCAGGTCGCGGGCGACCTGCAGCCGCTCGTTCTCGATCCGGCGGGCGGCCTCCTGCCGGCTCGCCTGCAGCAGGTCCCGCTCGCGCTGGCGCTGCTGCGCGCTGCGCAGCTGCCGGTTGCGGACCCCGTCACCGAGGGCGATCGCACCTGCCATGATCGCCACCGACCAGGGCAGTTCGTAGCCGAACAGGTAGCCGAGTTCCTCGCCGTCGCGCAGCCGGAAGAAACTGGAACCCGCCAGCAGGACGGCGGCCACGCTGACGGCGAGCACGGTCCGGCCGTACTCGGCCGCCGAGTACAACGCGGCGGCGGCGGGCACGGCGAGCCCGATCGGCGGGTAGTCCGCGATGTAGTAGCCGGCCAGGCCGGCGGCGGTGGCGAGCAGGGTCAGCGCGGGGTGCTGCCGCCGGAGGAGCATCAGCAGGCCGAGGCCCAGCGCGAACAGGTAGGCGCCGAGGTCGGGGCCGCGTTCGCCGCCGACGTTCGCCGAGATGGCGACCGCGACGACCAACGTCACCACGGCGCCCAGGCAGCCGTCGAGCAGGAGCTGTCGTCGGCGCATTCCGGCAGCGTAACCGACCACGGCGCCGCCGAAGTCGGGCTCCAGGGGGAGCCTCGTGTCGACACCTGGGGTACGCGGGACCCTGACGCGTACGTCAGGAGTCGACAGGGTTTCCGTCGACTCCGCGCGGACGCCCCGGCGTCCTCGGCCCGCATACCGTCCACGGCCATGAGAACTCTCGGCATGGCCGTGCTCGGCCTGTTCCTCGGTCTGGTCGCGGGCGCGTTGCTGACCTCGGCCATCGCCCGGCCCATGGTCGACGGCGACGGCGCGCACATCCCCGTCGGCGTGGCCATCGTGCTGGGCATGCTGATGCCCGCGCTGGGCATCGCGGGCGCGGTGATCGCCGTGCTGGTCGACCGCAAGTCGCGGAGCGGCTCGTGACCGGCACGGCTGAGCCCGCCCGGCCGCCCGTGCCCGGCTGGGCGGTGTGGCCGCTGCGCGGGCTCGCCGCGGCGACGACCGGGCTCGTGCTCGTCCAGCCGGTGCTGGCGGGGCTGTTCGTGACCGGCGACGTCGGCATGCTCGACCTGCACGGCATCGCCGCCTCGTTCCTGGTCATGCTGGTCTTCTTCCAGCTTCTCGCCGCGATCCTGGTGTGGCGGCCGGGCCGCGGCCCGGCCTGGCCGATCGGCGCGTGCGTCGCCGCGTTCGTCCTGGTCGAGCTGCAGAGCGGGCTCGGGTACGCCCGCGCCGTGGCCGTGCACATGCCGCTCGGCGTGCTGTTGTTCGGGCTGTCGGTCGCGCTGCTCATCGGGGTGTGGCGACCGGGGCTGCGCCGCCGCCCCGCCCGCGCGGAGAAGGCCGCCCGATGAGTCCGGCCAGGCTGTCGCGGCGGGGCTTGTTCGGCGTGCTCGCCGCGAGCGCCGCGGCCACGGCCGGGTGCGGGGGCCTGCCCGCCGAGCGCAGTGGCGCGCCGCTGACCAGCAGGCTGACGCTGCCGCAACCGTTCACCGTCCCGCTGCCCCTCCCCCGCACCGCCCGGCCCGGTGCCGACGGCACGTACGAACTCGTCCAGCGTCCGGCCCAGGTCGAGATCATCCCCGGTCACCGCACCGAGGTGTGGGGATACGACGGCACGTTCCCCGGGCCGACGTTCGACGTGCGCGCAGGGCGGCCGGCGCGGGTGCGCATCGTCAACGAGCTGCCCGTGCCCACCACCACGCACCTGCACGGCGGTGTCACGCGGCCCGAGTTCGACGGCTATCCCACCCATCTGGTCGTGCCGGATTCGCTCACGGGGCGGTTCCATCCGGTCCACGGGCAGCATGCCGGACACGGGTCGGCGTGGAAGACGTCCCCGGGACGGTTCGTGCACGAGTACCCGCTGGATCAGCCGGCCGCCATGCTCTGGTATCACGACCACCGCATGGACTTCACCGCGCCGCAGGTGTACCGCGGACTGGCCGGCATGTTCCTCGTCCGCGACGACGTCGAGGACGCGCTGCCGCTGCCCCGCGGCGCCCGGGAGCTCCCGCTGCTGATCTGCGACCGCGCCTTCGAGTCCGACGGCGCGCTGCGCTACCCGGCCGTCGACCCGACGCTGCTCGGCGAACCGGGCGTGACCGGCGCGCACCACCAGGGGGTCGAGGGCGACGTGATCCTCGTCAACGGCGCGCCGTGGCCTGAGGCGGAGGTCGCCGCGGTCCGCCACCGGCTGCGGATACTCAACGCGTCCAACTCCCGCCGACTCGACCTGCGCCTGGACCCGCCGCCCCCGACGGGCAGCCCGTTCACCCAGCTCGGCAGCGACCTCGGCCTGCTCGCCCGACCGCAGCACCTGGACCAGGTCGTGCTGGCTTCCGCCGAACGCGCCGACGTCGTCGTCGACTTCGGGGCGTATCCGGTCGGCACGCGCGTGGTGCTGCGCAACCATCTCGGGGCCGGGCGGGCCCGCGACGTCATGCGCTTCCACGTCACCCGCCGCGAGGCCGACGACAGCGCGGTCCCGGCAGTGCTCGCCGACGTCCCGACGCTGTCGGCGGACCAGGCGGTGCGCAGCCGCCGGTTCGACTTCCGGCTCAGCGGGCCCGGCCCGCACGGCAAGAAGTGGATGATCAACGGGCAGCCGTTCGATCCCGGCGCCTCGCTCGCCTCCCCCGAGCTGGGCACGACCGAGCTGTGGACGCTCACTTCCGACTTCCACCACCCGGTCCACGTCCACCTCGGCCACTTCCAGGTGCTCAGCCGCAACGGCCGCACCCCGCGGCCGTCGGACGCCGGGTGGAAGGACACCGTCGACGTACGCCCGTACGAGGTGGTCCAGCTGCTGGTGCGCTTCGCGGGTTTCCGCGGCCGCTACATGCTGCACTGCCACAACCTCGAGCACGAGGACATGGCGATGATGGCCAACATCGACGTCGTCTGAGCGGCAGCGACCGGCGGTCAGCGGTGGATCGGGTCCCGCTCCGGCCGGGCCGACGGATGGTCCCGGTCCACGCGCAGGTCCCGCTCCAGGTCGTCCAGGAGTGCGCGCAGGTCCGCCAGCCGGCGGCTGATCACGATCCGGTCGACGTCGTCGGGCGCGCCGTCGGAGTCGAAGCCCGGCGCCGTCTCCTGGGGCTGCTCCAGGCGACGCGCCTCCTCCATCGAGTTGATGATCACGCCGACCAGGATGTTGACCAGCAGATTCGCCGTGATGAGCACGTAGCTGATGTAGAAGACGACCGTCCATGGCGACACCGCCATGCCCTGTTCGATGAGGTCCGGCAGGTTCTCCAGCGACAGCAGCACGAACAGGGTGAGTACGGCGCTGCCGATCGTGCCGTACTGCTCGGGCTGGTGCTCGGCGAAGATCAGCCAGCCGGCCATGCCGTAGATGTAGAGCGTGACGATCGCCAGGGCCAGGAAACCGCCCACGCCCGGCAGGCTGCGCAGCAGCGCGGTGACAATGGTGCGCAGGCCCGGCATGAAGCGCATCAACCGCACGACCCGCGCGATCCGGATGACCCGCAGGATGGCCGAGTCGCCGTGCAGGCCCGGGATGAACGCCGCCGCCACGACCGCGAGGTCGAAGACGTTCCAGCCGTGCCGGAAGAAGTCCAGCGGGCGCCTGCCGTAGCTGAGCATGCGGACCACGATCTCCGCGACAAACAACGCCCGGAACAGCCACTCCAGCGCGTTGAGCCAGCCGGCCGACCTCAGGTCGGGATAGGTCTCCAGGCCGAGGATGACGGCGTTGGCCGCGATGGCGGCCATGATCGTGATCTCGAAGCCACGGGATGCGGCGACCCTGGCGCACCAGGTCGTGATCCCTGGCGTCGGTGCCGGTTCCGCACCGGCGTCGGCATCGGCCTGCCTGCTGCGTTCGAGGAGTCGGCTCATGCCCCGATCCGGGTCGTCGACCGGTGCGCAAGCGTCCGAACCGGACATACAGCCCGGATGAGCGGTGAAGACATGGGCAACACCCTACGGGCAGCCGTCGCGACGGCCTTCAGCGGACGCGTGTCCCGTGCGTTCCCCGGCTCACCAACCACGACGACCTTTCCACATCGCCGGTGTCGGCGACGACGTCCGGCTGGTCCGCGTTCTGATCCACTACTGAGCGGGCGCCGGGCCGGCCGCAGTCGCGCGGTGCTCGATGGTGGAGGCGCCGACGGCGATCTCGACGCGCGAGCGCAGGCCGAGTTTCGCCAGGATGCTCGACACGTGCGACTGGACTGTCCGCGGCGACAGGAACATCTGCGCGGCTATGTCGGGGTTGGACCTGCCCTCCGCGACGGCCAGGGCGACCTTGTACTCGGTCTCGCTCAGGGCGGCCCAGCCGTGCTTCGGACGCCCGCGCGGGCCGCGTACGCCCTGCCTGATGCCCGCCTGGCGGCCCCGGGCGCGGGCACGGTCGATGTCGCGTGCGGCGTCCAGTCCGGTGTAGAGCGCCACCGCGCTCGCCAGCTCGTCGCGGGCGGGCTGAAGGCGACCGTTCCCGGCGAGGAGGATGGCCGCGTGCTCGTGGGCATATCCCTCGTGCAGCGGCCAGCCGACCTGCGCGAACGACGCCGCCGCGGCCAGCAGCTGCGACGGGTCGTCGTCCAGCATCCCGCGGCACAACGCGGCGGTGCCCTCGACACTGGAGGTGGCCTGTTCGGCCAGCAGCTCGGCCATGCTGTCGGCGAGGTCCCGCAGGCGATCCGCGTCACCGGCCGCGTGGGCGAGCCGGGCCAGGTCCGCGCACAGCCGGTAGCCGATGCAGCGCGGGCTGAACGTCGGCGGCTGCTCCCACAGCGGGTACAGGATGTCGAGGGCCTCGCCGGGACCGGTGTCCGCCTCCACGGCCAGGGCGTGAGCCCAGCGCAGCGGCGCGGTGAACCTGGTCTCGAGCGGGCTGGAGGTGGCCAGCGCGGCCAGTTCGGCGTCGAGGGTGCGGGCCTGGCCACGGTGCATGGCGATCATCGCGGCGAGTCCATGCAGCGCGGGCGCCTGGCACAACGGGTCGGGGCTGTCCAGGCTGGTGCGGATCTCGGCCAGCGCGTCGTCCCAGCGTCCGCGCAGGAACAGCACGTTGGCGCGCAGTAGTTGCGCGGTGGTGAGGTACACCCCGCCGGTGTCCCGGTTGCGCCGCATGGCAGCGTCCAGGACCTGGTCGAGTTCGGCCGGACGGTCCAGCGCGAACAGGCACAGCGCCCGCACCACGAGCGGGTCCACGATCAGGACACTGTCGGGGTGGTCGAGCGCGTTCATCGCTGCGGCGTTGAGGTCCAGCGCCTCCCGCACCCGGTTCTGCGCGAACCGCAGCACGGCGAGGGTGTTGTGGCCGTACGCCTGCGCGACGACATCGCCGGAGGCCAGGCCCGTACGCAAGGCCTCGCTGGCCAGGCGGTCGCCGGCGTCGAACTCGCCGATCAGCAGCCGGCACACGGCGGCGAAGCCGTACAGGCGGCCGGGGTGCACCGGTGCCAGCCGGGCCGCGTCCTCGCCGGCCGCCGCTGCCTGCTGCAGGCGACCTTGCCGGAAGTAGCCGTCCATCCGCAGTTCGAGCAGTTGCGTGCGCACGGCCGACGACTGGTACGCGGCGAGCTGGTCGTGCAGGATCTGCTCGGCCTCGTCGGTCTGACCGGCCCACAGCAGCGCCCGGATCAGGTCGACGTTCAGGCGGGTGGCCGTCACGTCGTCGGCCGCGTCGGCCGCGGCGGCGCGCAGCAGGGTCACGGCCAGGTCCGGTGCGCGCACGGTCAGCTGTGGTGCCACTTCCATGAGCCACTGCCCGTGTTCGGCGCGGTCGGCCTGGGCGAGGTGTTCGGCGATCTGCTCGACGTCCGCGCCGCGGTCCATCAGCACCTGTGCGGCTCGCAGATGCAGCATGCTGCGGACCGAGGACGGTGTCTGCCGGGCGAGCCCCTGCCGGATCAGGTCGTGGCGGAACTGCAGCCCGGCCTCGGTCTCGACCAGCAGCCCCGCGCCGGTCGCCGCGGTACAGGCCTCGGCCAGGTCCAGCACGGGCACGTCGAGCACGGCGGCCAGCAGTGGCAGGTCGACGGGGCCGCCGAGGGCGGCGGCCTGGTGCAGGACAGCCTGCGTCGGCGCGGGCAGCGGCCCGAGCCGCGACATGATCATCGCCTGTAGTGATTGCGCGGGAGGTGTGTCGTGGTCGGTCTCGGCGTGGCCGCGGCTGATCCGCAGCGCGCCGTCACGTTCCAGGCCGGCCACGAGCTCGGTCAGGTAGAGGGGATGACCTTCGGCGGCGGCGAGCAGCTGCGTCAGCTGCGGCCCGGTGGGCGCGCCGACCGAGGCCTGGACCAGCTCGGCCACTGCCTGCGGGTCGAGGGGTGGCAGGGTCATCCGTTGCGCGCCCTTGGCGGTCATGCTGCGCACCAGCGCGCTCATCGCCTCGCCCCGCGGTTCGGGCGCGGCGGAGATGACGACCAGCAGCGGATACTGCCCGATGCCGCGGCACAGCCGATGCAGGACCACGATGCTCTGCGGGTCGGCCCACTGGACGTCGTCGACGATCACCGCGACCGGCCCGGCCGAGCACCATTCGTCGACCAGGTCCAGCATCGCCTCCGTGACGACGAAGTCGTGCCCGGCCGCGCCGGGCTGACGGTCCGCGCCTGCACCGCGCAGCAGCGCCGCCACCCGGGCCCGTTGCGGCTCGCCACCGGTCGTCAGCACGTCCAGGCATGCACCGGCGACCGCGAACGGCAGGTCCTGTTCCAGCTGCTCGCCCGCCGCGCGCAGGATCCGCATCCCCAGCCGGTCGCAGTACGCCGCGACCGCGTCCAGCAGCACCGACTTGCCGATGCCCGCCTCGCCCTCGACCAGCGTCGCCGAACCTCGCCCGGCGGCGGCCTCGTCCGCAGCCGCCTGCAGCAACCGCAGTTGCGGGTCACGGCCGAACAGCGTCATCGGCATACCCCACTTCACCATGCGGCCACCGTTGATCATCGCCGATCCGGTGATCACCGGCGCGTTTCGGTGACGACACCGCACGAACGACACGGAAACCGGCCCTGGTCCGCCCAGGTGCGGGCACTCGGGCGAGGTAGGCGACCCGCCGGTGACAAGCGTACGGCGGGCGGCGGCGCGGCGGCTCAGGTCACGGGCGGGCTGTGCACCTGGTCGCGGCCGGCCCGCTTGGCATGGTAGAGCGCGGCGTCGGCGCGGCGGACCAGGTCCTCGATGGTCCGGCCGTGTTCGGGATAGGCGACCACGCCCAGGCTCGCCGTGACCTTCACCGAGTGGCCCTGGAAGGTGATCGCCGCCGCGGACAGCGCCGCCCGTACGCGTTCCGCGGTGCGCATCGCCGAGTCGCGGCCGGTGTCGGGCAGGAGCACGGCGAACTCCTCCCCGCCGTGCCGGGCGGCCAGATCGGTGGAGCGCACCTGGGCCTGGAGGATCTCCCCCACCCGGCGCAGCACCGCGTCGCCGGTGAGGTGTCCGTGCTCGTCGTTGATCGCCTTGAAGTGGTCGAGGTCCAGCAGGATCAGCGACAGCGGCGTGCCGCGGCGGCGGGCGTGGTCGAGATCGCGGGCCAGGCCGGCGCGCAGCGCGCGGCGGTTGGGCAGTCCGGTCAGCGGGTCGGTGGTGGCCAGGTCGACCAGCACCGCCTTGCGCTCCGCGATGCGTTCGGCCATCGCGTTGAGCGCCTGGGCGAGTTCGCGCAGCTCGCCGCGCGACTTCACCTGTGCCCGGGTGCCGTAGTGGCCTTCGGCGAACATGCCTGCCGCCTGCGTGAGCCGGCGGACGTCGCGGACCAGCCCACGCGACAGCGCCCACCCGAGCCCGAGCGCCACCGCCATGCCTGCCAGACCTGCCGCGAGGGTCAGCCGACGGCTGGACGCACCGGCGGACATGACCTGGTCGTAGAGGGCGGTGTAGTCGAGCACCAGCGCTCCGACGACGCCGTCGGCGGGGGTGCGGATCGGGACGACGACCAGCTTGAGCGGCACGCCCGCGTCATCGCGGGTGATGGTGCGGACCAGCCCGTCGCGCAGGGTGGCGGCGATCTTGCCGTCCGGGTCGGCGCCCAGCCGCGCCGCCCCGGCGGGCATCGTGTCGGCGACGCTGTCACGCCGCAGGTCGACGATCTCGACGTCGCCGCCGATCTGGCGTCGCAGGTTGTCCAGGTAGGGCCGTATCTTCGCGGGATCCAACGGGCGGCCGGTGTCGGCGCCGTCGGCGACGTCGTCGGCGATCACCCTGGCGAGGTGCTGCGCTTCGACCCGGGCGTCCCGTGCGGCGGCCAGGCGCTGCTCGCGTTCGGCGATCAACCCGATCACCGGCAGGAGCGCGGACACCAGCAGGAACGCCACCGCCAACCGCGGACCGACCCGGACGAGCCAGCCGGGCTCGCGCAGCCTCTTCAGCGGCCGCAGCACTCGCCGCGTGCCCCGTGCGAAACCCCCGCGCAGATCCATGGCAATGGACGGTCAGCCGGCGACCGTCACTTCGCCCTCTGCGCGGCCTGCCTCCAGGCCGGCCCTCGCCGGCACGTCCGGTACCTGGCTGAACTGTGCATACGGCCACCTTATCCGCCGACTCGCCGGGCCGGTCCGGCCGCGGCGATGCGCCGCCGCACCGTGACCATATGTGACGGTTCAACTATATTTGCGCGGAGCTGCCCGCACGCACCGCCTGGTAGCCGGTGCGCTCGGGCAGCCGGCGCGACGCTCAGGTCCCTCGCCGGTCGGCCGTCAACGCTGCAGCGTCTCCATGTGCTGCGCCGCGGCGGCGGACGCCTCGTCGGGCGTCCGGCCCTGCTCGCGAGCGACGAGGTAGGCCGCATACCAGTCCGACCAGTGGTGCTTCGGGGCGCTGGCCTCGTACGGGCCGTGATGCTGTTCCGTCTCGCGCAGCAGCTCGGCCAACTTGGCGACGTCCATGGTGAAACCTCCTCGATCGTGCGGACTGGTCACCGCCCCGGTGCCCGCTCCTTGACCTCCTGCAGCAGCCACCCGTTGCCGTCCGGGTCGCTGAACGTGGCGTACGAGGCGTAGCTGCGCCCGTCGGGGGCGGGGCCGTCCACCCGCTCCTGGAAGCCGTTGTCGTAGATGTTGTGGAAGATCTCGCTCACCTCGACGCCCCTGCCGATCAGGTCGGCGCGGGCCTGATCGAGGTCGGCGACGACGAGGTAGGTGCCCTGGGTCGTGCCCGGCGCCGCCGGGGTGAGCCCGCGGCCCAGATGGACCGAGCACTCCGACCCGGGCGGCGTCAGCTGCACGATCCTGAACTTCGGACCGGCCTCGTAGTCCGCGTCGAGCCGCCACCCCAGGCTGCGGTAGAAGCTCAGGGAACGGTCTATGTCGGCCACCGGGATGACGACGACCTCGACCTTCATGTCCATCGTCGGCGGTGTGACGTCGTCCGTCGCGCCGTCCTGCGTAGTGCTCATGTGGACCTCCTGGGTTCAGCCGAACGTGAACGCGTACACCTCGGCGCCGGGCGCCCGGAACGTGATCTCCAGGGTCCGCTCGCGCACCGCGCCCCGCTCGCGTACGAGCTGGTAGAGCCGACCTTCCCGGAGCAGGCCGGCGCCGTTCTCGTCGACGTCGACGCCGTGCGACCGGCCCGGTGCCTCGCCGTCCACGAGCACGCGGAACGGAATGGGCTCATGCATCCCCGCGGACAGCACGAGATGCGCGTCGCGCGCGTGGAACCGGCAGGCGACGGTTCCACCGGCCCGGGCCAGCAGGACGTTCTCCCGCTCGGCCGTCCACTCACCGGCCAGGGCCCAGTGGTTGATGCGCAGGTCATCAGGCAGCTCGTAGGCGCGGCGTTCGTCGAACGCGATCCCGCCCGGCGAGGCGAAGTTCTCGCCGCGTGCATAGCCGAGATACGTCTCGGGCGTACGCAGGTGCGGCCAGTCCGCCTCCGCCTCCACACCGCGACCTTCCACGAAGGTGGACACCAGTTCGCGCTCCACGCCGAGCATCCGCTGGATGGCCTGCTCCGATCGCTCGTAGCGCCCCTCGCCGAAGTGCTCGTCGCGGATCACACCGGCCGCGTCGACGAAGTAGAGCGCGGGCCAGTAGTGGTTGTCGAACGCCCGCCAGATTGCGTAGTCGTTGTCGATGGCGACCGGGTAGTCGATCTCCCGCGCCGCCACCGCCAGCCGGACCAGGTCGCTGTCGCGTTCGAACGAGAACTCCGGGGTGTGGACGCCGACGACGACCAGCCCGTCGTCGCGGTATGCCTTCGACCAGGCACGGACGTACGGCTGCGCGCGCAGCCAGTTGATGCAGGTCAGCGTCCAGAAGTCCACCAGCACCGCCCGGCCGCGCAGCTCGGGGCGACCGAGCGGCTCGGTGTCGAGCCACTCGGTCGCCCCGTCGAACGCGGGCAGGTGCACACGCTCGAACATGGCCGGCTATCGCAGCGAGCGAAGGCCGGTGCGGACCTCGTTCACCAGCAGCTCCGGCTGCTCCCAGGCGGCGAAGTGCCCGCCCTTGGGCAGCTTGTTGTAGTGGACGAGCTGGGGATATGCCTTCTCCGCCCAGCTCCTGGGCGCCTGGTAGAGCTCGTCAGGGAAGACGCTCACCGCGACCGGCAGTTTGACTCCCTTGACGCCGAAGAACGAGACCGTGTTCTCCGCGTACAGCCGGCCGGCCGAGACGCCCGTGTTCGTCAGCCAGAAGTGCGTGACGTTGTCGAGCACGTCGTCACGGGTCAGGCCCTCGGGCACGCCCGCGAAGGACCGCGAGATGAGCGCCATGCTCCTCGGGTCGTGATCGAGCAGCCACGCCGCCAGGAAGACCGGCGAGTCCGCCAGACCGGTCAGCGTCTGCGGCCGCGAACCCATCTGCAGCGCGTACGCGACGTGCTTCCAGGTGAAGTCGAGCTGCTCGCAGGTGGCCCGCTCCTCGTCGGACAGCCCGGCCGGCAGGTTCTCCAGCGCGTTCGCCGCGCCGATGACGTTCTTCTGGAACAGGTTGTCGATCTCGGCCGGCACCACGCCGGCCATGTTGGTGTGCAGGCCGACCAGCCCCGGGACCTCCTGCGCGGCCATCAGGTCGACGACGATCGCGCCCCAGTCGCCGCCCTGCGCGACATAGCGGTCGTAGTCCAGGCGCTTCATCAGTTCGCCGTAGGCGCGGGCGATGCGGTCCGGGCCCCAGCCTTTCTCGGTCGGCTTGCCCGAGTACCCGTAGCCGGGCATCGACGGGATCACGACGTGGAACGCGTCCTCGGCGCGGCCGCCGTGGGCGGTCGGATCGGTCAGCGGCTCGATGAGCTTCAGCTGCTCGATGACCGAGCCGGGCCAGCCGTGCGCGATGATGATCGGCAGGGCGTTCTCATGCTTCGAGCGGACATGGACGAAGTGGATGTCCAAACCGTCGATCTCGGTGAGCTGGTTCGGGTACGAGTTGAGCTTCGCCTCGCACCTGCGCCAGTCGTACTCCTCGGCCCAATAGCGTGCGAGCTCCTTCATCGTCGCCAGCCGCGGACCCTGCGACTCGTCGTCGACGGTCTCCTGCTCCGGCCAGCGCGTGTGCAGGATGCGCTCGCGCAGCATCTTGAGTTCGGCATCGGGGACCTCGATGGCGAACGGCCGGATCGCCGATGACTCGGATATGACAGACATGATCTTCCTTGCTGTGCTGATGGGAGGTGGGCAGGGCCGTCAGCCCTCCCGCGGTGAGACATGGGGTACACCGGTTCTGCTCTCGCAGGCATCAGGTTCACCGACGCCCGCCTACCTTGTACTACTTCGGCATGGCTCTAACCTCTTTGCTCATCTTAGAGGTGATTCAGCTCCGGGAAGCCCGGTCCGCATCCCTGCCCGACCCACCGGCGAGGCTGTCTCGCCGACCCGTCCACGATCGCTCGGTTCAACCCGAGTCGCCCCAGGAGAAACCCCGGGGTCACCCCCGTGGCTCGACCCGGGCCCCGGCCCGTCCCTGCCGCCCGCGGCAGAGTTCTGGAGGTGTCCCGTGTCGTTCGAGATGTTTGTCCGGTTCTGCCGAGCCGCCGGGACACTGGGCCCCGATCTCCCGTCTGACCGTCGCGCCACAGGTCAGCCCACCGTGGCCGACTAGAATGCGGGTATCGGCCGCGCGATGTGCGCCAGCCGCGAAAAGGAAGATCGGCCCATGGGCGTGTCAACCATCGATGCGCAGGTCGAGCTGCGGGGCCGACGCCTCGAACTTGCGGCGCTACAGCAGGCGCTGGCCGACGCGAGAGCGGGCACCGGTGCGGTCCTCGTGCTTCGCGGCGAGGCCGGAATCGGCAAGACAGCGCTGCTGGAACATGCGGCCGGGCACGCGGCCGGCTTCCGTGTCGTCTCCGTAGTCGGCATCGAGTCGGAGATGGAACTTCCGTTCGCCAGCCTGCACCAGCTGTGCGCGCCGATGCTCGCCAGACTCGATGAGCTGCCCGGCCCGCAACGCGATGCCCTGTCCGTCGCGTTCGGAACACAGTCGGGCGAGGCTCCTGGCCGCTTCCTGGTGGGCCTGGCGGTGCTCAGCCTGCTGGCCGGCGCCGCCGCGGACCAGCCGCTCCTGTGCCTCATCGACGACGCGCAGTGGCTCGACGCCGGATCATTGCAGGCGCTGGCGTTCGTCGCCCGACGGCTGCGGCACGAACCGATCGCTCTGATCTTCGCCCAGCGGGAGCCGGCCCACGATCGCGAACTGGCCGGTCTGCCCGAATTGACCGTCGGCGGTCTCCGCGAACCTGACGCGCGAGCACTGCTGGCCTCGGCCGTACACGCGCCGCTCGACCCGCTGGTGCGGGACCGGATCGTCGCCGAGGCACACGGCAACCCGATGGCCCTGCTGCACCTGCCGCGCTCGCTCACCCCCGCCGAGCTGGCCGGCGGTTTCTGGCTCTCCGGCAGCCGCCCGGTGGCCGCCTGCCTCGAAGACGCCTTCCACCGGCGGATCCAGGCACTCCCGGAGGACACGCGGCGGGTGCTGCTGACCGCGGCGGCGGAGCCGACCGGCGACGTCGGCCTGCTGTGGCGAGCCGCCGGACTGCAGCGCATACCGGTGGACGCCGCCGCACCGGCCGAGGTGGCAGGACTGGTCGAGTTCGGCGCGCGGGTGCGGTTCCACCATCCGCTGGTGCGTTCCGCCATCTACCAGCGGACGTCCCCGCCGCAGCGCCGGACGGCGCATCATGCGCTGGCGGACGCCACGGATCCGGACCTTGATCCCGATCGCCGGGCGTGGCACCACGCCAATGCCACCACCGGCCCCGACGAGGACATCGCCCGCGAACTGGAACGCTCCGCGGACCGCGCGCAGAGCCGGGGCGGTGCCGCCGCGGCGGCCGCGTTCCTACGACGTGCGGCGGAACTGACGCCCGACCCGGCCCACCGGGTCGCCCGCACACTCGCCGCCGCCCAGGCGGAGATCGACGCCGGCGGCACCGATCAGGCGCGCAACCTGCTCGCCGCCGCCGCCGCAGGCCCACTCGACGACCTGCAACGTGCCCGCCTCGAACGCCTGCACGCGCGGGTCGCGTTCACCCGGGCACGTGGCAGCGACGCGCCCCGGCTGCTGCTCGACGCCGCACGTCGGCTGGCGCCACTCGACGCAGCCCTCGCCCGGGACACCCTGCTCGAAGCGGCCGGCGCGGCGATCTTCGCGGGCCGGCTGAGCCGGGGACCCGGGCAGCGTGAGATCGCCGAGGCGGCCCGCACCGGCCCTGCGTCGCCGACACCAGCGCGGTCGGTCGACGTCCTGCTCGACGGCGTGGCCGCGCTGGCCATCGACGGTTATGCCGCCGGCATCGACGACCTGCGGCGCGCCCTGCACGCCGTCCGGCAGGAACAGCGGTCCGGCCTCCGGCAGGCCGACCGGCGCTGGCTGTGGCTGGCCTGCCCGGTGACGCCCGAGCCGCTCGCCCCCGAGCTGTGGGACGACGAAGCCTGGTCCGAGCTCGCGACCCGCGCCGTCGACCTCGCCCGCGAATCGGGGGCGCTCGCCGTCCTCCCGATGGCGTTGAGTTACCAGGCGTGCCTGCACGTGCACACCGGCGACTTCGACCACGCGGCGGCGCTGATCGACGAGGCGAACGCGATCTCCGAGGCGACCGGCAGCGCACCCATGCTGTACACGCCGATGCTGCTCAGCGCCTGGCGGGCACAGGAGTCGCAGTCGATGCGCCTCATCGAGACCGGACTCGAGGAGGCGCGCAGGCGGGGTGAGGGACGTGCCGTCAGTCTGGCCGAGTACGCGACCGCGGTCCTGTGCAACGGCCTCGGCCGCTACGACGACGCGCTGGCGGCCGCGACGCGGGCATGCGAGTACGAGGATCCGGGGTTCTTCGGCTGGGCCCTGATCGAGCTGATCGAGGCCGCCGCGCGCAGCGGCCGTCCGGAGGCCGCCGCGGCAGCGCTCGACCTGCTGACCGAACGCACCACGGCCGCCGCGACCGAGTGGGCCCTGGGCACGCTGGCCTGCGCACGCGCGCTGCTGGCCGACGGCCCGGGTGCCGACGAGCTCTACCGGGAGGCGATCAGGCGGCTGAGCCACTGCCGGATCACCGTGCACCTGGCCCGCGCCCGCCTGCTGTACGGCGAATGGCTGCGCCGGCAGAACCGACGCGGACAGAGCCGGGAGCAGCTGCGGACCGCGTACCAGGAGTTCAGCCGGATCGGAGCCGACGGTTTCGCCGAGCGTGCCCGCCGGGAACTGCTGGCGACCGGCGAGACGGTGCGCAAGCGCACGGTCTCGGCCGTCGCCGAGCTCACCGGCCAGGAGACCCAGATCGCCAGGCTGGCCGGGGAAGGCCACACCAACGCCGAGATCGCCGCCCAGCTGTTCATCAGCCCGCGCACCGTGGAGTGGCACCTGGGCAACGTCTTCACCAAGCTCGGTGTCAGCTCGCGCCGGCAACTGCGTACGGCTCTGCCGCCGCCGAAGCCGGCACGTCCTGCGCACCCGTGACCGGCTCAGGCCATGCCGTTGCCGGAAGAAGGTGAGCGCCGTCGCGCGGGCAGCGCTCCCCGCACCGGCCGGTAGCCCGCGAACGCCGACTCCAGCACGCCTTCGCCGCCGGTCACCTCCGGCAGCACCCGGTGCAGCTCCTGGGCGTGCGCGGCGGTGAGCGTCGCGACGACGGTCATCTCGTCGCCGCGCGCGACCTGGTCGGCCACGACGGACCGGAGCTTGCTGAGCACGCTGAGGACCGGGCCGAGCGCCCACGCCGGAATGTCGAGGGTCACCCTGGCCAGCGGCTCGCACACGGTGGTGCCGGACGCGGCCAGCGCCTGCGACATGACCAGCGGGGTCAGCTTGCGGAAGTCCGCGGCCGTGCTGTCCGGTCCGCGCAGCGACGGCGGCCCGTCCGCAACGCTGTACCGCGACTCGGTCATCGTCACGACGCAGTCCGTCACCGGCCAGCCGCGCGGGCCCGCGCGCAGCGCGTCGCGGATGTACTCGCCCATGCTCTCCTTGAACAGGTCGAGCGTGCGGTAGACGTACAGCGGCGCGAACCGGTAGTCCACCGGCACTCGCACCTGGACACCCGATCCCAGGGGCGCGGGTTCGATGCGCAGCCCGATGGTGGCCCGGTACGGGTTGGACGGTGTGTTGAGCCGTTCCACCGCCTCGCCGACGCCGGCCGGGCGCTCGACGCACAGCGTCGTGGTCTCCCGGAAGTCGGCCTCGACGCCGAACTCGGCGGCCAGGGTCGCCCGGATGACCTCCTTCTGCACCTCGCCGTAGAGCGAGACCGCCGTGCCCAGGTTCTCGTCGGCCCGTACGTTGATCAGCGGGTCCTGCTCGGCGAGCTGCGCCAGCGCCGAGCGCAGCCGCGCGCCGTCGGCGGGAGACGCGGGCACGAGCAGTGCTTCGAGCATGGGCGGGGCGAAGTGGTGCGCGGTCAGCCCGTCCGCCTCGCCGATGGCGTCGCCGACGTGGACGGCGGTCAGGCCGCGCAGCGTCGCGATGCCGCCCGCGGTGACGCTGTGGTGCGGGACCCACTCGCCGTGCGCCAGCATGTGCAGCGCCGTGATCCGGTCCCGGCCGCCGGTCGGGTGGTCCCGCACGTGCAGGGTGCCGTCGAACATGCGCACGTAGGCGACCTTCTCCCCCGCCGACCCGCGTTCGATCTTGAAGATTCGCCCGCTCGGGCGCGCCACAGGGTTCCCGGCCGACGCAGGCAGCAGGTCCGTCAGACCCGCCATGAGCGCGTCGACTCCGGCGCCGGTCATCGCCGAACCGGCGAAGACCGGGTGCACCGCGCACCGGGCCGTCTGCGCGGCGAGTTCCGCACGCAGCCGCCGGGGCGTCAGGCTGGACTCGTCCGCGACGTACGCGGCCAGCAGTGCTTCGTCCTCACCGGTGAGCACGTCGGCGAGCATCCGGGTGTCCGCTTCGGCCACGGCGCCCCGTTCGCCGGGCCGCACCACCCGGGTCATCGGTGCGGCCTTCACCGCGAGGCGGCGCGCCAGGTCGGCGAGGGTGCGTTCGGCGTCGGCGCCACCTCGGTCGATCTTGTTGATGAAGATCAGTGTGGGCACCGCGAGCCGCCGCAGCGCGCGCATGAGCAGCCGGGTCTGCGGCTGAACCCCCTCGACGGCCGACACGACGAGCACCGCCCCGTCGAGCACGCCCAGGACACGGTCCACCTCGGCGATGAAGTCCGGGTGACCCGGGGTGTCGATGATGTTGACCGCGGTGTCGCCGATCCGCAGTGCCGCCACGGCCGAGCGGATGGTGATGCCCCGCTGGCGCTCCAGCGCCAGCGAGTCGGTCTGCGTCGTGCCCGCGTCGACACTGCCGACCGCGTCGATGACCCCGGCCGCGTAGAGCAGCCGTTCGGTCAGTGACGTCTTACCGGCGTCGACATGGGCCAAGATCCCGAGATTGAGCGTGCGGAGCGACAAACGTCAAGTCCTTCGAACGAGCGGGCAAGAGAGCTTCGAAAGAGTTGAACGTCGCTCGCATGTCTTGCTCCTCGCTCGTGGAACGCCTGTCGCCGACCACGTAACCATCATCCGCACCCGCCGCGCGACCCATTTCCGTCCCGCCACGCCGCTCACGTGCAGAAGGAAGGGCACCTTCTTGACGGACGTCCGTCAAGAAGGTGCCCTTCCCTCGTCTTTCAGCTGTCGAGCAGGGACTTCATGCGGTCGGCGATGAGGGCGGTGGCGCGCTGCGGGATCAGTCGGGCGAGCCGGTCGAGCAGGCGCGCGTCGCCGCCGATGCGTACCCGGAAGCTGCCCTTCTCCACCGCCTGGATGATCTGCTTGGCGGCGTCGGCGGGGCTGGTCAGCTTCGACCCGGTGCCCGCCGAGTCCATGTCGCGGCCGGCCATGCTGACCCCGGAGTTGCCGAGGATGTTGGTGGCGACGCCGCCGGGGAACACCACGGTCACCGCGACCGGGGTGCCGCGCAGCTCGGCGTACAGGCCCTCGGTCAGCAGCTTGACCGCCGCCTTGCTCGCGCCGTACGCGCTCTGCCCCGGCACCGGCAGCAGCGCGCCCATGCTGGACACGTTGACCAGGCTGGCCTGCGGGCGGGCGAGCAGTTCGGGCAGGAACACCTTGCTCATGTTCACCACGCCCCAGAAGTTCACCGCCATCACCCGCTCGATCTCGTCGAAGCCGAGGTCCTGGACGCGGGCGAAGCGCTGCACGATCCCGGCGACGTTGATCAGGCCGTCGATCTGGCCGTGCTCGGCGATCACGTCGCCGGGCAGCTTCTCGACCGCGGTGCGGTCGGCGATGCTCAGTACGTGGCCGCTCAGCCGCTCCCCGGCCGCAGCGAGGCGGGCGGTCTCGGCCAGGCCGGTCTCGCTGAGGTCGACGGCGGCGACGCGGGCGCCACGGGCCAGCAACCCGAGGACGACCTCGCGGCCGATGCCGTTGCCGCCGCCGGTGACGACGAAGACCCGCTGTGCGATCTGCATGGTGCGCTGCCTTTGCTGTGGATCAGAAGGATGAACGACGGGTCAGGCGCTGGTGGCACGGGTGGCGGCGTGCCGTCCGGCCAGGAAGCCGAAGACGGTCGCCGGGCCGATGGTCGAGCCGGGGCCCGGATAGGTGCGGCCCATGACGGAGGCGGTGCTGTTGCCCGCGCCGTAGAGCCCGGCGATCGGTGCGCCGTCGCCGTCGAGGACCCGGGCGTGTTCGTCGGTGAGCAGGCCGCCCTTGGTGCCGAGGTCGCCCGGCACGAGCTGGATCGCGGTGAACGGGCCCTTCTCCAGCGGGCCGAGGTTCGGGTTCGGCTTGACGCGTGGGTCGCCGTAGTAGTTGTCGTACGCGGTGCGCCCGCGCCCGAAGTCCTCGTCGACGCCACTGCGGGCGAAGCCGTTGAACCGGTCGACGGTGGCCCGCAGCGCCGCCGGGTCCATGCCCAGCTCGACCGCCAGTGCCTCGACAGTCTCGGCCGAACGGACCGTGCCGGCCTCGCGCAGCTTCTTGGTGCCCTGCGCCAGTGCACTGAACAGGTAACGACGGCGGTGGCGGGCGTCGACGATCATCCAGCTCGGAATGGCCGGGACGGTCTTGTCGCGATCGAGCATCGCGTGGCCGAAGTCGATGTAGCTGGCCGACTCGTTGGTGTAGCGCCCGCCGTTGGAGTCCACCACGATGCTGAACGGCATCGAGCGCTCGGAGACCACGAACTGGGTCGAACCGTCGGGCATCGGCACCGACGGCCCCCACCACGCGTCGTCCATGAGGGCGAGCTGCGCGCCGACGGACTCGGCGATGCGGATCGGGTCGCCGAGGTCGCCGTCGGCAGCGGAGGTGTAGCCGGGGATGCCGTGGTACTTCTGCCGCCACTCGGTGTTGCGGGCGAAGCCTCCGGCGGCCACGACGACTCCACCGCGTGCCCGGATGCGCCTGGTGGCCCCGGCTGCGTCGGTGACCACTGCGCCGGTGACCGCGCCGCCCTCGACGACGAGTTCGGTGAGCGGCGTCTTGAGCAGCACCTCGGTGCCCTGGCGGGTGACGATCGCCATCAGGTGGGCGGACAGGCCCGCGCCGATGCCGTGCAGGCGCTTGCCGCGGGCGAAGCCCCACAGCGTCCGGAACACGAACTGCGCGCCGCGTACGAAGCCGGAGAACGTCGACCAGGCGCGGACGAGCAGCCATACGTCGTCGGTCTTGAGCGGCACGGGCGGCGTCGCGCCGCGGAAGCGGGCGGTCTCCAGCCAGGGCCCGAGACGGCGTACGTCGAACGGCTCGGACTCGATGCCGCGGCCGATCATGCCGCCGGGCCGGTCCGGATAGTAGTCGGGGTACTCCGGCGCGTCGGCCCAGGTCACCCCGAGCCGCTCCAGGGCGTGGTAGACCTCGGGCACCGTCTCGACGAACGCGCGCCGCCGCGTGTCGGAGCTGGCCGGACCGGCGTCGCCGATGGCCGCCTCCAGGTAGGTCAGCGCCTTGTCGACCGAGTCCTCGCGGCCCTCGGCGAGCATGAGCGGGTTGGTGGGCATCCACAGCCCGCCGCCGCTGAGCGAGGTGGTGCCGCCCCAGGTGGCGGTGCTCTCCACGACCGTGACCGTGCGGCCGGCGTCGGCGGCGGCGATGGCGGCGGTGAGGCCGGCCGCGCCCGTGCCGACGACGAGTACGTCGACTTCCTTGTCCCAAGCGGTGCCCATGACGCCTCCGTCTGACGGCCGTGGCCGAACTGGATAGCCGATCGGCTAGGCGGCAAAGCTAGCCGATCGGCTATCCGGGCGCAAGATGCGGTTAGGATCACCCCGGCGAGCTGATCGACGGACGGAGGCACCGATGGCGGGGCGCGGCGCACGGCCCGATCGGCCGGCCCGGGAACGGGTACTGGAGGCGGCGCTCGACCTGTTCGCCGAGCACGGCGTAAGCGGCACCTCGCTGCAGATGATCGCCGACCGGATGGGCGTGACGAAGGCGGCCGTCTACCACCAGTTCCACACCAAGGAGGACATCGTCTTCGCGGTCGTCGGGCCCGCGCTCGACCGGCTGCTCGAGATCGCCGACGCGATCGACGCCGAGCCGGACCACGAGCAGCGGTTCACCGAGACCCTCGCCGGCATCATCGACCTGATCGTCACGCATCGCCGCCTGGCCGCGATCGTGCAGTTCGACCCGATGGTCGCGCGGCTGGTCCGAGGACATCCGGCGCACGCGTCGTTCGAGCGGATCCGAGCCCTGTTCACCGGGCCGGACCCGGACGCCGCCGCGTTGGTGGCCGCCGCCATGGTCAGCGGCGGGCTGATCGTGGCCGGGGTCGACCCGGCACTGATGCGGCTCGGCGACGACGAGCTGCGCGAGCACCTGTTCGACACGGCAGCGCGGCTGCTGCGGCCGATGCCTACCGGCCTGCCGCCCGCCAGGGCGCGGGGCGCCCGTGCAGCCACCACTCCAGCGTCCGGGTGATCCACGGCAGCATCAGATAGGTCATCAGCGGGGTCAGGCACAGTGTGATGACCAGGGTGCGGACCACGAGCACGGTCCCGGCCAGGTATCGGACCGCGAGCGCGTTGGCCAGCAGGCTGAGTGGGAAGAACACCAGCCAGATGGTGACCGCCTGCTTCCACCGCGGCGGGGCGGGCGCGCGCGCCTCCTCGATGCTGTGCTCCTGCGGCGGGTCGAACCAGCCTTCGATGCCCGTACGCCGTTCAGTGCGGGCGTGCTCGACGATGCCCTGGGCCGACGACAGCCACCACTGCCGCTGTGACGACTCCTCCCAGGTCCGCAGCGCGTCTGCGTCGGCGAACCGGTAGAGCATGTGCCACTCGGTGGAGCCGGGCCCCGGCCGCACCCACCCTGCCCCCAGGAACCCGGGGAACTCCTCGGCCAGCGTCGTGCCCGCCCGCATCCACGCGATCATCTCCCGGGCGTGGGAGGGGTCGGCGCGGCGCGTGATGGCGATGGTCACCGGTACGGCGCCGTTGCTGCTGGTCATGCCTCCATCTTGCGCGAGCGGACGGGGCGGCGATGTCACCGAGATCGCGATCGGGACGCGTTCTTCGTCACCTCGGCGTCCGCTTCCGCGAGGACGTGTACGAGTGCGGGCCAGCCGACGCTGCCCCGAGTTGGCGATATCGTCAGAACTCGGACGACCGTAGGGGCCGAGATGATCAGCCACACAGTTGGCAGCCGATGAACCGACCAGGACGACCCGGCCCCGACGAGCCGGAGGTGCCGGTCGCCGGGGACGAACCGCAGTCCTTCGGCCTCGGGTTCCCGCTTCCCGGCGACGCCCGCGGGTCCGACAGCTTCCTGACCGTGTTCGTCGCGCTCGGGGCAAATCTGCTGATCGCGGTCGCGAAGACGGCCGCTGCCCTGATCACCAGGTCGGCGTCGCTGACCGCGGAGGCGGCGCACTCCTGGGCGGACACCGGCAACGAGGTGTTCCTGGTCGTGGCCAACCGCCGGGCGGCCCGGCCAGCCGACCGGGAGCATCCGCTCGGACACGGCCGCGAGGCCTACGTGTGGTCGCTGTTCGCCGCGGTCGGGCTGTTCGTGGCCGGTGGCGCTTTCTCGATCACACACGGCGTCGGCCAGCTGCGCGCGCCCTCCCCCGCCGACGACTTCATCGTGGGGTACGCGGTGCTGGCGGTCTCGTTCGTGCTGGAGGGGGTGTCGTTCCGGCAGTCCGTACGCCAGGCCAGGGCTGACGCCGCGACGATGCAGCGCGACCTCATCGAGCACGTGCTGGCCACGTCCGACCCCGCGTTGCGGGCCGTGTTCGCCGAGGACGCCGCCGCACTGATCGGCCTGCTGCTGGCCACCGCCGGGCTGGCCGCCCACCAGCTGACGGGCTCACCGGTGCCGGACGCCGTCGGGTCGATCCTGGTCGGGATCCTGCTCGTGGTGGTCGCGGTGGTGCTCATCAACCGCAACCGCAGGTTCCTCGTCGGGGAGGAGGCCGATCCGCGGGTGCGGGCCGCGGTCCTGCGGGCGCTGCTGGCCATGCCCGAGGTCGCGCGGGTGACCTACCTGCGGCTGGAGGTGGTCGGCCCGCGAATGATCTCCGTGGTGGGCGATGTCGACCTCGCCGGTGACGACGTCGAGTCCCACGTGGCCGTACGCCTGCGCGCGCTGGAGGCGAAGGTCAGCTCGTCGCCCGCCGTGGCGGGCACGGTGCTCAGCCTCTCCGCGCCGGACGAGCCGTCGTTGACAGTATGAGCCGCGCTCGCTGCGGGGCCCACGGCGCGACCACCGGCGCTGCCGATCCGGGCCGCCGTCGAGGCCGGGCCGGTCAGGGGACGTGCGGTCGTGCGCACATGCCCTGACCGGCGTCCTACGTCGAAAACCGGTGCAGGCGGTGGAAGGAACCGCCTGTGTCAGGGAGTGGCGCAGGCGGCGACGGACGGAACCGTCGTGTCGCCGTTGGGCCTGCCGGCCTGGAAACCCCAGGTGGTGCCGGCGCCGGCACCGAGATTGGCGTTCTGGCCGGTGACGCCGCGAGCCGTGACGGTCTGGCCGCTGACGGTCACGGTGGCGTTCCATGATCCGGTGATGACGTGTCCTGCGGGCAGCGTGAGGGTGACGGTCCATCCGCTGATGGCCGCGGTGCCGGTGTTGGTGACCGTGTTGGGTTGCATGACGTAACCGCCGCCCCACCCGGTCTGCAGGGTCAGTGTCGCGGAGCAGCCCCCGGTGCCTCCGGCGGTTCGGACCGTGCCGGCGGCGGAGAACGTAGAGGTGTTGCCGGCCGCGTCACGGGCACGGATCTGGTATCGGTAGTCGGTCGCCGCGCTCAGCCCGGTGTCGGTGAAGGCGGCGGTGGTCGAGGTGCCGACCGGGGTGAAGCTGCCGCCATACCCGGGTGCCCGGTACACCTCATAACCGGCGACGCCCACATTGTCGGTCGACACCGTCCAGACCAGACCGACGCTCGTGGTGGTGGTCGTCGGCGCGGTAGGTGTGCCGGGCACGGTGGGCGGCTGCGTGTCCTGCGGACACGGCGGCGGCAGCGCGCTAACCGGTGCGGTGAAGGCGGAGGTGTTGCCTGCCGCGTCGCGGGCGCGAACCTGGTACTGGTACATGCCGTTCAACGTGTCGGTGAACGGTGGCGCGGCCGCCGTGCCGATCGACGTGAACGCACCGCCGTTCAGGGAGCGGAACACGTCGTAGCCGGTGACCGCGACGTTGTCGGTGGACGCTGCCCAGCGCACGGTGACCCTGAGGCTGCAGTCGACGGTGGCGGTGAGCCCGGTGGGGGTGCTCGGAGGTGTGGCGTCGCCGGGCGTGCTCCCGCCGAGCAGCGGGACCAGCGCGGGATACCAGCGGTCCGACATCTTCTGGAAGCCCGAGTCGTCGGGGTGCACGCCGTCACTGGTATCGGCGGCGGTGTCGAAGCCGGTGAACTGGTCCACGACGGTGATCGGCGACTGGGCCGTCGTCCTGCTCGCCACCCAGCCGGGGATGGCACTGTTGAGCGCGGCGACACCCGACGGGCACCAGGCGCATCCGCTCGGCGTCATCGGGATGATCTGGGCCACCAGGATCTTCGTCGCCGGGTTGCTCGCGCGCATCTGGTCGACGAGCTTGCCGTACGCGGTGAGGATCGTCGCCGTCGGCGTGTTGCCCCAGATGTCGTTGGTGCCCAGGTGCATGAGCACGACATCGGGATGCGTGGCGGCCAGCCATCCCGGCAGCTGGTTCTGGTCGGCGATGCCGACGGCCCGGTATCCGCCGTGGCCTTCGTTGTCGCCGTCCCAGCTCGCGAGGTTGCAGCCGCCACCCGGCTGGGTGCCGACGAAGTCGATGTCGCGGTAGCCGTTGCGTTGCAGGCGGTCCCAGAGCACGGCGCGCCAGCATCCGGGGCCACCCGTGATGGAGTCGCCGAGCGGCATGATCCGGACCGGGGTCGCGGCCTGGGCAGGGGAAACGCCGACCACCGCAACAGCGATCATGATCGCGAGCGCGGACAGCGCGGCCAGGGCGGAGCGGGTGGCTCTGTTTCGTACCGGATGCGTCGGGTGTGGAGTGGGCAGGGTTTCGTGGCGTGCGACCCGTTGCAGGTCAGGGCGGGGTCGAGACATGGGCGTGCCTCCGGGAGTGTGTTCGGCTTCGTCGATGGAAGCGCTCCCACCCTGCGCTGACGCCGGACCAAAGTCAAGCCGAAGCGAGCTCAGGCCTTGTCGCCGTGCCAGGACCGCCACAACGCCGCGTACGCCCCGCCCGCCCGGACCAGCTCGTCATGGCTGCCCAGCTCGCTGATCCGGCCGTCGGCGAGCACGGCGACCCGGTCGGCGTCGTGTGCGGTGTAGAGGCGGTGCGCGATGGCGATCACGGTCCGTCCTTGCAGGACCGCGCCGAGCGAGCGTTCGGTGCGCCGGGCGGTCGTCGGGTCCAGCGCCGCGGTCGCCTCGTCGAGGATCAGCGTGTGCGGATCGGCCAGCACCAGCCGTGCCAGCGCCACCTGCTGCGCGTCGGCCGGGTTCAGCGCCCGCGCGCCGTCGCCGAGTTCGGTGTCGAGGCCGTCGGGCAGGTCGGCGTACCAGTCCGCGCCCACCGCGGCGAGCGCGCCGAGCATGTCGTCGTCGGTGGCGCCGGGCGCGGAGAAGGCGAGGTTGTCGCGCAGCGTGCCGATGAAGACGTGGTGTTCCTGGGTGACCAGGGCGATGCGGCGGCGGCGTTCGGCCGGGTCGAGGTCGGTCACCGGGACGCCGCCGAGGCTGACCTCGCCTTCGCGGGGCGCATCGATCCCGGCCAGCAGGCGGGCCAGTGTCGACTTGCCCGCGCCGGAAGGCCCGACGATGGCGAGCCGCTCGCCCGGGCGCACCTCCAGGTCGATGCCGTGCAGCACGTCGTGGCCGCCGGCGTAGCGGAACCGCGCGCCGCGGACCGTGAGCCGCTGGCCGGGCGGGGCCGAGGCGACTCCGCGGGGCTCGGGCGGGACCAGGCCGATGCCGAGCACGCGGGCCAGTGAGGCGACACCCCGCTGGGCCTGCTCCAGAAAGATCATGATGTGGTCGATCGGTTCGATCGCCTGCTGCGCGTAGAGGGTCGCCGCCACGACCGCGCCGAGGGTGACCCAGCCCTCGCTGAGGAAGAACCCGCCCGCGAGCAGCATCGCCGCGGCGGGCAGCGCGTAGCCGGACTCGACGACCGGGAAGAAGACGCTGCGCAGCGCCAGCGTCGCCCGGCGCGTCGTCCACTGCCGAGCGATCCGCGCGGTGCCGTCGCGGGTCCGGTCCTCGGTCAGCCGCAGCGCCTCCACGGTCCGCGCGCCCTCGGCGGTCGCGGTCAGCGACTCCGTGAGCTCCGAGCTCGCCTCGCCCTCGGCCAGGTAGGCCTGCGGGGCCCGGCGCAGATACCAGCGGGCGACGGCGACCGACGTCGGCGCGCCGGCGAGGATGAGCAGCCCGAGCAGCGGGTGCAGCAGGAACACGGCCGTGATGACCAGGAGGAGCTGGATCACCGAGATGACCACGATCGGCACGACCTGGCGGACTGCGTTGCCGACGGTGGCGACGTCGACGGAGCTGCGGGTGGCGAGGTCGCCGGTGCCGGCCCGCTCGACCACGGCGATCGGCAGGCGCAGCGTACGCGCGACGAAATCCTCGCGCAGCCGGGCGTTGGCGCGTTCGCCGAACCGGTTGCCGACGTTCTGGGCGGTGCGGAACAGGAGGATCTGTGCCAGCACGCACCCCGCCATGACCAGGGCGTACGTGTCCACGTCAGAGGCGGTCGCGCCGACGGAGACCTGGTCGACGATCCGTCCCACCAGCCACGGTGCGGCGAGTCCGGCAGCCGCGGCGGCGACGTACAGCGCGAGCGCGAGGCTCAGGGACCTCTTCTCGGTCCGGGCCAGCTCGGCCACCGACCGGCGGACGGTCGCCTTGTCGGCGACGGGCAGCGCCTTCATCGCCGGGCCGCCGGTGCGGTGCGGGCCTCGGTGGTGATGGTCTCGGTCATCGTCGCTCCCCCTCGCGCGGCGTCGGTCCCGGGCTCGGCGGCGTCGCGGGCGACCAGTGCCCGGTAGCCGGGTTCGGTCTCCAGCAGCTCGTCGTGTGTGCCGACGGCGGCGACCCGCCCGTCACGTACGAACGCGACGAGGTCGGTGCGGTCCAGCAGCAGCGGCGATGTGGCGACCACGACCGTGGTCCGGCCGGTGCGGTGCTCGTGCAGCCGGTCGGCGATGCGGGCCTCGGTGTGCGAGTCGACGGCCGAGGTCGGGTCGACGAGGATCAGCACGTCGGGTTCGGCCAGCAGGTGCTGGGCCAGGCGTATCCGCTGGCGCTGGCCGCCGGAGAGGTTGCTGCCGCGGGCCTCGATCGGTGCGTCCAGGCCGCCGGGCAGCGACTCGACGATGTCGTCGGCGGAGGCGGTGCGGATCGCGGCGGCGAGCTGCGCGTCGGTGATGCCGTCGCGGGTCCGCAGCACGTCGCGCAGCGTGCCCGGAAACAGGTAGGAGTCGTGGTCGGCGACGAGGATCCGGGCCCGGACGTCGGCCGGGTCGACGCCGGTGATCGGCAGCCCGCCCCAGGTCACCTCGCTGTCGACGTAGCGGCCGAGCCGGTCGGCGAGGGCGATCGCGTCCGCCGGGTCCTCGGCCGCGACACCGATCATCCGGCCGGTCGGCACGGTCAGCGCCGACTGCGGGTCGTGCAGCTCGGCGGGGCCGGCGGGGGCGGGGCCGTCCGCTGCGGCGTCGGGCCGGATCCGCAGCACCGCGATGATCCGGCGGGCCGCGACGATGCCCCGCACGGCCATGAAGCCGCCTTCTAGCAGGAACCAGACCGGGACCGACAGGATGGCGACGTAGCCGTATACGGCGACCATCTCACCGACGGTGATCTGCCCTTCGGCCGCCATCCGTGCGGACAGCCAGACGATCGCGGCCAGGAACAGGGCGGGGATGCCCCCGGTCAGCGCATGCACCCAGCTGGTGATCGAGCCGACGCGGTAGCCGTGCCGAAGCAGGCTCTGCGACCGGGCGGCGTAGCGGCGGGCGAACAGGTCGCGGCCGCCGACCCCGGCGAGCACGCGCAGCCCGGCCACGATGTCACCGGCCCGGGTGGTCAGGATCCCCAGTTCATGCCGGTAGTCGGTGTCGACGCGCTGCAGCCGGTTGAGCAGCGGCCCCACCACCAGCACGACCATGGGCACGCCGAGCAGCACGAAGACGGCCAGCAGCGGGTCGACGGACCAGAGCACGACGGCGGCGGTGGCGTAGGCGAGAACCGCACCGACGCCCGGCCCGGTCATCGTCAGCGCCCACGAGGCCTGGGAGATGTCCGTGCCGGCGACCGTCGCGATCTCGCCCGCCGCGACCGTACGCGGCAGGACCGCGCCCAGCCGGGCGATGTGCCGCAGCACCACCTGCGAGGAGCGGGCCGTCGCGTCCTCCCGGAGGAAGGTCATCGTCCGGTGCCGCATGATGCCCAGGTACGCCACGACGACGCCGGCCCCGACGATCGCGGCGACCCAGGCGAGCAGCGCCTGCGTGTCGCCCGTGCGCAGGCCGTCGTCGATCGCGCGGGCGATCAGGTACGGCCGCACCGCGAGACCGATCATCCAGGCCGTACCGACGAAGCTGCCGCGCAGCGCACGCGGCCACTGGCTGGTGACCAGCCACCACAGATACCGCGCCGGGCCTCTGGTATCCGGAATGCCGGGATCGGGATGCGGGAGGTGTGGGGGCATGGCGACAGGCTACCGACGGCCCCGATGCCCTGGCTTGCGGGTTTTGCCCCGACGCCGTCTGATCCCCGGTGACTCTCGCCGTGGCATCGACCCCCGCGACTTCACTGATGCCGTCGGACGCGGCGGCTTTGCGGCTACCCGCCCGAGTCCGTCGCGGCGTACTCGTCGAGCAGCCGCTGCTCCTCGGCCATGGCCGGGAAGAAGAAGAACACGACAGTCGCACCGATCAGGACCGCGACGATGCCCGCGAGGTAGGCCCACTGGTCGCCCTGCAGGAACGCCGCTTTCGCGCCCGCGATGATCTGCTCGGAGTACTGCGGGTACTGCTCGGCGGTCGTGGCCGCGCTGGAGAACGACTTCGTGAGCTGCGTCTGCACGTTCGCGGTGATCGTCGGGTTGGGCGGGGCGGCACTGACTGCGGCCGCGGCGGCGCTGGCGTACCCGGCGGTCAGCAGCGCCCCGAAGATCGACTGCATGACCGCGCCGCCGAGGTCGCGCTGCAGGTCGGCCGTACCCGAGGCCATGCCTGCGCGGGTCACCGGGACCGAGCCGGTCAGCGAGTGGGAGGCGGGCGTGCCCGCGAAGCCGACTCCGGCGCCGATGAGGGCGTAGCCGAGCCCGACCTTCCAGTAGTCGATGCCCTCCTTCCACAGCAGAAGCATCGTCAGGAACCCGAGCAGGACGAAGACGTATCCGGTCAGCAGGGTGAACCTGGCGCCGTGCGACTCGACCAGCTTCGCCGACCGGGGCGCGATGATCACCATCAGCAGCGCCGCGGGCAGGATCGCCAGGCCGGCCTGCACGGTCGAGTAGCCGAGCACGTTCTGCAGGAACTGCTGGCCGATGAACATCGCGCCCATCAGCGACCCGAACACGATGATGCCCGCGCACGCGGCGACCCAGAACACCCGCCGTGAGGCGATGCCCAGGTCGTAGAGCGGGTTCGCGGCCCGGCGCTCACGCAGCACGAACCCGACGACCGCCGCCAGCGCGAGCACGGACAGTCCTGCGACCAGGGCGCCCGAGTTCGGCACCGGCGCGAAGTTGATCGCCAGGATCGCCGCGCCGACCAGGACGATCGACAGGATGCCGCCGAGGTTGTCGACCGGATCGGTGGTCTCGTTCACGTGCGCAGGCACCAGCATGATGGCCATGACCAGCGCTATCGCCGCCAGTGGCAGCGTGATCAGGAAGACCGAGCCCCACCAGAAGCGCTCCAGCGCGAAACCCGCGGCCAGCGGTCCCAGCGAGGCGATGGCACCGCCGGTCGCCGACCAGAGCGCGATGGAGCGGGTGCGGGCGGGTCCCGACCACAGCGCGGCGATGAGCGCCAGCGTGGTCGGGTAGGCCATGCCCGCGGACAGGCCGCCGAGCAGGCGGGCGACGATCAGGACGGTGTCCGACGGCGCGTACGCAGCGAGCAGGCACGCAGGTACCGACAGCAGGATGCCGAGGACGAGCATCATCTTGCGCCCGTACCGGTCCCCGAGCGCGCCCAGGTAGATCACCGAGCAGGCCAGGCCGAGCGAGTACGCGACCGCGATGAGGTTGAGCGCCGTCTGCGACGAGTCGAACGCCCGGCCGATGTCGGGCAGTGCCACGTTGGCGACGGCCAGGTTCAGGTTGGCCACCGCCGCGACCATGATCAGCGCCGCTAGCACCAGTCCTGGACGCGCCGGTGCCGCCGACCGCCGATCAGGCGTTGAGGTCATTGTCCGGACACTCCCCCACGTTTCGATCAGGCTATCGGGTGTCGCGACCCCCATGAGTAAATTGCATGATTGGAGCGGTTTCAGGCGTCTAAAGGTGGAAACTGACCACGAAGGCTAAGATCCCGTGAACCGGCGAGACCGACCCGACCCCCGCACACGAGCGGCTGCGCGCCAGCACGCCGACGATCTTGTCAATAAATGCGGTCTAATGTCCGTTTACGCTCCAGCTCAATTTGTGGGATCCCTACAAAACTCGCTGTCGCCTACTGAGGCGTACAGCGGTTTCCTACTCGCCAGTAGCTGGAAGGGTTGTTGACGGGGACCCGCCCTGAAGGGGTCCCGAGTTCAGTCATTGGGAAGGCTTGATCGGTGTTCAGTCGCATCGCCATCGTCAACCGGGGAGAGGCCGCCATGCGGCTCATCCACGCAGTCCGCGAGATCAACGCCGAGAGCGGTGCGCCACCGATCGAGACCATCGCCCTCTACACCGAGGCGGAACGCACCGCCACCTTCGTCCGGGAGGCCGACGACAGCTACTGTCTCGGCCCCGCGTCGGCGCGGCCTTACCTGGACCACGCCGTGCTGGAACGCGCGCTGGTCGAGATGCAGGTCGACGCGGCATGGGTGGGCTGGGGCTTCGTCGCCGAGGACCCGGCGTTCGCCGAACTCTGCGAGAAGATCGGCGTCACCTTCATCGGCCCGAGCGCGGAAGCGATGCGCAAGCTCGGTGACAAGATCGGCTCGAAGCTGATCGCCGAAGAAGTCGGCGTGCCCGTGGCGCCGTGGAGCCGGGGCGCGGTGGAGAGCCTGGAGGCGGCCACCCGCTCGGCGGCCGAGATCGGCTACCCGCTGATGCTCAAGGCCACCGCCGGCGGTGGCGGCCGCGGCATCCGGGTCGTGCGCAGCGACGAGGAGCTGGCCGACGCCTACGAGCGCACCAGCCTGGAGGCCAAGCGCGCCTTCGGCAGCGGCATCGTGTTCCTGGAGCGCCTGGTCACCGGCGCCCGGCACGTCGAGGTCCAGGTCATCGCCGACGGCCAGGGCACCGCGTGGGCGCTGGGCGTGCGCGACTGCTCCGTGCAGCGACGCAACCAGAAGGTCATCGAGGAGTCCGCCTCACCCGTGCTCGCCCCCGCGCAGGTGGCCGAGCTGAAGTCGGCGGCCGAGCGGCTGGCGCTGGCGGTGGACTACCGCGGCGCGGGCACCGTCGAGTTCCTCTACCACCCGGGCGAGAAGCTGTTCGCCTTCCTCGAGGTCAACACCCGGCTGCAGGTCGAGCACCCGATCACCGAGGCGACCACCGACTTCGACCTGGTCAAGGCACAGATCCACGTCGCCTCGGGCGGTCGGCTGGGCGAGCTGATCCCGACCGAGGTCGGGCACGCGGTGGAGGCCCGGCTCAACGCCGAGGACCCCGACCGCGACTTCGCCCCGTCGCCCGGCCGGATCGAGCGGCTGACGCTGCCCGCCGGTCCCGGCGTCCGGGTGGACACCGGTGTCAGCGAGGGCGACGTGATCCCCGCCGACTTCGACTCGATGATCGCCAAGATCATCGCTTTCGGCCGGACCCGCGAGGAGGCGCTCGGTCGCCTGCGTCGTGCGGTCGCCGACACCACCGTGATCATCGAGGGCGGCGCCACCAACAAGAGCTTCCTGCTCGACCTGCTCGACCAGCCCGAGGTGATCGACGGCAGCGCCGACACCGGCTGGATCGACCGGGTCCGCGCGCAGGGCCGCCTGGTCTCCACCAAGCACTCCGGCATCGCGCTGGCCGCGGCCGCCATCGAGGCGTACGAGGACGAGGCGCTGGTCGAGCAGCAGCGGCTGCTGTCCACCGCGCACGGCGGCCGCCCGCAGGTCCAGCACAAGAGCGGCCGGCCGATCGACCTCAAGCTGCGTGGCGCCGCCTACCGGGTGTCCGTCGCGCAGATCGGGCCGCACCGCTTCCGGGTCGGCATCGGTGAAGCCCCGACCATCGACGTCGAACTGGACCGCTTCGACGAGCACACCGGCCGGGTGCTGGTCAACGGCCGCCGGTTCCGGCTGGTCACCGACACGCACGGCCCGATCCACCTGGTCGAGGTGGACGGTGTCACACACCGGGTCAGCCGCGACGAGGGCGGCGTGCTGCGCTCCCCCGCACCCGCGCTGGTCGTGGCGACCCCGGTCCAGGTGGGCGACGAGGTCGAGGCAGGCGCGCCGGTGCTCGTCCTGGAGAGCATGAAGATGGAGACCGTGCTGCGCGCACCGGTCAAGTCGAAGCTGCGCGAATGCCTGGTCTCCGTCGGCAGCCAGGTCGAGTCCGGCGCGCCGCTGATGCGCCTGGAGCCGATCGGCGACGACACCGAGGCGGCCGCCGAGACCGAGGCCGTGGACCTGGAACTGCCGCCCGAGCCGGACGGCCTGACCGCCGAGGCCCGGGTCGCGCGCGGCCTCGGCGACCTGCGCAGCCTGCTGCTCGGCTATGACCTCGACCCCCGCGACGAGCGCCGGGCGCTGTCGACATACCTGGCCGGGCGGGCCGAGCTGGGCCGCGCGCCGATCGAGGGCGAGGTCGGGCTGCTGCAGGTGTTCGCCGACCTGTCCGAGCTCAGCCGCAACCGGCCGGCCGGCGAGGAGACCCAGGCCGACACCCGGGTGCACAGCCCCCGCGAGTTCTTCCACGCCTACCTGCAGAGCCTCGACGTCGACCGGGCCGGGCTGCCCGACGCCTTCCGCCAGCGGCTGGCCCGGGTGCTCGCGCACTACGGCGTCGACGGCTTCGACCGCACGCCCGCGCTGGAAGAGGCCGTTTTCCGGATCTTCCTGGCGCAGCAGCGGTCCTCGGCCGACGTCGCGGTGATCGTGTCGCTGCTGCAGCGCTGGCTGACCGAGCCGGTGCCCGGCGAGGGCGTGCGCGAGCTGGTCGGCCAGGCGCTGGAGCACCTGATCTGGGCGACCCAGGTCCGCTTCCCGGTCGTCGGCGACCTCGCCCGCAGCATCGTGTTCCGCTGGGCCGCGCAGCCGATGCTGCGCCGCAAGCGCGCCGAGGTGTACAACGAGGTCCGCGACCACCTGCGCCACCTCGACCGCGACCCGCAGGCGGCCGACCGCGACGAGCGCATCGCGAAGATGGTCGCCTCGCCCGAGCCGCTGGTGCGGCTGCTCGCGCAGCGCATCGGCCGGCCGGGCGCCGACAACGGACCGATGCTGGAGGTGCTCAGCCGCCGCTACTACGGCAACCGCGGCGTCAGCGACACCCGCTGCGTCGAGGTGGCCGGGCACACGTTCTTCACCGCGGCGTACGACCACGACGGCGAGCGCTTCCGGCTGATCTCGACGGCGACCGACTTCGCCGAGCTGCCCGCCGCCCTGGGCAAGACCGCCGGACTCGTCGACGGGGCGTCCTTCGCCGACGTCTACCTGACGTGGGCCGACCAGCCCGACGCGGACACCATGGCCACCACCCTGCGCGAGGTGCTCGACCGCGCCGGGCTGCTGGACGTGCTCCAGCGGGTCACGGTGTCGGTGGCCGGGCCGACCGGCGCCGCCATGCACCACCACTTCACCTTCCGGCCGGGACAGGGCGAGGACCGGGTCATCCGCGGGCTGCACCCGCAGATCGCCGAGCGCCTGCAGCTGCCGCGGCTGCGCAACTTCGACCTGACCCGCCTGCCGTCGATCGACGAAGAGGTCTACCTCTTCCGCTGCGTCGCACCGGACAACCCGGCCGACGAGCGCCTGGCGGCGATGGCGCAGGTCCGCGACCTGACCCCGCTACGCGACGCCGAGGGCCGGGTGCTGGCGCTGCCCGCCCTGGAGGGCATGCTGGACGGCTGTCTGGACGCGATCCGCAAGGTCCAGGCGCGGCGTCCGGCCAAGAAGCGGCTCGACACCAACCGGATCACCCTGTACGTCTGGCCGTCGAGCGAGCTGACCGTCGAGGAACTCAACGCGGTCATCCAGCGCGTGCTGCCGCGTACGGCCGGGGCGGGCCTGGAGCAGGTGCTGGTGCTGGGCCGTCAGCGCGACGCGCTCACCGGCGAGGTGGGCGACGTCGCGGTCGAGGTGTCCTTCGACGCGGGCATGCGGATGTCGGTCACCGAGCCGACGACGGAGCCGATCGAGCCGCTGGACGACTACCGGCAGAAGGTGCTGTCGGCACGCCGCCGCGGCACGACCTACCCGTACGAGCTGACCGGCCTGCTGGCCGGCCGCAACGGCACGTTCACCGAGTACGACCTCGACGACACGGGCGAGCTGGCCCCGGTGGAGCGGCCCAAGGGGCGCAACAAGGCGGGCATCGTCGCCGGTGTGGTCAGCACACCGACCGAGCGCTATCCCGAGGGCGTCACCCGGGTGGTGCTGCTCGGCGACCCGACCAAGGCGCTGGGTGCGCTGTCCGAGCCGGAGTGCGCGCGGATCATCGCGGCGCTGAACCTGGCCGAGCGCATGCGTGTGCCGCTCGACTGGTTCGCGCTGTCGGCCGGGGCCCGGATCTCGATGGATTCCGGCACCGAGAACATGGACTGGGTGGCCGCGGCCCTGAAGCGGATCGTGGAGTTCACCCAGGACGGCGGCGAGATCAACATCGTGGTCGCGGGCATCACGGTCGGCGCCCAGCCGTACTGGAACGCCGAGGCCACCATGCTGATGCACACCAAGGGCATCCTGGTGATGACCCCGGACTCGGCGATGGTGCTGACCGGCAAGCAGTCGCTGGACTTCTCCGGCGGTGTGTCCGCCGAGGACAACTTCGGCATCGGCGGCTACGACCGGGTGATGGGCCCCAACGGCCAGGCCCAGTACTGGGCCCCGGACCTGCGCGCCGCGCAGGGCGTGCTGATGGCGCACCACGACCACACCTACATCGCGCCCGGTGAGGCCGGCCCGCGCCGGGCGGCCACCACCGATCCGGCCGACCGTGACATCTCCTCCTTCCCGCACTCGGTGCCGGACAGCGACTTCACGACCGTCGGGCAGATCTTCTCCAAGGAGCACAACCCCGACCGCAAGAAGCCGTTCGACATCCGCACCCTGATGCGCGCGCTGGCCGACCAGGACCACACGATCCTGGAGCGCTGGGCGGGCATGGCCGACGCCGAGACGACGGTCGTGCAGGACGTGCACCTGGGCGGCATCCCGGTGTGCCTGCTGGGCATCGAGTCCCGCTCGGTGCCGCGGCGCGGGTTCCCGCCCACCGACGGCCCCGACACCTACACCGCGGGCACGCTGTTCCCGCAGTCGTCGAAGAAGGCCGCGCGGGCGATCAACGCCGCGAGCGGCAACCGTCCGCTGGTCGTGCTGGCGAACCTGTCCGGGTTCGACGGCTCGCCGGAGTCGATGCGCAAGCTGCAGCTGGAGTACGGCGCGGAGATCGGCCGGGCGATCGTGAACTTCCGCGGCCCGATCGTGTTCTGCGTGATCTCCCGGTATCACGGCGGCGCGTTCGTGGTGTTCTCCAAGGCGCTCAACCCGAACATGACCGTGCTCGCCCTGGAGGGCTCGTTCGCCTCGGTGCTCGGCGGTGCGCCGGCGGCGGCCGTGGTGTTCGCCGGTGACGTCAACGCGCGTACCGCCAAGGACCCGCGGGTGGCCGACCTGGAGACCCGTATCACGACCGCGACCGGCGGCGAGAAGGCGGCGCTGGTCGGGCAGCTGCTCGACGTGCGGGCCTCGGTCCGGGCGGAGAAGCTGAGCGAGGTGGCCGCCGAGTTCGACGGCGTGCACAGCATCCAGCGCGCCGTGCAGGTCGGCTCGGTGGACGCGATCATCAAGCCGGAAGAGCTGCGGCCGCAGATCATCGCGGCGGTGGAGCGCGGTCTCGCGGCCGCGTAACACCCCAACGGACCGGAAGCCGGTCAGCGTGCCAGATGACGGCACGCTGACCGGCTTCTTTCGCAGCACAGGCGCAAGCCCTTGCTTGGGCCGGCTAGGTGAGTTTGCGCAGGATGTTGCCGAGCTGAGTGCGGTCGTCCGGATCAAGGGCGCTGAAGAAGCGGTCGGCCTCGGCGCGTCTGGCCACCTCGATCGCCTGGGCGGTGTCGCGACCCGGACCGGTGAGCGCCACCAGCGTCGCCCGGCGGTCGGCGGGGTCGGCGCGGCGCTCGACCAGGCCACGGGCCTGCAGGTCGTCGACGACCTCGGTGGCCGAGCGGGGGGCGATGCGCAGCTGCTCGGCCAGCTCGTTGAGGCGCAGCGCCTCCTGGCGGCCGAGCACGTTCAGCGCCCGCGACTGCGACGGGGTGATCTGCCAGGGGGCCAGCGCGTCCTTGGTGAGGTGCCGCAGGCGGCGGGCGACTGCCCAGAAGGCCTCCGACAGGCCCGCTTCCTCGTGCTCGTCCACGGGAATACGGTACCAGCGATTGCGGTTGTAACCTCATGTTGAGGTAACCTCAGCATTCGCACACGGAAGGAACCACCCGTTGGACAGCCCACCCATGGAACGAGGAGGCCGCCGCGGCGGCCCGCACACCGTGACCGCCGAGGAGAAGGCGCAGGCCCGCGAGGTCTCGCTGCGCCGCATCGGCAGCCTGTTCACCGCCCACCGCGGGCAGCTCGCCGTGGTCACCGCGATCATCGTGGCCTCGTCCGTGATCGCCATGGCCGCACCGTTCCTGCTGCGCGAGGTCATCGACGTAGCGCTCCCCCGGGCCGACCTGACCCTGCTGGTCTGGCTGGTGCTCGGCATGGTCGCCGTCGCCGCGCTGACCTCGGCGCTCGGCGTGGTGCAGACCTGGATCTCCACCACCGTCGGGCAGCAGATCATGCACCGGCTGCGCACCGACGTCTTCGCCCACCTGCACCGACAGTCGATCGCCTTCTTCACCCGCACCCGCACCGGCGAGGTGCAGTCACGCATCACCAACGACATCGGCGGTATGCAGTCCGTGGTCACCTCGACCGCGACCTCCATCGCCTCGAACCTGACCACCACCGTCGCGACCGCCGTGGCCATGGCCGCGCTGTCCTGGCGGCTGTCGCTGGTCTCGCTGGTCGTGGTGCCCCCGGCCGTCTACCTGACCCGCCGGGTCGCCCGCATGCGCCGCACGATCACCGCGCAGCGCCAGCGTGAACTGGCCGACCTCAACGTCACGATCGACGAGGGACTGTCGATCAGCGGCGTCCAGCTGAGCAAGACCACCGGCACCGGCCCCGCACTGGTCGAACGCTTCACCGCGTCGTCGGGCCGCCTCATCGAACTGGAGCTGCGCTCCGAGCTGGCCGGGCGCTGGCGGATGGCCTCGATGAGCGTCCTCTTCGCCGCCATCCCCGCGGTCATCTACCTCACCGCGGGCCTGCCTGCGACCGCCGGCACGCTGAGCATCGGCACCCTGGTCGCCTTCACCGCGCTGCAGGCCAACCTGTTCCGGCCGCTGATGGGCCTGCTCAACGTCGGCGTCTCGCTGACCAGCTCACTGGCCCTGTTCGCGCGCATCTTCGAATACCTCGACCTGCCGGTCGACGTCGACGACCCGGCACACCCGGTCGAGCTCGACCCCGCCCGCGTCGCCGGCCACCTGCGCCTGCAGGACGTCACCTTCGCCTACCCAGGCAGCGGCACCGCCGCCGTGGCGGGCGTCAGCCTCGACGTGCCCGCCGGCACGTCACTGGCCCTGGTCGGCGAGACGGGCTCGGGCAAGAGCACCATCGCGGCGCTGATCTCCCGGCTCTACGACCCCTCCGCCGGCCGGATCACCGTCGACGGCGTCGACCTGCGCGACCTGCGGCTGGCCGACCTGGCCGGCATCGTCGGCGTCGTCAGCCAGGAGACCTACCTGCTGCACACGACGATCAGGGAGAACCTGCGCTACGTCAAACCCGGCGCCACCGACGCCGAGATCGAGCAGGCGGCCCGCGCCGCGCAGATCCACGACCTGATCGTCGGCCTGCCCGACGGCTACGACACCGTCGTGGGCTCGCGCGGACACCGCTTCTCCGGCGGCGAGAAGCAGCGCCTGGCCATCGCCCGTACGCTGCTGCGCGACCCGCGCATCCTGGTGCTGGACGAGGCCACCAGCGCCCTGGACACCCAGACCGAACGGGCCGTGCAGCGCGCCCTCGACGAGCTGAGCCGCGGGCGCACCACGATCACCATCGCGCACCGGATGTCGACCGTGCGCGACGCCGACCAGATCGCCGTTCTCGACCACGGCCGCATCCTCGAATCCGGCTCGCACCGCAACCTCGTCGAGGTCGGCGGCCGGTACGCGGCACTGGCCGCATGACCCGCCACCGCTTCCACGGCGACGAGACCCGCTTCGACGTGCTCGCCGAGTTCGTGACCGCCCGGTTCCCGCAGGCCCGCTACGTCGCCGACGTGGCCGGCGGCCAGGGCATGCTGACCCGGCTGCTGCGCAAGCGGTTCGGCCTGGAGGCCGAGGTCGTCGACCCCCGCGGCTGGACGCTCAAAGGCGTCCCCGCCCGGGCCGAGCCCTACCTGGCCACGCTGGCCGACTACTACGACCTGGTCGTGGGCCTGCACCCGGACGAGGCGCTGCGCGAGGTGGTGGACTCGGCGCTGGTCCGTCCCGTGCTAGTCGTGCCCTGCTGCAACTTCTGGGACCGCGACCGCAAACTGGGCCGCGACGAACTGCTCGCCGCGATCACCGCGCACCATCGCGCCCTCGGCGGCCAGGCCGAACACATCGAACTCGGCTTCCGCGGCCCGAAGAACCACGCGTTGATCCTGATGCCGCCGGGAGAACCGGGGCGGCACAGCTGACGTCGCTATCGGCGGCGTCGTCGGGCCAGGTACAGATAGAGCAGGGTCACGCCGGTGATCAGCACCGCGACGCCCAGCGCGATGGCGACCATGATGATGCCCGACAGGACCGCCATACCCTCCAGCTCGCCCTTCAGCAGGGCGACCACCACGAACCCGGTGACCACGACCGTCAGCAGCCAGGCGACCCCGGACAATCCGATCAGGACCTTGCCGAGCAGCCCGACCCGTCGGGTGGCTGCCGAGGGGCCCGTCGGCGGCTGCGTTCCGGTGGGCGCGCCGGTGGGCTGAGCCGGTTGCCGATACTGCGGCGCTGAGTCTGACATGGGCGGCAGCGTAACGCTTTGCGACAAGGGCCGTGGCGGCCGCGGCCACGACCCTGCGGACACGCGACTCAGTCCGTGGCGATCACGATCACGCTGTCGGCGGCCTCCAGCCGGACCAGGCGGGACCGGCGCGGGTTGAGCACGACCCCGTAGCACGGCGGCTGGTCGGCGTCGTCGCGGCAGCGGTAGCCGATCGCCGACTCGCCCCGCCGCCGGGCCGACTCCACCACCGTCGCGTAGGTGACCTCCGCGCCGGGCTGCACGTAGTCACCCGCCGGCTTGAGGTGGATCTCCGCGCCGGACGCGTCGAACAGGTCGGCGAACACCTCGTACAGGTGCCGGTTCTCGGCCAGCTGCGTCATCAGCAGGCTGATCAGCCGGGCCGAGACCACGAAGTCGTCGGCCTTGGTGACCTGGGCGACCTCGCGGTTGCCGTCGTCGTTCATCTCGGTGACGATCGAGTACGGCTCGCCGAGGTTGACCTCGATGTCGCGCAGGTGCAGCAGGGTGACCAGGGTGCGGTCGTCGGCGCGGTCGGGCTCGGCGGCATCGTCCGACATGACGATGATGTTCTGGTAGCCGCCCAGCTCCATGCCCTCCAGGTCACGGCGGCTGGTCGGCTGGCACCGCTTGTAGCCGACGGTGAGGTTCGCCCGGTCGGCCGCGACGGCTTCCTCCGGCAGCTGCGGGGCCGCCACGTCGAGGGCCGAGCCCGGCTCGGCGAAGCGGTCCAGCAGGTCCAGCACCCGGTCGGCGCGCGAGTTCCAGCCGACCATCAGGGTCCGGTCCGGCGCCCGCTTGCTGTCGGGCACCAGCACGATCGCGTCGGCGTGCACCCGGGACGGGGTCGCGGCCAGTTCGATCAGCAGGTCGTCCTCGGCGATGAGGATGACCTCGTCGCCGTCGGTCAGGACGGTGTCCATCGGCGGGTTGACCGCGATGGCCCCGTCGGCGCGGCGCAGCCCGATCGGCGCGCCCGCCTCGAACGCGCCGAGGATGTCGCCGTACGCCCGTCCGGCCAGCGATGGCTCGGCTCTGATGTAGATCTCGTTGCCGGCGAAGTCGAGCAGGTCGGTGCAGACCGTCGACAGGCCCGACTGCCGGTGTGACTGCACGACCATGCGTACGGCGATGTCGTCGGCGTCGACGATCAGCGCGTGCCGTCCGGCGGCGAGCTTCGCCGCGGCGACGTTGGCCGACTCCTGCACCGCGGCGACCACGTGCGGCCGCGCCGGAGGCCAGGGGCGGTTGTTGAGCAGCAGCAGCACCTTGATGACGTCGATGTCGGGATCGTCGCCGGTCGGCGACAGCACCATCACCGCCCGGGCGGTGTCGAGGCTCACCAGGTCGAGGTCGGTGCGCTTGAGCGGGCTGCCGGACCGGCACACCACCCGGGTGCGGCCGGTGTCGCCGACCCTGGCGCGGATCTGGTCCTCCATCTCGACCTTGTCCCGGTCGGCGAGCACGACCACGCTGCTGCGGCGGGAACTGCGGTTGGCCGCGGCCAGCTCGGCCACGACGGTGAAGACCTGATCGGACCAGCCCAGCACCACGATGTGGCCCTGGGCGATGACCGGCGACCGGCCCTTGCGCAGGTTGGTGATGGAGTCGTTGAGGCCGGTGGTGAGCACGCCGATCAGCGAACTGACGAGGAAGATGCCGCCGATGGTGACAAGCAGCATCAGCGCGAGGTACACCAGCCCGCCGTCGTCGGCGCCCATGGTGCCCGGGTCCAGGGTGCGCAGCACACTGCGCCACAGCACGGCCGTCCAGCCGCCGTCCCTGCTGGTCTCCTTCGACGCGAGCAGGGCCGAGAGTCCGGTCACGACACTGATCAGGGTCAGCGACGCCAGACCCAGCCAGCCGATGAGCGCGGGGGTGCCTCGGTCCATCGTGCCGTCGAACCAGACGCGTACGCGTCGCCGCACTCCCAGCCGCACCACTGAGTTGCCTCCCACCGCCGCCGTCGCTGGCAGCCGACCGAATGTCCAATTGGCTTGCACATCCTAGGAGCGCCCGCTCGTGTGCCCGCAGGCCGCCACCCGACGGGGCGATCCCGCCGCATGCCTTCCAGGCAGGCTGCCGTCCCGACCTGCTCAGGGAAGCTGATCACGCACCGTCTGGCGGGCCGCGCGGCCGTACCGGACGCCGTACTCGTCGCCCAGCCGGGCCGACACGGCGTTCCACCGGTCCAGTTCCGCCAGCACGAAGGCCCACTCGGCAGCCGACAGGGCCACGGAGACCGCTTCCTCGTCGCCCGGCCAATCGCCGTCAGGTGTCTGCGGAGTCCAGCCGGCGACCTGCCGCCAGCCGGCTCTCCGGATGCGCTCACCGGTCGGCACGAGCCCGTCGGGATCACCGTCGTCCGCGGCGATCGACACAGTGTTGTCGATGGTGGCGTCGACGACGCGCCAGAGCCGGGTCGTCATGCGAACCGCGATGTCGGAGGTGCCCCTCATCCCGGCACCGTAGCGAAGGTGCATGACCTTTTTCGGCACGCCTCGGCTTGGGCAAGGTGCCGGTCCGGGGTGCAGGTGGGGCAGGTGCAGCTCGGCGGGCTCGGGCGGGAGGTCAGCGACCCCGGTGGCCACGGCCTGCTCGTGGCGGCGGTGCGCCGAGGGCAGGGCGAGCGTGGCGGCGAGGGCCAGCACGGCGACGCCCGCGCAGACCCAGAACCCGGTGCTGAACGCCGCGTCGGTGGGCAGACCCTGCGGGGTGCTGTTCGACGTGATGACGGCGGCGACGACGGCCGCGCCGATGCTGCTGCCGATGGTCCGGGCGATGGTGTTGACGCTGGTGGCCTCACCGGTCTGGGTGGCCGGCACACTCTCGATGATGGCGTTGGACATGGCCGCGAAGGCCAGGCCGATGCCCGCGCCGACCAGCAGCCCGGAAACGATGACCTGCCACTCCACGTTGTGCACCATGGCGGGCAGGGCGAACCCGGCGACGACCGCGATCGCGCCGAGGAACATCGGCAGCTTCGGTCCGAACTTGCGCACCAGCAGACCGGCCAGCGGGCCGAACAGCACCATCGACACGACGGTGGGCAGCAGGAACAGGCCCGCCTCGGACACCGACTTGCCGTAGCCGTAGCCGGTTGCGGCGGGCAGTTGCAGCAGGGTCGGCACGAGCAGGAACGAGCCGAACATGGCGAAGCCGAGGATCAGGGCGACGAGGTCGGTGGCCCATACGCCGCGGATCTTCATGAGGCGCATGTCGACGAGCGGCTCGCCGACCCGCAGCTCGACCACCACGAACAGGATCATGGTGACCACGCCGACGGCGAGCAGGCCGATCGTGTTCGCCGAGGCCCAGCCCCAGGACTGGCCCTTGCTGATGGCCAGCAGCAGGGAAACCAGCGAGATCGACAGGATGGCCGTGCCGAGCAGGTCGAGCTTGCCGGGCTTGCGCACCGGCGACTCCCGCATGCCGAAGATCGCACCGAGCAGCGCGATGACGACGAGCACCAGGGGCAGCCAGAACAGCCAGTGCCAGGACAGGTGCTCGACGATCGGGCCGGCGGCCACGATGCCGACGCCCGCGCCGACGCCGAAGATCGCCGACAGCAGGCCGACCGTGGCGCTGACCTTCTCCCGGGCGAGCTCGTCGCGGACCATGCCGATCGACAGCGGCATGATGGCGCCCGCCGCGCCCTGCAGGGCCCGCGCGACGATCAGTACGGCCAGGTTCGGGGCCAGGGCGGCGAGCAGGGTGCCCAGCGCGAGGACGGCGAGCACGGCGATGAGGACGCGGCGCTTGCCGACCATGTCGCCGAGGCGGCCGAGGATGGGCGTCAGCACCGACGCCGAGAGCAGGTATGCGGTGAGGATCCAGCTCGCGCTGGCGGTGGTGACGTTCAGGTCGCGCGCGATGGTGGACATCGCCGGGGCGACCAGTGACTGCAGCACCGCGAAGGCCAGGCCGCCCAATGCCAGGTACAGCACCAGCATGCTGCCGTTGGTACGACGGCCGTCCGGTGCACCCGGCTCGTCCCCGGTGACGCCGGCGCTGCCCGGCCCCACGATGGTCTGGGTCATGAAACGCCCCCTGGGCATGTTGTAAACATCTGCTGACTTGCCGAGTATTACCCGCCGTCCCGGCGGTCAACAGTTGTTTACATCACTTGTAAGCAGTTGTTTACGTCACGTTCCCGGGCCGCTATCCTGGTTCGGGAGCGAGAGGAATCCATGGCGACGAGCAGTCTGCGCACCTCCACCGCTGGCGAAAACCCGTCCGGGCCACGCCGCCGTGACTCGGCCGGCACCCGGCAGCTGCTGCTGGACGCCGCCCGCCGCCGCTTCGCCGCCGACGGATACACCGGCACCACCGTGCGCGACATCGCCGACGAGGCCGGCGTGAACGTCGCGCTCATCAGCCGCTACTTCACGTCCAAGGAAGGCCTGTTCGAGGCCTGCCTGGCCGGCGCGGTCGACGAGCTCAGCCACGCGGTGGCCCAGGACGTGACGCTCGACCGGCTGCCACATGTCATCGCCGAGCAGCTCGCCGGGACCGGCCTCGGCAGCCGGCCGAACCAGTTCCTGCTGTTGCTGCGCTCCTCCGGCGACGAGCGGGCCGATCAGATCCGGCGCAACACCGTGCGGTCCTTCGCCGAGCGCCTGGCCTCGGCAGCGGGCTGGCGGCCCGGCCACCCCGACGGCGACCGGCTCATGCTCAGGGCGCAGATGGCGCTGGCCACCAGCTTCGGGATCGTCCTGCTGCGCTCCTCGACCGGCCTGGAACCCCTCTCCTCGGCCGGCCCGCAGGACCTGGTCGCGCCACTGCAGGACGTCATCGACGGGCTGCTGCGCGATCACGGACCGCGGTGAGCGCCCCGACGATGCGCGCGGCGGTGCTCACCGCGCCGGGCGAGTGCTCGGTGCAGGAGGTGCCCGCCCCGCGAGCGGCCGCGGGCGAGGTCGTCGTGGACGTCGAACGGGTCGGCGTCTGCGGCACCGACGTCGAGTTCTTCACCGGCGAGATGGCCTACCTGCACGACGGGCACGCCCGGTTCCCGATGCGGCTGGGCCACGAATGGGCCGGTGTCGTACGCGCCGTGGGCGCCGGCGTGGACCCGGTCTGGCTCGGCCGGCGCGTCATGGGCGACACGATGCTCGGCGACGGCACGTGCCGACGCTGCGCGCGCGGGCACCAGCACGTGTGCGCGCACCGGCAGGAGGTCGGCATCCGCGGCGGCCGTCCCGGTGCCCTGGCCGAGCAGGTGGCCGTGCCGGTCACGTCGCTGCACGAGCTGCCCGGCGGGGTCGATCCGATCCTCGGGGCGCTCGTCGAACCGGGCGGCAACGCCCTGCGCGCAGCACAGGCCGCTGCGCTGGTGCCGGGCGACCGGGTGCTCATCCTCGGGCCCGGCACCATCGGCCTGCTCACGGCGATGTTCGCCCGCGCCGCCGGCGCCGAGGTGCACCTCATGGGCCAGACCGACGAGTCGCTGGCCTTCGCCCGCTCCCTCGGCTTCACCGGCGCCTGGACCGAGCAGCACCTGCCCGATCTCCCCTTCGACGCGGTCATCGACGCCACCAACGCCGCGTACATACCGGCGAAAGCGCTCGACCTCGTCGAACCAGCCGGCCGTGTCGTCTACATCGGCCTGGCCGGCACCGCCAGCAATATCGACACCCGTCGGCTGGCACTCAAGGACGTCACCGCGGTCGGAGTCCTGTCCGCCTCGCCCGGACTCGCCGCGACGATCGCGGCGTATGCGGCGGGACGGGTCGACCCGCGGCCACTCGTCGCCGCCACGGTCGGCCTCGACCAGGTCGGCGCTGTGCTCGCCGGCCGGCGCATTCCCGGCGCCGGCCCCGGACCCAAGTTCCACATCGACCCGCGGGTGCACTGACAGCGGTAGCGGAATGCGCGGGTCCGGCGCGGGCGTCCCGGTTGTCGCAGTCGGCCGGGTGGGACCGGACGGATCCGGCCCCACCCGGCCGCGTGCTCACGACGCGGTGCAGGTGTATCCGGTCGGCAGCTGGGTGTTGCCGCTGGGCCGGCTGACCTGGTAGCCGAAGTTGGCCACCGAGCCACCGGGCGAAATGGTGCCGTTGAAGGCCACGTTCCGGGCGGTCACGGTCTGGCCGCTGGCCGTCACGGTGGCGTTCCAAGAGCCGGTGATGGTGTGTCCGGCCGGCAGGGTGAACGTCAGCGTCCAGCCGTTGATCGTCGACGTGCCGTTGTTGGTGACCGCGACGGGCTGGATGACGTAACCGGTGGCCCACTGGGTCTGCACGGTTCCGGTCGCCGAGCAGCCTCCGGGCGGGGGCGGCGACACGCTCGGCGACGGCGGAGCGCTGGGCGAGGGCGGCGTACTCGGTGACGGCGGGGCACTCGGCGAGGGCGGCGTGCTCGGCGAGGGCGGTGCGCTCGGGGACGGCGGCGTGCTCGGGCCGTCGGTCAGCGTGGGGGTCTGCCAGTCCCGCCACTCGGCGAGGTTGCCTGCCGCCCGACTCGAGATCCTGATCGCGCCCGGGGCGTTGCCGGTCTTCAGCAGGTACTTCTGGATGTTCTGCTGCAGCGGCGTGGACCATTCCGGCCGGTTGGCGCAGTGGCTGCCGTTCTGGATGTCGGACCAGTAGGTGATGTTCTCCCCCGCGCCGATGGCCTTGTAGACCTCCGCCCCGCCCAGCGCCGCCACGCTGGCGGATTTGGGCCCCAGGTTGACGATGTGCGGGTTGTCCATGATGAACAGACCGCGCGGCGCCACCATGGCCACCATCTGGTGGGTGTCCACCGGCAGCGTGTTCGGGCTGCCGGTGAAGGAGCCGAACGCGTCGCCCAGCCACGGCTGCTCACCGTAGGCGCTGCTCAGGCTCTGCGCGCCTTCGCCGGGAATCCCCCGGAAGATCGGCACTCCGGCACTGCCCGACTCGATCGGCATGGTCAGTGCGATGCGCTGGTCGAACGCACCGACGACGAAGGCCCCCTTGCCGAATCGCGAGCAGCCGGTGACGCCCATCGCGTCCGCCTTGAGGATGCTGCCGCCCGACTGCGCGATGACGTCGATGATCCGGCTGACGCCCCACGACCAGGCCATCAGCAGCCCTGTGCTGCTGGTGGCGCCGTAAATGGTGTAGAACGCGCCCTGCTTGTTGGTGCGGGGCGTGCCCTCCCTGCCGACCGCGTACGGGTCGTAGTTGATGACGGCGGCACCGGCGGCCCGGATGGCGGCGGTGTCCGCGCCGAACCCGCCCAGCACGACGACGGCCGGGAAGGGCCCGGATCCGCTGGGCAACTGGACGCCGGCCGAGAAGCTGGAGCTCCTGCCGTTGTGCGTCACGTTCACCGTGATGTTGGTGCCCGAGACCGTTCCGGTGACGCTCGCCGGCTTGGCGGGCTTCTCGCCGTAGACGTACCGCTCCGCCAGCTTCTTGATCTCCTCGCGGCGGCACCGCCAGTCGGACTTGGCGGTGATGCGCGTGCCGTCCAGCTTCTTGAACGGATCGGGGAGTTTGGCGTTGGCGGTCAGCGTGCCGGGCAGCGTCACGGGGCAGTCGGCGCCCTCGTCCTCGACGGCCGCGGCGAGCGCGGCGGCTTCGGCGGGCGCGGTCGTCGCCACCACCGTCACCGCGCCGGCGACTGCGAGCGCCGTCACCGTCAGTGCGACGACCGTCGAACGCATCGTCGAACGGCCCGTACCGGCGGCCGCCGCGGGCCTCCTTCCGATTCGGACGATGGAAGCGACGACCGCGATCGCCGATCTTCTCCTTGGGACAGTCCGCATGCGGGCTCCTCCTTGCCGCTTGGGGGCGGTTTCGCTCGGCGACACGGGTCGGCCTGGTCACGTCGTGGATGCGGCGCCGGCTCTCGAAGGACCGGAGGGCGTTCGCCGCAGGGAGTCGGAATCGACGTCACATCGGAACCTGCCCGTGAGCGCGCTCACGTCTATCGATGGATACGCTCCCACAACATTTCGGCGTTTTCAAGGGAAGGTTTCAACGAAATTCCGGAAACGTTTCTATCGACGCGTGGCGAGGGTCGGAGCCCGCGGCTGTCGCCCCTGCACCGACCCGGACTGGACAAGCAGCGATCCGAAAACGCGACCGGCGTGCCACAGGTCAGAATGAGCTGCTCCTCGGCAGACCGACGAAGAGCGCGATCGACGGTGTACACCACCCCGGCCGCCGTGCGACAACCGCCGGCGCTCCCCTAGGCGTCTTCGAAAGTTTCGGATGCGCTCCGAAACATATCGGCATGGACGATGACGCCGGGTCCATCACGGAGGGTGGTGCAGCATTCGTCCGTCTCCTGGACGGCGACCGCAGGCACGGTGGACCAGCACGCGCCGTGAATCCGGCCCTGGGCAGCATGCGGCACCGGCCGCTTACCGCCGCGCGTCGATCGACCCACGCAGCTGTCTGAGCAGATGCCGAGCTGACGGCCTCGCTGCTCGCCGGGGCGTCAGCCGACCCGCGGAAGCCTCACGCGGGCCGACAGCGTCAACTGGTGGAGGCTTTCGGCGACGTCCGGCCTGGCACGCAGCACGTCTTCGAGCCTGACCCGCCACTTGCCCCCTTCGACGTCGCGCGCATTGACGCGCGGCGAAGAAACGACCTCGTTTCGGGTGGCGAGCAGCTCGCGCCGGTAGGACGGCCCGAGCAGGACCGCGAGCTGATCCCCGTACCACGCGAACAGGCCGGCGTCGGCACCTGACATGTCGACGAGAATCCTCGCCGCGTCGAAGGCGACTCTCGGTTGGTGTCGCACACTGCTGTCCACGTGGGCTCCCCTCGGCTCTGCCGAATCCGACCCTCGGATAATCCTGGACGTGGATACGACGCGCAAGACCCCCAACGGCCGACTGCGGCCGCTTGCGCGAACGGCCTGGCCGGACGACCTCTCACGACGCGGCCCAGGCACGTAGCGTCGAAGTGGTGCACGGGGGAACCGCCCCGCCGCCGAGGTCGTGCTGAGCCGTATCGACGAGATCGTGCCGCGGGGTCACTGACCGACCCCGCCTCGATCGCAGACAGGGAGGCCGCTTCGATGACCACCACCTGGACAAACGAGGAACTAGACCGCATCGGCGCCGCCGACGAGCTGGACATCGCGGCCCGGCGACGGGACGGCACGCTGCGCACACCGACCACGATCTGGGTGGTACGCAGCGGTGACGACCTGTACGTCCGGTCCTACCGCGGCCCCGAGGGCCGCTGGTACCGAGCGGCGAAGGCGAGGCACGAAGGGCACATCCGTGCCGCCGGCATCGACAAGGACGTCGCCTTCGTCGCCGAGCCCGATCCCGGCGTCAACACCCGGATCGACGACGCCTACCGGACCAAGTACAGCGGTTACGGGGCGCAGTACGTCGATCCGATGACGGCCGCGCCCGCGCGGACCACGACGACCCGCATCGTCCCACGCTGACCGGCTCCACACCCGACCACCGCAGCGAGCACTCTCCTGGAGACCTGCGGGTCAGTGTCACGGCCTGGCTCAAGGCGTCGGCGGATGGCCGGACTCCAGGTAGGTTCCGGCCGACGCCTGGGTGAGGCAGGCGCGGATGCGCTGTGCCAGCCTTGCCACCATGACCGTGTCGAGGTCGGCCGCGGCGACGAACCGCCAGCCGCTGATCTCGCCACCCGGTTCCAGCCGGATGCCCCCGGTATCGGTTTCGGTGAGCTCACCGCCGTCGAAGACGAACGTCAGGGCGCCGTCCCAGTGCGGTCGTGGCGGCGTCCAGTCGACGCAAAGCAGGTCACCGACAGGCAGGTCGATCCCGAGTTCCTCGAGGACCTCCCGGCGGCAGGCCTGCCGCGGCGACTCGCCGGGCTCCAGCGCCCCGCCCGGTATCTCCGCGGTGTCCTTGTACGACGGCTGGACGACCAGCACGTGACCCTGCCGGTCCCGGTACAGCGCACCCGCGGCGACCCGCACCCGGGTGAGGCTTGCGACGTACTGCGGGTCGGGAACCTGGTCGAGGGTGTCGTCGGCTGCCGTCAGGCCAGGGGCGTCCGGCGGTTCGGCGGTCGGGGGCCGGGATGTGTTCACGGAGTCAGGCAAGGGACTTGGCCACTCATACCAGCTCCCCCGGTCGGATCAGAGACGAACGTCGGCCGCTCATCATCCTGCCCCATGCTCGACCCGCCGACCCGCCGACCGGCGCGACCGTGAGCAGCCGCCGGCCACCGGGCTGTGGCAGATCGCCGCGCCTTCCACCTACCCCTACCTGCCGGAACGTCGCCAGCCGTGGCGCAGGTGTCAGCCGATGTCCAGATGGTCGGCCACCCCGGCGACCTGGAAGACACGCAGCACCCACGGCTGGACGTTGACGCACCGCAGCCGCACTCCGCGTTCGCGCGCGTGGTCGTGTGCGCGCACCAGCCCGGCGATGCCCATGGAGTCGAGAAACCCCGTATCGGCGAGGTCGACCTCGACGACGTCGCAACCTGATGTGTCGACCGCCGCACGCAACCAGGCGGCGACCGCTTCGACTTCCGACATGTCGACATCGCCTGCTATCCGCACAGTGCAGACGTCGCCCTCGACGACCGTGGCGTGCGTGACTCGCATCGGTGGCAGCCTCCTCGCGCCGACGCCGAACAGCCTCGTACCCACCGATCGCCGTCGTAAACCGTTAGATTCGACGCCTGAACCTGCAGGAGGGCGGCAGGACATGAGGGTGAGGATGGCAACCGCCACGGCACGGGCCGGCCGGGTGAACGAAGACTTCACGGGCGCCACGCCGACGGCGGCGGTGCTGATCGACGGTGCGGGCATCCCCGGCGGCGAACGGACCTGCCGGCACGGTGTGGCCTGGTACGCCGCCCGCCTGGGCGGCAGCCTCCTCGGCCTGCTGTCGCCGACGCGGGACCGCAGCCTTTCCGCGGTGCTCGCCGAAGCCATCGCGCAGGTGACCGACGAGCACCGGGACACCTGCGACGTCGCCGACCCGATCAGTCCGTCGGCGACCGTGGCCATGCTGCGCCTGTCCGACGGCCTGCTCGAGCACCTGGTGCTAGGCGACGCGGTGCTCGTGCTCGACCGAGCGGACGGTACGCCGCTGGTCGTGCACGATCCCCGCGAGGTGATCATCAGCCGGTCGTACGAGTCGGCGCTCACGGGCATTGCCGAGAACAGCGACGAGTACCGGCGAATCCTGCATGACCTGCGGTCCCGCCGGAACCGGCCAGGGGGCTTCTGGGTGGCCAAGGACGACCCGCGAGCGGCGGCCGAAGCCATCACCGGGGCCTGCCCGGTCGGCGAGCTCAAGGGTGCGGTCCTGCTCAGCAACGGAGCCAGCCGGATCGTGGACCGGTTCCGGCTCGCCGACTGGCCGGAGGTCATGGCCGTTCTGGCGACGAACGGACCCGGCACGATAATCGATCGGGTCCGGCAGGCGGAGGCGCGCCACGCGGTGACGGCCGACGATGCGACGATCGCCCACTGCACCGGACTCGGCGAGGCCTGACCGGCAGCGGCGGGACAGCCGTCAAGGCGGGATTTCGATAAGGTTGCAGGGCGACTGCATGATCGAAGTGCCTGGGGAGCGGTGGAAACGGTGACGTCACCTGCGGACGGCCACGTGCACAGCGAGTGGTCCTGGGATTCCGCGAAGGGCTCGATGGAGGGCTCCTGCGCGCGGGCGGTGGAGCTGGGGCTGCCCGCGATCGCCTTCACCGAGCACCTCGACCACACGGTCTGGACCGTCGACCTCGACGGGCTCGATCCCGGCGGGCATCTGGCGAGCTTGGCCGCGCCGGACGGGCGGCTGACTCCCCCGGCCTTCGACGTCGCGGGATATCTGGAGGCCGTGGAACGGTGTCGCGAGCGGTTTCCGAGCCTGCGGATCCTGAGCGGCCTGGAGGTGGGAGAACCTCACTGGCATGCCGCGGCCGTGGCGGAGGTGCTCGGCGCCGGCCGGTTCGAGCGGGTGCTCGGCTCCGTGCACTGCCTGCCGCACGGGGACGGGTTCGCGGAGCCGCCAGGCCTCTTTCCGCACCGGCAGGCCGCTGACGTCGTACGGGAGTACCTGGCGGAGATCGCCAGGCTGGTCGGCCAGAGTGACGTGTTCTCCGTGCTCGCCCACATCGACTACCCGGTCCGCTACTGGCCGGCGCAGGCCGGTCCGTTCGATGCGCTCGCCTTCGAGGACGAGTACCGGCACGCGCTGCGGGCGCTCGCCGGCAGCGGCCGTGCGCTGGAGGTCAACACCAAGGTGCCGCTGCATCCGGAGGTCGTCGGCTGGTGGCGGCAGGAAGGCGGTCGCGCGGTCACGTTCGGCAGCGACGCCCACGACCCTGTCGGGCTCGCGTTCGGGTTCGGCGAAGCAGCGGCCATGGTCGAGTCGTACGGCTTCCGGCCGGGCCGCCATCCGCACGACTTCTGGACCCGCTGACCGTGCCGCCGAGTGCCGAAACAGCTCGACAGCAGCATCGGCGCCCGGTTCAATCGAGGCCGTGAACGGCTTCGATGCGTGGCTGGCGTACCTGTTCGACCGGCCCGCCGACGACGACTCGTGGGACGGACGTCCCCACGCGTGGCTGGACCGGTATGCCGGCCAGGACACTCCCGTGGCGGCGGCGCAACGGATCCGGGAGCTGTTCGGCAACGCGGGCACCCTGCTGCGGCCGCACTCCGACGACCAGGTCGCCCGGGGTCTGCTCGAGATCGTCGACGGGGGCGAACTGCACGCGCTCTGCTCCCCGCGGGTGCCGGTGGTGCTGCGTACCGGCGGGCTGCGCTCGATCGTGAGGTTGTTCGCCGAGGTCTTCGCCGCGCGGATCGAGGTCGAGCACCCACGGCACCTGCCTAAGCTGCAGCACGCCTGCTTCATGTTCTTCGACATCGCGCCCATCGACCTGGGCGACGACACCGTGCTGGACGTGCTCGAGGACACGCTGGCGCTGCCGTCGGTCCCGTGCCAGCGGTCCGCGTTGCACGGGCTCGGCCACGCATACTGGAAGTCACCGCAGCAGGTACCCGCGATCGTGGACCGCTGGCTGGCCAGGAACCGCCACGCTCCGGCGGAGCTGCGCGACTACGCCGCCGGCGCCCGTGCCGGGCAGGTTATGTGACCCGGGCCCCGCTTGACAGGCGACCAGGTCCGGAGTGGACGATGCGTCGGTGAGAATTCTGGTGGTAGGTGGAACGGGTCTGATCGGCGCCCATGTCGTCGACGTGCTGGGTGAGCTGGGCCATGCCGCGACCACGGTGGCGCGGTCCGCCCGCCCGGGCGTCGACCATGTGCTCGACGTCGCATCGGCGTCGGTCGACGAGCTGCGGGCACTGCTCGCCGGTCACGACGGGGTGGTGCACGCCGCCCGCACGGACGAGCAGCGGGCGCTGCGCAGGCCGATCCATCCGGTGTTCCGCCACGACCTGGTCGAGCCGGTGGTGCGACTGTTCACCGCGGCCCGCGCCGAGGGCCTCACCCGCGGGGTCGTCATGGGCTCGTACTACACGTACTTCGATCGGCTGCATCCGCAGTGGCGCCTCACCGACCGCCACACCTACATCCGATGCCGGGTCGAGCAGGCTCGGGAGGCACGGGCGGCCGCCGGTCCGGACCTGCCGGTCGCGGTGCTCGAACTGCCGTTCGTCTTCGGCCGGGCGGGCGACCGGCTGCCGAACTGGGCCGGGCCGCTCGACAACTGGGCCCGGTCCCGGGCACCGCTCGCCGTCCCCGCCGGCGGGACTGCGGCGACCTCGGCGCGCAGCGTGGCCGAAGTCGCCGTCGGCGCGCTCGAGCAGGCCAGCGGCCAGGACATCCCGGTCGCGGACGAGAACCTGACCTGGCACGACATGATCGCGCGCATCGCGGAGGCGGTGGGCCGGAGCCGCCGGGTCGGTCGCCTGCCCGGCGGCGTCGTCCGGGCCTCCATGCGGTGCGGCGGCGCGCTGCAGGCCCTCGGCCGCAAGGAGTCGGGCATCAACCCGGCCTACTTCGCCGACCTGCTGCTCACTCCGCTGTTCATCGAGCCGGTATCCGGCCGGCCGCTGGACGCGGCACTGCGCGAGACGTTCCCTCGGACGGCGTCGGCAGCCTAGCGCCCGCCCCGCTCAGCTCAGCTCAGCTGCTCGGCCAGCGCGAGGATGATGCCGCTCGGTCCGCGCAGATAGCAGAGCAGGTAGCTGTCCTGGAAGCGCGTCACTTCCCCGACGAGTTCGGCGCCGTGCGGGCGGAGGCGGGCGAGGGTGTCCTCGATGTCGTCGACGGCGAACATGACGCGGTGCAGGCCCAGCGTGTTCGGCGGGGTGATCGCCGGCTCGGGGGTGATCGCCTTCGG
>NZ_ML660189.1:0-210429 GCF_007483665.1 Catellatospora sichuanensis
GGGCGTGGCGGCGGGGGCCGCCGGAGCCGCGGTGGTGGCCGCCGGGACCGCGGCGGGCTGCGCGGGCGCGGCCGGCTTGGCGGGAGCGGCGGCCTTGGCCGCGGCAGGGGCACTGTCGGCCGGCTTGTAGTCGGCGAAGAAGTCGTGCCACGCCGGATCGACGCTGGTCGGGTCGGCGAGGTACCGCTGGTACATCTCCTCCACGATCCACTCGTTCGGACCGAAGCTCGCCAGTGGGTTGTCCTGAACTGAGCGTCCAGTCGGGCCGGCGCCCGAGGTGTGCTGGGTCGACACGGGTTCTTTCGCCTCTTCCGCACGTCTTTAACGAGTACTCAGAAAACCGGGTCCCAGGCTACGCGGTGCGGTGTGGCGCGGCACTCGCGGCACGGCTCCGTGTCGCATGACACACGCCGTCCCATCCGCGACAGTACGCCGGTGGCGAAACTGCAGCTCGGCAGTGACCTGCGGCACAGGACGGCCGCCCGGCGCGCTCACGCGCGGTGACCGGACCGGCTCAGCCCGCCACCGCGATCCAGGTCGCCGCGGCGCGCGCCAGCAGGGCCCCGTCGGGCGCGTAGAGCGACGAGCGGACCAGCGCCTTGCGGCCCGCCCGCTGTACCGGCTGTCCGACCACCACGCACTCGTCGTCGGGCTCCGGCAGGCCGTCCACGGCCACGGCGTACCGGCCCAGCACGAAGGCCTGGTCCCGGTCGATGACGGCCCAGCCGCCGGGGCAGTCCAGGGCGGCCCACACCACCGTCGGCGACAGGTCGGTCGGCACGACGAAGGTGGCCGCGGTCCGGCCGTCGGGCAGCCGCCCCGGGAAGATCCGCAGCCCGTCCGGCCGCTGCGGGCCGCAGACGAAGCAGGTGGGGAACGGGTGATCGGCGTGCCCCGCGTACCGACCGGCCGCGGCCAGTGCCTCGGTGCGGCTCACCGGCGGCACCGCCGGGATGTCGTCGGCCCGCCGCGCCGCCGAGGCGATCAGCGCATCCTGCGGATCGTGCACGGCCCAGCCGTCCGCGGTCGCGGTCACCGCCAGCGCGGTCTCCAGTGGCGGCGGCTTGCGCAGAGTGATCTCGATCAGTCCGTCCACCGCGCCGACAGCCCCTGCGACCAGGCCGCTCGTCCAACCGCCGTTGCCGGAGCCGGGTGGGCCGTTGTGCCGGGCGTCGATCACCAGGGAGGTCATGCCTCCAAGCCTCTCACTCTTCATGTGCCGGTCATCCAGCACGGGCCCAGGTGTCAAGCAGGGCTTCTACACAGGGCACATGACGACGATGTTGCTTACCGCCGCCCCCACCGGCTACTCCGCGCTGATCGCCGGGGACGCGGCCACGGTCGAGGCGGCACAGCGGCTGCGCTACCGCGTTTTCGCCGAGGAGATGGGCGCCCAGCTTCCCGACACGGGGGGCCTGGACGTCGACGAGTACGACGCGTACTGCGATCACCTGGTGGTGCGGGAGGACCGCACCGGGGAGATCGTCGGCACGTACCGCCTGCTGCCGCCGCAGCGGGCCATCTGGCTGGGCCGCCGGTACGGCGACAGCGAATTCGACCTGACCGCGCTGACCGTGCTGCGTGACCAGCTGGTCGAGGCCGGACGCAGCTGCGTGCACCCCGACCACCGCACCGGCGCCGTGATCAACCTGATGTGGGCCGGCATCGCGAGGTACCTGGACCGGATGGGCCACCGCTGGCTGAGCGGCTGCGCCTCGGTGCCGCTGGCCGACGGCGGCACGCAGGCGTCGCAGGTGTGGGACCTGGCATCCCGCAAGCACCTGTCCCCGCCGCAGCTGCGGGTGGTCCCGCGTAACCCGTGGCAGGCGCTGCCCGTCGAGAAGCCCGCCACCATCGCCGCCGCGCCGCCGCTGCTGCGCGGTTACCTGCGGCTGGGCGCCTGGGTGGCCGGTGCGCCCGCGCACGACCCGTCCTTCGGCGTGGCCGACTTCTACGTGCTGCTCGGCGTGGACCGGATCGACCCGCGCTACCTCAAGCACTTCCTGGCCGCGTGAGCGGCTCGCGACAGGGGTGAGTGCAGTGCGAGCGATGAGAACCGCACCGCGGACGACGGTCCCGCCGGCGACAGGCGCCACGGCCCGTCCGGCCGGGCCGCCGCGGATACCGGCGGACCAGCTCTGGCGCCCGTACGCGGACTGCGGTCGCCAGTGCGGAGGCGACGGTGGCCCGCGGGTCGGCCGGTTGCGCCAGGTGCTGCGGGCGGTGGCGGGCGGGCTGGTGTTGCTGCTCGGTGTGCTGCTGCCGTGGCGGCCCGACCTGATGGCCCGAGCGCTGCTGCGGGCGCTGGGCATCCGGCTGCGGGTGACCGGGCCAGGCGTCACGCGGGGCGCGCTGCTGGTCGGCAACCACGTCTCCTGGCTGGACATCGTGGTGATGACGGCACTGAGCCGGCGCGCCGGACGGCTGCGCATGGTGGCCAAGACCGAGGTCGGCACGTGGCCGGTGATCGGGCGGATCGCCCGCCGCCAGCGGACGATCTTCGTGGACCGGGCCCGTCCCAGGGCGCTGCCGGGCACGGTGGCCCAGGTGGCGGCCGCGTTGCGGGCGGGGCAGGTGGTGCAGGTGTTCCCGGAGGGGACGACCACCTGCGGGCCGCACCCGGTGCCGTGGCGGGCAGCGTTCCTGCAGGCCGCGGTCGACGCGGGCGCGCCGGTGCAGACCTTCACGCTGCGCTACGCCCACCCGGCGGCGGGCTTCGTCGGTGATGACACCCTGGTGGCGTCCCTGCGCCGGGTGCTCGCGGCGCGGGGCATGGCCGCGGCCGTGCTGCTGGGCGTGCCGCGTCCGGCCGACTCGACGCGGCGGGAACTGGCCGCCCGGCTCTCGTTTGCCGACCTGCCCGGAGCCTGGCCGCAGGCGGGGCGATAGTTCCGAATTCAGCGTATTCGCCGGGTTCTGTCGTTGAATTCACAGGAATCGTTCAGGGTATCCACAGCGCCGGGGGAGCGACCCGGCGCAGGATGGAGGACATGCCTGAGGCGAATCTGCTCGTGGTGGAGGATGACCCGAACATCCTGGAGCTGCTGTCGGCCAGCCTGCGTTTCGCGGGCTTCGAGGTCAAGGCGGTGGGCGACGGCGCGACCGCGCTCGACGCCGCCGCGAAGGTGCGGCCCGACCTCGTCGTGCTCGACGTGATGCTGCCGGACCTGGACGGCTTCGAGGTGATCAAGCAGCTGCGCCAGGACCGCGGCCGGGTGCCGGTGGTGTTCCTGACCGCGCGCGACGCCACCGACGACAAGATCCGTGGGCTGACGCTGGGCGGCGACGACTACGTCACCAAGCCGTTCAGCCTCGAGGAGCTGACCGCCCGCATCCGCGCGGTGCTGCGCCGCACCAGCGGCGAGACCGGCACGCCCCGGCTCACCTTCGCCGACCTGGAGCTGGACGAGGAGACCCACGAGGTGCGCCGGGCGGGCAACCTGGTGCAGCTGTCGCCGACCGAGTTCAAGCTGCTGCGCTACCTGATGCTCAACCCCAACCGGGTGCTGTCCAAGGCGCAGATCCTCGACCACGTGTGGAACTACGACTTCCGCGGCGACGACAACATCGTCGAGTCGTACATCTCGTACCTGCGCCGAAAGGTCGACAACGTCTCGCCCCGGCTCATCCAGACCCTGCGCGGCGTGGGTTACGTGCTGCGCAAGCCGGTGTCGTGAAGCTGCCGAAGCTGACCCGCGAGCAGCCGCTGCGGGTGAAGCTCGTCGGGTACACCATGCTGCTGCTGATCCTGGCCATCGTCCTGATCGGCGTGGCCAGCCACATGGCGATGCGCCGCTACCTGTCCGACAAGCTCGACGCCGACCTCGCCGGGGCGCGGGGCGTCATCGAACAGGAGATGCCGCGGGCGGTGAAACGCTTCGGCACCACCAAGGTCTTCCTGCCGAGTGACTTCATCATCGCCGGCGAGAAGGGCGAGCAGGGCGAGCAGGCGGACCCGCTGGCCCCGGACGCGGATCCGTGGGACTACGAGGCGCCCTACGGCACCGTCGAGCACGATCTGCCCCGGCTGCCGCCCCCCGCAGAGCTGAAGAACAGGGTCGGCGAATTCTTCTCCATCGAGGCGAAGGACGGCCAACCCCGTTGGCGGGCGCTGGTGGGGCGGGTCGACTTCCCCGACCACAGCGTGACGTTCGTGGTCGCCGAGCGGACCACCACCATCGACGCGGCGCTGCACCGGCTGCTGTGGATCAATATCTACGGCGGGGCGGCGGTGCTCATCCTGGCCGCGATGATCGGCACCGAGCTGGTCCGCCGCAGCCTGCGGCCCCTGGCGCAGATCGAGAAGACCGCAGTCGCGATCGCCGCGGGCGACCTCACCCAGCGCGTGCCCGACCCGGAGGAGGGGCGCGACCCGCCCCGCACCGAGGTCGGCTCGCTGGCCCGGGCGCTCAACGCGATGCTGGCGCAGATCGAGACCGCGTTCACGGCCCGCGCCGCGTCGGAGACGTCGGCCCGCGCGGCCGAGTCCGCGGCCCGCGACGCCGCCGTGGCGGCACAGGTCTCCGAGGGACGGGCCCGGCGCTCCGAGGAGAAGATGCGGCGGTTCGTCGCCGACGCCTCGCACGAGCTGCGTACGCCGCTGACCACCATCCGCGGCTTCGCCGAGCTGTACCGGCAGGGTGCGGCCCGCGCGCCGGAGGAGACCGCCTCCCTGGTCAAGCGGATCGAGGACGAGTCCCGCCGGATGGGCCTGCTCGTCGACGACCTGCTGCTGCTCGCCCGGATGGACCAGGAACGTCCCCTGCGTCCGGCCCCGGTCGAGCTGCGGGTGCTGGCCGTGGAAGCGGTCCAGGCCGCCCGGGTGATGGACCCGGCCCGGTCGATCGAGCTCGTCGTGGCGCCCGACGCCGGCCATCTGGTGGTCGCCGGGGACGACGCCCGGCTGCGGCAGATCATCGGCAACCTCATGAGCAACGCTCTGGCGCACACGCCGCCGGGCACCCGCGTGCAGTTGCGGCTGCGCGCCGAGTCGGGGCAGGCTGTGCTGGAGGTGGCCGACGAGGGCCCCGGCCTCGACCCGGCCCAGCGGGACCGGGTGTTCGAGCGGTTCTACCGTGCGGACGCCGCGCGGACCCGCCGGGCCAACGGCCACGTCAGCACCGGGCTGGGCCTGGCGATCGTGGCCGCGCTGGTCGAGGCGCACCAGGGCACGATCGAGGTGGACAGCGAGTCCGGCAAGGGCGCCGTGTTCCGGGTGCGGGTGCCGCTCGTTGAGATCGACGACGATGCCGATGATCAGTCCGACAACCCGTCGCAGCAGGTGGACGCCTGATGAACCGAGTATTCGACCCCGCGTTCGACCCGTGACCGGGTCCGACTCACAGATATTTTCCAGAGCCAACCCAGAACAGACGCAGCGTCGCACGGAAGACTGAGGACATGAGCGAGTACGACAAGCCCCAGAACGCAGCGCAGCCGACCGAACCGGTCGACACTGCCGCCGTACCCCCGCGTCCGGAGGCCACGGCCGGTACCGTGCCGGTCACTCCTGCTCACGCGGCACCCGACGACACGGTCGTCACCCAGCCCCAGGCTGCGGCCCCGGCAGGCCTGCCGGTCGAACCCGCCCCGGCGACCTGGCCGCAGCCGCAGCCGCAGTCGCCGCCCCCGGCCGCCCCGCAGCCGCCCGCCGCCGGTCACCCGGGCACCGCCCAGCCGGTGTATCCGCAGACCGGCTACCCGCAGCAGGGGTACCCGCAGTCCGGATATCCGCAGCAGGGGTCCGCGTACCCGGGCACCCCGGCGGGCTACCCGACGTCCGGTTACCCGGCCGCCGGCTACCCCACGGGCTCCTACCCGACCACGGGCCAGCCCGCGTGGACCCCGCCCGGCACGCCCGGCAAGAGCGTCGGCGGGACCATCGCGAAGGTGGCCCTCGGCTCGGTCGCCGCGGTGCTGCTCGCGCTGGGCTCCGGCGTGGCCGGCGCGGTCATCGCGACCAACTACGCCGAAGACGGAAAGATCACGGTGTCGTCCGGCAGCACCGCCGCCGCGCCCGTGGTGGACCGCTCCTCGCTGGCCGGCGTGGCCGCGGCGATCCAGCCCAGCGTGGTGAACATCAGCACCGGCACCGGCGAGGGCTCGGGCATCATCCTCACCGAGGACGGCTACATCCTGACCAACAACCACGTGGTCGCCGGCGCCGAGGGCCGTGACGTCACGGTCACCCTGTCCAGCGGCAAGAAGGTGACGGCCAAGGTCGTGGGCACCGACCCGCGGACCGACCTCGGCGTGGTCAAGGCCAACGCGACCGGTCTCAAGCCGGCCCCGTTCGGCAACAGCGACCAGGTCACCGTCGGCGACACCGCGCTGGCCATCGGCAGCCCGCTGGGGCTGCGCGGCTCGGTGACGGCCGGCATCATCAGCGCCCGCGACCGCACCATCTCGGTCGGCGAGGGCCGCTCCACCTCGCTGTCCGGCCTGCTGCAGACCGACGCCCCGATCAACCCGGGCAACTCCGGCGGCGCGCTGGTCAACACCAAGGGCGAGGTGATCGGCATCAACACCGCCATCGCCACCAACGGCAGCAGCGACGGCAACATCGGCGTCGGGTTCGCCATCCCGAGCAACAAGGCCAAGGGCATCGCCGAGCAGATCATGAACGGCAAGCCGGTCAGCCACCCGTACCTCGGCGTCTCGGTGACCGCCTCGGACACCGGCGGCGCGGCCGTCAGCGCGGTGACCGAGAACAGCCCGGCGAACAAGGCGGGGCTGCAGAAGGGCGACATCATCAGCAAGTTCAACGGGAAAATCATCAACGACAGCGATGACCTGGTGTCTGCCGTCCAATCGGGCACCGTCGGCCAGCAGGTGACCGTCGAGTTCACCCGAAACGGCGAGGCCAAGACGGCAACTGTGACGCTCGGCGAAGCGTCCTAACAGCAGCGCACAGGATCTGTGCCTCCTCCCCACCCGGCGGCGGGCGGGGGTGACCATCGGGGTTGGTCACCACCGCCCGCCGCCACCTTTGTGCCCGGAACCCGGCCCGCACCACGCACGCCACCAGCGCTTCCCTTGCAGCGCCCGCGCCAGAGCCTCTTGCCGGACCTTGGGCAACCCGCCCCGACCGCTGCCATGACGCGATGCCGCCGTCTTCCGCGACGACATCGCTCCGCGTCGCGCTGCGCCCTGCCCCTCGGTGCCCGCATCTTCGCGACGACATCGCTCCGCGTCGCGCTGCGCCCTGCCCCTCGGTGCCCGCATCTTCGCGACGACATCGCTCCGCGCCGCTCCTGCGGTGTAGTGGCGCGGCCGGATCCAGGCGATTCGCCGTCGCCCCCTGGCGACAAGAGGTCGCCTGGATCTGTTCGGCGTCGTGGTACGCCGGGCGGCGTTGCAGCGATTTCCGGTGGATCGCCGGCGGTTCGCCGTGGCGCGCGGCGGGCGCTGCGCAAGATCTGTTTTTGTGGACGCTGACCGTCCCTATAGCGGCATCCAGCGTCCACAAAAACGGATCAACGAACGCTGCGTGAACCGTTGCGGGCAACGGGATCGGGCGGTGCGAGGGTCGGCGTCGTGGGTGGGGACGTGAAAGGGCGGGCATCCTCAGGATGCCCGCCCTTCATCTCGGTATGGCTGCCCGTCCCGGGGAGGCGGCCCCGGGACGGGCAGGGTACGTGCCCTGGCGTCAGCGGACGGCTTCGGCCAGGTCCTCGTCGGTGAGGTCGGTACGCGGCTGCGCGACCGTCTGCTCGGTGTGCTGCTCGTGGCGCGGGGCGACGTGCTTGCCGGCACCGTTGCGCTTGCGCTTGACCCGGGCCTTGAAGCCCTCCACCAGGGAGTAGAGGACCGGCACCAGGACCAGCGTGAGCAGCGTGGAGCTGACCAGGCCGCCGATCACCACGACAGCCAGCGGCTGCGAGATGAAGGCGCTCGACTCGGTCAGGCCCAGCGACATCGGCAGCAGCGCGAAGATGGTCGCCACCGCCGTCATCAGGATCGGGCGCAGGCGGCGGCGGCCGCCCTCGATGATCGCGTCGCGCGTGGTGTAGCCGTCGGCCCGGTACTGGTTGATCAGGTCGAGCAGCACGATCGCGTTGGTGACCACGATGCCGACCAGCATCAGTAGACCGATCATCGCGGCCAGGCCGAGCGGCTGCCCGGTGATGGCCAGCAGACCCAGCGCGCCGGTGGCCGCGAACGGCACCGAGATCAGCAGGATCAGCGGCTGCACCAGCCCGCGGAACGTGGCGATCATGATGATGAACACCAGCGCGATGGCGACCAGCATGGCCAGCCCCAGGTCGGCGAAGGCGTCCTGCTGGGCCTCGGTGACACCGCCGATGGAGTACGTCGCGCCGTCGGGCAGGTCGAGGGTCTTCAGCTTCTTGTCCAGCTCGGCGTTGACCGTGCCCAGGGCCTCGGCGCTCGGCGTGCCGGTCACCTTGGCCGTGCGGACCTGGTCCACGCGGTTGATCTGGCTGGGACCGGCGACCGTGTTGACGTCGGCGACGTCGTCCAGGGTCACGCCGGGGCCGATCGGCAGGGCGCGCAGCGCGGCGATGTCGGCCGGGGCCGCTCCGCTGCGCAGCACCACCGGCTGCTCGATGCCGTTGATCACGACGCGGGTCAGCGTGGTGCCCCGGAACGCCTGCCCGACCAGCTGGCCGAGTGCGGCGTCGCTCAGCCCGGCCCGCGCTGCCGCGACCCGGTCCAGGGTGACCTGGACCTGCGGGGTGTTGGCGGCCAGGTCGCTGTCGACCTCGGTGACGTTGGGCAGCTCGGCGACGGCCGCACGGATCTGCTCGGCCGCGGCCCGCAGCGTGGCGTCGTCGGCCGCCTCGACGGCGACCTCCAGGCCGTTGCCGCCGAAGCCGCCCTGCACCGCGCCGACCACGACCTCGCCGACGGCACTGTCGTCCAGCGCGTCGATCTTGCCGCGCAGCGTCTCGGTGAGCGCCGCCTGGTCGGTGTCGGTCTCCGAGGTCACCTGGAAACGGGCCTGGGTGGTGTTGGCGCCGCCGCCACCGCCGAAGATGCCGCCGCCACCGCCGACGGTGACCTGGTACGACTTCACGCCTTCGGTCTCGTCGAGGATCTTCTCGACCCGCTTGGCCGCCTCGTCGGTGGAGGTCAGCGAGGTGCCGATCGGCATGGTCTGCGAGATCGAGAACGAGTTGCCGGAGCTCTCGATGAAGCTGGTCTCGATGCGGGTGGCGAGGACGCCGGTGCCGACGATCACGCCGAAGGCCAGCAGCAGGGTGGTGAACCGGTGGCCCAGCGACCAGCGCAGGACCGGCACGTACGCCCGCTGCAGCGGGCTGCGCAGCTCCTTGGCCTCGGCCTTGACCCGGATCGCCTCGATCTCCTCGGCGGTGCCCTGCGGCGACTTGAGGAACCAGTACGCCATGACCGGGACGATGGTCAGCGACACCAGCAGCGAGGCCAGCAGCGCCGCGGTCACGGTCAGGCCGAACGGGCCGAACAGCTGGCCGACCATGCCGCCGACCAGCGCGACGGGCAGGAACACCGCGACGGTGGTCAGCGTCGAGGCGGTCACCGCGCCGGAGACCTCCTTCACCGCGGTGAGGATGGCCTCCTTCTTGGGTTCGCCGTACTCCAGGTGGCGTTTGATGTTCTCCAGCACCACGATCGAGTCGTCGACCACCCGGCCGATCGCGATGGTGAGGCCGCCCAGGGTGAGCAGGTTGAGCGAGTAGTCGCCGGCCCACAGCGCGATCAGCGCGATGACCACGCTGACCGGGATCGACACGGCGGTGACCAGGGTCGAGCGGACCGACAGCAGGAAGATCAGGATGACGAGGACGGCGAAGGCCAGGCCCAGCGCGCCCTCGGTGGTCAGGCTGCTGACCGAGCGCTCGACCTCGGGTGCCTGGTCGAAGATGACCTGCAGCGCGCCGCCCGCGCCGAGCTGTGCGGCGAGCTCGGGCAGCTTGTCGTTGACCTGGTGCGAGATCTCCACGGCGTTCGCGCCGGGCAGCGCCGTGACGCCGACGCCGAGACTCGGCTTGCCGTTGGTGCGGGTCAGGGTGGTCGCGTCGGCGGGTGCCGAGACGACCGTGGCGACGTCCTTGAGCTGCGTGGGAGCGGCCGGGGCGGCGGGCTTGCCGGGGGTCGGGCGCGCGGCGGCGGCCGAGCCGAGGTACAGGTCGCCGATCTGCTCGACGGTGGTGAAGCGGCTGCCGACCGCGACCGAGTAGACCAGGCCGCCGTCGGTGATCACGCCGCCGGGCATGCTGATGCCGTTGGCGGTCAGCGCGCCGGTCACCGCCTGCGCGGTGACGCCCTTGGCGGCCAGCTTGGCCGGGTCCAGGTTGATGGTGACCTGCGGGGTGCGGTCGCCGGACAGGGTCGTCTCGCGTACGCCGTCGATGTTGTTGAGGGCCGGCAGCACGGTGGCCCGCAGGCGCCGGGCCAGCTCCTGGTCATCGCCGCCGGCGCCGCTGGCGGCCAGCTGGATGACCGGGATGTCGTCGGTGGTGCCCGCGAAGACCGCCGGGTCCACGTTCTGCGGCAGGCGGGCGTCGATGCGGGCCAGCGCCTGCTGGATGTCTCCCTCGACCTGGTCGATGTCCGCACCGAAGTCGAAGGCCACGCTGACGGACGCGGAGCCGTTGCGCGACGTCGAGGTCACGTCGGTCACCCCGCTGACGCCGGCGACCGCCTGCTCGATCGGGATGGCGACCTGCTGCTCGACGATCTCCGGCGTGGCGCCCGGGTAGGCGGCGACCACGGAGACCATCGGGAACTGCAGGTCGGGGAACATCTGCTGGCGCAGCTGCGGCAGCACGAAAGCACCCGCACCGAGGATCGCCACGCTGATCAGCGCGACTAGTCCACGGTTGGCGAGGCTCAGCCTGGCCAGGAATGACATGACGACTCCAGGTGCAACACGGTCGAGCGTTATGGGGGATTGCGACCGCCGCAGTCAACCAGGTCAACGCGTAGGAACTGTGAACCGAACCTGAAAGCCAGCCGAAAGCCGCTTCGAGTTCGTCACAGTCGGCCTCGGGGTTGCCAGGACAGACAGGGGGAACGAGTCCCCAAGGTACGCGCCGCCGCTCGTCGAATCAGCTGAAATCGGGCGTGAGCTCGGTGACTTCCAGCATTTATCCAGGTTCCCTGCAGGGGGCATGCGGGCAGGCTCGGGCACACTTGCCACGCCCGATGAAGCGCGCACCCGTGGGAGTTGTCGATGAAACCGGAGAAGGGCGAGCAGCGCCGCCTGCTCGTGGTGGACGACGAGCCCACCATCGTGTCGCTGCTGTCGGCCAGCCTGCGGTTCGTCGGCTTCGAGGTGCGCACCGCCGCCACCGGCGCGGAGGCGCTGGCCGTCGCCGCAGAGTTCAAGCCCGAGCTGCTGGTCCTCGACGTGATGCTGCCCGACTGCGACGGCTTCGAGGTGGTCCGCCGGCTGCGGGCCGGCGGCGCGCACGTGCCGGTGCTGTTCCTGACCGCCCGGGACGGCGTCCAGGACAAGATCACCGGTTTGACGGTGGGCGGCGACGACTACGTCACCAAACCGTTCAGCCTGGAGGAGGTCGTCGCCCGGATCCGGGCCGTGCTGCGCCGCACCTACACCGGCGCCGCCGCCCCCACCGACGACACCACACTGCGCTTCGCCGACCTGGAACTGGACGAGGAGACCCACGACGTACGCCGGGCGGGCAAGCTGGTGCGGCTCAGCCCGACCGAGTTCAAGCTGCTGCACTACCTGCTGATCAACTCCGACCGGGTGGTCAGCAAGGCGCAGATCCTCGACCACGTCTGGCGGTACGACTTCGGCGGCGACGCCCGGATCGTCGAGTCCTACATCTCGCTGCTGCGCCGCAAGGTCGACACGGTGGACCCGCCGCTGATCCACACACTGCGCGGCTTCGGCTACTCCCTGCGGCTGCCGAGATCGTGAGGCGGCTGATGCGCGGGTCGAAGCGCTGGTCGCTGCGAGCCCGGCTGCTGGCCGGCGTGCTCGCACTGGTCTGCGCCGGGTTCGTGGTCGCCGACATGGCCAGCGTCGCGCTGCTGCGGATGTACATGATCGAGCAGATCGACGAGCAACTCGACGTCGCCATGAACGACCTGACCAAGCGTGACCCGGCCCAGTTCACCACGGCCGAGGTCGAGCAGTTCTCGAAGGACCAGACCGAGGGCAAGACGTTCTTCGACGCGTACATCCTGGAGTTCCGCGACAACGACGGCCGGGTCCAGAAGCGGTTCCCCGGCGACGCTGACGGCGGCGAGCAGCGGCGCGGCGCGCCGGCGCTGCCGTCGCTGGACCTCGCCTCGGTGCGGCGGCTGGCCGACAAGCCGTTCTTCGTGCCCAACGAGGTGTCCTACCACCGGCACCCCGGCTACCAGGTGCTGGTCGGGGAGCGGGTCGACGGCCAGGGCAGCGTCGTCATCGCGTACGACCTCACCGGCGTGGCCAAGACGATGGCCCGGCTCGGGGCGATCGAGATCGCGGTGACGCTGGCCGTGCTCGGGCTGGCCACCGCGCTCGGCGTCTGGGTGATCCGGATGGGGCTGCGGCCGCTGACCGAGGTCGAGCAGACCGCCGAGGAGATCATCGCCGGCGGCGACCTGTCCCGCCGGGTGCCCGAGCAGGTCGGGCCGCGCACCGAGATGGGGCGGCTGTCGCGCACCCTGAACACGATGCTGGCGCAGATCGAGGGCTCGTTCGCCGAACGCACCGAGTCCGAGGCGCGGCTGCGCCGCTTCGTCGCCGACGCCTCGCACGAGCTGCGTACCCCGCTGGCGGGCATCCGCGGCCTGGCCGAGTTGCACCGCCAGGGCGTGGTCACCGACCCGGCCGAGGTCTCCGCGCTGCTGGCCCGGATCGAGACCGAGGCGACCCGGATGGGCCTGCTCGTCGAGGACCTGCTGATGCTGGCCCGGCTCGACGAGCAGCGGCCGTTGCGCAGCGAGCCGGTCGACCTGGTGCCCATCGCCGCCGACGCCATCGAGTCCGCGCAGCTGCGCGAACTGGACCGGCCGCTGCGGTTGGAACTGCTCGACGGCGACCCGCCCGTGGTGCTCGGCGACGAGGACCGGCTGCGCCAGGTGGTCACCAACCTGCTCGGCAACGCCCTCACCCACACCCCGGCGGGCACGCCGGTGACGGTGCGGGTCGGCGTCGAAGGCGACCGGGCCGTGCTGCAGGTCATCGACAGCGGCCCCGGCCTGTCGCCGGCGCACGCCGAGCGGGTCTTCGAGCGCTTCTACCGTGCCGACCCGGCGCGGGCCCGCGACCACCAGCGCTCGCCCGCGGCCGGGTCCGGGCTCGGACTGTCCATCGTGGCCGCGCTGATCGCCGCGCACGGCGGCGAGGTCTGCCACCGGCCCACCCCCGGCGGCGGCGCGACGTTCCGCATCACCCTCCCGCTCTGCCCCGCCTGACCTCGCCACCTTAAGCGGGGGTTAAAGATCGGCAGTCACCTCTTGTGTGGCCGGGGTCACGGGATTAACTTTTAGCAAACTTAACTAACGGTTTCCCTGATAGCTGCTTCGCCCCCAGGAGGGTGATCATGCAACGCAAACCGCTCCTCAACCTGTTCGTCGCCACGGCGACGGCGCTGGTCGGGACGGCCGTGGCCGTCGCGGTCGCGGGCACCGCCGGTGGTGCCGCCGTCGACCACAGCGCCTGCCGACCGGACGGTCTGTATCAGACGCCCGGCGTGACCGCGCCCTACTGCGACGTCTACGACACCAGCGGCCGGGAGTCGATGGGAGCGGGCCACCCGCGCCGCATCATCGGCTACTTCACCAACTGGCGCACCGGCAAGAACGGCGCCCCGGCGTACCTGGCCAACCAGATCCCGTGGTCGAAGATCACGCACATCAACTACGCGTTCGCGCACGTCGACGGAGCCAACAAGATCTCGATCGGCAACCCGACCGGGGCCGACAACGCCTCCACCAACATGACCTGGCCTGGCGTGGCCGGTGCCGAGATGGACCCGGCGTTCCCGTACACCGGGCACTTCAACCTGCTCAACAAGTTCAAGAAGCAGTATCCGGACGTCAAGACGCTGGTCAGCGTCGGCGGCTGGGCCGAGACCGGCGCCTACTTCGACGGCAACGGCGCACGGATCGACTCCGGCGGCTTCTACCGGATGACCACCAGCGCCGACGGCTCGGTCAACACGGCCGGCATCAACGCCTTCGCCGACTCCGTGGTGACGTTCCTGCGTACGTACGGCTTCGACGGCGTGGACATCGACTACGAGTACCCGACGTCCAACAAGGACGCCGGCCACCCGCTCGACTTCGTGCAGGCCAACGCGCGCCGGGCCGGCCTGAACGCGTCGTACCAGGTGCTGATGAAGGCGCTGCGGGAGAAGCTCGACACGGCCGCCGCGTCCGACGGCAAGTACTACATGGTGACCGTCGCGGCGCCGGCCTCCGGCTGGCTGCTGCGGGGTATGGAGTCCTACCAGGCCACGCAGTACCTCGACTACATCAACATCATGTCGTACGACCTGCACGGCGCGTGGAACCAGTACGTCGGCCCGAACGCGGCCCTGTACGACGACGGCCAGGACAACGAGCTGACCGCGGGCGGCGTGTACAACGCCTACTCGGGCATCGGCTCGCTGAACACCGACTGGGCCTACCACTACTACCGCGGCGCGGTGCAGAGCGGGCGCATCAACATCGGCGTGCCGTACTACACCCGCGGCCACAAGGACGTCACCGGCGGCACCAACGGCCTCTGGGGGACCGCGGCGAAGACCGCGAACTGCCCGATCGGCACGCAGAGCCCGTGCGGCAACGGTGCCATCGGCATCGACAACCTGTGGCACGACAAGGACACCGCGGGTAACGAGGAGCCGGCCGGGTCCAACCCGATGTGGCACGCGAAGAACCTGGAGAACGGCATCGCCGGCTCCTACCGCACGGCGTACGGGCTCACTCCGGCGACCGACCCTGCCGACAACCTGACCGGCACCTACACCCGCCACTACTCGTCGACCCTGGTCGCGCCGTGGTTGTGGAACGCCACCAAGAAGGTCTTCCTGTCCACCGAGGACGAGCAGTCCATCGGGGCCAAGGCCGACTACGTGGTGAACAAGGGCATCGGCGGCATCATGATCTGGGAGCTGGCGGGCGACTACGCGTACGACTCGGCGGCCGGTGAGTACCGGATGGGCAACACGCTCACCAACACCATCGCCGCGAAGTTCGCCACCGCCCCGGGGTACGGCGCGAGCCGCGCCAACGGCGCGATGCCTACGCAGACCCTCAACGTGGACGTCCAGCTCGGCGGGTTCGCCCTCGGCGACTCGAACTACCCGATCAACCCGAAGCTGAAGGTCGTCAACAACTCGGCCGTCACCATCCCCGGCGGGGCCGTGCTGGACTTCGACTACGGCACCTCGGCGCCGGGCACGATGAGCCAGCAGTCCGGCTGGACGATGACGGTCACCCCCGGCCACACCGGCAACAACGTCGGCGGCCTCAAGGGCGACTTCCACCACGTGAAGCTGACCCTGCCGAGCTGGCAGTCGGTGGCCCCGGGCGCGTCGATCGAACTGACGCTCAACTACGTACTGCCGATCGCGTCGCCGTCCAACTACACGCTCACGTTCGGCGGCCAGACCTACAACCTGTCCGTGAACCGCAGCCGGGGCGGGGTGGCCCCGACGGTGTCGCCGAGCACCCCGGTTTCGCCGAGCGCGTCGGCGTCCGCGTCGCCGAGCACCCCGCCCGGCACCTGCACCGACCCGGTGTGGAGCGCCACGGCTGTGTACACCGGCGGCAACCGGGTGTCGTACAACGGCCGCGCCTACCGCGCCCAGTGGTGGACGCAGAACGAGACGCCCGGCACCGCGTCGGTGTGGGTCGACCTCGGCCCGTGCTCGGGCGGCAGCGCCTCGCCGTCGGCCCCGGCCTCGCCGAGCGCGTCGCCGTCGGTCTCCCCGTCGGCCTCGCCGAGCAGGTCGCCGAGCGCCTCGCCCAGCACCTCGCCGCCGGCCAGCCCGTCGACCTCGCCCGGGGCCTACCCGGCGTGGGCGCCGAACACCGCGTACGCGGTCGGCGCGCGGGTCACCTACGGCGGCCGGTCCTACCAGTGCCGCCAGGCGCACACCTCCATCACCGGCTGGGAGCCGCCGAACGTCGGCGCGCTCTGGCTGGCCGTGTAACCGGTCCGTCCCGGCGCGCCGCCCCTTCCAACCGGTGCGCCGGGCCGGCCCCCATGCCGTGAAATGTGATGCCGGTCATCGTCTGAGCAGGTCTGACAGCTCGGATGGGGCCGGCATCCGGCATGATGGCGGCGTGGGGACTACCGCGTTCGTGCTCGGCGGCGGCGGCGTGCTCGGCGCCGTCGAGGTCGGCATGCTGCGCGCGCTGTTCCGCGCGGGCATCCGGCCGGACCTGGTGGTGGGCCTGTCCATCGGCGCGATCAACGCCGCGCTGGTCGCCGCCGACCCGGAACCCGAGGTCACCGACAAGCTGGTCCGGCTGTGGGCCACCCCCGAGATCAGCGAGGTGTACGGCGACTCGGTGCCGCGCCAACTGCGCCGCCTGGCCACCCGTGCCCACCTGCACTCGCCCGCCCCGCTGCAGCGGGTGCTGGAGCGGTCGATGCGGGCCGGCATCACCTTCGACGACATGCGCGTGCCCCTGCACGTGTGCGCGGCGAACATCGAACGCGCCGAGGCGCACTGGTTCAGCACCGGCCGGGTCGTCGATGCGGTGCTGGCCGCGGCCGCCCTGCCCGGGGTGCTGCCCCCGGTGGAGATCGACGGCGAGCACTACCTCGACGGCAACCTGGTGGCGTACCCGATCAACCATGCCGTCGAGATGGGCGCGGACGAGGTCTTCATGCTCCAGGTCGGCCGGCTGGAGCGGCCGTTGCAGCCGCCGCAGCGGCCGTGGGAGGCGACCAACGTCGCCATGGAGATCGCCCGCCGCGTGCGCTTCACCCGTGAGCTGGCCGCCATTCCCGAGGGCGTGCGCGTGCACGTGCTGCCCGGCGGATCCGGCGCCGACGAGAGCCCCTGGGCATACCGGGACACCGCAGCCGTGGGCCGCCGCGTCAGCGCCGCCTACGCCGCCTCCCGCGACTACCTCTCCGCCGTCGGCCACTGACCCCCTGCGCCCCACCCCCGCCGGGTCCGCGCGCCACGGAGCTGCGCCAGGTCCCCGCGCCACGGGCCGGCGCAAGGTCATCCGACTTGCCGGGCAAACGTGCGTATCTTGAACGCCCATTCGCCCATGTGCCAGGCAACTCGAACGATCATGCGCCGCGCCGCGCCGCGCCGCGCCGCGCCGGGCGGGGCAGGCTGGGTGGTCAGGCGACGCCGGGGGCGGAGTTGGCGGCGGCGCGTTTGGCGGCGCGGCCTGAGGTGAAGCCCAGGACCAGTTGGATGATGCCGAGCGCGATGAGCCAGAAGCCGGTGATCCAGACCAGCACGGTGAGCGTGATGCCCGGCCAGAAGAACAGGACCAGACCGGCGGCGATGCTGAGCAGGCCCAGCAGCACGGTGCCGACCTTCGGCCAGGTGCCGTGCGTGCGCGCGAAGCCGGTGACCACCTCGGCCACCCCGCCGACGATCCAGACCAGGCCCAGCACCACGGCGAGCACCTTGATCGAGTCGACCAGGTGCCGCAGGCAGATGATGCCGACGACGACGTAGAGCAGGCCCATCACGGCGATCAGGGCCCGGTGCCCGCCACTCACGCCCTTGGCGGTCAGGCCCTCGACGATCCGGAAGATCCCGACGATGACGAGCCATACGCCGATCAGTGCCGCGATCAGCACGAGCGTCTTCTCCGGCCAGAAGGTGAGCGCCAGACCCGCGGCGATGGAGATCAACCCACCGATGATCGACATGCGCTTGAACGAGCGCAACGCGTCGGCTTCGAGTGCCGCGTCTCCATACGGATCAATCATGGTGCGAAGATAACTCGCAATATCTGTGATTTCTCCCTTTTCGCGTGAGTAGCCTCAGGCTGAGACGAAGGGGGCAGCGATGAAGAGGGGTCCGCTCGAGTTCGTGGTCGTCGAGTTCGCCGGCCGCATACCCGGGCGCCACCTCGCGCCCGAGCTGCATCGGCTGACCGACCAGGAGATCGTCCGCATCATCGACATGGTGGTGGTGGACAAGGCCGCCGACGGCACGGTCACCTCGCACGAGCTGCGTGAGTACCAGGGAGACGCGGACTTCGAGGCGATCGATCCCGCGATCCAGGCGGTCGACGGGCTCATCTCCGAACAGGACGTGCACGACCTGGCCGAGGCGATCACGCCGGGTGCGCAGGCGCTCGTGCTGCTCTTCGAGCACCTGTGGCTGGCGAGCGTCCGTGCCGTGGTCGCGGAGGCCGGCGGCGAGATCGTGCTCGCGGAACGTATCCCCGCCCCGGTGGCGGACGCGATCGAGGCGGCCGTGCACGCCGCACCGGTGGGAGGCTGACATGCTGCTGAGACGTCCAGCTGTGGCGCGTCGCGGTCCGGGCCTGCTCGGCTCGGTGGCGCGCACCGCGGTGGTCACCGGCACGGCGGCCGCGACGGCGGGCACGGTGCGCCGCTGGTCCGAGCGCAGGCAGGCGGAGGCGGCCCAGGAGCAGGCCGCCCAGCAGGCCGTGCACGACCAGCAACAACAACTGGCGCAGCCACCGGCGCATGCCGACGCGGAGCAGCCGCAGCCCGCGGCTTTACCGCCCCAGGCGGGCAATCCTGAGCCGCAGCCCGCGGCCGCAGCACCGGCAGCGGCTACCGCGGCACCCGCAGCCGCGGCGGCGCTGGGCGTGGATCTCATGTCGCAGCTCAAGCAGCTGGCGGACCTCAAGGCCGCGGGCGTGCTGACGGACGCGGAGTTCACCACCGCCAAGGCGAAGCTGCTGGGCACCCCATGACGGAGCCCGAGGAGCCATCCCCGTCGGCGTGGGAGCGGCGGCTCGCCGGCACCACGCACGACGTACGCGAACCGGCCAGGCCCGCCGTGCGGCGGCCCGGCGGGGGCCCGGCCCGCACGCTGCGCTGGCTCGGCGCGTTCCTGCTCGCCCTGCTCGCGGCCGTGCTGGTGCTGGCCTCGGTGACGGCCCGGTACGCCCGCGCCGAGCTGCTCGACACCGACCGCTACGTCGAGACCGTCGCCCCCCTCGCCACCGATCCACAGGTGCAGGCGGCAGTCACCGACCGCGTCACCGACGAGATCATGGCGCGGCTGCCCCTGGAGAAGCTCGCCGGTGACCTGGCCGCCGCGGTCAACCTGCCGCGCGTGGAGGCGGTCATCACCCTGGTGCTTCCCGCGGTCACGTCGTGGCTGCAGAGCCAGATCCACAAGGTGGTGAACGAGCTGGTCACCTCACCGCGCTTCCCCGCGGTGTGGAACCAGGTCAACCGCATCGCCCACCAGAACATCGAGGGACTGCTCACCGGCCAGGGCACGCCCATGCTGCACAGCTCGGGCACCGACGTCGTGGTGGACCTGGGCCCGGTGCTGGCTGCCGCGCGGCAGGAGCTGGTCGATCGCGGCTTCGGCCTCGCGGCCCGGATCCCCGACATGTCCATCCCGTACACCGTCGCGCAGGTGGACCAGCTTCCGGAGATCCAGCGTTACGTGCACCTGCTCGACATCAGCGCGACCTGGCTGCCGTTGCTGGCGCTGCTGCTGCTCGGGCTCGCCGTGTGGACCGCCCCGAACCGGCGGCGCGGGCTGGTCCTCGGCCTGACGCTCAGCGCGCTGATGCTGGTCGTCGGCCTGATCGCCAACCAGATGGTCCGCGACCGGGCGGCGCAGCGGGCCACCCAGCGAGGGCTGAACCAGGCGGTGACGCTGGACGTCTACGACACGGTGCTCCGGTTCCTGGTCACCGCGCTGGTCACGGTGCTGGTCGCGGCGCTGCTCGGGGTGCTGTGGGCGCTGCTGGCGGGCCCCTCGCGGCCTGCGGTGCTGCTGCGCCGAGGCGTGAACGCCGTGCTCGACCGGGCCGCGCGGCCGCTGGCGCGGGAGTCGTGGGCGGTGCGGACGGGCGCGTTCGTACGCCGCCACTTCCGCTGGTTCGCGATCGTGCTCGGCGTGCTGGTCGGCTGGTGGCTGCTGGCTCGGCCGTCGATCGCGACGGCGGTGTGGGCGTTCCTCTGCGCCGCGCTCGTCACGCTGCTGCTGACACTGGGCCGCCGGATGCCCGCCACGGTCCTCGAACCGCTGCCCGCCGGTCCATCGCTCGGCACCGAGGTCGCGACCGCGACGGATGCCGCCGCGGACGCGGACACTGCGGCGCTCACGCAGCCTGCGGTCACGACGGCCGTCGCCGGATCCGGAGACGCCACCGGGGCCCGCGAGCCGGGGACTACGGCCACCGGCTCGGCAGCCGCCGTGGCCGAGGCCGCTGAGCAGGACCTCACGGATGAGGCGACCCCGTGGGAGCTGTCGGAACCGTTGCCGACGGAGGAGGCCGCCCGGGCCGAGGCCGGGGAGCCGGACGCTGCCGCGGACAAACCAGGCAAGCCTCGCAAACGAGGGTCGGCCGGTCCGTCCTCGCCTTCGGACGGATCACCGACCGACCCCACCGACCGAGCGGTCGATCCGTAACTGGCGCGGCTACGGCATGCTGACCCGCATGACCGAGCACGTGTCGTACCCCTGCCCGCTGTGCAGAGCCACCGCCTCCCTGGACGGTCCCTGCCCCGGTTGCGGCCGCGCGCCGGACCCGGACGCCGCCGCGGTGCTGGCCTACGACGCGCGGATCACCGCGCTCGCGCCGCAGGTGGAGCAGGCTCGCAGCGCGTACGAGTCGCTGGCGGGACAGCTGACGCAACTGCGCCAGGACCGCGAGGTGTACGCGTCGCGGGTTCGGGTGGCGGTGGCCCGGGAGCGCTCGGCGCACCAGCCCACCCTGCTCACGCTGCCGCCCACCACCAGCAGCCTGCCGCAGCCCGCGGGCACCGTTCCGCCGGCCGCCGGTGCCCTGCCCCCCGCCGGCCGGCAGCCGGAGTCCTCGCCGCGCACCGTGCAGAACCTGCTGTTCATCCTGGGTGGGCTGCTGCTCGGCATCGCCGCGATCGTGTTCACCGCCGTGGCCTGGGCGACGTTCGACGTGGTCGGCCGGGCGCTCATCCTCGGCGTGCTCACCGTCGGCGTGCTGGCCGTGCCGCCGCTGGTGCGCCGCCGCGTGCTGACCGCGACCGCGGAGACCTTCGCCGCGCTCGGACTGCTGCTGGTGGTGCTCGACGGGTACGCCGTCTGGTACGTCAACCTCGGCGGCGTCGCCGACCACTGGGACCAGGGCTTCTACGCGGGCGCCGTGGCCACGGCAACCGCGCTGCTCGGCTACGGCTACGCGCGGGTCGTCGGGACGAGCGCGACCCGGTTCGGCGCGCTGCTGGCCGCACAGCCCGCACTGCCCCTGTTCTTCTTGGAGTCCTCGGCCGACGTGGCGGGCTGGTCGGTCATCTTCACCGCCGTCGCCCTCGGCGACCTCTTGCTCTACCGGGCGCTGACACCGCCCACCACCGCTGCGGCGGAGACCGTCCAGCCGGGCAACGGCGCGTCGGCACCGGACACGGCCAGGCCCGTCGCCGCGGAGGACCCACAGCGGGATCCGGTCGTGGGGGCGGCGCCCGGGGATGAGCCGTCGCCGGACGAACCGTCGTCGGCAGCGGCGTCCGTGCCGAGGCAGTCCGCGCAGGAACCTGTCACGGCCGGCGCGGCCCTGCCAGCGGGCGCTGCCTCGGCGCGGCCTGCGGGGGAGCTGCCGGGGCGGGCCGGGCTCCGGGTGCTGGCGCTGCTGGCGTACCTGGGGATGCTCGGTGTCGGCGGCCTGCTGTCGCTGATCGCGTGGCTGCTCGGGGCCGATCCGGACACCGCGGTCACCGGCTCGCTGGCGCTGCTTGCCGCGGCCGGGGTGCTGGCGGCCGGGCTCTGGCAGGTGGGCACCGGGCCTTCCGCCGGGTTCGCCCTGCCCACGGCGGGTGGCGTGGTGACCGTGGCGCTCGCCGCGGCGCTGGTGCGACCGGCGCTCGTGCAATGGCCGCACTACTGGCTGCTGGTGATGGCGGGCGCCGCGGCGCTGGTGACGGTGCTGGTGGTGCTGCTGGGCGGTCCGCTGTCGGCCCGGTGGCCCGGGGTCCGCGCCGGGATGACCGGCGGCGCGGCGCTGGCGCTGAGCGTGCCCGGGCTGTGCGCCACCGGTTGGGCGCTGGGCGCGGGCTGGCAGTCCGTGCAGGACGCGATGCCGTGGTGGGCCGCCGCCCCGGCGCGCTTCGACGGCTCGTACGGCTGGCTGCTGCCGGTGAGCCTGGCCCTGGTGGCCGTCGCGGCCTGGCTGCTCGCCGGGCCGCCGGTGCCGGCGGCGGTGCGGGCGTACGTCGCCGCCGCGGCCGTGCTGCTGCTCCCGCTGACGATGCCGGGCCACCCGGCGCTGACGTCGTGGGCGGCGCTCGCCTGCGATCTGGCCGCGGCCGCCGCCGCGCTGGCCGTGGCGCTGCTGCTGCGCCGCAACATCGTGCTCTGGGGCGTGGTGGCCGGGCTGCTCGGCGGACACGCGCTGCTGGCCGGCGCGGGCAGCCGCGTGCTGTCGGCGTGGGCGCTGGGCGGCGTGGTGGCGCTGGGGCTGGCCGCCGCCGCGATCGGCTGGCGCAGTGCCCTGGTGCCGGACGGCGGGACGAGGACCGCCGCCGGGACCGGCACCGTGAGCAGCGCGAGCGCGCTGCACGCGGTGCGGGTGCTGGGCGGGGTGAGCGGCGCGGTGGCGCTGGCGCTGCTGCCGCCCATGGCGCACAGCGTGGTGGCCGCGGCGGGGGTCGACGACCCGTGGTCGCGTCGCGCGCTGCTGGTCGCCGCCGTGCTGACGCCGCTGTGGGTGTACCTGTCACCCGCTCGGCTGCGTGACTTTGCCGTGGTCGGCGGCCTGGTGGGGGCGTTGTGGGCGCTGCCTGGCGGGCACCCGCCGCAGGACAGCGCGGCGGTGTACGCCGCGCTGTGCACGCTGGCTCTCGCGCTGGTCGCGTTGCAGGCGCGCTGGGCGCGGGCGGAGATCCCGGCACAGGCCGTGCTGGCGCTGACCCTGCTGATGTGCGCGGAGGCGCTACACCTGATCTTCATCGCCCCGCTGAGCTGGCTGAGCCGGATCTGGGCGGGCGACCCCGTCGGCACCGGCCTGAGCGCCTACCCGAGCGACCGGCTGCCCTGGTCGTACGCGGTCGCGCTGCTGCTGCTGGCCCCAGCGGTGGCGGCGTGGTTCCGGCGGGGCGGCACACGCCTGGTGGTCGCGTCCGGCGGGGTGGTCGCCGGGGTCGCCGGACTCGCGGCGCTGGCCGCCGCGCAGGCGCCGTGGCCGACGGTCAGCGCGGTGCAGCTGGTGCTCGGTGCGGGCCTGCTGGTGCTGGTCGCGCTGCGGCCGTACGGCGCGCTGACGCTCGCGGGCGGGCTGTTCGGGGTGCTGCTCACCGGGGCCGGGCTGGCCGGGGCGCTGGCCGAGAAGTGGTCGACCATCGCCGGCCTGGCGCTGGTGACCATGACGCTGGCCGCGATCGCGGTGGGCGGGCGCGTCCGGGCGGTACGTACCGCCGGCTGGCTGGCCGGGGCGGCCGCCAAGGTGCTGCTGGCGGTCGCGATCGGCGAGGCGGCCGAGCTGGACTTCTACGTCGTCGCGTACCTGGTGCTCGGGGTCGCCGCGATCGTGCTGGGGCTGGCGTACGCGCCGTTCGCCCGCGAGCAGCGGGTCGCGGCGGAGGCGGCGGCGCACTCCGCGGCCCTGGTCGCGCTGTCGCTGTGCCACGGGTACGTCCGGTCGATCGCCCTGGTGCTGGCGCTGTGGGGGGTCGCGGTCGGACTGACCGTACTGGCCGCTCCGCGCCGGGAGCGGGTGCTGCGCGCCGCCGCGGCCGCGCTGGCGGAGGCGCTCGCGTGGTGCGCGATCCTCGCCGTGCAGGGCGTCGGGCTGCTGGAGGCGTACACGCTGCCGGTGGCGCTGCTCGCGCTGGCCGTGGGCTGGTACGCGGCACGTGCCCGGCCGGAGCTGTCCAGCTGGCTGTACGCCGGCCCGGCGCTGGTCGCGGCTCTGCTGCCCAGCCTGGCGGGTGCGCTGACCGAGGAGTCGGGCACCCCGCTGCGGCGGTTGCTGCTGGGGCTGGGCGCCCTCGCGGTCACCGTGTTCGGCTCGGTGCGCCGGCTGCAGGCACCGGTGGTGCTCGGCGGCGGCGTACTGCTGGTGCTGGCGCTGCACGAGCTGCTACTGGTCTCGCGGCTGCTGCCGACGTGGGTGCCGATCGCGGTCGGCGGGGCGGTGCTGCTGGCGCTGGCCATCACGTACGAGCGGAGTCGCCGGGACGTGGCCCGGCTGCGGGGGGCCATCGGCCGGATGCGGTAACTCTCTCCCGCTGAGGCGTTCTGCCCGCAAGAATGGGGGAGAGTGCCATATAAGGGGGGAAGATGGACTTCTGGGACGTCTTCTGGCTGTTGCTGATCTTCATTCCGCTGCTGCTCATCTGGGGCTTCGCGATCGTGGACATCTTCCGCCGCGACGACCTCTCCGGCTGGCTCAAGGCGCTGTGGATCGTGATCGTCGTCCTGCTGCCGTTCCTCGGCACGCTGATCTATCTGATCTTCCGGCAGCCCGGGGCCACGGCCCAGGAGCGCCGGGCGATGGACCAGGCCAGCCGCGAGTTCGTGGAGAAGTACGCGCCGAACGACTCGGCGCAGCAGCTCAAACTGCTGGCCGACCTGCACGATCGGGGCAAGCTCACCGACGCGGAGTTCGCCGAGGAGAAGGCCCGCGTGCTCGACACCGCCGGCGCGGGCAGCGCACCGCCCGGCAGCCCGTCCGGCTCGCCGACGACCCCGGCCGCTGGTCAGGCCGCCAGGGACACGGGTTCGACAGCTTCATGGACCCGCCCGCCCGACGGTCAAGGCATGTCGCCGGGCGGCCCGACCTCGGGTCCGGCCGGTGGTTCGACCGGCCCGGCCCCGCCACCCGCGGGGCCCGGCGAGCCTCCTGGACCCGCCACGCCGCCCGCGAGCACGGGCGGGAGCGAGCCGCCGCGCCGCCCGCGGGGCTACGGCGCATAGACGGCGGGCTGTGACGCTGGACGTTTGCGGGTTGCGGCAGGTCGCGCACCGAACCTAGGGTCTGTGCCATGAGGTTCGAGGTCAGTCATGTGCTGGATGCGATCGAGCGGCGGCTGGGCACTGACCCGGCTCTCGCCGCCGGGGTGCTCGACGTGGCTGAATTGATCTATTGCGCCGACCTGGATGGCGGTCGCCCCGCCAACCTGGTCCGGCTCGGCATGGTGGTCGACGGGCTCGCGCGCCAGGTCGGCGAGGAGCACGTCTCGGCGTACTGCGTCGTCGACAAGTCCCTGCTCTCCAACCAGGACCTGACCTCCAACGAGCGCATGGTCATGCGCCGCTGGGGCGACGACGGCGTCGTCGAGGTCGTGGTCGGTGCGGCCGCGCGGGTCGTGGAGGTCTCCGAGCTCACCGGCCTGCCGATCGTCTCGCGGGTGCTGCCCGCGGTGTGGTCGCCGCTGCCCGGCGCGGGCGGCACCGTGCTGCAGCCGCGCGGGCCCGTGCCGACCGGCCCGTCGCCGGTCGGCCGCCAGCTCACCGCACGCTGGTGGCACTGCCCGGACCCGGACTGCGCCAACTTCGGCCCGGCCCGCCGCGGCAGCGGTCAGCCCGTGCCGCGGCTGCGCAACGGCCAGCCGATCTGCCCCCGGCACGACGCCCCGCTGGGCGACTCCGGCCCGCGCCCGCCACAGCAGGTGCTCGCGGTGCGGGTGGACGGCGTGATCCGGACCCGGTTCGTGGTGACCGCCGCCGGGCCGGTGGTGGTGGGCCGTGCCCCCGACGGCGGCCAGGGCCAGGTCGGCATCCAGCTCGGCCCGTGGCTGAGCGAGGACGCCCGGGCCAAGGTCAGCCGCGCCCACGTCTCGGTCGCGCTCAGCCCGCAGGGCGTCTCCGTCACCGATCTGAGCATGAACGGCACCCTGGTCCGCCTGGGCGGCGCCGCCGACGGCGAACTCCAGCTCAGCCGCGGCGCGACCCGCCAGCTCGGCGTCTCCGACATCGTCGAACTCTTCCCCGGCGTCGAGATCGGTCGCATCGGCGCCCTCGCCAGCAGCCGCCCCCTCGACTCCGCCTCCGTCATGTCCGACGCCCCCACCATGACCTTCCGCCCCGGCTACTGACGAAAGGAAGGGCACCTTCACAACGCTATGCGTAGAGGAAGGGCACCTTCTTAACGCGAAGGCGCCCCCTGCCGGGCGGGGGGCGCCTTCGCGCTTCGAACCGCGCGGACACCGCGCCCGCGCACCGCGCGCAGTGCCCGCACAACTCATAAAGACTTGCGGCCTCAGAGTGCTTCTGAGGCCGCAAGTCTTTAAGAGTCGCCGCAGAGGAGGCGGTTGGGCGAACTCAGGCTGCGCCGATGACCTCGGCGAGCTGGCGTACGGCCCAGGTGATCTCGTCTTCGGAGATGACCAGGGGCGGGGCCAGGCGGATCGTGGTGCCGTGGGTGTCCTTGGCGAGCATGCCGCGGGCCATCAGCTTCTCGGACGCCTGGCGTCCGGTCATCACACCCGGGTCGATGTCGACGCCGGCCCACAGGCCGCGGCCGCGCACGGCGGTGACGCCCCGGCCCATCAGCGCCCGCAGCTGCTCGTGCATCAGCGCGCCGAGCTCGGCCGAGCGCCGCTGGTACTCGCCGGTCTCCAGCAGCTTGATGACCTCGATGCCGACCGCGCAGGACAGCGGGTTGCCGCCGAAGGTCGAGCCGTGCTGTCCGGGCTTGAGTACGCCGAGCACCTCACGGCTGGCGGCGACGGCGGAGACGGGCACGATGCCGCCGCCCAGCGCCTTGCCCATGATGTGCATGTCCGGCTTGACGTCCTCGTGGTCCACGGCGAACGTGCGCCCGGTGCGGGCGAGCCCGCTCTGGATCTCGTCGGCCAGGAACAGCACGTTGCGGCTGCTGCACAGGGCCCGTACACCGGAGAGGTAACCGTCCGGCGGGACCAGCACGCCGGCCTCGCCCTGGATCGGCTCCAGCAGCACCGCGACGGTGTAGTCGTCGATCGCCTCGGCCAGCGCCTCCAGGTCGCCGTACGCGACGATCTCGAAGCCCGGGGTGTACGGCCCGAAGTCGGCCCGCGCGTCCTCGTCGGTGGAGAAGCTGATGATCGTGGTGGTACGGCCGTGGAAGTTGTCCGCCGCCACGATGATTTTCGCCTGGCCGTCGGGCACGCCCTTGACCTGGTAGCCCCACTTGCGGGCCACCTTGACCGCGGTCTCCACGGCCTCCGCGCCGGTGTTCATCGGCAGCACCAGGTCCTGGCCGGTCAGCTCCGCCAGGCGGTGGCAGAACTCGGCGAACTGGTCGTGGATGAACGCACGGCTGGTCAGCGTGAGCCGGTCCAGCTGGGCGTGCGCGGCGGCGATCAGCGCCGGGTGCCGGTGGCCGAAGTTCAGCGCCGAGTACCCGGACAGGAAGTCCAGGTAGCGCCGTCCGTCCACGTCGGTGACCCAGCAGCCTTCGGCTTCCGTGATCACGACGGGCAGCGGATGGTAGTTGTGCGCCGTGTACCGCTCCGCCTCGTCTACCGCAGACGGCGTACGGCTGTCGACGATCGAGTTCATGACCGCAGCTCCAGGGTGCAGCACTTGGGTCCACCACCGGCCAGTCGCAGCTCGGAGACGTCCACTCCGATCGGCTCGTAGCCGGCCTTGCGCAACTCCTCCGCGAGGTGGGTGGCCTGGACCGGCACCACGACGTTCTCGCCGTCGCTGACCGCGTTGAGTCCCAGCACCTCCGCATCCTCGATGTTAGCGATCACGGCGTTCGGGAACAGCTGGCGCAGCACATTCTGGCTGCCGGGCGAGAACGCCTCGGGCAGGTACGCGATGTTGGCCGGCTTGCCGTCGGCACCGGTCGACAGCACCGCGAGCGCGGTGTCGAGGTGGTAGAAACGCGGGTCCACGAGCTGCAGTGTGATCACGGGGCGGCCGAAGATCTCCTGCACCTCGGCGTGCGAGGCGTGCGCGGTGCGGAAGCCGGTGCCCGCCAGCACGTACTCGCCGGCCAGGAGGATGTCGCCCTCGCCCTCGTTGACGTGCTTCGCGTCGTGCACCTCGTAACCGGCGCGGTCGGCCCAGTCGCGGTAGGCCGGACCCTCGTCGGCCCGCTCGGCATGGCGGAACTGCGCCGTGAACATCTTGCCGTCGATCACCGTGCCGCCGTTGGCGGCGAAGACCATGTCGGGCAGGCCCGCGATGGGGTCGATGAGCTCGATCTGATGTCCGAGGTTCTCGTACGTGGCCTTGAGGCTCTCCCACTGGCTGATGGCCAGGGTGGTGTCGTACGGCGCGGCCGGGTCCATCCAGGGGTTGATCTTGTAGGTGACGGCGAAGTGGGTGGGCCGGCACATCAGAAAGCGCTTCTGCATGGCCCTAACGCTAGAGGGGAAGATCGCAGCATAACCATCATTCGCTCATGCTTATGACCTTGGTTTCTTGCGTAGTTCACCCTGTCGACCAACGATCCGTTGCGTGGCGCACGGGATGCGCTTTCCGCAGGCCTCCCCGAACCGCGGGCGGCGGTCCGGGCCGCGTCGCCCCCGTGGGTGACGCGGCCCGGACCCGGCTAAGCGGGATCGCAGTAGGAGTGGAACGGGTACCAGTGCAGCGGCGTGAACGCCGCGTACGGGCTACCGCCCTTGAACGCCTCCCGGCCGCTCGACCAGGGGATCGTGCTCTTGATGGCGCCGCGGCCCTGGACGACGAAGGCCGCGGTGCAGCCCTCGACGTCCTCGGGGCCGCCCCAGCCGGGCAGCCCGATCGAGCGCCGGACGTGGGCGTGGTCGACGTAACTGCGTCCTGACGCGGTCAGCACCAGAGTGTCCGCGTCCTGCACCCGGTAGACGACCCAGAAGAAGTACAGCTTCTCCCCGGTGCACAGGTTCGGCAGCGCGTCCACTTCGACCAGGGCGGGCGGGCCGTCGTCCACCACCGAGATGTAGCCGCCGGGCCTGCAGTTCTTGCCGCTCCCGGTGCCGCTGCCGGAGGACGTGCGGCTGGTGGTCGGGCGGGCGGCCGACGGAGTGACCCGCGCCGGTGAGGGCGAAGCGCTGCCGCTCGGCGAGGCCGTGGCCGACGGGGACGCGGTGCCGCTCGGCGACGGGGACGGCGTGGTCGAGGGGTTCACCACCGGCGCCGGTCCTGGGCGCTGCTGTGCCAGCACGGCCGCGGGCAGGGCCGTCAGCAGCGCCAGCATGGTGCACAGCACCAGCACGCGATTGCGGCGGCGGGCGCGGGCGCGGCGCAGTGCCCCTGCCGGGCCCGGGGGCGTGATCTCCGGCATCGCGGCCGCCCGGAAGTCGCCGACCGCCCGGGCGAAGAGCTCTTCGTGCTGCGGCTCAGACATCGCGACCCTCCTCTGCCGCACCGGTGAGGTGCGCCGCCATGGCGGTACGTGCGCGGTGCAGCCACGACTTGACGGTTCCTTCGGGGGTGCGTTCCTGATCTGCGATCTGCGCTATGGACAGGTCGGCGAGATAGTGCAGCACGAACGCGCGCCGCTGCCGCTCGGGCAACTTCGACAGTGCGCGGATGAGCGCGACGCGATCCGGCTCGGGCCCGGCCACCTGCTCCTGCCTTTGCCGGCCCAGGAACAACGCCAGCCGTTGCTGGCGGCGATGGCGGGTCTTGGCCAGGTTCCACGCAACGTGCCGCACCCAGGCGCCGGGATCGGCGTATCCGGTGAGCCGGCCCCACCGGGGCAGCGCGCGGGCGAATGCCTCCTGGGTGACGTCCTGCGCCTCGGCCAGGCTGCCGAGGTACGCCGCAAGCTGGATCGTGATCTTGTGAAAGTGGGCGGCGTAACACTCCTCGAAGTCCACGAGGGCGGCGCCCTTGTGCCCCGCTCCCGCCTGTTCCGGCGGTGAGTCAGCCTGTCTGATCGACAACGCCGTCATCTGCCAATCCGTTCGTCCCCGTGAGCCGACTCCCGGCCCGTCGCGCTATCACCACGCAGGCGTCCGCAAGGTTGCAGCCCGACCGGAGAATTTTTCAGGTCCGGTCACTGTAGTCAGCTCGGCTTCCGGCCTGGGGTCGTGCTGTGCGCAGGCGCGGCGGGTCGAGCGGCCGGGCGGTACACCGTCCCTGGCGAACCGATTCGCGCCTGCCCCGTGGGGCGGTTCCGTGGGGCGCTGAACTGTCGTTAAAGTGCGGCGCATGACTGACAGCCAGAGAGTAGCGATCGTCACCGGCGCCGCCCGGGGCATCGGCGCGGCCACTGCCCGGCGGCTCGCCGCCGACGGGTTCGCCGTCGCCGCCGTCGACCTCACCGAGGACAACTGCGCCGACACCGTCGCCGCGATCACCAAGGCCGGCGGCCGGGCCATCGCGGTCGGCGCGGACGTCTCCGACTCCGCCGCCGTGGAGACCGCCGTGGCGCACGTCGCGGCCACCCTCGGCGCGCCGTCCGCGCTGGTCAACAACGCGGGCGTGCTCCGCGACAACCTGCTGTTCAAGATGAGCGACAGCGACTGGGACACCGTCATGTCGGTGCACCTGCGCGGCGCGTTCCTGTGCAGCCGGGCCGTGCAGAAGCACATGGTCGAGCAGAAGTACGGCCGGATCGTGTCCCTGTCCAGCACCTCGGCGCTGGGCAACCGGGGCCAGGCCAACTACGCCGCGGCCAAGGCCGGCCTGCAGGGCTTCACCAAGACCCTCGCCATCGAACTGGGCCCGTTCGGCATCACCGCGAACGCGGTCGCGCCGGGCTTCATCGTCACCGAGATGACCGCCGCCACCGCGGCCCGTGTCGGCGTCGACTTCGAGGCGTTCCAGGCGGCGCGGGCGGCGGAGACCCCGGTGCGCCGGGTCGGCACCCCCGCCGACGTCGCGCACGCGATCTCGTACCTGGTCAGCGAGGGCGCCGGCTTCGTCACCGGCCAGGTCATCTACGTGGCCGGCGGCCCGCGCGGCTAGTCCGGTACCTCATAGACGATGGCCTATCTCATCGGATCCAGGTAGCTCGAATTCGATGAGATAGGCCATCGTCCATAAAAAGCTACTCGCGGGTATTGTGATCTAGCTCACGGCGTGGTTACCTCTCGGTAACTTTTTCGAAGCAAGGCCGACACCCCCGTGAGGTCCGCCGTGAGGAGATCCCGATCCCTCCTGACGGTGGTCGTGCTGGCGCTTGTCACCTGGGCCGCTCCCGCCCAGGCCGCCGCCCCGACCACCGGCTTCCGCTTCATCGACATCACCGCCCCGGACGGGGTGGTGCTCAAGGCCAACGTCATCGAGCCGACCAGCCCGGGACGGCACCCGGCCGTCGTCTTCCCGGCCAGCTGGTCACTCAACGACCTGGAGTACATCGCCCAGGCGAACGCGCTGGCCCAGGGCGGGTACACCGTGCTGTCGTACACCCCGCGCGGGTGGTGGGCCTCGGGCGGCGAGATCGACACCGCCGGGCCCAAGGACATCGCCGACGTGTCCCGGGTGCTCGACTGGCTCGTCGCGAACACCACCGCCGACCCGTCCCGCATCGGCATGGCCGGCGTCTCGTACGGGGCCGGCATCAGCCTGATCGCGTCCGGCCACGACAGCCGGGTGCGGGCCGTGGCGGCGCTGTCCGGCTGGACCGACCTGGTCGCCTCGCTGTACGGCGGGGACACCCGGCGGCTGCAGTCCTCGGCGCTGCTGGTCGGCTCGGCGGCGCTGCTCGGCGACACCAGCGACGAGTTCGACGCGATCATCGACGACTTCTACGCCAACCGGAACATCGCGGGGGTCAAGGAGTTCGCCCGGATCCGGTCGGCGGGCACGTACCTGTCCGGCATCAACACCAACCGCCCGGCGGTGCTGCTGGCCAACGGGTACGGCGACACCATCTTCCCGCCGAACCAGCTGGTCGACTTCTACGGCGCGCTGGCCGGGCCGAAGCGGCTGGAGTTCGCGCCCGGCGACCACGCCATCCCGGAGCTGACCGGCCTGATCGGGCTGGACAACCACGTGTGGACCTCGGTGCGGCGCTGGTTCGACCGCCACCTGTCGGGCATCGCCAACGGCATCGACACCGAGCCGCCGGTGGTGCTCCGCTCGCTGACCGGCGGGCCGGTGGAGTCGTACCCGAACTGGGCCGCGGCCAGCACCTCGACCAGGCGCTACGGCCTCGGCGAGGTCAACTGGCTGACCGGCACCGGCAAGCTCGGCGGCACGGCGACCACCGGCTGGTCGCGGCGGACCTGGTTCAACGACGACACGGTCGCCGCGGGCGGCGTGGTGCTGCTGTCCAACGGCCTGCAGGCGCTCACCGGCATCCCGCCGACGGCCTGGCTGCCCGCGGTGGACCGGGACAACGCCGCGGTCTGGCTGGGTGACGAGGCGTCGAGCGTGGTGCGCATCCGCGGCAGCGCGACCGTGCACGCCCGGTTCACCCCGACCGAGCGCAGCGGCACCGTCGTGGCGTACCTCTACGACGTCGACTGGGGCGGCACCGGCCGGCTGATCACGCACGCCCCCGTGTCGTGGCTGAACACCGCGGCCGGCACCGCCCGCACAGTCGACATCCGGCTGCCGGCGACCAGCTGGGACCTGCCCGCCGGGCACCGGCTCGCGCTGGTGGTCGACGGCCACGACGGCCTCTACCTGGACGAGAACGGCTGGCTGGGCTCGGTGCTGTTCTCCGGCCAGTCCTGGGTGGACGTCCCGGTCCGCTGACGGCGCCCCCGGAGGCCGCCCGTCGCCAGACAGGGGCGGCCTCCGGGTGCGGTCAGTCGGCGGTGCTGCCGCGAGGTGGCACCACCAGGGCGTAGATGACCAGGATGCAGAGGGCGATGTTGATCAGCGACCAGAACGGGTATACCGGCAGGTAGAGCATCTGGAGCAGGGCGGTCGCACCGGCCAGGCCGATGCCCGCGCCGCGGGCCCACTCCTTGCCGGACCAGATGCCCGCGCCGACGGCGATCAGCACCGCGCCCAGCAGGACGTGCAGCCAGCCCCAGGTGTTCAGGTTGAACACGTACAGCTCGCCCTGGGTGGACGTGGCGTACGCGGCATACCGGTCGTTGGCGATCGCGAAGATGCCCTCCACCACGTTGAACACCCCCAGTAGCAGAATGAGCAGGCCGGCGAAGGACAGCCAGCCCGAGCCGATGCGCTCGGTCGCTTTCGCCACGGTCGACATAGCACCCACCTTCGTGCGAAACGGACGAAGCCCCTTCACGTTATCGCCGAATGCTCCCCTGATCAGGGCGAACGCCGGAAACAGCTCACGCTGCGTCCGGCTCTACCGGCTGCGCGTGGGAGTGGGCGGCCTGGCGGTGCGAGCGGGCGACCGCCCAGGCGGCCAGCGCGGTCGTGATCGGAACCGCGGCGATCAGGCCGATGGTGCCCACCACGCCGCGCACGATCTCGGCGGCCATCACCTGCGTGGACAGCACGTCACGGGTACGGGTGCCCGCCGTGACGAGCAGGAGCATCAGCGGGAGCGAGGCGCCCGCGTACGCCAGGATGATGGTGTTGACGACCGACGCGACGTGGGACCGGCCCACCTTGATCGCGGACCGGTAGAGCTGCCGCGCGCTCAACGTGGGGTCGGCCAGGGACAGTTCCCCGACGATGGCCAGCTGGGTGATGGCGACGTCGTCGAGCACGCCCAGCGTGCCGATGATGATGCCGGCCAGCAGCAGGCCGCGCAGGTCCACCCCGGCCAGCACGTTGGCGAGGATCGCGGCCTCGTCGCTGCCGGAACCGGTCAGGTGCAGCAGGTTCGTGGTGAGCAGGCCGAGCAGCCCGGTCAGCACCAGCGCGGCCAGCGTGCCCAGCAGGGCCATGGAGGTGCCCACGCTGACGCCGTGCGTCAGGTAGATCACCGCGAACATGATCGCAGCGGACCCCACGATCGCCACCGCCAGCGGCGGCTCCCCGCGCACGATCGCGGGCAGGATGAAGGCCAGCAGCACCCCGAAGCTCACGATGAGGCCGACCAGGCTCGCCACGCCGCGCCAGCGGGCGAACGCGATCACCGCGGCGACGAACAGCGCGACCAGCGCCAGCAGCCAGCCCCACCGGTCATGGTCGACGACCGCATAGCGCTGCCCGCCCTCGGCGTCCACCGATCCGATCAGCACCACGTCGTCGCCGATGCCGACGACCGGCGCGCTCGGCCCGGTCGGCACCACCGCATCGACCACCTCGTCGCCGATGCGCACCTGCGCGGTGCCGCAGTCGCCGCCCGGCTGGGCCGGGACCTCGCGCGGACAGGCGGGTGCCGCCGACACGATCTCGCCGTGCAGCCGCTGCATGGTGTCGGAGGCCTGCTGCGGGGACTGCCCGCGCGGCCACAGCACGACCAGCCCGATCAGGGTGGCCACGACCAGCGGCACGATGATCGCGGTGACGATCCGCCGCAGGTCTGCCGGGGCAGGTGGCAGCGATTCGCCAGGCTCGTGACTGTGTCCGGCCCCCATGAGCCGAACCTAGCCGCCGAACCCCGCGCAGTAGGGGCCTTTGCCCGGGTTGGGGGGTCCGGTCACCAGCACGGCGTACCGTCGGCCGGTGTCGGAGTAGGTCACCAGCACCCTGCCGTCGCCGCTGGTCACCAGCGCGGCCTGGAACAGGTCGCCCGTCAGCAGCGGTAGCGCCGCCCGTCGGGCCCGGTCCGCCGAGCCGGGCGGGCAGTGCCAGAGCACCAGCCTGCCGCTGCCGTACTCGGCCGGGGCCAGCGGCACCGGGGCGGCCAGATCGGACTCCGTGCCCAGTACGTACAGGCCGGGGCCGCCCGCGGCGATCGCCACCGGCGCGTGGAAGGTGATGGCGTCACCACCGGCGACCAGCCGCGGCGTACCGCCGCCGGGCAGCAGCACGGCCTGGTCGGTGGCGCGTTCCGGGGCGCCGATCTCGGTGATGCGGGGGCTGTCGCACGCGGCCGTCGGGCATGTGGCGAGCCAGGCCCGGCGCCCGGCCGGATCGCGCAGCAGCACCGTCGGCCGGTCCGAGGTGTCGAGGGTGAGCTGGACCAGCGGGGCGTACACGGGTGCGGTGACCGTGCCCTCGGGCAGCCACGCGCTCAGCTCGACCTCGACCGTGCCGAGCACGTCCAGCGACCGCCGGTTGCAGTGCACTGTGTTGCAGCGGGTGACCGCCAGTTGCACCCGCGGCCGGGCATCGGTCTTCGGCAGGAGCGGGCGAGCCGTGGCCACCACGACCGAGCCGTCCGGTCCGGCGGCGACGGCCAGGTGCGACTGGCCCTCCCGGCCGCCGCTGTGCCAATGGGTGATGCCGTCCTCGCAGGTGCCCGGCTTGGGGCGGGAGGCGGCCGGGGCCCACGGCGCGGTGCAGCGCTGCATCTGCACGGCGTCGTCGCCGTTGGTCCTGACCGCCCGGTTCTCCCGGCCGCGGATGCCCGCCGAGACCACGTCGCCGGTGGCGGTGATCGCGGTGGCGGGCATCGGCGCGCCCAGCATCAGCGGTTCGGAGCTGCGGGAGCGGACGTCGCGGCATTCGTCGTCGAGGCACCAGTGCGGGCCGTAGTCGGTGACCACGACCGGATGGTGTCCGGTCGGCCACGCCGTGGCCAGCACCTCGCCGCTCCACGAGACGACGTGCCGGCTCACGTGCGGGCCGTCCCACGGGTCCGCGGCCGCCAAACCCAGCCCGAGCAGGGCTGGCAGCGACAGCGAGGCGAGCGCCGCGGCGAGCGCGGCGCGGCCGGTCCAGGGCCGGGCGAGCCTGGCGGCGGGTCCGGTGAAACTGACGACGGGTCGGGCGAATCGCGCGACGGGCCGGACGAACCTCGCGACGCGCCAGGCGAGCCGCGCGACGGGTCGGCCGAACCGCGCGACGGGCCAGGCGGTCTTGGCGAACGGCCGGGTGAATGCCGCGAAGGGCCCCGTCCGCGGCACCGCGCCGTGCCGGGGTCCGGTGGCCCGTTCGGCCGTGGGGAGGCCTGATGGGACGGTGGCGGACGTCGGCTGCTCGTCGGTGGTCGGGTCCGCCGGGGCGGGAACGGGCGTCACCGCAGGGGACAGCGCCGACAGCGTCCGGTCGACCCGGTCGAGGTCGGCTTCCGCGCCACGGGCGTCCGCCGGGCGTCGTTGCAGGTAAACGGTGGCGAGCACGGCGGCCTGGACGGCCGGCACGATGATCGCGGCCACGGCGGCGACCACCAGGGCGAGCGCGGGCTGCGCCTGAGTCAGCGCGGCGGCGCCCATGCCGGTCAGCGCCGGGATCACCACCACGCCGATCGCCAGCGCACCGCCGGCCGTCAGCAGGCGGCCCGCGGCGAGCGCGTGCGCGTGCGACAGCCAGGAGGCCGCACCGTCGCCCAGCACGATCGCGGGCACCGTCAGCAGCCTGCTGGCCAGCACGACCAGGGTCAGCACGAAGAGGCCGAAGACCGCCGCGGTGGCCACATCCTGCGGCAACGCGATGTCGAAGAAGGCGACCCCGAGCATGGTCACGATCTGCAGCCCCACCGCGGCGATGGCGAGCAGCAGCAGGGCCGGCACCAGGGCGGGCAGCCGGCGCAGGGCCAGCAGCAGGGCGGCCCGGGGATCGACCGGGATGCCCCGCAGGCCGCCGGCCGCCACCGCGAGGCCCGCGACCAGCGCCACCACCCAGCCGAGCGCGAGCGCAACCAGTCCTGCCCCGCCGGCTGCCGCCGCGGGCGCCGGGGTGAACGAGCCGTCCACGACCGTGGCGCTGCCGTTGAGCGCGAACAAGCCGATGACCTGGCGCGCCAGCAGGGCCGGTACGAGTGCGGCGGCGGCCACCACCAACAGGCCGCGCCACTGCGTCAGGGCGAGTGCGGCGGCGTCGCGCAGGATGGCCGGCAGGCTCCGGTTGGCGAGGCGGTCGGGGTTCGGCACCGGCGCAGCGTACCGGCGACAGCCGTGTCACGCCTATGGCTGAGACGTCCTCCGAAAAGTCGGCACTATGTCACGGGTCAGCCGGCGCCGGCCACGGCGCTGTGCGCGGGACCCAGCGTGATCGCCCGCACGTGCTCGATCAGGGTGACCAGCACCTCGCGGCCGGAGCGGCGGTCGCGTACGTCGCACATCACCACGGGCACGTCCGGGTCCAGCGACAGCGCCCCGCGCACCGCGTCGACGCCGAAAGGCTGGTGGCCGTGGAAGCAGTTCACCGCGACGACGAACGGGATGCCCCGGCGCTCGAAGTAGTCGATGGACGGGAAGCTGTCCGCCAGCCGCCGGGTGTCGGCCAGCACCACCGCGCCGAGCGCCCCGATCGCCAGCTCGTCCCACAGGAACCAGAAGCGGTCCTGGCCCGGAGTGCCGAACAGGTAGAGCACCGCGCTGTCGCCGATGGTGATCCGGCCGAAGTCCATGGTGACCGTGGTGGTCCGTTTGGCCTCCACTCCGGACAGGTCGTCGGAGTCGGTGCCGGCCGAGGTGAGCACCTCCTCGGTGTGCAGGGGCATGATCTCGCTCACCGTGCCCACCATTGTCGTCTTGCCTGCGCCGAAGCCCCCGGCGACCAGTATTTTGATCGCCGTGGGTACGGACCGGGCACGCTCGTCACGCATGACGGAGGCCAAGGATCACCGCCTGGAGGATGTGGTCGTCCGGAATGTGGCCGGGGGCCACTGCAGGCGCCAAATGCTTGACGGCGCCCTCGTCGAGCAGGTCTGCGAGGAGTACCCGGACCACGCCGAGGGCAAACCCGGCACGGGAGGACAGCTCGGCGACCGAGATGGGTTCCTGAGCGAGAGCGAGGACCGCCCGGTGCTCGGGTTGCAGGTGGACGGCGTGGCGGCGCTGCCCCGCCGGTGTTGCCACGACATAGGTGAGCAGGTCGAACGTGCTGGCACCGGGGCGTGCCCGGCCGCCGGTGACCGCGTACGACCGCACCAGCGGCCCGGCCTCGGCATCGAGCCACTCGTGCGCATCGTCGTCAGCGCGCATGGGTGGAGGTCGGCCGCGGCTGCGTGCCGAGGCTGTGGCCGATGCGCTCGACGACCATCGCCATCTCGTACGCGACCATGCCGATGTCCGAGTCGGCGTTGCTCAGCACGGCGAAGCAGCTGCCCTCGCCGGCGTCGGTGACCAGGAGGACGGCCTCCTCCATCTCGATCACGGCCTGGCGTACCGGCCCGGCCTTGAAGTGCCGTCCGGCACTGCGCGACAGGCTGGCGAAGCCGGCCGCGATCGCGGCCATGTGGTCGGCGTCGGCCTGGGACAGGTCGCGCGACGCGCCGAGCAGCAGCCCGTCCACCGAGAACACGACGGCCCGCAGTGCCGCGGGTATGCGGTCCACGAAGTCGTCGAGCAGCCAGTCCAGGCCCGCGGGATTGCTCATGATGTCGACTCCTCAGGCGGTTCGGCCGCTGCGGGGGTGTCAGCGGGAGGGGTGGGTGAGGTGCGCACCGTGGCGGCGGCCCGGCCCCGGTGCGCACCTGCGAGCAGTGACGACAGGAGGTTGCGGGTGCGCTCGGCGGGCCGCGCCGGTGGCGTCGATCCGCTGTCCGCCGGAGAGCCGAGCACGATCAGCGGCTCCTCGCGCAACGGGGCGGCGAGGTGGGTCTGCGGCGCGCGGACCGGCAGCTCGGCCTCGGTCCGGGGGCCGTCCTCGGCCGCCTCGGGCCCGGCGGAGGACGTGTTCGCGTCCGGTGCCGCCACGGCACTCAGCGGACCTGCGGTCAGGGCCGCTACCGGGACTGCCGTGGCCGGTGGCACGGCCGGACCCGACGGCGGGCTGGTGGCGTTGCCGTCGACGACCAGGTCGCGCGGCAGCAGGACCACCGCGGTGAGCCCGCCGTACGGCGAGGGGCGCAGGGTGACCCGGATGCCGTGCCGGGCGGCCAGCCGGGCCACCACGAACAGGCCCAGCCGGGAGCTGTGCGCGGGATCGAAGTCGGGCGGGTCGGCCAGCCGCCGGTTGGCCTCCTCGACGACGGACGCCGGCATGCCGACGCCGCGGTCCTCGATCTCCACCGCGTAGCCGTTGGGCAGCAGCTGCCCGGCGACCGTGACGTGGGTGTCGCGGGGCGAGTACGCGGTGGCGTTCTCCAGCAGCTCGGCCAGCAGGTGGATGACGTCGCTGACGGCGCGGCCGCGCAGCGCCAGCTCCTGCGTCGGCACCACGGTGATCCGGGTGAACTCCTCGACCTCGGACACCGCCGAGCGCATCACGTCGTGCAGCGGCACCGGATGCCGCCAGCCCCGGCCCGGCTTGGCCCCGGCCAGGATCACCAGGTCTTCGGCGTGACGGCGCATCCGCGCGCCGAGGTGGTCGACGCGGTACAGGTCCTCGAGGTCCTGCGGGTCGGTGACCCGCCGCTCCATCGCGTCCAGCAGCGCGAGCTGGCGGTGCAGCAGCACCTGGCTGCGCCGCCCGATGTTGAGGAAGACCTGGTTGAGCCCGGCGCGCAGGGTCGCCTCCTGTACGGCCGAGACCACCGCGGTCCGCTGCACCAGTGCGAAGGCGTTCTCCAGCTCGTTGAGCTCGTCCTCGACCGGGCCCGGCGGCGGCACCTCGGCGTCCACGTCCACGTCGGCGCCCGCGCGCAGCCGTGCCACCACGTCGGGCAGGCTGTGTTCGGCGACGTGCAGGGCCTGCGCCCGCAGTTTGTTGATGCGGCGGATGACCGAGCGCGCCACCCGGAACGAGACCAGCGCCAGCAGCACGATGACGACCAGGCCGGCCCCGCCGGACAGGCCCAGCCGGAGCAGGATCGCGGTGGCCGCGGGCATGGTGGCGTCGATGGTGCGGGCGGCGGCGGCGGACTCCAGGTCGTAGAGCCGCCCGTCGACGGCGGCGTAGTCGGCGGACCACTGCGTCGCGTCGATGGCGGGCGCCGCGCGGCCCAGGTCGGCGAGCCGGTCCTCGACGGCCCGCATGCGCAGGTAGGCCGCGCTGTCCAGGATGGCCCGGTAGCGGTCGGCGTCATCGGGGTGCAGGTATCGGGTCGCGGTGTCGTGCGCCCGCCGCTGCAGGCCGATCAGCGAGACCACTTCGGCCCGCTCCGCCGCCGACATGCCGCCGCCCGCGATGGTGGCGCTGACCAGCGCGTTCTCCCGGGCGTAGAGCTCCCGCGCCTCGGTGAGCGCGATGACCGTGCCCGCCTGGCGGTTCAGCTCGTGGTCGTCGAGGCCGGACACCGACCCGTAAAGCCCGAAGGTCTTGTCGATGATCCCGCTGTACAGCCGCATGATCTGCACCCGGTCGTACTGCCGGGTGTCCACCACCGCGCGGCCCAGCGGCAGCTCCTCCAGGGCCTTGCCGACCGCGGCCAGGTGCTGGCGGGTGAGCGCGCTCGCCGCCGACTCGGCGTCGTCGCCGCCGGTGAGCCTGCGGAACTCGGCCAGCGCCCCGTCGGTCTCCGCCCGCTGCACGCCCAGTTCGGTGGCCGCGCCCGCGCCGCCGCTGACGAAGCGCATGGACAGCGCCCGCTCGGCCTGCAATTCGCTGACGAGCTCGTAGGCGGGCGTGCCGAACATGTCCACGCCGGACTTGACGTCCAGCAGGTTCGCCGCCGGACCGACCGTCACGGTGGTGCTGAACAGCCACATGCCGACCAGCGGCACCAGCGGCGCCAGCAGGAGCAGCATCACCCGTGACCTGATCGACCAGCTCTGCTGGGGGAAGAAGCGGCTGGGCATGACGACCTCATAAGCGCACCGGGGGCGGGACCACGCGAGGGAAACGTGGAAATACTACTGATCTCACGGCCCCGGCACACCTTTCGGGTGTCCCCAGTTCACCAGGTAGGACGCCGAAAACACGATGACCGGCACCGATACCGGTGCCGGCCGTCGTGTTCAAGGACGTCGTTACGCGGGTGCGAACCAGACCGCGCCGTAGGGTCCGACCTGGACTACCGCGTTGCCCTCGGCGTCGGTACGGATTCGGCCCATGTTGCCGACCCCGGATCCGCCGTACACCTCCGCGTCGGTGTTGAGCACCTCCAGCCACGCCCCCGGCCGCGGCAACCTGATCTGATGGCTGTGCAGCGGGATGCCGGAGAAGTTGGCCACGCAGGCCAGCAACTTCTTCGAGGTCTTGCCGTGGCGTACGAAGGAGACGGTGTTGCTGCCCGAGTCGTGCGGGTCGATCCAGCTGAACCCGCCCGGCTCGGTGTCGCGGGCCCACAGCGCGGCGCTGTCGCGGTAGATCCGGTTCAGGTCGCGCACCAGCCCCCGTACGTCACCGTGGTAGTCCGCATGCGCCCAGTCGAGCCCGAACTGCTCGCTCCACTCCGATTCCTGGGCCAGTTCCGCGCCCATGAACAGCAGCTTCTTGCCAGGGAAGGCGTACATGTAGCCCAGCAGCCCGCGCAGCCCGGCCAGCCGCTGCCAGCGGTCCCCGGGCAGCTTGCCCATCAGCGAGCCCTTGCCGTGCACCACCTCGTCGTGGCTGAGCGGCAGCACCCACTGCTCGTCGAAGGCGTACACGCTGGGCCAGGTCAGCTGCGCGTGGTGGTAGCTGCGGTGCGAGGGATCCTTCTTGAGGTACTCCAGCGTGTCGTGCATCCAGCCCATGTTCCACTTCATGCCGAAGCCCAGGCCGCCGAACTCCACCGGACGGGAGACGCCCGGCCACGCCGTCGACTCCTCCGCGATGCTGAGCACGCCGGGGCGGTCGGCGTACACGGCGGTGTTGAGCTCCTTGAGGAAGTCCACCGCCTCCAGGTACGTGTTGCCGCCGTGGACGTTGGGCGTCCACTGCCCGGCGTCGCGGGAGTAGTCGAGGTAGAGCATGGACGCGACCGCGTCCACGCGCAGGCCGTCGACGTGGAACTCCTCGCACCAGTAGCGGGCGTTGGCGATGAGGAAGTTGCGCACCTCGCGCCGGCCGTAGTTGAACACCAGCGTGCCCCAGTCGGGGTGCTCGCCGCGCTGCGGGTCCTCGTGCTCGTAGAGCGGGGTGCCGTCGAAGCGAGCCAGCGCCCACTCGTCCCGGGGGAAGTGGGCGGGCACCCAGTCCAGCAGCACCCCTATGCCGGCCTGGTGCAGCCGGTCGACGAGGTGGCGGAACTGGTCCGGGTCGCCGAAACGCGCGGTCGGCGCGTAGAAGCCGGTGATCTGGTAGCCCCACGAGCCGCCGTACGGGTGCTCCATCACCGGCAGGAACTCCACGTGGGTGAAGCCCAGGTCGGTGACGTAGGCGACCAGCTCGTCGGCCAGCTCCTTGTAGGACAGCCCCGGCCGCCACGAGCCCAGGTGCACCTCGTAGGTGGCCATCGGCCGGGCGTGGTGGTCGGCGCGCTTGCCGCGCCCGGCCATCCAGGACTCGTCGTTCCAGGTGTAGTCGGAGGAGAAGAGCACCGAGGCGTTCTCCGGGGGGCACTGCGCCGCGACGGCCAGCGGGTCGGCGCGGTAGGTCCAGCGGCCGTCGGCGCCGTGGACCCGGTAGCGGTAGCGCTGGCCGGCCGCGGCGTGCGGCACCGTCGCCGCCCATACCCCGCTGCCGCCCTGCGGCCGCATCGGGATGCCGTCGTCCGGCCACCAGCCCGAGAAGTCGCCGATGACCTGCACTTCCCGCGCGTTCGGCGCCCACACCGCGAAGCGCCAGCCCTGGCCCTCGGGCTCCGGATTGGCCCCGAGCACCTTCCAGAGCCGCTCGTGCCTGCCCTCGCCGATGAGGTAAAGATCAAGATCGCCGATCAGGTTCATGGCTTCTCCTCGCCGTTCCGGATGCCCCGTTGACCAACGAGCCGAAGCCGCATCCGCACCGTCTTCGCTGCTCATCGCTCCGCCTGCGGTCGGGGTGGGGCGGGCCGGGCCGTCGGCCGGGCTCGCTGCGCGCGCGCTCATCGCGCCGCCTCCGGCGTCGCGATGAGCCAAACGGCGCCCATGATTCGCTCGCTCCGCTCGCTCATCGCGCCGCCTCCGGCGTCGCGATGAGCCAAACGGCGCCCATGATTCGCTCGCTCCGCTCGCTCATCGCGCCGCCTCCGGCGTCGTGATGAGCCAAACGGCGCCCATGATTCGCTCGCTCCGCTCGCTCATCGGAGCAGGTTTCCGTCAGGGACGATGATCTGAGGGCGTTCACCACCGGTCTGCTCGGCCAGGCGTTCGGCCTGGAAGGCGGGTTCCTGCGCGATGGCGCTGCGGTAGGTCTGCACGGTGCTGGCCGCGATGGTCTGCCAGCCGTACCGCTTGGACACCATGGTCAGCGCGCGCTTGGCGATCTGCTTGGCCTTGACCGGCTCGGCGAGCAGCGTGCCCACGGCGCCGGCGAGGGCCTCGGGGTTGCTGTGCGGGAAGGTCATGCCGGTCACGCCGGGTTCGACGATCTCGGCCAGGCCGCCGGTGTCGGCGACGGCCAGCGGCGCGCCGGCCGCGGCGGCCTCCAGTGCGACCATGCCGAACGGCTCGTACAGCGAGGGCACCACGGTGGCATCGGTCGCCGCGAGCACGGCGGGCAGCTCGCGCTCGGACAGGAAGCCGATGAAGCTGACCTGCTTCTCGATCTTCAGGGCGTGTGTCGCCTCGACCAGCTGCTCGCGGTAGGGGCCGTCGCCGGCGATGACCACCCGCAAGCCCGGGTGCTCGTCGGCCAGCTGCGGCACCGCGTCGACCAGGTGCTGCACGCCCTTCTCGTACACCAGCCGCCCGGCGAAGCCGACCAGCGGGCCGTCGCCGGCGAACCGGGAGCGCGCCTCGCGGACCGCCTGCACGGGAGCCTTCCAGACCCGGCCGTCGACGCCGTTGGGAATGACGTCGACCTTGCCGATGGGCAGGTTGAGCAGCCGGGTGACCTCCCAGCGCATGTACTCCGAGCAGACCAGCACCCGGCAGGCGCGGTGGCCGAGCCACCACTCGACGGAGTGGATGCTCTTGTTCAGGTCCTCCGGCAGCCAGCCCTGGTGCCGACCGGCCTCGGTGGCGTGGATGGTGGCGACCAGGGGGCGGCCCAGGTGCTCGGCCAGCGTCACCGCGGTGTGCGTGACCAGCCAGTCGTGGCCGTGGATCACGTCGTAGTCGTCGGCCTCGGCGGCCCGCAGCGCGGCCCGGGTGAGGGTGTGGTTGAACGCCATCGTCCACGCCAGCAGCGTCGGGGTGGCGAGCGGGAACAGCGGCGGGTCCTCGGGCGCGCGGACGATGCGCACTCCTTGCAGCCCTGGCATCGGCGGGGGAGCGTACTCCTCCAGCGGGGCGCCGGGTGCGTGCCGGGTGACGACGGTGACGTGGTGACCGGCCATCACCAGCGAATTGGCCAGCGCATGCACGTGCCGGCCGAGGCCGCCGACCACAACCGGCGGGTATTCCCAGGAAAGCATCATGATCCGCAGCGGCTTCGATGCCGTCGGCAGACCCGATGGGACGGGAAGGTTCATGGTCATGCGGCCCCCTCGCAGCGACTCCCGGGCATACGGAACCAGGCACCGGACACTCGATGCCGCGTACGCCTTTGGGGTTGTACAAAGTCTGACTGAAACCAATTTCGAGCTGGGGACCTTGTGTTTCGTGTCTGTTACGCTCTGCTACTGGTCGGTAGACGTGACGTGAATTCTCCATGTCTCGGCCACGCTCCACGCCTGGAACGGGCAGCCGGTGGCCCGGTGCGGGGCGTCGCCGTCGGCGGTCTCGCTGACCGAGCCGAGACCGAAGTCACCCAGATGTGCGAGCAGCCCGGTCAGCACCTCGCGGGTCGGCAGCCCGGCCCGGCGCCGGGCGTCGCCCAGCGGGCCGATCAGCCACGGCCACACCGTGCCCTGGTGGTAGGCGAGGTCGCGGTCGCGCAGCGGGCCGCCGTGCACCGCCCGGTATGCCGGGTCGGCCGGGTCGAGGCTGCGCGGCCCGAGCGGGGTGAGCAGGGCGTCGGTGATCCGGTGCAGCACCACCGGGTCCGGCTCCATCGGGGCGTACGGCAGCGAGTAAGCCAGCAGCTGGTTCGGCCGCAGGGCGGCGTCGTCGGGATCGATCACGTCGTAGAGGTGCCCGCCCGGTGCGGGGAAGCGCCGCCGGAACGCCGCCTCCGTCACCGCGTGCCGCCGCCGCACGTCGTCGCTGTGCCGCCCGGCCCGGTCACGCAGCGCGGCCAGCGCCGCCAGCCCGTTGCACCACAGTGCGTTGATGTCGACGGCCTTGCCCGCGCGCTGGGTCACCCCCATCCCGTCGACGCGGGCGTCCATCCAGGTCAGCGCCTCACCGTCGGCGCCCTGCACGAGCAGCCCGTCGCTCTCGTCCACCTTGATCCCGTAGCGGGTGCCGCGCAGGTGCGCCGCCAGCACCTCGTCCAGCGCGGGCACCAGCTCCGCGGCGAGGTCGTCGTCGTCGCTCGCGCGCACGTGCCGGTCGATCGCGTGCAGGAACCACAGGGTCGCGTCCGCGGTGTTGTAGCCGACCGCGCCGCCGTCGGCGGTGTTGGCCAGCATGCCTTCCGACAGTGTCGCCGCGTACGCCCGCAGCAGCGCCCGCCCCTGCTCCGCCCGCCCGGTGGCCAGGAACAGCCCCTCGTACGAGGTCATCGTGTCGCGTGACCACGCGCCGAACCACGGGTAACCCGCCACCACGTCCGGCCCGGTGGCGGTGGTGACCACGAACGCGTCCGCGGCCAGGATCAGCTCCGCGGCGTCGGCGTCGGCCGCACCGGCGGTCAGTGCCCGGCGTCGGGCGCGCTCCGCGTCCACGATCGTCGCGCCCGGTGGCGGCTCGACGCCCAGGTCACCGGCCCAGGCGGTCACCTCCAAGGCGTCGCCCGGCTCGGTCAGCGTCGCGGTGAACCGGCCCGCCAGCAGCAGATCCTCGTTCGGCACGTAGCCGCGTGCGGCCTCCATCCGGTGGTGCACGCCGAGCAGCCAGGTCCCGTCGGGAGCCCAGACGGCGTCGGCGGCCCGATCGGCCCACGGCCGGGTGTCGGGCGGTCCGGCGGGCGCCGACGCGGGACGGCCGCCAGGCGAGAGGCGACCGCGCAGCCGGTACGCGCCGGCGACGACCGCGCCCCCGGCGACCTCGTGCACCGGCAGGTCACCGGCCTGACGCTCGCCGTGCTGGTCGCGCCACGTGCACAGGGCCTCCAGGGACAGCTCCACCGGGCCGCCGCTCACCAGCCGGTCCACGACCGCCACGCACGGGGAGCCGTGGCGCATCGCGAGCGTGCGCTCCAGCACCGTCGCGCCGATCCGCCAGCGCCACCGGGGCAGCCCGTCGACCAGGGCGAACTCCTCCAGCAGGAGGTGTCCCTGCGGGGCGATCGTGCCGTCGGCCCACTCGTGGCTGCCCAGCCGCACGATCCGGCCGCCGGGCAGGCGTACCACCGGATCGAGCGCGGCCAGGCCCACGTGCCGGGCCGCCGGCGAGTCGCCGGCGACGACCAGCAGCGCGTGGTAGCGCCGGGTCCGCAGCCCGCTCACCGTGCCCATCGCGTAGCCGCCGCGCCCATCGGCCACCAGCCACTCCCGCGCCGCGCCGAGTGCCAGATCGCCGGTTACCTGCGTCCCGAATCGCATGCAGCAACTCTGCCAAAAAACCGGGGCAATCGGGATGGTGATCGCGCGACTCCGCCAAAGTTACGCAGACGTGTAACAGAGGCAGGAGACAATCACGGGGTGGGCGAGCAGAGCGGGGATCGTGTGAGCGAGCGCAGCGAGCGAACCGGATGGCACGGGTTCAACGCGGGTGACGAGCGTAGCGAGGAGCACGTGCGCGAGCGCAGCGAGCGGACCCATGGGCTCGGGCCCGCGGGTGACGAGCGTAGCGAGGAGCACGCGTGACTGACGCGGAGCGCAGGCGCTTGGCCGATGCGGACGCCGGGGCGGAGCCCTGGCGGATGTGGGGGCCCTACCTCTCCGAGCGGGCCTGGGGCACCGTGCGCGAGGACTACAGCGAGCACGGCACGGCCTGGGAGTACTTCCCGCACGACCACGCCCGCTCCCGCGCGTTCCGCTGGAACGAGGACGGGCTGGCCGGCATCTGCGACGAGCGGCAGACCTTCTGCTTCGGCCTCGGCCTGTGGAACGGCGCCGACCCGATCCTCAAGGAGCGCATCTTCGGGCTGACCGGCAACGAGGGCAACCACGGCGAGGACGCCAAGGAGTACTGGTGGTACACCGACTCCACGCCGACGCACTCGTGGATGTCGTGGCGCTACCACTACCCGCAGCGCGAGTTCCCGTACTCCGAGCTGGTCGCGGTCAACCGGCAGCTGGACCGCTCCGAGCCGGAGTACGAGCTGGCCGACACCGGCGTCTTCGCCGACGACCGCTACTGGGTGGTCACCGTCGACTACGCCAAGGCCTCGCCGACCGACATGTGCATGCTCGTCTCGGTGACCAACCGGGGCGCGGACCCGGCGACCCTGCACGTGCTGCCCACGCTGTGGTTCCGCAACACCTGGTCGTGGGGCCTGCCGGGCCGTGACGACAAGCCGGAGATCGTCGCGGACCGGGTCGGCGGCGGCGGCGAGCTGCAGGCTCGGCACCGCATCCTGGGTCGGCTGATGCTCCAGGGCGACGGTGTGCCCGAGCCGCTGGCCTGCGACAACGAGACCAACGCGGCGCGGCTGTGGGGCTACGAGGAGACACCCGACTACCCGAAGGACGCCATCGCCGACCACGTGGTGCACGGGCTGCCGACGGTCAACCCGGAGCGCACCGGCACCAAGGCCGCGCTGCACTACGTGCTGACCGTGCAGCCGGGCGAGACGGCGCAGATCCGGCTGCGGTTGACGCAGATCGCCGCGCCGGGCGGCAAGGAGCGTCCGGTGCCCTCGCTGGGTGTGGAGTACGACCAGGTCATGGCCGCGCGCAAGACCGAGGCCGACCAGTACTTCGGCTGGCTGGTCCCGCCGGGCACCCCGCCCGCGCAGGCGCAGGTCGTGCGCGAGGCCGTCGCCGGGCTGATGTGGGGCAAGCAGTTCTACCACTACGACGTGGCCCGCTGGCTGGACGGCGACCCGGCCTCGCCGGCACCGCCGGACGGCCGCCGGTTCGGGCGCAACAGCGCCTGGCGGCACATGACCAGCTTCGACGTCATCTCCATGCCGGACCCGTGGGAGTACCCCTGGTACGCCGCCTGGGACCTGGCCTTCCACTGCGTCGCGCTGGCCCGGGTGGACCCGCACTTCGCCAAGGAGCAGATCCTGCTCCTGCTGCGGGACTGGTACCTGCACCCCAACGGGCAGATCCCGGCGTACGAGTGGGCGTTCGGCGACGTCAACCCGCCCGTGCACGCCTGGGCCGCGCTGCGCGTGTTCGAGATCGACGGCGGCCGCGACTACGCGTTCCTGGCCCGCGTCATGCACAAGCTGCTGCTCAACTTCACCTGGTGGGTCAACCGCAAGGACACCGGCGGCAACAACCTGTTCGAGGGCGGCTTCCTCGGCCTGGACAACGTCGGCCCGTTCGACCGCTCGGCGTCGCTGCCCGTGCCCGGTGTGCTGGAGCAGTCCGACGGCACCGCCTGGATGGCGATGTACGCCCTCAACCTGCTGGAGATCTCGCTGGTGCTGGCCACCCACGACCGGGTGTGGACCGACATAGCGACCAAGTTCCTGGAGCACTTCGCGTACATCGCCAACGCCGCCTCCCACCAGGGATTGTGGGACGACGAGGACGGCTTCTTCTACGACCTGCTGCGGCGCACCGACGGGCGGGAGGTGCCGCTGAAGGTGCGCTCGGTCGTCGGCCTGCTGCCGCTGTGCGCGACGACCACGCTCAGCTCGGTGACGCTGGTCCGGCTGCCGGAGATCGCGGCGCGGCTGCGCTGGTTCCTGACCAACCGGCCCGAGTTCACCGAGGTCGTCGGGTCACGACGGATCTCCGACGGCGGGCAGCAGCAGCGCCTGCTCGCGGTGGTCGGGCCGGAGCAGCTGCGGCGCATCCTGAGCCGGATGCTGGACACCGAGGAGTTCCTGTCCGACTACGGGCTGCGCACGCTGTCGCGTGCGCACCTGGCCAAGCCGTACACGATCCGGCTCGGCGGGCACGACTACACCGTGGGGTACGAGCCGGCGGAGTCGGCGAACGGGCTGTTCGGCGGGAACTCCAACTGGCGCGGGCCGATCTGGTTCCCGACGAACTACCTGCTCATCGAGGGCATCCGGCACTACGCCCGGTTCTTCCACGACGACCTGCTGGTGGAGTATCCGACCCGGTCCGGCCAGAAGCTGACCCTGGACCAGATCGCCGACGACCTCTCCGACCGGCTCATCGCCCTGTTCCTGCCCGACAAGAACGGCAACCGGCCCTACCTGCCGAAACATCCGCTGCTCAGCGACCATCCGGACTGGACCGCCCACCTCACGTTCCCCGAGTTCTTCCACGGCGACAACGGCATGGGCATGGGCGCGACCCACCAGTGCGGCTGGACCGCCCTGGTCCTCGACCTCATCCTCACTCGCAACCGCCCCACCCACCGCTGACCCCCGCCCGCGCCGGTGGCGGCGGTTTCGGGGAATCTGCAGCCACCGAGCTGTCGAATCGTGCAGTTCCCCCGAAACTGCAGGGGTGCGCGGACGGTGCGCGGGCAGGGTCAGGCGAAGCGGCGGGGTTGGCCGGTGGTTTCGAGGACGGACATCCAGAGGTCGCCGGCGGGGTCGACCTGGTTGCGCTTGCTGATCGCGAGGGCTATCGGGACGTGCACGAAACGGCCGCGCCAGCGGCCGACCACCATCGCCGTGCGCCCGGCCATCGCCGCGTGCACCGCGGCGTGGGCGAGCCGGATGCAGTAGACGCTGTCGTACGGGTTGGCGGGCACGCTGCGGATCGCGTAGCTCGGGTCGATGTACTTGAGGCTGGTCTCCATGCCGTGCTCCGCGAAGTCCTCCGCGATGCGTTTGCGCAGGTAGATACCAATGTCCTTGAGCTTGCGGTTGCCCGACTTGTCGACCTGGCCGGGCTCGTCGGACTCCAGGTACTCCTGGCCCGCGCCCTCGGCGGCGACGACCACGGCGTGCCCGCGTTCGGCGACGCGCCGCCGCAGGTGGGCGAGGAAGCCGTCGGGGCCGTCGAGTTCGAACGGCACCTCGGGGATGAGCACGTAGTCGGCGTCGTTGTTGGCCAGTGCCGCGTAGCAGGCGATGAAGCCGGAGTGGCGGCCCATGACCTGCACCAGGCCGACCCCGTTGGGCACCGCGCGGGCCTCGACGTGGGCGCTGCGCAGTGACTCGGTCGCCTTGGAGAAGGCGGTCTGGAAGCCGAAGCTCTGGTCGATGTACGGGATGTCGTTGTCGATGGTCTTCGGCACGCCGATCACAGCGATCTTCAGGCCGCGCTCCTTGACCACGTCGGCGATGGTCAGCGCGCCGCGCATGGAGCCGTCGCCGCCAATGACGAAGAGCACGTTGATGCTCATCGACTCCAGGCAGTCGACGATCTCGTACGGGTCCTGGCTGCCCCGCGAGGTGCCCAGGATGGTGCCGCCGTACTCGTTGACGCCGCTGACGGCCTCGGCGTCCAGGTCGATCGGCGGGTGGCCGTACTTGGCGATGAAGCCCTGGTATCCGTTGCGGAAGCCGTAGATCTTCGTGACGCCGTAGTGCGAGGTCAGCTCCAGCACCAGGCCCCGGATGACGTCGTTGAGACCGGGGCACAGGCCGCCGCAGGTGACGATGCCGACGCGGGTCTTCGACGGCTGGAAGAATATCTTGCGGCGCGGGCCGCCGGGCTCGAAACCGGGCAGCGCGTCCAGCTTGGCCTTGCGTGCGGCGACCATGTTCACGGTGTCGTCGAACAGCACCCGGTCGTTCTCGTCGACGTAGTGCTCGGTGCTCTCGGTCTCGGCCAGCAGCGGCGCCAGCGGCGATTCGATGCGGCAGTCGCCGAGCGTGCGCACCGTCAGGTCAACGGACTCCGGAGCCATGGCCGTCCTCCACATGTCGCTGTCGCGGCGGGGCGAGCAGCCTATCGGGACAATGTTTCACCAGGACTCGGCTGCGCCGCCGGGTCCGGCAGATGGATCATCGCTCAGAACAGCAGCCAGGTCGAGAAGAGCATGCCCATCGGCAGCGCGATGACACCCGCGACGGCGGCGAACGGCCACAGCAGGCGCGCCGGCAGGTGCCGCAGCACCAACAGCACGGGCAGCAGCAGGGTGTGCGAGCGGTACTGGGACACGCCCGGCCCGGCGATCAGCGGACCGACGAACAGCGCCACCGCGTAGATCGCGAGCCCGGCGTCGAACGGCCGCAGCCGCCCACGCCCCGAGGCGATCACCGCGGCGGCGACGGCCAGCAGCGCCAGGGCCAGCGACCACCACAGCTCGGCGTCGGTGAACACGTGCAGCACCCAGAGCAGGTCCTGCCGCGGCTCGGCGATGGGGATCACGGACGGCTCGGTCGCCAGCTCGGCCAGCGAGTGCAGCGGGTTGTGCAGGCCGTTACCGTAGTGCTCCTGGATCATCAGGTACGCGTTCCAGTGCCCGACGGTCAGCCGGTGCACGCCGAACACCGCGCCCAGCCCGGCCAGCGGCAGCCCGCACACGGCGAGCGCGGCCCGCACTGCCGCCCACGGCCGTAGTTCACGGCGGCCGAGCAGGGTCAGCACCGCGCCGAAGCCGATCGCGGCGACCGCGACCCCCATCGGGTATGCCGCCGCGACCAGCGCGCCGGCCAGCCCCGCGAGCGCCCATCGGCGGGCCGCGACGGCGGTCACGCAGCCGAGCAGCAGTGCACCGGCCAGCGCCATCGGGAACACGGCGTGCAGGTAGACGCCTGCGGGCAGCAGGGTCGCCAGTGCCAGGACCGCCGTGGCGACGGGCCGGGTCGCGCCCCGCAGCAGGCGCCACAGCAGCACGAACGACAGCAGCAGGCAGACCTCGGTGATGATCAGGCCGGCTTCGTACTCGCCGATTCCGGTGGGCCAGGTGAGTACGCGGATCAGACCGGGGTAGAGCGGGAACCAGCCCGCGGTGCCGCACCACGCTCCCGGCGCGAACATCGGGCCCAGGTCGGGGTCGGCGTCGCACAGGAACAGCTCGTAGCCGCGTGAGGCGACCAGCGCGTAGAGCCCCGAGTCGGCCCGGACCCGGCCGGACACCGGCAGGAACGGCTCGGACACCAGCAACCCGGCGACCGTGTAGACCAGGTGGCTGACCAGGTATGCCAGCACCGGCGGGAGCAGCGCCGAGGCCCGGCGGCGCCAGCGCGACGGCGACGCGGGATCCCCGGGAGCGGTCGCCGGGACCCCGGGGGCGAGGACGGCGGAGGGCGCTGCGGACATGGAGAGAATCCTCCCCGGAACACCTGTCCGCCCGCAGCCCGGGTCCCCGCCCGGCGGCGGCCGTCACCCAAGGTCGTCCGACTTGCCCGGCAGATGTGCGTATCTTGAGTGCGCATACCCACATGTGCCGGGCAAGTCGGACGATCAAAGGCGGGGCCGGCCGGGCCGGGCCAACCGGGCGGTCAAGGGCGTCGGGTCAGGGGCGGATCACCAGGCGGAAGCCGAGGTGGCAGGTCGAGGTGTCCACGGCCTGGGGCATCCGGGCGGCGGGGCGGTAGCGGCGGCAGTAGTTGGGCGCGCAGAGGTAGGAACCGCCCTTCATCACCCGGCGCGGGATGCGCACGGCGGGCGTGGCCGGGTCGTAGCTGGCCTGTTCGGCGTCGCCGCGCGGGCTCGCCGGGGCGCAGCAGGCATGCTGTCCGGCGGTGTCGTGGGGGCCGTACCAGTCGGACGTCCACTCCCACACGTTGCCGATCATGTCGAGGAGCCCGAACGCGTTCGGTGGGAACGAGCCGACGGGCGCGGTCGTCTCGTAGCCGTCGGCGGCCAGGTTGAGCACCGGGAACTCGCCCTGCCACACGTTGGCCAGGTGTTCGCCGCCCGGGGTCAGCTCATCGCCCCAGGCGTACTCGGCGGGGTCGGTCGCGCCGCCGGACGCGGCGTACTCCCATTCGGCCTCGGTCGGCAGGTCGCCGCCTGCCCAGGCCGCGTACGCGGCGACGTCGGCCCAGGCCACGTGGACGACCGGATGGTCGTCGAGGCCGCGCAGGTCGGAGCCGGGTCCGTACGGGTGCCGCCAGTCCGCGCCGGGCAGCAGTTGCCACCAGTTGCGCACGTCGCGCATGTCCACTCGGCGGTGCGGTCTGACGAACACCACCGACGCCGGGACCAGCAGTGACGGGTCGGCCCCGGGGTAGTCGGCCGGGTCCGGGGCGGTCTCGGCGACGGTCACGTGGCCGGTCTGCCGGACGAACCGGGCGAACTGCCGGTTGGTGACCTGCTGCCGGTCGATCCAGAAGCCGCCGACCCGGGCCGCGTGCGCCGGGGCCTCCTCGGGGTAGTGCGCGTCGGAGCCCATCCGGAACGTGCCGCCGGGCAGCCAGACCATGCCCGGCCGGGGCGGCGTGCCTGGTGCCTCGCCGTCCCGGCCGGGCCGGGTCAGGGTGACCGGTCCACTCACGCGGGGACCGCCGGGCCGGTGTTGCCGGGGCCGACCAGCCCCTGCTCGGCCTTGTGCTTCAGGTCGCGCATCCGGAACGCCATGATGAAGTCGGTGATGCCGCGTGCCAGGCAGATCGCGCCGACGAACACGATGAGCAGGAAGAACGAGCGGGTGAAGCGGCCCGCGGCCCAGAAACCGAGCAGCATCTCGATGATGCCGACGACCAGGCCGAGCCACCAGCCGTCGTGCTCCTTCTTGGTGAGGAAGGCCAGCACGATGTCGGCGGCGCCCTTGAACAGCAGGTACCAGCCGATGAACGCGGCCAGCCAGAACACCGTGCCGCCGGGGTTGATCCAGCAGATGAAGCCGGTGATCAGGAACAGCACGCCGAGGATGGCGTGCAGCCAGCGCCAGCCGGGCGCGGTGAACGCCTGGAACAGCTCGAACACGCCGGCGACCAGTACGACGATGCCGGCCAGTGTGGCGACGGTGGCGATGCTGCGTACCGGCGACTGGTTGAGGGCCAGCACGAACCAGGAGACGATGATCCAGCAGACGCCGGTGATGAGGAACAGCCACCACGGCACGCGGGACGCGGGCAGCGGCGTTCCGGCGCTGCGGAACACGTCGCCGGTCGACGTCGTGCCCGGTGGGACCGGGCCGGGCGCGGACTTGGTGGCCGCCCGTGCGGTGCCGGTCGCCACGCCCTCGGTCTCCTTCGCCGCGTGGGCGCCGGTCGCGGCGGCGGCGCCGGCGGCCTTGCCGGGCTTACCGGTGCTGGGGCTGGGCGATGCGGTGCTCATGCCTTCTCCTCGCTGCGCTCGTCGGCGGAATGAAAGGACTGCGGCTTGTTCGCTCGTCGTGCCTGCTCATGCGTCCCGCCGGAAGTGAGAGCCATCCGGTTGCAGACTATGCACCGCCTCATGCAGGTATGCGGCGTTTCCGTAATCTGTCGGAATATTCGGCTACTCCAGCGCGGAGAGCGCGCCGGCCACCGCGAAGCCGAGCACCGCCAGCAGGCCGGTGGCCTTGCCGCCCTGCCGGTAGGCCTCCGGGATCATCGAGTCGGCGAGCATGGTGAGCACCGCGCCCGCGGCGAACGCCTCGACGTAACCACCGTCGGCGCGAGGGACCAGCTCGTACAGCAGGTAGCCCGCAGCCGCGGCCAGCGCCGACACCGCCACGACGATCCACCACACGCCGTAGGCCTGGGCCTTCGTGTGCCCATGGGCGCGCATGGTCGCAGTCGCACCCAGCGCCTCGGGCAGATTGGACACGAACACCGCGACCAGAAAGGCCACCGCCACCTCGCCGCTCATGGCCACCCCGATGCCCAGCACCAGCGATTCCGGCACGCTGTCCAGCAGCGCGCCGATCACCAGGGACCGTTCCGCCGAAGCAGCGCCCATGGTGCGCCGCCCGGCGACGACCGCGTCCGTGCCGAAGAAGACCACCGCGCCCAGGCCGAACGCGGTGAACAGCAGCACGTCCTGTTGGAACCCGGTGGGCACCAGCTCGTACGCGATCGCCGCGAGCAGCGCGCCGGAGCCGAACCCCATCACCATGCCGACCCGCGTCGTGGGCACCGGGCGCGGTCGGTAGGCCAGCCATGCGCCGACGACCAGGGAGAACGCCGCAAGGGCGCCCCACCCGGCTGCCGCCAACACGCCCATGCGACCTCCATCGTCTGCGTACGACGGTATCAACGCATTCCAGAGATAACGGAAATAAGACTCGTATCTTCGGAATACTGGAGCGTGGTATCCGTTCCTTGGGAGGCGACATGCCCCGAACGCAGTCCACGGTGAAGAAGGCCGCCGCGACAAAGGCCACTGCGACAAAGGCCACTGCGACAAAGGCCACTGCGACAAAGGCCACTGCGAAGAAGGCCACTGCGAAGAAGGCCCCGGGGAAGAAGGCGCCCGCATCACCGGCGGCGGCCCGCAAGCCCGTCCCGACCAAGGCGAGCGTGACGAAGACCGCCGTGACGAAGACCGTCGCGTCGAAGGCCGCCGCGAAGGCGCCCGCCGCGAAGGGCGCGCCCGCGCGCGCCACGGCGAAGGCCGCTCCGGCCGGTGGGCAGACCGCACGCAAGGTCGGGCCGGGCAAGAAGGCGGCGGCGCCCGTACCCGCGAAGAAGGCTCCGCCCTCCCGCGCAACCGCGCGTACCGCGGCCGACCGCGGCCCGGCGCGCAAGTCGTCGCCGCGGTCCGCGGCAGGCGGCGCGAGCGCGGGCCGCAAGCCCAACATCCTGGTCATCTGGGGTGACGACATCGGCATCACCAACCTGAGCTGCTACAGCGACGGGCTGATGGGCTACCGCACGCCCAACATCGACCGGGTCGCCGACGAGGGCATCCGTTTCACCGACTACTACGGCGAGCAGAGCTGCACCGCCGGCCGCTCCGCGTTCCTGACCGGGCAGTCCGTGTTCCGCACCGGCCTGTCCAAGGTCGGCCTGCCCGGTGCCGACCTCGGCCTGCACGCCGAGGACCCCACCATCGCCGAGCTGCTGAAACCGCACGGGTATGCGACCGGCCAGTTCGGCAAGAACCACTTCGGCGACAAGGACCGGTTCCTGCCCACCATGCACGGGTTCGACGAGTTCTTCGGCAACCTCTACCACCTCAACGCCGAGGAGGAGCCCGAGCACGAGGACTACCCCGATCCGCGGCGCTTCCCGGACTTCAAGGGCAACTTCGGGCCGCGCGGGGTGCTGCACTGCTGGGCCCTGCCCGACGGTGGCCAGAAGATCGAGGACACCGGCCCGCTGACCCGCAAGCGCATGGAGACCATCGACGACGAGGTGTTCGAGCACGCGGCCGACTTCATCGAGCGCCAGGCGACCGCCGACACGCCGTTCTTCGTCTGGTTCAACACCACGCACATGCACTTCAAGACGCACCCGCGGCCGGAGATCAAGGGGTGGGCGGGCCCGTGGCAGTCCGACTACCACGACGTGATGGTCGACCACGACCGGCTGGTCGGCGAGCTGCTGAACCTGCTGGACGAGCTCGGCATCGCCGACGACACGATCGTCATGTACAGCACGGACAACGGCCCGCACATGAACTCGTGGCCGGACGCGGGCATGAGCCCCTTCCGCAACGAGAAGAACTCCAACTGGGAGGGCGCCTACCGGGTGCCGGCCATGCTGCGCTGGCCCGGACGCATCCGGCCGGGGCGGGTCTCCAACGAGATCGTCAGCCATCTGGACCTGCTGCCGACGCTGCTGGCCGCGGCGGGCGACCCGGACATCGTCGAAAAGCTCGAGGCGGGGCACGAGGCCGCGGGCAAGCGCTTCCAGGTGCACCTGGACGGTTTCGACATGCTGCCCTACCTCACCGGTGAGGAGCCGCATGGCCCGCGCGAGGGGTTCTTCTACTTCTCCGACGACGGTGACCTGACCGCGCTGCGCTTCGACAACTGGAAGGTGGTCTTCATGGAGCAGCGGGTCCCGGGCACGATGCGCGTGTGGTCCGAGCCGTTCACGGCGCTGCGCATACCCAAGCTCTTCAACCTGCGCACCGACCCGTTCGAGCGGGCCGACGTCACGTCCAACACCTACTACTCCTGGTTCCTGGACCGCGCGTACATGATCCTGGCCGCGCAGCGGCTGGTCGGCGAGTTCATGGCCACGTTCCAGAGGTTCCCGCCCCGCCAGCACGCGGCCAGCTTCACGGTCGACCAGGTCATGGCGCGGATAAAAGAAGGGATCGGGAGTCACTGATGGCGTTCCTGCCCTCCTGGCGGCCGGGCCCCGCGCGCGACGCGATCACGTCGTTCCTCGACGAGTCGCTGGCGCTGCCCGCCGAGCAGCGGGTGGCCGTGCTCGACAACGACGGCACGCTGTGGTGCGAGAAGCCGAGCTACGTCCAGTACGACTTCCTCGTGCGAACCCTGCACGCCGCCGTCGAGCACGACGCCGCCCTCGGCGAGCGGGCCGAGTACCGGGCCCTGCTCGACGGCGACCGAGCCGCACTCGGCGAGCTGGGCCTGCAGCGGATCGCGCTGGCCCTGCTGGAACTGTGCGCGGGCTGGACGCCCGACGAGTTCGCCGCGCGGGTGCGTGACTTCATGGCACAGGAGAAGCACCCCGGCCGGGGCGCGCCGTACCCGAAGATGGTCTACCAGCCGATGCTGGAGCTGCTGGAGGCGCTGCGCGGGCACGGCTTCGACATCTTCATCGTCACCGGCGGCGGCACCGAGTTCGTGCGCGCGATCAGCCGCGACCTCTACGGCGTGCGCCCCGACGACGTGGTCGGCACGCTGGTCGAATACCACTACGAGGAGCACGGCGACGGTCCGGCGCTGGTGCGCACCGCGCAGGCGCAGGGCGAGATCAACGAGGGCCCGGCGAAGGTCGAGCACATCCAGACCCAGCTGGGCCGCCGACCGATCTTCGCGGCCGGCAACTCCGCGGGCGACAGGGAGATGCTGGAGTACGCCCGCGCCGCCGGCACGCCCAGCCTGGCCGTGCTGATCGACCACGACGACGCGGACCGCGAATACGCGTACGCCTCGGTCGCGGTGACCATGAAGGACACCGAGCCGATCACCGACACGGGGCGCCGCCTGGGTTGGACGGTGGTCTCCATGCGCGACGACTGGTCGGGGATCTTCCCCACGTGACCGGCCCGTGGTTAGGGTCGTCGGGGAGCGCCGACCCTGAGGAGCCCTGGCATGGCGTACGACCTGCTGCTGACCGGTGGTCGTGTGATCGATCCGGACGGCGGGCGCGACGGCGTGGCCGATGTGGCGGTGACCGGCGGACGGATCGCCGCGGTCGGCACGGACCTGCCCCGCGAGGACGCCCGCGAGGTCGTCGACGCGAGCGGCCGCCTGGTCACGCCCGGCCTGGTCGACCTGCACACGCACGTGTTCCCCGGCGGGACCTACTGGGGCATCCACCCCGACCCGGTCGCCTGGTGCTCCGGCGTCACCACCTGGGTCGACGCGGGCTCCGCCGGGGCGTACGGGCTGGACGCCCTGCGCGGCGCGGTGCGCGGCTACCGGGTGCGGGTGCCCGTGCTGCTCAACATCTCCGCCGTCGGCCTGACCGGGCTCACCGGCGAGTCCCGTGACCTCGCCGCATGCGACGTCGACCTCGCGATCCACACGATCGCCGCGAACCGGGACCTGGTGCACGGGGTCAAGGCCCGGATCGACGCCAACACCGTCGGGACGCACGGGCTGGCGCCGCTGCGCCGCGCGGTCGCGGTCGCCCGGGCCTGCGAGCTGCCGCTCATGGTGCACGTGGGAGTCGCGCCGCCCACCATCGCCGAACTGCTTCCGTTGCTCGGGGCGGGTGACATCGTCACGCACTGCGCCAGCGGCATCGCCATGGGCCGGGGCGGTCTGGACCCGGCGCTGCGCCGTGCGTACGACGCGGGGGTGCTCTTCGACCTCGGCCACGGTTCCGGCGGCTTCGCGTACGACGTGCTGGAGGCGCAGCTGGCCGCGGGCATGCCGCCGCACGTCGTCTCCACCGACCTGCACGCGCGCTCGCTGTACGGCCCCGCCTTCGACCTGCCGACCACCATGGCCAAGCTGCTCGCCGTCGGCCTGCCGCTCGGGCAGGTCGTCGCCGCGGCCACCAGCGCCCCGGCGCGTGCCCTGGGACTGCCCGCCGGCACCGGCACCCTCGCCGTCGGCGCGCCGGCCGACCTGGCCGTGTTCGCCGCGGAACGGGGCGACTTCCCGCTGGCCGATGTGCACGGGCAGCTCCGCAGCGCGCCGCTGCGACTGCGCAACGAGGCGACCTACCTGGCCGGGCGGCTGCTGCCGCCGAGCCTGCCCGCGCCGCCCCCGCCGTGGGTCCCGCTCACACCCGCCCAGCGCGACGCGCTGACCCGCCGCGACCGTCTGATCCGCGACCTGCTCACGACACCCCTGGTCACCCCCGACGGCCTCGCCGAGCAGTTTCCGCGCCCCTGACCGACAGCCCGGACCGGACCGCGGCTCATGATCGAGCGGGCGGCCCGGACCGGGTTCGCGTGCAAGTGCTGCGGTCAGCGCGGCGTGGCCGGGGTGCCGGAGGCGGCACCGCAGATGGCGATCATCTTGTCGGACAGCGCGTCGATCTTGGTGACGTCGAGCTTCTGCAGCGAGCTCATGTCGGTGAGGCTCTTGCCCTGGGACTCGAACTCGTCGGCGAGCTGGCCCAGCGTGGCCTTGACGTCCGCGGCGTCCGCGGTCGCCGCGTCGGTGCGCAGGTTCGCGGCGAGGTCGACCAGCTCGCCGCCCGCGGCCTTGACGGACTGGTCCGCGGCGGCCATGTTGCCCGAGTCGGCGGCCGCGGTGACCTTGGACAGCTCTTTCGCGAACTCGCTGAGGCCGGTTTCGACCGTCTTGGCGGTCTTGGTGCAGACCTGCGGCGTGGGTTCGGCCGCGGCCGGCACCGCGCTGAAGCCGAGTGCGGCGAGGACGGTGGTGGAGAGGATGCAGGCTGCGCGTGAGAGGCGTCGCATGACGTCCTCCAATCGGGGCCGCGGGCCCGGCTGGGAGAGCCGGCCCAAGACGTTCATCTTCTGCCGCGCGGGCCGCGTACGGGCGAACTCGGCCAAGCCTGCCCGCGGGACCGCCCGGCCGCGTAGCATCCGTGCCGATCACGCGGTGCTATTTCTGAGCGCCCCCGCTCACCAGGACCGACCGCCTGGCCATGATCATTCGACTTGCCCGGCAACCGGGCGAAAGACGGTCCGAGATTCTCCCACCTGCCAGGCACGTCTGAGGATCTTGCCGGCGCTCGGGGCCAGGAAGCGTCGGGAGGCGGAAAGTGGGCCGGGGGCTTAGGCTCCTGCGGTGCGTTGGCGTTCCTGTGTGGCGGTTGTTGCCGGTGCCGTGATGGCGGTGCTGCCGGCGGGGTGCGGTTCGGAGGCGGTCCCGGAGGGGCCGCAGGGTGACTGGGTTGCGGCCGGGACGAGCGCTGCGCCGTCGTCGTCGGCGGCCCCGAGCGCGGCCCCCTCGCCGTCCGCGCCGCCGGCCGTGGTGGTCGGCAACCCGAAGGGCCGGGCGTCCGTGCCTGCCGAGGCCAAGGCCGTCGACACGGCGCGGCCGACCCGCAAGATCGGTAACGGCACCCCCGCGAGCTGCACCTCCAAGGCGGTCGTCGCGGCGGTCGCGGCGGGCGGGGTGATCACGTTCGACTGCGGGCCGGACCCGCTGACCATCACCATGGCGACCACCGCGAAGGTGAGGAACGCCAACGGTCCGAAGATCGTGCTCGACGGCGGCGGGAAGATCACCCTCAGCGGCGGCGGCAAGCGGCGCATCCTCTACATGAACACGTGTGACAGGGCGCAGGGCTGGACCACCTCGCACTGCCAGGACCAGGACCACCCGCAGCTCACGGTGCAGAACCTGACGTTCGCCGACGGCAACTCGACCGGTGAGACCGCCGAGGGCGGCGGGGGCGGGGCGATCTTCGTACGCGGTGGGCGGTTCAAGGTGGTCAACTCGCGTTTCATCCGCAACCGCTGCGACAGCACCGGCCCGGACCTCGGCGGGGCGGCGATCCGGGTGCTCAGCCAGTCCAAGGGCCTGCCGGTGTACGTCGTCAGCAGCACCTTCGGCGGCGGCAAGGGCCTGGGCGGCCGCTGCTCCAACGGCGGTGCGCTGAGCAGCATCGGCGTCTCCTGGGTGGTGCTCAACAGCGTGCTCACCCACAACAGCGCCATCGGCAGCGGCGCCAACCCGGCCCGCGCCGGCAAACCCGGCGGTGGCAGCGGCGGGGCGATCTACCTCGACGGCAACCTGTTCACGCTGCGCATCGCCGGTTCGATCGTCACGGACAACCATGCCGAGGAAGGCGGTGGCGCGGTCTTCTTCGTCAGCAACGACCGCACCGGCACCATGGCCATCGAGAGCTCCACCCTCCAGCGCAACCCGAGCGACGGCTTCGAGACCCAGGGCTTTCCCGGCATCTTCTTCCTCGGCGCCCGCAACCCCACCGTCAAGTCCTCCACCCTCCGCAAGTAAGGAAGGGCACCTTCCCATCGCTCTGCGTAGAGGAAGGGCACCTTGTTAACGCTTCGGCCCCGCTGCCTGCGCGGGAGCGGCCCGGAGCGGGTGGTACAGCCCGTGCCGCCCGAGGTTCCGGCAGCCGCGGTTTCGGCCCGGAAGGGGTCAGGTCGTCGCGGGCTCGGGCTCGGGCGCGGCCGTGGACACGGGACGCGGGCGCAGCGCCGTCGCCGCACCCGCGACGAACAGCGCCAGCACGGCGGGCACCGCCAGCGCCGCGGGCAGCTCGACCACTTCCGCGAGCGCGCCGATCACCAGCGGACCGACGACGAACCCGAGGAAGCCCATGCTGGCGACCCGGGCGATGGCCTGACCCGCCCGCGCCGGATCCTGGCTGCCGGCGGCGGAGAACACCTGCGGCGCGATGCAGGCCAGCCCCGCGCCGAGCAGGCCGAACCCGGCCACCCCGGCGACCGGGTGCCCGACCAGCAGCGCCGTCCCGAGGCCAACCGCGGCGAGCACTCCGCTGCAGCGCACCAGCCGCACCGGTCCCAGCGCGGCGGTGAGCCGGTCGCCGACCAGCCGCCCGGCCATCATCATGATCGAGAAGGCGGCGTACGCGGCCGCCGCGAAGCCCGGCGTGCTGCCCAGGCTGTCGCGTAGGTAGACGCTGCTCCAGTCGGCTGCCGCGCCCTCGCCGACCAGGCAGCAGAACACCAGCACGCCGAGGAACGTCACGCCCGGCAGCCCGCCCCCGCCCGGCCCGGTCGCCGCCGCCGCCGCCGGGACGGCCGACGGGGCGAGCCGCCATCGCGCCGCCACCGGAGCCGTCACCGCCACGACCGCGGCGACGGCGAGGAAGGTGGTGGTCGCACCGAGCTCGGCGTACGCGAACAGCCCGCCCATCGCCGCGCCGAGGAAGCCGCCGATGCTGTACACGGCGTGGAACGAGGACATGATCGGCGCCTGCCAGGCCCGCTGCACCTCGACGGCGGCAGCGTTCATGGCGATGTTGAGCAGTCCGTGCGCGGTGCCGAACGCCAGCAGGCAGCCGGCCAGGACCGTCAGGTTCGGCGCGAACGCGGGGGAGACCAGCAGCAGACCGTCGGCGAGCACGACGGGCAGCAGCAGCCGGCCCGTGCCGTACCGGTCGACCAGTCGCCCAGCGGCCTGCATGCCGATGATCGCCCCCGCGGCGAAGGCCAGCAGGCCCAGGCTGAGCGCGCCGTCGCTGAGCGCCAAGCCCTGCTTGATCGCCGGGATGCGCGCGGTCCAGGTGCCGAGGATCACGCCGTAGAGTCCGAAGAGCAGGCAGACGGCCAGCCGGGCCCGGTGCGGCGGGACGTGGTCGTGCAGTAGCGAGGTCATGGGGTCCGTCTCCGAGGGGCGCGGGCCGGGGAAGCCGCTTTGGGCGCGAACGTCATGAATGTATGTGCTTCCTGCGCCGCCCGCAGCCCGGTCGTCCCGGCGCCGGAGGCTGTATGCTGCGCAGTGCCCTGGCCAGGCCCTGGGTTCGAGCGGCGTGCCCGCTCGTGGCCGGCCGGGAGCTGACGAGTGCCGGTCGAGAACTGCGGGAGCCGAAAATCATGTCGAACGAGACGCTGCTGGTCACCGGTGGTGCCGGTTTCGTGGGCACACACCTCATCCGGGCGCTGCTGGACACCCGCCCGACCGCGCGGATCGTGTCCGTCGACAACTACTTCACGGGCCTGCACGAGAACGAGATCGTCGACGAGCGGGTCAGCTACCTCGACGGCTCGACGGTGGACATCTTCAAGATCTGGGCGGAGCACGGCTTCGAGTCCCCGAAGATGGTGTTCCACCTGGGGGAGTACGCCCGGATCGTGCAGTCGTTCGACGAGTTCGACCGCACCTGGGAGTACAACGCCCACGGCACCAAGGAGGTCATCCGCTTCGCCGCCCAGCAGGGCGCGCGGCTGGTCTACTCGGCGTCCAGCTCGAAGTTCGGCAACGAGGGCAAGGACGAGCACCTCAACCCGTACGCCTGGACCAAGGCCAAGAACGTCGAGCTGATCAAGAACTACGGCGAGTGGTACGGCCTCGACTACGTGATCACGTACTTCTACAACGCCTACGGCCCGGGGCAGATCAGCGCCGGCACCTACGCGACCGTACTCGGCATCTTCGAGCGCCAGTACCTGGCCGGTGAGCCGCTGACCGTGGTCGCCCCCGGCACCCAGACCCGCGACTTCACCCACATCTCCGACATCATCTCCGGCATCCTCGCCGCCGCCGAGGGCGGCAAGGGCGACGGCTACCTGCTCGGCTGCGGCCGGGAGTGGGAGCTGACCGAGGTCGCGAAGATGTTCGGCACCGAGTACGTGATGATCCCGGCCAAGCGCGGCGAGCGCACCCACGGCCGCGCCGACAACTCGAAGGTGCGGGACCTGGGCTGGGAGCCGAAGGTGTCGCTGGACCGCTACATCGCCGACTTCGTGCGCGACAACCCGCGCCCCTGATCCGGTGAACTGCGGGCCGTGTCCACCAAGCGGACGCGGCCCGCAGTCTCGTTTCGGCAGCGGGGCGGCGGGCGCGGGGCTCAGACCCAGCCGCGGCGGGCCGCGATGGCGCCGGCCTGGAAGCGGTTCGCCGCGCCGAGCAGCTCGTACAGTCGGCTGATGCGCCGCCGCATGGTGCGCACCGACCAGTCCAGCTGCCGTGCCACGGCCTCGTCCTTCAGCCCGCTGACCAGCAGCGTCAGCAGTGCCCGGTCCTCCTCGGACACCGGGTCCTCGGCCGGGGCGAGCAGCGGCACGGCCGCCCGCCAGCACAGTTCCCAGTAGTCGATCAGGCCGTCGAGCAGCGTGGACGGCCGGATCACGGCCGCCCGCACCTCGGACAGGTCCAGCGACAGCGGCATCAGCGCGATGCGCCGGTCGGCGATCGCCAGCTTGATGCGCAGGCCGGGCAGAACCCGCGCCTGCTCACCATGGCTGATCAGCTCGCGGATGTCGTCGAAGACGCCGGGCCACTCCAGGGCCTCGGGCGCGTACACCGCCCGGTACTGCACGCCGCGGGCGATACCGGTCTGCTCGATCGGGTTCGAGGTGGTCAGCGCGTACGGCGGTCGGTCGAGCGTGATGACCTCCTCGCGGGCCTCCTGCTGGATCTGCACGAACCACCGGCCCAGCGCCTCGCTGCCGGTGACGATCTCGATCTCCTCGCCGCTGCCGGAGTGCGCCGCGGCGAACAGCATCGCCAGCTGCGCGGCGGCGGCCTGCACGTGGTCCAGTTCCGCGGACCGGGCACGGATCAGCGCGGCGACGGCCGCCTGCGGCTCGATCGCGGCATACCGGCGGCGGTTGCCGGCCAGCCGCCCGACCAGCCCGTGGTCGCGCAGCCGGTCCAGCGCGCGGGCGACCCGCTCGGACGAGCAGCCGAGCTCCTCGGTCAGGTCGGCCGGGGAGGCGGTGCGGCGGACCAGGATGGCGCGGTAGACGGCCTCGTCGAAGGGGTCGACACCGGCGGGAGTCAGGTCGGAGGGCATGGGCAGATCTTGGCCTAACTGTGCCACCGGCAGCAACGGGCCAGCAGAGATCATTGCGCCGGCCAGGCAAAGACCGTTAGACCGCTTACCTATGAAGCTCCCCCCTCGTTTCCTCGCGGCCGGACTGTCGGCCGTGGTCGTCGCCGGGACACTCTCGGTATGGTCCCCGGCCGACGCCGCCACTCCAGCGCCGCAGCGGCGGGTCATCGTGCTGCTGGCCGGGGACGCGGCGGTGGCGTCCGCGCCGGCCGGCGCGCTGCGTGACGCCGCGGGCGCGGCTCAGATCACCGGCGCGCGCAAGGCGGTCCAGGACCGCCAGCGCGCCTTCCTCGACGGCGCACGCGGCAAGGGCCTGCGGCTGACCCGCGAGCGGCCGCTGGGCCTGCTCGTCAACGCGATCGCCGCCACCGTTCCCGCCGACGACGTGGCGCGGCTGTCCGCGCTGCCCGGCGTGCTCGCCGTCGTGCCGGACCAGCCGGTGCGGGCGTTCACCGACGTGAGCGTGCCGCTCGTCGGCGCGACCGAGGTCTGGCAGCGCGAGGACGCCACGGGGACCCCGGCCAAGGGCAAGGGCGTGACCGTCGCCGTCATCGACAGCGGCGTCGACTACAGCCACCCCGACCTCGGCGGCGGGATGGGCGACGGGTTCAAGGTCGTCGGCGGGTACGACTTCGTCAACGGCGACGCCGACCCGATGGACGACAACGGCCACGGCACCCACGTCGCGGGCATCATCGCGGGCAAGGCGGCCGCGGCGGGCGGCGTCACCGGAGTCGCGCCGGAGGCGAATCTGCTGGCGTACAAGGCGATGAACGAGTGGGGCGAGGGCTACACCTCGGACATCGTCGCGAGCATCGAAGCGGCCGCCGACCCGGCCAACCCGCACCGGGCCGACGTCATCAACATGAGCCTCGGCGGTTACGGCGACGGCCTCGACCCGCTGGGCATGGCCGCGACCGCGGCGACCCGGGCCGGGGTCGTGGTGGTGGCCGCGGCAGGCAACAGCGGGCCTGGCCGCGACACGGTCGGCACCCCGGCCGTCGCGGACGGCGTCATCGCCGTGGGCGCGTCCACCAGCAACATGGTGCTGCCCACCGCGTATGTCGGCGGGCTGCGTCTGCAGACGTACCGCGGCGTGCTGTCGGCGAACCCGGCCGCCAAGCCGGTCACGGGGCGGCTGGTCGACGCGGGCTACGGCAGCACGGAGGAGCTGGACGCGGCAGGCGACCTGCGCGGCAAGGTCGTGCGCATCAGCGGCTACGCCGCGCCGGTGCTCGACCACCTGTCGCAGTGGGAGCTGGACCTGGCCAAGGAGCTGGAACGCCGCGGCGCGCTCGCGGTGATCTCCGGCCAGGCCGACTCCGGTCCCGTGGTGGCCGCCGCCGACGGCACCGTCCCGGTCGTGCCGTCCAACAGCGTGCATGGCCTGCCCAAGGGCCTCGTGAGCACGCAGGCCTCCGGCGATCTGTACCGGATGGACAAGCTGGTCGTGCTCGGCATGGACGGCACGCAGTTCGCGGAGCTCAGCACCCGGCTGGCCGCCGGGCCGGTCGACGTCACGCTGAAGGGCGAGGACGTCACCGACCGGATCGCCGCGTTCTCCTCGCGCGGGCCCTCGCTGCGCTTCGGGCTCAAGCCTGACCTGGTCGCGCCTGGTGTGCTCATCCGCTCGACGGTGCCGACCGCGTTGTTCGGGCCAGGGCAGTACCTGATGTCCGGCACCTCGATGGCGGCCCCGCACGTGGCCGGCGCGGCGGCGCTGCTGCGCCAGCTGCACCCGGGCCAGGCCCCCGCGGACGTGCTGGCGACGCTGGTCGGTTCGGCCAAGCCGGTGGGCGGCACGCCGACCGCGTACGGCTCCGGCCGGCTCGACGTGGCCGCCGCGGCCCGCACCACGCTCACCGCGAACCCGGCGTCCGTCTCGTTCGGCCTCGCCGACCTGGGCGGCCCGACCGTGGGCGGCAGCGCGACCGTGACCCTGCACAACTCCGGCACCCGCGCGAGCACCGTCCGCCTGCGCGCCGACGGCAAGGCGGTCAGCGTGCAGCCGGACCGGGTCACCGTCCCGGCCGGACGGACCGCGAAGGTGACCGTCACGCTGCGGGCCGAGCGTCCCGCCGGGGACACCGAGATCTCCGGTGTGATCACCGCCGACGGCGGCGCGGGCCAGGTCGCCCGGGTGCCGTACCTGCTGGTCGTACGCCCGCTGGTCGTGGCCGCCACGCCCGACCCCAGTGACGGGCACAGCACCGTGTGGATCGGTGCGCCGACCGGGCTGGCCGCCGCGCCGGTCGTCACCGTCGACCCGCCGCACGGCCGGTCCTACACGGTCACCGCGACGCACCAGTACGACAACGTGTACACCGCCGACCTCACCGGCGAGCACCCCGGTGCGTACGGGGTGAGCGTGCGCGGCACGGCCGTCACCGGGCAGCGCCTGATCGGGTCGAGCAGCTTCGAGGTCATCCCCGAGGACGTGCGCCGCAACAGATGGGAGCCGGTCGGGCCGAACGGCACGGGCGGCCAGCTCGCCGTCACCCCGGCCGACGGAGCGCTGGGCGTCATGACCACCGACTACAAGGCGGGGCCCTGGCTCACCACGGACCACGGCACGAGCTGGAGCCAGCTCAACCGGCTCCCGGTCGCCGGGTCCGCCGGGATCGCCACGCCCGTGCTCGACGCGAAGAACGCGTCGCGCTGGTGGTACGCCGTCAACGACCCGCAGACCGGCGGGAGGATCCTGCGCACCGTCGACCGGGGCCGCACCTGGCAGACGCTGCCCGTCCCGAGCGGCTGGGTCGACGCGCTGCTCGCCGACGCGCAGACCCGGGTGCTGGTGGCGGTCGTCAGCGGCACGCTGCTGACCAGCCTCGACGGCGGCGACACCTGGACGCCGCAGCAGACCGGCCTGCCGGGTGAGATCGCGTACGCGGCGATCGGCGGCGAGGACCTCTACCTGAGCACCCACGACGGGGTGTGGCAGCTGCCCGGCGTCACGTCCGGCACGCCCGGCACCGCCGTGCAGGTGTACGACAGCGCGTCGAAGTACCTCGCGGGCCTGGTCGCCGACGAGGGCGTCGTCGCGGCGTCGGTGTGGGGCGAGGGTGTGGTCGGCTCGCACGACGGCGGCAAGAACTGGTCCACGCTGTACAGCCGCGAGTCCGGCCTGCACACGATGCGCACCTCGGGCGGCGACCTGTACGTGGCGACCCTGTCCGGCGAGGGCCTGGTCGGCCGCGACCACGGCCGCACCTGGGAGTCGGTGCCGCTACCGGCGCGCGACGCGCTCGTCACCGACTACGACCGCTGGGCCGACGGCACGGCCACCACGGCCACCTCGGCCGGTCTCTACACGTCCGAGCAGGGCGGTTACCGCCGTCTCGGCGTGCAGGGCACCACGGTGTACGACCTCGCGATGGTCGGCGGCGACCTGCTGGCGGGCACCGAGAACGGCCTCTACCGCACGGCGTCGCCCGCGGCGGGCCCGGAATGGGGCGCGGCGATCGGCGAGGGCTGGATCGGTGAGGGCGCGGAGTTCCTCGCCGTGTCCCCGACCGACCCGAAGACGGCCTGGAAGATCCGCCGGGCCGCCTGGGGCGACCAGTTCATGTTCGGCCGCAGCGACGACGGCGGGCAGAGCTGGACCGAGGTCTTCACGGGCACCGAGAAGCCGACCGCGCTGCTGATCCACCCCGCGGACGACGGCCACGTGTACGCCGGCTTCGAACGGCTCACCGGCCAGGGCCTGACCGTCACCCTCGACGGCGGCCGCACCTGGAAGAACCTCTACCTGGACGAGCGGGTCAACGCGCTGGCCGGCGACCCGGCGAACGCGAAGCGGCTGTGGCTGGGCATGAACAGCGGCCTCTACCGCTCCGACGACGGCGGCGTCAACCTCACCAAGGTCGCCGACGGCCAGGTCACCGCCCTGCGGGTCGACGGCAAGCGGCTGGTGGTCGGCGGCGAGACCATCCGGACCAGCACCGACGGCGGCCGGACCTTCCGCACCGCCGACACCGGCCCGCTGGGCCTGATGGTGTCCGACTTCGCCGCCAACGGCGACACCCTCTACGCGGCCACCACCACCTGGTCGGCGTACGGCCTGGCCAAGGGCGGCCGCGGTGTGCTCCGCAGCGTCGACGGCGGCCGGACCTGGCACAACATCTCGTCCGGCCTGCAGAACCTGGACGTGACCACCCTCGCGGTGAGCCCCGACGGCCGCTGGCTGTTCGCCGGCACCCTCCGCGGCGGCGTCCACCGCATCCCCCTCCGCTAGGAGAAAGGAAGGGCATCTTCTGCATCGCTCAGCGATGCAGAAGATGCCCTTCCTGACACCGTTGCCGTGTCGGCACCACATCTCGCCCGCGGCTGCTCGTTTCGGGACGCTCATGCGTCCGGAAACGAGCAGCCGCAGCGCGCCTCAGCCGCTCGGGCAGCGAGCCCGCCTTCAGTGGGAGTCGCGCGGGACCTCGGAGCCGCGGCAGCCGGTGAGGAAGTCGAAGTCTGCCCCCTGGTCGGCCTGCTGCACGTGGGCGCGGTAGAGCCAGCGGTAACCCGACCGGTCCGCAGCGCCGGTGCGTTCGGTCCAGCTCGCGGCACGTTCCGCCAGTTCCTCGTCGGGCACGAGCAGGTCGAGGGTGCGCGCCGGCACGTCGAGCCGGATCCGGTCGCCGGTGCGGACCAGGGCGAGCGGTCCGCCGACGGCCGCCTCCGGGGACACGTGCAGGACGACCGTGCCGAAGCCGGTGCCGCTCATCCGCCCGTCGCTGATCCGCACCATGTCGGTCACGCCCTGCCGGAGCAGCCGGGTCGGGATCGGCACGTTGGCCACCTCCGGCATGCCGGGATATCCCCTCGGGCCCGCGCCCCGGACCACGATCACGTCGTCGGCCGCCACGTCCAGGTCCTCGTCGTCGCAGACGGCGTGGTAGTCCTCCGGCGAGTCGAAGACGACGGCGCGGCCCTCGTGCACCAGCAGGTGGGGCGAGGCCGCCGACTGCTTGAGCACCGCACCGCGCGGGCACAGGTTGCCGGTCAGCACGGCGGTGCCGCTGCCGGCCGCCTGCAGTGGCTTGTCCCAGGGGCGGATCACCTCGTCGTTCCAGCACCCGGCGTCGGCGACCTCCGTCCCGACGCCGCGGCCGGTGACGGTGACCGCGTCGCCGTGCAGCAGTCCCGCCTCGGCCAGCCGCCGCAGCACCACCGGCAGCCCGCCTGCGTAGCAGAAGTCCTCCATCAGGAAGCGGCCCGTCGGCATCAGGTCGACCAGGGTCGGCACCTGCCGGATCAGCCGGTCGAAGTCGTCGAGGCCCAGCTCGACCCCGACCCGTCCGGCCAGCGCGAGCAGGTGCAGCACCGCGTTGGTCGAGCCCCCGATCGCGGCGTTGGCCCGTACCGCGTTCTCGAAGGCCGCCCGGGTCAGCACGGCGCTGGGCCGCAGGTCCTCCTCGACCATCGCGACGATGCGCCGCCCGGCGGCCTGGGCCGTCTCGTATCGGCGCGAGTCGACCGCGGGCCAGCTCGCCGAGCCGGGCAGCTGCATGCCCAGGGCCTCGGCCAGGCACGCCATGGTCGAGGCGGTGCCCATCGTCATGCAGTGACCGTTGGAGCGCGCCATGCAGCCCTCGGCCACCGCGCACTCGGCGACGGTCATCCGGCCGGCCTTCACCTCGGCCTCGAACTTCCAGACGTGCGTGCCCGACCCGACGTCCGCGCCCTGGAACTTGCCGTTGAGCATCGGCCCGCCGGTGACCATGATCGCGGGCAGGTCCACGCTGGCGGCAGCCATCAGCAGGCCGGGTGTGGTCTTGTCGCATCCGGACAGCAGCACCACCCCGTCGAGCGGGTTGGCCCGGATCAGCTCCTCGCCCACCATCGCCACCAGGTTGCGGTACAGCATCGCGGTGGGGCGCATCAGCGTCTCGCCGGTCGCCATCACCGGGAAGACCAGCGGGAAGCCGCCGGCCTGCCATACGCCCTGCTTGACGGAGTCGGCGACCCGGTCCAGATGGGCGTTGCACGGTGCCAGCTCCGACCAGGTGGACGCGATGCCGATCACCGGCCGGCCGTCGAAGACCTCGGGTCCGTGGCCCTGATTGCGCATCCAGGACCGGTAGACCATGCCAGAACGCCCCTCGGCGCCGAACCAGTGCCGACTGCGCCGCGTCGGCTGGGCCCCCGCGTCCATGTCCACCTCCGGCCGTGCGCCGACGTGCGGTGACCTGTCCGGTGCCGCGACGACCGCGCTGGGATTACGTGTATCGGACACACTAGGGTCTGCTGACATGTCGGCACCACAGCCCGCCGAGGCTCGGTCGTGAACATCGTCAGATACCGGGTGGCCGGTGCGCCGGACGTCCGTGTCGGCCTGCACGCCGAGGGCGAGGTCACCGAGCTGCGCGGCGTCGCGTCGCTGGCGGAGCTGTGGCGGCTGCCGCTGGCGCAACTGCGCGACCGGCTGTCGCAGCAGGAGTCGGGCCCGGCGCTGCCGCTGGCGCGGGTGCGGCTGCTCGCGCCGGTCGACGGAACCACCGAGGTATGGGCGAGCGGCGTCACCTACCGTGTCTCCCGCGAGGCCCGGATCGAGGAGAGCGAACGAGCCGCCGACGTGTACCAGCTCGTCTACGACGCGGCCCGCCCCGAACTGTTCTTCAAGTCGGCGGCCTGGCGGGTCCGCGGCCCCGGCGAGGCGATCGGCGTACGCGCGGACTCCGAGGTGGACGTCCCCGAGCCGGAGCTCGCCCTGATCGTCAACCGGTTCGGCGAGATCGTCGGCTACACGATCTGCGACGACGTGTCCTCGCGCACCATCGAGGGCGAGAACCCGCTGTACCTGCCCCAGGCGAAGATCTACTACGGGGCCTGTGCCCTCGGCCCGTGGATCACGCCCGCCTGGCAGGTGGCCGATCCGTACGATCTGGACATCGCACTGGCGATCACGCGCGACGGGGACACCGCCTGGCAGGGCGCCGCTGGCACCTCGCGTCTGCACCGCCGGCTCGACGACCTGGTCGGCTACCTGATGCGCGGCGACGAGCACCCCGACGGCGTGGTGCTGTCCACCGGCACCTGCCTGGTCCCGCCCACCCCGTTCAGCCTGCGCGACGGCGACACCGTGCGCATCACCATCGGCTCGATCGGCACCTTGACCAACTCCGTCCGGCGCGGCCTGCCCGCGCCCGACGGCGCACAGCCCGCGGAAATCTGAGGAAACGATGCACGACGAGATCAACCGGCTGTTGGCGGCCGCGCCCATGCCGGCGGTGGCCGTCAGCGTCTTCGACCGCACCACGACCCGGTTCAGCGAGGTCACCGGCACGGCCGACGTCACCACCGGCAGACCGGCCGGCAGGCACGACTGGTGGGACCTCGCCAGCGTGACCAAGACGCTGGTGACGCTGCCTGAGGTGCTGGCACACCTCGACCTCGACAGCCCGCTCGCCGCGGTGTGGCCTGCCGCGAGCGGCCACCCCGTCGGCCGGGCGACGGTCGCACAACTGCTCTCGCACCAGGCGGGCCTACCCGCGGTCCGGCAGTTCTTCCGCACGGCGGCCACCAGGCAGGAGATCGTCGCGCAGGCCGTGGCGACCCCGCTCGTGCGCGAACCCGGGAGCGGGGCGGAATACAGCGACCTCGGGTTCCTGCTGCTCGGCGAGGCGGTCCAGGACCACACCGGGCTGAGCCTGGACGAACTCACCCGGCGGCGCAGCGACCTGCGGTACGGGCCGGTGCCCGGCGCCGCCGTCGCCACCGAGATCTGCGCCTGGCGCGGTCGGCTGGTCGTCGGCGAGGTGCACGACGAGAACGCGTACGCCATGGGCGGTGTCGCCGGCCACGCCGGTGCGTTCGGCACCCTGGCGCAGGTCACCGCGGCGGCACAGGCCTGGTTGGCCGAGGCGGTGCTGCCGCCGCACCTGCACCGCGCCGCGACCCGCTGCTGGGCGGCGAACAGCTCGGACGAGCGCTTCGGGCTCGGCTGGTGGCTGCCGCCGACCCGGGGCATCGGCGGGCCTTCCGCGGGCGCGGGCTCCTTCGGCTGCTCGGGTTTCGTCGGCAACAGGATCTGGCTGGAACCCGCGCGCGGCTACGGCGTGGTCGTCCTCAGCAACCGTGTCCACCCCTCGCGCGAGCACCCGGAGCCGTTCCGGGAGTGGTGCATCGGCCTGCTCGAAGCCGTGGCGGCCCAGCACAGGTGACCTGCCGCCAGCTGGCGCGGACCGGCCGGGCGCTGCGGCGGCCACCGGTCAGAACGAGCAGTTGACCAGGTGGCACTCGGGGGTCAGCGGGACGTCGAACATCGCCTCGACCCCGTCGCGGATGTGCGCGGCGAACTTCAGCACGTCCGCGGTGGTCGCGCCGCCCCGGTTGGTCAGGGCGAGGGTGTGCTTGGTGGAGAGCGCGACGGTGCCGTCGCCCCACTCGGTCCCGTAACCCGGGCCGAACCCGGCGTGCTGGATGAGCCACGCGGCGTGGAGCTTGGTGCCGTCGGCGTCCGGCTGGCTGGGGCAGGCGCGCGCGCGGGCCGGCACCTCGGCGAGCACCGGGTTGAGGAAGAACGACCCGACACTCCAGGTGTCGTGGTCGGCGGCGTCCAGGACCATCTTGCGGGCGCGGCGCTGCTCCAGGATCGCCTCGCGTACGTCGGCCGGGTCCGCGGTGCCCCCGACCTCGATCGACAGCCGCTCGGCGACCGCGGGGAACGTGATCGGGGCGGACTGCCCGCCGCGGCGCAGCCGGAACGTGACGTCCAGCACGACCCAGCGGTCGCTGTGCTTGAAGACCGACTGCCGGTGGCTGCCGAACCCGCACCGTTCCGGTGTCCAGCGCTCGACCTCGCCCGTCGTACGGTCGAACACGGACAGCGACTCCAGCACGTCCGAGGTCAGGGTGCCGTACGCGCCGACGTTCTGCACGGGCGTGCCCCCCACCGAGCCGGGGATGCCCGACAGCGCCTCGACCCCCGCCAGGCCCTCGGCCAGCACGGTGCGCACGAGGTGATCCCACTCGACCCCGGCGGCGGCGGTGACCAGCTCGCCGTCGATGTCGAACTCCGCCGACGCCATCCGGACGACTGTGCCGTCCCAGCCGACGTCGCCGACGACCAGGTTCGAACCGCCACCCATCACCAGCAGCGGCTCGGCGGTCCGGTCCGCGTCCCGGAGCAGCTCGATCGCGTGCGGCGTGCTGCGGGCGACTTCCAGCCGTCCTATCGGGCCACCGACCCGCATCGTGGTCAGATCAGCAAACGTGATGGTCACAGGCCCGAGCCTACCGAGGGATCAGCTCACGCCGGTCGGCGGTCGCCCGCGTGCGCGACGCTCGCGAAGCACCGGCCCTCGCCAACTCGGCATGCGTGGCATCATCTGGATTCCATGACGTACCTTCACCCGACGCAGACCGGGCGGCTCACCGTGCTCGGCGGGGTCGCCCTGCTCACAGGCATTGTCGGCCTCATCTGGCTCGGCAACCTCGACCGCCGCGACGCACATCTGGCGCCTGCGCTCAACTGGTTGGTCATCCTCTCGTTCGCGCTGTTCGTCGTGGTGTGCGCGGCCGGACTCTTCGGGTGGATCATGCGGGAGCACGAGGTGTGGCGGCACGCGGGCGGCCCGGCCGAGAGCTTCAGCCGCGCGAACGGCCAGGCGAAGGCCGACCGCTCCGCCCAGGTCAGGCCCCAGTACCGCGACGTCGACGCGTTCCGCTACTCCGACGCCCCCGAGGCCGGCGAGGACAAGGGCCGCCAGGGGTAGCGCCCCGTCCGGCTATTTCCCGCTGGGCTGGTTGAGGCGGATCATGTTCCCGGCCGGGTCGCGGAACGCGCAGTCCCGAACGCCGTACGCCTGGTCGGCGGGCTCCTGGAGCACCTCGGCGCCCGAGGCGCGGATGTGCTCGAAGGCGGCGTCGACGTCGTCGGTGGTGAGGATGAGCCCGCGCAGCAGACCCTTGGCCAGCAGGTCGTACTCCTTCTGCTTGTCCTCGGCGGAGGCGTCCGGGTGGGAGTCGGGGGTCTCGATGGTGATCTCCAGGTCGGGCTGGCCCGGCGGCGAGACGGACACCCAGCGCATGCCCTGGTAGCTGACGTCGGTGCGCACCTCGAAGCCGAGCACGTCGCGGTAGAACCCCAGGGCCCTGTCGTGGTCGTCGACGATGAGGAAGCAGTGGGAAACCTTGATGTCCATGCAGCTCACGTTACAGACGGGAGCCCGGCCCGGGCTTCACCCTTGCTGAGCGGTGTCGCGCCGATCCGACGGGGCACGGCGACGGCGCAGCCGTATCAAGATGTACCCGAGGGCCAGCACCGCGATCGCCCACCCGGCTCCGACGAGCAGCGGCCGGTAGCGGTGGACCAGCGGGCCGGGGTCCGGCGGGCCGGGCTGCCGCGGGGTCCACTGCACCCGGCTGGAGGCCACGGTGAGTGCGCCGACCGTGTCGGTCCTCGGCGTGCGCATCAGAATCTCCGCCACCTCGGTCAGCCGCACCACGTCGCGGCCCATCGTGACGATCGGTGCCCCGTCGGCCCAGTCCAGGATGATCGGTTTGGCGAAGGTCTGCTCCCGTTCGGGCATCCGGGTCAGCATGGCCTGCCACTGCAGGCACCGCCCGGTCACGCCGGTGTCCGCGTCCAGCAGGCACAGGTCCATCATGTCGACCGCGATGCTCCGGCCGTCCGGCGTCCAGGCGAGCTGCCCGGCGATGCCGCCTGTCATGGACAACGACCGGGTCCAGCCCACCCCGTGCTCGCGCCCGTAGGTGTAGAGGTCACCGCGGCGCTGCACGATCAACGTCGAGCCGTCCGGCGACAGTGCGGCCTGCACCTCGCGGGGCAGCGGTCCGTCGGCCAGCGGCGCCGACCACGCCACGGCGCCGGACGGCAGGTCGACCACGTTGATCGCACCGCGCACCGGATGCAGGTACGACGGGTTGTCCCAGCTGACGAGCACGGCCTGGCGGCTGTCCGGCGAGAACGCCAGCGGCGTGCCGGCCTCCAGCGTCCGCGCGTCACCCGTCGCCACGTCGAGGAGCCGAGTGTGCTGACCGTGGCCGGTCATGACGTATCGCCCGTCGGGGGACAGCTCGACCGTTCCGTCCCAGTGGTCACCGGCGTCGGACAGGTCGTAGGCGCGATAGGCGTCATCAGGGCCGACCAGCGTCAGCGGCCCGATGGGGTGCGGCACACTCTCCCCGCGCTCCATGTCGACCGTGTAACCGATGTCGAAGCCATCGTTGTCGAAGGCGACCAGTGCCCGCCGCAGCGGCGCATGCCGGATGTCGGCCGTCCATGCCGGTGCGTGCACGATGTGGGCGGGCAGGGGGTCCACGGTGGTGTCGGTGGCCGCCGGCGTCGGTGGCAGGGCGATCTGCGCGGCCAGGCCGATACTGCTGAGCGCCAAGGCGGCGGCGGCCAGCCCGGTCAGGCGGTGGCGGAGCCGGTCGCGGCGCGCCCGGTCGAACAGGCCCGATGGCACCGGTACCGACGGAGAGCCGTCGGCGACCTGGTGCAGGGCGTCGCGTAGCGCGTTCGTCATCGGGCCGGCACCTCCTGTGGCAGCCGGCCGTCGACCAGCTGCGCCAGTTGCGGGTTGAGGGCACGCAGCCGCATCAGCGCATGCCGGGTCTGGCTCTTCACCGTGCCGACCGAGCAGCCGAGCACCTCCGCCGTGTCGGACTCGCTGCGGTCCTCGTAGTAGCGCAGCACCAGCACCGCCCGCTGCTTCGGCGTGAGGCGGCGCAGCGCGAGGTCGAGCACGACCCGGGTGTCGTGGCACGGTTCGGTGGCGGCCGTCTGCGGCGGCTGGTCGGTCAGCAGCTCCGGGGGTCGTCGTCGCAGCGCCCGCCACCGGGACACGGACTGGGTGTAAAGGACGCGCCGGACGTACGCCTCCGGGTCGTCGAGCCGGCTCCACCGCACCGCGGCCCGCGCCAGCGCCGACTGCAGCAGGTCCTCGGCGTCCTGACGATGGCCCGTGAGCAGGTATGCCGTCCGTCCGAGCGCGGCCGAACGGCCGGCCACGAACTCCTCGAACGCCGCCCGCGCCTGTGCTGTGTCCACGACACCTCCCTCTCAACTGACGCCTGGCGTGCAGGCCGTGGAGGGAACCGCTTCAGCCGGTTGGCAGACGATCTTCTCCGCCTCACAATGAGCGCCATGCTGACGTTTGACGAGGCGTGGCGCAAGAGCACCACCCAGGAATGCGACTGCTGCGGAAACGCCAGCCGACGCACGTGGACGATGGTCGACCGCGATGCTCGGCCGTACGCGGTGTTCTTCGCGGCCTGCTACGACCACGGACACGAGCGCGAGACCTGGATCGACGTCACCTTCGGCACCTGGGGCCAGGGCGCCGACCACCACGACCACGTGACCTTCGGCTGCCGGTTCGGCCGTGTGGCAGGCAGCGAGGCTCCCGCGGCGACGGCGGTCGACGCCGCCCGGGTCGCTCCGGACGACCCGCTGTTCGGCCAGAAGCTCAGCCGTGCAGAAGCGCTGTCACACCCTCGCGTCAAAGAGTTCTGGGAGGTCGTCGACCTCATCGTGCTGCACGACCCGCTCGTGCACCAGCACCACTACGGGCACGCGCCCGCCTGAGGTCCACGCCGCACGACCAGGCAGAAGTTCCGGCCTAGCGGCTCCGCAGCGACGTCGTGTACGCCATGCAGTCGGCGTACACCGGCAGGATGCCCGCCGCGGCCGCTTCGGCGAGCGTGGGTGCTTCGGCGTCGCGGGGCGACAGGATCGGCGAGCCGGTCGGCCAGTCGATGGCCAGCTGCGGGTCCAGCGGCGACACGGTGAACTCGCGCCCAGGCTGGTAGCCCTCGGAGCACAGGTAGGCCACGACCGCCGACTCGGACAGCACGCAGTAGGCGTGCCCGAGGCCCTCGCCCAGGTACAGCGCGTTGAAGGAGGTGTCGTCCAGCCGGACGGCCTCCCACTGGCCGAACGTGGGCGAGCCGACGCGCACGTCGACCACCACGTCGACGATCTCGCCGCTGACGCAGATCACGTACTTCGCCTGGCCGGGAGGCACCTGGGCGAAGTGCACCCCACGCAGCACGTTCCGGGCCGAGCGGGCGAGGTTGGCCTGCGCCAGCCGCAGCGGATGGCCGGCCGCGTCGGCGAACAGGTCCGAGCGGTACCACTCCAGGAACATGCCCCGATCGTCGGAGTGCTGGCGGGGATCCATCCGCCACGCGCCCTCGATCGACAGCGGTGTCAGCTTCATCGGCCCGCCTCCGCAATCCGGTACTGCACCAGGTCGATCAGGTAGCTGCCGTAGCCGCTCTTGACCAGCGGCTCGGCCAGTATGCGCAGCTCGTCGTCGCTGATGTAGCCGGCACGCCAGGCCACCTCCTCGACACAGCCGACCTTCAGGCCCTGCCGCTCCTCGATCACCCGGACGAACTCGGCCGCCTGCATCATGGACTGGAACGTGCCCGTGTCCAGCCATGCCGTGCCACGGTCCAGAACCGTCACGGTGAGCTCGTTCCGGCGCAGGTAGACCAGGTTCACGTCGGTGATCTCCAGCTCGCCGCGGTCGCTCGGCTTGAGGTCCCGGGCGATGTCGACCACCTGGTTGTCGTAGAAGTACAGGCCCGGAATGGCGTACCGGGATTTCGGCGCGACGGGTTTCTCCTCGATGGACACCGCGCGGCCGTCGACGAATTCGACCACGCCGTATTCCGACGGGTTGGCCACGTGGTGGGCGAAGATGCGCGCACCGTGGTCGCCGACGCTGCCGGCGAGCTGGCGCCCGAGGCCGCCGCCATAGAAGATGTTGTCGCCGAGAATCAGCGCGACCGATTCGTCGCCAATGAATTCAGCGCCGATGACGAATGCCTGGGCAATACCGGCCGGAACCGCTTGTGTCGCATATCCGATCGAGATTCCCCATCTGCGGCCGTCGCCGAGCAGTCGCTCGAATTGCGGCCTGTCGTCCGGTGTCGTGATGACCAGGATCTCCCGCACACCGGCCATCATCAGCGTGCTGAGCGGGTAATAGACCATCGGCTTGTCGTACACCGGCATCAGCTGCTTGGACACTGCCTGGGTGACCGGCCAGAGGCGGGAACCGGTACCACCGGCAAGGATGATGCCACGCATGATGTGCAACGTACCGGAGTCCTACTCTAGAATCCAAAGCCATGAAAATCCTGGTCACGGGAGGAGCCGGTTTCATCGGTTCCGAATACGTGCGCAATGTCCTCGGTGACGTCTACGGCGATGTCGATACGACGGTGACCGTTTTGGACAAGCTGACCTATTCCGGCAACATCGCGAACCTCGACGTCATCCGCGCGGACCCGCGCCTCACGTTCGTGCAGGGCGACATCTGCGATCGCGCGCTCGTGCACGACGTGATGCCCGGTCACGACGCGGTGGTCCACTTCGCGGCGGAGACCCACGTCGACCGCGCGGTGCATGAGCCGGCCGCGTTCGTGCAGACCAATGTGGTCGGTACCCAGGTGCTGCTGGAGGCCGCGCACCGGCATGGCGTCGGGCGCTTCGTGCACGTCTCCACCGACGAGGTTTACGGCTCGATCGAGCAGGGCTCGTGGACCGAGGACTGGCCGCTGGCCCCGCGCTCGGCGTACTCCGCCGCGAAGGCGGGCTCCGACCTGCTCGCGCTGGCGTACCACACCACCTACGGCCTGGACGTGGTGGTCACCCGCTGCTCCAACAACTACGGGCACCACCAGTTCCCGGAGAAGGTCATCCCGCTGTTCGTGACCAACCTGCTCGACGGCGGCACCGTGCCGCTGTACGGCGACGGGCTCAACATCCGCGACTGGCTGCACGTCTCCGACCACTGCCAGGGCATCAACCTGGTGCTGGCGAAGGGTCGGGCCGGGGAGATCTACCACATCGGCGGCGGCACCGAGCTCAACAACCGCGAGCTGACCGAGCGGCTGCTGACCGCGACCGGGCGGGACTGGTCTGCGGTGACCTACGTGGCCGACCGCCAGGGGCACGACCGGCGCTACTCGCTGAGCATCGAGAAGATCCGCGCCGAGCTGGGCTACGAGCCGGCGGTCTCGCTGGAGGACGGCCTGGCCAGCACGGTCGCCTGGTACCGCGACAACCGGACGTGGTGGGAGCCGCTCAAGGCACGCGCGGTGATCGGTTGATCCGGGTGCTCGTCACCGGCGCCGGCGGCATGCTGGGCGGTGACCTCGTCGCCGCGCTGCGGGGCGAGCCCGGCTTCAGCGTCGTCGGCTTGCGCCGGGACGAGCTCGACCTGCGTGAGGCAGCCGCGGTGCGCGCCGCGGTGGCCGGGGCGGACGTGGTCGTCAACACCGCCGCATGGACAGACGTGGACGGTGCCGAGGCCGACGAGGCCGCCGCCACCGCCGTCAACGGCACGGCCGTGGCGGTGCTCGCGGGAGCCTGCGCGGACCGCGGCGCCCGGCTGATCCAGATCTCGACGGACTACGTGCTGCCCGGGTCGGGGCAGACCGGCCCGTGGCCGGCGGACGCGCCCACCGGGCCGCTCAACGCGTATGGCCGCAGCAAGCTCGTGGGGGAGCTGGCCACTCGGGAGCTGTTGCCGGACACCGGCTACGTCGTGCGCACCGCGTGGCTCTACGGTGCGCACGGGCGCAACTTCCTGTCCACCATGCTGGCGCTGGCGCAGACCCGGCCCACCCTGTCCGTCGTCGACGACCAGCACGGCCAGCCGACGTGGACCGTCGAGCTGGCCCGGCAGCTGATCGGCCTCGCGGCGGCGGCCGTGGCCGGGCGTGCGCCCGCCGGCATCTACCACGGCACCGCCGCGGGCGAGACGACCTGGCACGGGTTCGCCCGCGCCATCTTCGCCGCCACCGGCCTGGACCCGGATCGCATCACTCCCGTCACCTCGGCGCAGTTCCCGCGACCCGCGATGCGGCCGGCGTACAGCGTGCTTGCACACGAAATGTGGGCCGGCACCGGCGTGCCGGTGCAGCCGGACTGGCAGCACCAGCTGCGGCAGGCGCTCGCCGCCGGGGTCGGCCGGCCGGTGGGCGAGCCGACCCGCGTCTGACGGCGCCGACGGCGGGACGGTATGCCGCCGTCCCGCCGATCAGGTGCACAGTCGTCCAGACGATGTATTGTCCGGGAACGACTGTGGGGGGAATGCCCGCTTGCACGACGGGGGCTCAGCCGTAACGCCAATCTTGATTGCTTTGTAGTCGGTCCATTGCGGAATGTCAGTTTGCTGACCCCTGTGATGCGGCGGCGACCATAGACTCGGCGGGTCGTGCAGCCACGGAGAGGACACGCCCGGCCAATGCGCAACTGGGCCGGTGCTGGGGGGGATCGAGTGTGAGCATCACCCAGACCTTGACCAAAACGCCAATCAATGCTGGATCACACGAGGAGGCCGAGGAAGGCATCACCGTCGTGCTGCCCCGGGTGCCCTCGGGCAACCAGGCCGGGTTCGCGCGGGTGAACTGGGAGACCGGATATGTCCGGCTCGCATTGCTGTGCGACTTCATGGTCGCCGCCTTCGCCGCGGTTTTCGCCGTCTACGTCCGGTTTGGTCAGACCTGGAACGATCCCTGGAACCGCATCCACGTCGCCATCGCGGTGCTGTTTCCGCTGGGGTGGCTGACGGCGCTGCTCGTGTCGCGTGCGTACGACTCGCGGTACATGTTCCTGGGCAACGAGGAATACCTGCGCGTGCTGCGCTCCGCGATGTGGCTCACCACGATCATCGCGTTCGCGTCGTACATGTTGAACCTCAACATCTCCCGGGCGTATCCGTTGATCGCCATTCCGATGGTGGTGGCGCTGGCCCTGGTCTGCCGGTATCTGCTGCGTCGCGGGCTGCACCGACGCTGGGCCGGCGGGCGCCTGCTGCGCCGCGTCATCGTGGCCGGGCACGAGCAGGCGGTGTGGGAGTTGACCGCGCAGCTGCGCCGCGAGCGTTACCACGGTATGGAGGTCGCGGGCGTCTGCCTGCCCTCCGAGCCGAAGCTGGCGGCCGCGATGCTGGGCCGCGGGCAGCGCCATCCGCGGGTGTACGGCACGCTCGACGTCAACCAGGTGGCCCACGCCGTCGCGGCTTCCGGCAGCGACACGGTCATCGTGCTGCCGTGTCCTGAGTTCGGCAGCAACGCGGTCCGGCGGCTCGCCTGGAAGCTGGAGCGTGACGAGATCGACCTGATCCTGGCCAGCGCCCTGATCGACGTCACCGGCGACCGGACGACCATCCGGCCCGTGGTGGGACTGCCGCTGCTGCACGTGGAGCACGCCCGGCTCAAGGGCGGCGGGCGCTACCTCAAGGAGGCGGTCGACTTCGTCGGCGGGCTGGCCGGCACGTTGCTGCTGCTGCCGTTCCTCGCCGTGATCGCGATGCTGATCAAGATCACCCCGGGCGGACGCGGTGCGGTGATCTTCCGGCAGGTGCGGGTGGGCCGCAACGGCGCTCCGTTCCAGATCTACAAGTTCCGCACCATGTACGTCGACGCGGAGAGTCAGCTGCACAAGTTGCGGGCGCTGAACGAGCACGACGGCTCGCTGTTCAAGATGCGCGCGGACCCGCGGATCACCCCGATCGGGCGCTGGCTGCGCAAGTACTCGCTCGACGAGCTGCCGCAGCTGCTCAACGTGCTCAAGGGCGACATGTCGCTGGTCGGCCCGCGACCGCCGCTGCCGACCGAGGTGGCCCAGTACGGCTTCGAGATGCGCCGGCGGCTGCTGGTCAAGCCGGGCCTGACCGGCCTGTGGCAGGTCTCCGGCCGCTCGGATCTGCCCTGGGCCGAGGCGGTGCGGCTGGACGTCCACTACGTCGAGAACTGGTCGTTGTGGATGGACCTGCTGATCCTGGCCCGCACCGCCCGGGCGGTGCTCAAGGGCACGGGCGCCTACTAGCGCCGATGAGCCGCTCCACGGCGGCGGTGACGCACATCCGGAGGCCTGTCGCAAGGTCGACATTAGGTGAGCGCTCGCCGCCGCCGTGACTAGGTTGTAGTCACCGGCGATCGCCGAGTGTGCCTCGCGTGAACACGTGGTTCGGCGAGGCCGATTTCCTGAGGATGACGATGAACGATTCCGTGCACCGAGAGCGTGTCGTGCTCGGTGGGATCACTGTTGACCTGCTCAGTGACGACGGGCTCATGACGGCCGTGCGCGACGCCCTCGAAAGCGGCGATCGCGGGCGGACGCTGGCGATCGCGTCCGCCAACATCGACCACATCCACCACTTCGCCGGCTCCGGCGACCTGCACGGGTCGACGCCGGACGTCGACTGGCTGGTCCTGCTCGACGGGGTGCCGCTGGTCCGGAAGGCCAGCCGGCTCACCGGTCGCGACGAGGCGAAGCTGTCGGGATCGGATCTTCTTCCGCGCATGGTCGAGCTCGCCGAACAGGCCGGTGCCACGCTGGGATTCCTCGGCGGCACGCCGGCGATGCACGGCAGGCTCGGCCTCGCGTTGGCCGAGCGCCACCCGACGCTGAAGGTGGTCGGGCAGTGGACGCCGAGCCGTGAGGTGGTCAACGACCCGGTCGGCAGCTCCGCACTCGCCGGCGAGATCCGCCAGGCGGGGCCGGAGATTCTGGTCGTGGGGCTCGGCAAGCCGCGTCAGGAGCGGTGGATCGCACGTCATGGCGCCGCGACCGGGGCCCGCGTCGTGCTCGCCTTCGGCGCCGCTGCCGACTTCCTGGCCGGGACCGTCGATCGCGCGCCCGACTGGGTGGTCGCCATGGGGGCGGAGTGGGCGTTCCGTCTGGTGCGTGAGCCTCGTCGGCTCGCCCGACGCTATCTCGTCCAGGGTCCGCCGGCGTGGTGGAAGCTGCGAACCAGGTCATATCTACCTTGATCAATGAAGTTCGACGACGTCGCCTGTGCCCGGTCGAGCTGTCCGCCCCCGAGGAGATGATGTGAACCGCTCCGCCGCCCGAGGATCTGTCGTCATTCCGGCGCACAACGAGGAAGCCGTGCTTGCGGCCTGCCTTGATTCGCTGGCCGGAGCCTTCGCCGACGGCGAGCTGGAGGGTGTGGTGGTCGCGAACGGGTGCACCGACGCGACGGCTGACCTCGCGCGGTCCTATCCAGGTGTGCACGTGGTCGAGCTGGCCGAGGGTTCGAAGCCCGCCGCGCTGCGCGCCGGCGAGCGGACCGTGTCGGCCCTTCCCCGCATCTACCTCGACGCCGACGTGGTGCTGCCCCTCTCGTCCGCCCGCACCCTCGTCGACCGCCTCACGCCGGGGCTCGGCGGTGACGTGGCGCTCGCCGCGCGGCCGCCCGTCCGCTATCGGCAGCAGACCTCGGACGGCCTGGTGCGCCGCTACTACCGGGCCCGGGCGCAGATTCCGGCGCTGCAGCGATCACTGTGGGGTGCCGGTGTGTACGCGGTGTCGGCCGAGGGCCGCCGGCGCTTCACGGAGTTTCCCGACCTGGTCGCCGACGACCTCTGGATCGATCAGCTGTTCGCGCCTGAGGAGATCGAGATCGTCGAGTGCGAGCCGGTGACGGTGACGACGCCCGGCGACGTGTCCAGTCTGCTGCGCATCCTCCGGCGGACCTACCGTGGCAAGTCGGAGTTCCACGCCGCCGCGCCGACGGCGCGCGAGACCGCCGGGGACACCGCCCGGGACATCCGCAAGCTCGCGTTCGGGTCCACCACCGGCCTCGTCGACGCCGCCACCTATTCCGGGCTCGTGGTGACGGCGCGGCTCGCGTCACGCCTGGCGCCCCGGCAGCGAAACGGCTGGGAACGCGATGCCAGCTCCCGTACGGACGTGAGGTGACCGTGGCACCGGACGGAGTTCGCGAACAGGGCCGGCAGCCCGCGCACACGCCAGGCGTGGACGCGACGGCGTTGATCGTCACCTACAACAGCGCCGCCGACGTCGGCACGCTGCTCGAAATGCTGCCCGCGGCGGCGGGCAGCCGCCGGTTGCGGGTGATCGTGCTCGACAACGCCTCCGTCGATCACACCGAGAGCGTCGTCGCCACGTTCCCGGAGGTGGAGTTCGTCAAGGTCGGCTGGAACGCCGGATACTCGGGCGCGATCAACGTCGGCCGCCGCCTGATCGACAGCGGGTCCAGGGCGACCGTCATCCTCAATCCGGACGTCGTTCCGGCACCGGGGTCGATCCAGGCATTGCTCGAGGCCCTCGAGCGACCGGGTGTCGGTGCCGCGGTGCCGCGATACGCCGAGCCCGACGGGCATGCGTTCCCGTCACTGCGACGCGAGCCGTCGGTGGGCCGCGCGCTCTTCGACGGTCTCCTCGGCGCGCACTGGCCAGGCCGACCCGCTCCGCTCTCGGAGATCGTCTGGGATCCCGAGGTGTACCGCAGGCCGGGACCGGCCGCCTGGGCGACAGGCGCGGTCCTGGCGATCGCCGGCACCGCGGATCGTGCGGTCGGCGCCTGGGACGACGCGCGCTTCTTCCTGTACTGCGAGGAGACCGACATCGCGCGGCGGCTGCGTGCTGCCGGCTACGTCGTCTGGTACGAACCTCGGGCGGAGGTGGCTCATCGGGGCGGTGGATCGGGCACCGGCGACGCCCTCGTCGCGCTGAACGCGGTCAACCGGATCCGCTACTACCGCAAATACCACGGCCGGATCGCCACGGCCGCGTTCCGGGCGGCGGTGATGCTCGGCGAGGTGATGCGGGTGCGGCGCTCGGCGAACCGCAGTGCGCTCCGCGCCCTGGTGCGTCCCGGGACATGGGGAAGCCTGCCCGGCGGCATCCGCGGCATCGCGCCCGCCACGACCCACCACGAGGAATGAGTTCATGCCACGCTTGGCCATCGTCACACCCAGCTACGCGCCGGACGCCGAGCTGTGCGCCGATCTGGTGCGCTCGGTCCTGGTCCACGGCTCGGCATCGGTCCAGCACCACATCATCGTCCCGCCGCGGGACCTGAAGCTGTTCGCGCATCTGCGGGACAGCCGGGTGCAGATTCATCCGACCAGTGACTTCCTGCCGGGCTCGGTGCTGCCCGTGCCGGGGACGAACCTGAACGTCAACCTGCGCCGGCCGTGGCCGCCGATCCGGGGCTGGGTCCTGCAGCAGATCACCAAGCTCGCGGCGGCGTCCCACTTCGATGCCGACGTCGTCCTGCTGGTGGACTCGGACACGGAGTTCGTCCGGCCCTTCGGTCCGGAGACCTACCTGCAGGACGGGGTCGTCCGCTTCTACCGCCTGCCGCACGCGGTCGACAACCAGCTGCCGAGACACGTGCTCTGGCACCACGCTGCGCGCAGGCTGCTGGGACTGCCGCCGGCAGAGCCGCCCTTCCACGACTACGTCAACATGCCCTGCGCATGGAGCCCCGCGCTGGTGCGCGCGATGCAGCGACGTATCGGTGAGGTCACCGGCCGGCCCTGGCAGTCGGCGGTCGGCGGCCAGCTGCACGTGTCCGAGATGATGCTGTACGGCGTGTTCGTCGACCACCTGGCCGACGAGTCGGCCCGCGGGTTCACCCGCTCGGACATGATGTGCCGCAACCACTACGACGAGGTTCCGCTCACCGAGAACGAGCTGAGAAGTTTCAGCGACGACCTGGCCGACGGCGACATCGCGGTGATGGTTTCCGCGAAGTCCGGCACACCGCGGTCCGTGCGCCGGTCCGTGTTGGACACACTGGCCCAGCGCAGCGATTAAGGCCCGCTGCCCGCCCTCCGCGGTGCGTGCAGGCCCGGCGCAGAGCGGGCAGGGCGAGCCGGCCGCCGCTGTGCGGATGTCGGTTAACCGACAGGCGCGGTAATCCGACCGGCTGACGGCCGCGTCGTTTGCCAGCATGGAAGGCGATCGTTCGGAATCCGTCCCTCGGCAGCGGCGATCCGGTCACAACCGTCGTATGGACTGGGCGCGGGCGAGGCGGACCTGCCATTCTCATCCACACACCACCTCGACGGCCCGGGATGGGTCGCCGCCGCCGCGCTTATCATCGGCGGTGGCGACGACGGCGTCCGATGCCGTTCGCGTCGGCGACTCCGTTCGGCGAGATCGAAAGGACTCACGGATGCGCAAGATACGGGGCACGACGTACGTCGGAAAGGCGCACTCCGGATCATCGTTGCCCTACGTCGGCCGCGGGCCGTTCAGGAACTGGACACGGCCGCCGCAGTGGCGCCTCGACGCAGGCGGCCTCTCTCCGGACGCCAAGTCCAGCATGGGATCCCGGCTCATCGCCACGTTCGTCCTGCTGGCCTTCCTGTGCCCGGCCGACATGGTCATCAAAGTGGTCGGCGCGAGCGGGCACGCCGCAGGCCTGTTCGGGTTGACGCTGCTTGCGTTCTGGGTCGTCTCCAGTCTCCTGGGATTTCACGATCCGCTGCACACGCGACATCCGACGCGCGCCGTCGTCGGGCTGATGATCGTTTCGTCCCTGTTGTCGTATGCGGCGATGCCCTTCTACAACCCGACCGAGGTGCAGAGCCTCAGCGCCCTGCGGTGGATGCTGCAGTGGCTGTGCATCGCGGGCATCGTGGTGGTCACGGCGGAGTTCATCCGTGCGAAGCGCGACCTGATCCGCGTGGTGCGCGTCCTCGTCTGGGGTGCTGCCGTGTCGGGGGTCGTCGCCGCGGTCCAGTTCGCCACCGGCTGGGACCCGGCCGGGCTGCTGCGGTCGGTGATGCTCGGGTTCTCGCTCAATGCGGAGATCGTGCTCGACACGAGAGGAACGCTCACCCGCGCCATCGGAACCGCCGGGCACCCCATCGAACTCGGCGTGATCGCGGGCATGATCCTGCCGCTGGCGTTCTGGCTTCTGATCTACGACGAGGAGCGTTCGCGGCTGTCGCGGCTGCTGGCGATCGCCGGGGTGGGCCTCGCGATTCCGGTGTCGGTCACGCGCAGCGCCGTGCTGGCGACGGCGATCGGGCTGGGCGTCCTCGTGGTGCTGCTGCCGGCCCGGCACCGGATGTGGATCCTGGGCTTCGCCCCGCTCGCCGCCGTGGCGGTGTTCATCTCGACGCCGGGTTACCTGCGTACGATCAGCAGTTTCATCATCGCGGGGTCCACCGACCCGTCCGTCATGAACCGAACAAACAACTATCCGATCGTCGAGCGGCTGGTGACCGAAGCGCCGTGGCTGGGACGCGGCGGCGGCACGTACATCCAGCGTGATCTGACGAAGGTGCTCGACAACGAGTACCTCATGGCGGCGATCGAACTGGGCCTCATCGGTCTCGTCTGCATGGTCCTCTACTTCCTCGTGCCGGTCCTGACCGCTCTGAACGCTCGGCGGATGGAGGACTGGACGATGCGTTCACTGTGCGCCGCGCTGGCAGGCGGTACGCTCGCGGCTGCGGTCTGCGGCCTGACATTCGATTCGCTTTCCTTCGCCCAGTTCGCATGCGTGCACGCGGTCTTCGTCGGGCTGTGCGGATCGTGCTGGCTGTATTCGACAGCTGACCAACCCGCCGACGACGGCGCGGTGGCGCTCGTCGGCGAGACTGCCAAGCCGGCAGCGTTCCCAGGTTAAGGAGCTAGACAACATGGACTTGCTGACACTGTTCGCCACCCTTCGGCGGCATCGTTGGGCCACACTCGTGGTCATGCTCGTCGTGATCGTCGGCGAGGTGTTCGTCGTCTTCATGGTGCCGACGCGCTATGAGACGAGCGCGGTTTATGTGCTGGTCCAGCCACCGCCCGCCCCCACCGAAGCGCAGATTCTGGCCAACCCCGCGCTGGGCAAGTTGAATTCGGACAATCCGCTCCTGCGGGTCGATCCGTACTCCCTCGTAGAAGTCGTCTCACAGCGCATGAGCAGCGATTTGATCGGCAAGGCGCTCGTCGCCCAGGGCGCGGACGAGGACTACAAGGTCGAGCCGAGCAACCAGATCGGCGGTGGTTCCATCCTGCTGATCACCGGCACGGGCACGTCGGCCGAGGCGTCCGTGAAGACGCTGGACCTCGTGACAAGCCGGATGCTCAGCGAGTTCAACGCGATGCAGCTCGTCAACCAGGCCGACGCCCGCTTCCTCATCCAGGCGCAGCTCGTCAGCAAGAGTGAGACGGAACAGAAGCTGACCGGGACACTGCGATCGGTGATCGTGGTGTTCGTCGCGGGTCTGGTTCTGCTGTTCGCCGTCATCTCGATCGCGGAGGCCCGCAAGTCGAAGCCCAAGCAGACGACCACGGCCAAGGCGACGGGTGTGGCCGACGCCCCGCAGATCTGGTTGACGGACCTCGCCGAGTGGCAGCCGGCCGACGCCACTGAGGCGACGACGGTGATACCGAAGATTGCCGACAGTGCGACGGTCCCGGCCGCGGCACTGATGTCCTCTTCGAACGGATATAGTGCGATGAGTGACGGTGCGGACGGGGCGGGTCCCGGTCCGGTCGATGCGGAAAAGCCCGATGAGGCCATGGTGGAGAAGGATCCCGATCGCCCCGCGTGACACGTGACCGATTCCGAGGGTCGACGCCGGTCGAGCTTCTCGGCTGAATGTCGGTCTCGAAGAATCGGCAATCCGGGGGCGGTGGATGTCGTGATCGAGGCATGCACCGCGTTCGGGTGACGGAATAGAACCGCGACGAACATTGGAGTCGGATGCGACGCGCAGGACTGCTCAGGCCACGGCCCTTCCATCTCGTCATCGGCCTGGTGGCCGTCGGCCTGGTCGTCACCTCGTCCGCCGTGTTCGGCACGGATCGCGACGAGGCCGGCAAGGCGCTGCCCAAGTCGCCGGAGACGTGCCTCTCGGCGGCACCGACGGACGCCGGCACGGTGACGGCGCGGCCGTCCGAAGGATCAGCCGGTGGCGCGTGCGACGTGTCGGTCCGGCTGCAGCCGGTCGACGGGGGCACCGACTACTACGGCCGGTTCACCCATCCGCTGCCTACCGCTGCGTCGTTCTTCCCCATCGGGGTGTGGTTCGCGAGCGTGGTCGACCCGTCGGACATTGCCATGGACACCGAGGCCGGCATCAACCTGTACGTGGCGCTGACGGAGGACTCCCGGCTCAACATGATCAGGGACGCGGGTTCCTACGCCATGACGAACACCCGGATGGGCAACGGTGCCGAGAGCGTCGCCTGGATGCTCGCCGACGAGTTCGACATGACCGGGGGTCCCGGTGACGGGGCTGTCAAGGGGGATGCCTGCGAGTCGCCGGATACGCCCTGTGGTTACACCCAAATGGAAAAGGCCCGCGCGTCGTTCCCGAAGGACGGCCGGATGCGGTATGCGAACTACGGCAAGGGTGTGACGTTCTGGGAGACCGACGCGCAGGCAGCGCGCTTCGTGAACGAGTACCAGGACGTCGTGTCGGCCGACAACTACTGGTTCACCGACCGCAACGTCTGCATCCCGTCGGAGGGCGGGACCTTCTTCATGGAGACCGACCTGGTCGACGGCCGCCTACCGGAGCATCTGTGCCACCGCGCGGCGAACTACGGCCTGACCATGGACCGGGTCCGCGAGCTGGTGTCGCCGGCCGGCAGCAAGCCGGTGTGGGCCTTCGTCGAAGTCGGCCATCCGTCGGGGTCTGACCAGGACGCCTGGCCGACGATCAAGCCGGATGAGATCGTGGCCGCGGTGTGGAGCAGCCTGATTCACGGCGCGCGCGGCATCATCTACTTCAATCACAGCTTCGGCGGCCCGTGCCCGTCGCACAATGTTCTTCGAGAGCGCTGCTATGCGAAGACCCGCGACACGGTGATCAAGCTGAACGCGCAGATCAAGCGGCTGGCACCGGTATTGAACGCGCCGTTCGCCATCAACGCGGTGACCGCCTCACCCGGTGTCGACGTCGCGACCAAGTGGCACGACAACCAGTACCACGTGCTGGCCGGGTCGAAGCAGCACACGTCGCAGACTGCGGATTTCCAGCTTGCCTGCACCGGTGACGGCACTGCCACGGTGATCGACGAGGGCAGGACGCTCCCGATCAAGAACGGCCGTTTCACGGACGCGTTCAAGGACGGAAACGCCGTGCACCTATACGAGATCAACGTGCCGGGATGCGGTTATTCAGCCGGTTGACCGGCGCCGACCGGGGTCGCGACGTCCGCGACCTCGGTCAGTGGGGTCTGGAACGGGGTGAGATCGCCGAGCTGATCGATGTCCCGTTCCCACCACCGCTCGGCGAGCAGCTTCGCGATCGTCTGCTCGGAGAACCGGTACTTCACCACCCGGCCCGGATTGCCGAGCACCACGGCGTAGGGCGGCACGTCCCGGTTCACCACGGCGCCCGCGCCGATCACCGCACCGTGCCCGATCCGATTGACCTCGGGCAGGATGACCGCGTTGGCGCCGATCCACACGTCGCTGCCGATATCCAGCGGCCGGTGCTCGACCAGCCACTTGTCGGTCAGGCCGAGCTCCGGGTTGAAGAACAGGCCGCTGGTGCTCTTGAAGGTCAGCGGGTGGTTGTGGTTGACGATCCGGACATTGGCGGCGATGGAGCAGTACCGGCCGATGGTCGTGTCCCGATCGATCATCCACGGCACGAAGCAGCCGTGGCTGTACATGCCGATCTCCACGCCCCAGTACTTCCTGAAGATCTCCCGCAGGGTCGGCGACGTGAACTCGTCGGCCTCCAGCCGGCGTAGGAGCCACAGCACCAGGCTTCGTACGCGCGGTCGGGGGATCCTGTAGGCGTTGACCAACAATCGCCGGATCATTCGGCCTCCTGCCAGATGACGGTCACGGCTCGATGACAACGGCTTGGCGCGGCACACCCCACCGTGATCGGCGCGTCAAGGCGTTCTCAGCGAATCGGCTGGGAGATTACCAGGTGCGATCGGGCGTGCAGACGGTCGATCGGGAAGACGACCGACCGTCCAATGTTCGCGCGCAGTCAGCTCACCGGCTGCGCGCGGCCATTGCGCCGGAGATGCGGCGGCGATGGCGGAGGGCGGTGCGAGCGCCTTCCGCCATCGGCCAGGTGTTGCTCACACCGTGTTCATCTGGCGTGAGATTTTGACGAACTGTGCCGCGTTCGCGACGTAGAACGCCTCCGCATAGGGCACATACACGCGCAGTGCGCGGTAACGGTTCAGCCCGAGCGCACCGTCGGTGTAGTGCAGGCCTTTGACCTGGGAGGCGTAGAGATCGATGGCGTGCCGTTTCACGTCGACGACATCGGTGATGTCCACCGCCACGTTCGGCCACAGCGGGGACCAGATCTCGTAGCACCAGACGTCGCCACTCCAGCCGGTCAGCGTCAACGCCTCTGCCACGCCCATGGCGGCCGCGGTGTGGTCGCGATGGTGGTCCGACACGAACGGGCAGAAGACCTGGTCCGGCGCGATATCGCGCAACAGCTCCGCCAGCCTTGCGCCGATGCCCGGCTCGTGCAGCGCCATGGCACCCGTCGGGAAGTCCAGCCACTCCACACGCTCGAAGCCCATGTACGCGGCCGCCTGACGCGACTCCTCCTTGCGCGTTCGATCATCCTCCGGCGAGGCGCCGCCGGCGCAGAAGACGACGCTGATCTCACTGCCCAGTCGCCGGTGCAGGGCCAGCGTGCCGCCAGGGCCGATCACGTCGTCGTCCATATGCGGCGCCACGACCAGGATGCGCTTGCGCTCCACCGGCCGCAGCTGAACCGGCAGGCGATGGGTCACCCGGTGCAGCCTGCGCAGCAGGCGTAGCGCGCCGAACTCGCGTATACGGCGGATGGGCGGGGTATTCAATAACGACACGAATTCCACGTTGTTTACACCAGACCACGATGAGGACGGGCGGACATCGGAGAAGAGGAGCCAGGCAGGGTTGACATCCATTCCGAGTGGAGCAGTTTACGGTGGCGCGCGCCGTGCGTTTGCGATTGCTTGACGGACAGGGCGCGACAATTGGAGATCCGCGGCCGCCGCGCCTTGCGCTGCCGGGGAGTCGTGCCTGCCGGTCATCATCCCTGAACGTGGCCTCTACGCCAAGCGCAAGTGTCAACACTGCGGGTGAACAGGGGGTCAGGGTTCTCGCGCGTGCCGGTCGGTGTGGAAGCCACCGCCGATACGACGACAGTCGGCTACCTGTCGCACGACAGCGAAGCGGAAGCGAACGCTGCGTTCGGTATGGTGTGGCCGGCGAGGGCGTGCATCCGGTTCGGCGTGTCGCGCCGGCGCGGGGCATGGGCCGCGATGACCTCGAAGGACACGTGATGACTGCTGATCGCACGGAAACCGCCGCGCCCGGCTTCACCGCCACCGGCGCGCCATCCGGATCGGCGCACCGCGACTCCGCCATGGACGAGACGGCCGAGCTGCCGGTGACGATGCGCGTGCCGACGGTCAGGGACGGTCAGGCCACGGAGACGGCGGAACCGTCGTCGCCCGCGGTCGAACCGCCGGCGGGCCGGTTGCCGCGCGGGGCCGTGCTGTGGTCGTACGTCCTGACGATCGGCCGCTTCGGGACCACGGCCGGGGTCACCATCGTCATGGCCAAGTTCCTCGAACCCGCGGATTACGGCCTGGTGGCGCTGGCCATGGTATGGGTCACCTTCGCGCAGTCGCTGTCCCTCCACGGGACGGTGCAGGCCATCGTGCAGCGCGAGGAGGTCGACGACAGCCACTTCGACGCGGCCTTCTGGACCACGGCGGGCACGGGCGTGGCGCTGGCGGCCGTGTTCGCGATCGCGGTGCCGCTGTGGGCGGGGCTGAACCAGACTCCGGACCTGATCCCGATCTGCCTGGCGCTGGCGCCGGTGATGGTGCTCAACGCGACGGTCGTGGTGCCCGACGCGATCCTGCGCCGCCAGCTGAAGTTCCGCTCGCTGTCGGTGCGCTGGCTGCTGGCCGGGCTGGTCAGCGGTGTCGTCGGCATCGTCGGTGCGATCATCGGCTGGGGTGTCTGGGCGCTCGTGGCACAGCAGCTCGTCATGACCACGTTCTCGGCCGTCGCCGTCTGGATCGCGGTGCAGTGGCGGCCGCGGTTCCGTCGCATCGGTCCCGCGCTGCGAGAACTGCGGCAGTACTCACTGCACTCGCTGTCGGGCTTCTTCGCCTACTTCGTCGCGATGCGCACCGACGCGCTCCTGCTCGGCCCGCTCTTCGGCCCCACCGCCATCGGCCTCTACCGGTTCATCACCCGTATCCCCGAGATGCTCAACGACGTCGCCACCGGCGGCCTCGCCCAGGTCGCGATGCCCCACCTGTCGCGTGCGGCGCCGTCCCGCGAGGAGTTCGACCGTTACGCCGCCCGATACATCCACACCGGCACGCTGATCGCCTACCCGGCGCTGGGTGTCCTCTTCGCGGTCGGTCCGCTGTTCCTGCAGTGGATCGGTCCCCAGTGGACCCCGGCCGGATCGGCGTTCCAGGTTCTTTGCGTCGCCATGGCGGCGGTCGCACTGGGTCCGCTGATGGGTGCGATCTACCAGGCGGCCGGCCGTCCGGACACGCTGGCAGCGATCAACTGGGCGTCGGCCGCGGCGACCGTCGCCGGCATGCTGGTAGCGGGAGCGCTGTTCCACGATGCCGATCCCGGCACGCAGGTCCTGGCCATCGCCACGACGTTCGCGATCCTCCAGTGGGTCACCACCATCGTCGCGCTCGCGCTGATGTTCTCGCAGGTCATGATTCGTTCGATGGCCGCCGGCCTGCGGCCGTCGCTGCCCGCGGCCGTCGCTGCGGTCGCGGCCGGCGCTGCGGGTCCCGCGGTCCGGCCGCTGCTGCACGGCACGAACGCGACTGTCGGCCTGATCGTCACCGGTGTCGTCGCCGCCGCGGCGGGTCTGGCGGTGCTGACGGCAACCGAGCGCGAGGTGTCGACGCGCGTCGCCCGGATCGTGCGCGGCCGTCGCTGAGCGTCGACGTCCGGCACGCGAACCGGGCCTGGAGGTTGTCAGATATGCGACGACCAGGGCAGTTGTGCGCGCTCGGCCATTCAAGCGCGTGACTTCCTCCGGTCCGGACCCGCATCTCGCCGCCGTGTGGGCGCTGTTCGACCGACCGGCACTGACCCGTTCGGCTGATCGAGAGATATCGATGGCGTGTCGCGCCCGGGCCAGGCGGTCGGGTACGCTCCGCGGGTGCAAGGGCAGCCGGCCAGGAACGTCCGGCCAGGAATGTAGTGGGTGGGGACATGCAGATCCGCGAGAAGCTCGTTGACTTTGTGGTCAACAATTACCTGTTCGGCGACTCGGCCCGGATGCCGAGCGACCACGAGTCGCTCGTGGACCAGGGCATCGTCGACTCGACCGGCGTCCTGGAGCTCGTGGAGTTCCTCGAGGAGCAGTTCGGCATCGAGGTGCTGGAGACCGAGACGGTCCCGGACAACCTGGGTTCGATCGCCAACCTGACGAAGTACGTCGAGGGCAAGAAGGTTGGCAGTGGCCTGGCGCGATGAGCGCTTGACCGCCGGCGACCAGCTGCTCGGCCAGGGGCGCCCGGACGATGTCGCCGTCGTGGACGGCCCCCACCGGTACACCTATCGCGACCTGCGCGCGGCGGTGGCCCGACTGATCGGTGCCCTGGACGCGCTCGGCCTGCCGGCCGGCTCGCGGGTCGCCGTGCTCGGACCCAACTCGTTCTTCTGGATCGCGGGCTACCTCGCCGCCATGAAGTCCGGCTGCGTCGCGGTGCCGGTGGCCGACAAGGCCACCCCGGAGGAGGCGCGCCGCAACCTGGGCCTGGTCGACGCGGCGGCGGCGTTCGTGGATCGCCGCGCGCTGCGCCGGTTCGGTCCTGTGCTCGAGGGCGTCGCGCTGATCACCGACGAGGCGCTGACCTCGACGGAGCCGGCGGACCTGCCCGCTCCGGCCGAGTGCGACCTGGATGCCGACGCCGCGCTGATGTTCACCTCCGGCACCACGTCGCGGCCCAAAGCGGTGCGGGTGACCCACCGCAACATCCTGGCCAACACCGACTCCATCGTCGGCTACCTCGGCCTTCGGGCTGACGACCGCGTGCTGGCGGTGCTGCCCTTCTACTACTGCTACGGCGCCTCGCTGCTGCACACGCACCTGCGCGTCGGCGGCCGGATCGTGCTGCAGCACTCGTTCGCCTTTCCCGAGACCGCACTGGATCTGCTGGAGCGGGAGGAGTGCACCGTCTTCGCCGGCGTCCCGTCGACCTTCCAGCTGCTGCTGCGTGCGGCCAGCTTCGCCAGCCGTGAGCTGCCGTCACTTCGCGTGATCCAGCAAGCCGGCGGGAAACTGGCGCCGGTGCTCGTGAACGAGCTGCTGGAGGCCAAGCACACGGCGCAGCTGTACGTCATGTACGGCCAGACCGAGGCGACGGCGCGCCTGTCCTACCTGCCATCGGAGCTGCTGCGCAGCAAGCCCGACTCGATCGGCCGGGGCATCCCGGGCGTGGAGCTGCGCGTGCTCGACGAGGCAGGCCACCCGGTCCGGCCGGGCGAGCAGGGCGAGATCTATGCCCGGGGCGAGAACATCTCCCCGGGTTACCTGGGGGCACCGGAAGAGTCGGCGGCCAAGTTCACCGCGTCGGGACTGCGCACCGGAGACCTCGCGACCGTCGACGAGGACGGCGACGTCTTCATCCTCGATCGCCGGGACGACTTCATCAAGTCGTGGGGCTACCGGATCTCCAGCCAGGAGGTCGAGGACTGCGCGCTGCGCATCGACCGGCTCACCTCGGCGGCCGCCGTCGGCGTGCCGGACCTGGCGGCCGGCGAGGCGGTCACCCTTTTCGTCGTGGCCCGGCCCGGTGCCGAGGTCACCCCGGAAGAGGTGCTCGCCGTCTGCCGCGAACACCTCGCCAAGCACATGGTGCCGGCCAGCGTGCTCGTGGTGGACGCCCTGCCGCTGACCGCCAGCGGCAAGGTGGCCAAGGCGCGCCTGGTGACGGCAGCCACCGACGGCACACCCACGGCATGACGAGCCGATGAGCGAGGGAACGCGATGACGAACACCGAAGTCGAGACCGCCGCGCCGCAGACAGCGCGTTCGCGTGGAGGTTGGCGCAGGCCCGGCCGGCTGATCGCGGTGGCAGCAGCCGCCGTGGTCCTCGCCGGATCCGGATTCCTGATTCTGAACGGAAAGGACGAGGCTGTGGCCACGGACGAAGTGACCGGTGGCGTCGCCGCCAAGGAAGTGACCGCGGCCGATCTGACGAAGGTGAGCCAGACCAGGGTCTTCTTCGGGCACCAGTCGGTCGGGTACAACGTGCTCGACGGCGTGGCCGCGGTATACGGTGCGCACAGCCTCACCGCCCCGCCGGTCGAGGAGCGCCGGGATGCGCCCACCGCGACGAGCGGTGTCGTGGTGCACGCGACCATCGGCGAGAACGGCAAACCGCTCGACAAGATCAAAGACTTCGACGCGCTGATCCGCGGCGGCGTCGGCGCCCAGGTCGACGTGGCGATGATGAAGCTCTGCTACATCGACATCGCGCCCGGCACCGACGTCGACGCGATCTTCGCGGCGTACCGCGACACCATCGCGGCGCTGGAGCGCGACTTCCCGAAGGTCACCTTCGTCAAGACCACCGTGCCGCTGACCACGCAGACGGGCCGGCTGTCGCAGCTCAAGCAGTGGGTCAAGGGCACTGCGGACAGCGACCTGCTGGGCCCGGCCGCGAACGCGACCCGGGAGCGGCTGAACCAGCTGATCCGCAAGGAGTACGGCGACGCCCATCTCTTCGACGTCGCCGCGGTGGAGTCCACCGCGCCGGGCGGCGACCGGGTCGGCGGCACCCACGGCGGGCAGCCGTACTTCACGCTCGCGGACGCGTTCGCCTCGGACGAGGGCCACCTCAACGGCGACGGCGCGCAGCGGGCGGCGACGGCCTGGCTCGCCGCCGTAGCGCAGGCGTCGTCGAAGTAACCGCGACTGTGAACGTCGGTACCGACATCGTCTCGGTCGCGCGGGTCGCGGCCCTCATGGACCGCAGCGGAGCGGCGTTCCTGCAACGCTGGTTCACGCCGGGCGAGGTCGCGTACTGCGTGGGCAAAGCGGTGCCGAGCCGGCACGTCGCGGCACGGCTGGCCGCGAAGGAGGCAGTGCTCAAGGCGCTGCCGTTCGCGTGGTCCGGCCCGGTGCCGTGGCGGATGGTCGAGGTCGTGAACGGCGGGCACGGAGCGCCGGGCATTCAGCTGTCCGGCGCCGTGCTGGCCGAAGCGGAGCAGGCCGGTGTCGTCGAGATCCGCATCTCGATGTCACATTGCGACGAGTACGCCACGGCCGTGGCCATGGTGACCTCGTCCGCACGACGGCCCACGCCGCAGCCGGCGGCGCGGGCCGAAGCCAGCCAGTCGGGCGCCCAGGTGCGCCCGCTCGAAGCGACAGGTGGTGCCGTGGTGGATCGCGGACAGGTCGAACAGGTCCTGGCCGAGTGGTCGGGCATGGGGGAGGCGGACGCCGACCCCGAGCTCGCGGCGCTGCGGCTGACGATCCTGTTCGAGGACGTGTTCGACGTGACGCTGACCGACGACGACATCGACCTGGCCGTGCTGAGTGACCCCGACGCCATGGTGCGGGTCCTCGGCCGCGCCCGTAGCGGAGCGTGAGCTGATGTGCGGGATGTGCGGCGTCGCCTCGTTCGACCAGACTCCTGACCGCGAGCTGCTGCTGGACATGATGCGGCGGCTGGTGCACCGCGGTCCGGACGGCTGCGGGTACTTCCAGGACGACCGCGTGGCGCTGGGGCACACCCGGCTCGCCATCGTGGACACGGCCGGCGGGGCACAGCCGATGAGCAACGCCGACGGCAGCCGGTGGGTGTCCTTCAACGGCGAGATCTTCAACTACGTCGAGCTCGCCGAGGAACTGCGCGGGCTGGGCCACACGTTCCGGACCTCGAGCGACACCGAAGTGATCGTGCACGCGTGGGAGGAGTGGGGCGAGGACTGCTTCCGCCGTTTCAACGGGCAGTGGGCGGTGGCCCTCTGGGACCGGCGGGCGCGGCGGCTGGTGCTGTCCCGGGACCGGGTCGGCGTCCGGCCGCTCTACTACGCCCGCACCCCGTCCGGCCTGCTGTTCGCCTCCGAGGTGAAAGCGCTGTTCGCCGATCCGCGCCTGCCGCGGGCCTTCGATCCGGCAGGTCTCGACGAGACGCTGACCTACTGGTCCACCGTCGCCCCGCGCACCGTGTTCCAGGGCATCGAGCAGCTGCCGCCGGGACACTACGCGGTGTACGACGAATCCGGGTTCCGCACCGTGCCGTACTGGCGCATCGAGTTCCCGGACCGGCAGCAGCCGCTGCCGGACCTGCACGAGACCACCGAGTTGCTGCGCGACAAGCTCGTGGAGGCCGCGCGGCTGCGTTTCCTGCGCAGCGACGTGCCGGTGGGCGCCTACCTGTCGGGCGGCCTCGACTCCTCGATCACGACGGCGGTCGTCGCCCGGTACACCAGGGCCCCACTGCACACGTTCTCGCTGCGGTTCTCCAGCGACGAGTTCGACGAGGGCGGCTACCAGAAGATCATGGCCGCGGCGCTGGGCACGCAGCACCACGACATCGTGGTGGGCCCGCGTGACATCGCCGACGTGTTCCCGGACGTGGTGCGGCACGCCGAGACCCCGTTGCTGCGCGCCGCCCCGGCGCCGCTCTACCTGCTGTCGAAGCTGGTACGCGACAACGGGTACAAGGTCGTCGTCACCGGCGAGGGCGCCGACGAGGTGTTCGCCGGCTACGACATCTTCCGGGAGGCCCGGGTGCGGCGCTTCTGGGCCGCCGACCCCGGCTCGGCCAAGCGGCACCGCGCCGCCGAGCTGCTGTACCCGTGGATGGTGCGCTCGCCCGGGCAGGCTCCCGCGTTCGCGCGCAGCTTCTTCGGCCGCAACCTGGACGCCACCGACCCGGCGCTGTCGCACCGGCCCCGCTGGGACGCGACCGCCGTGCTCAAGCGGATGCTGTCGCCGCAGCTGCAGGCGGCGATCGGCGACGCGGACCCAGCCGACCCGGCAGGGCTGGCAGGCGCGCTGCCCGACGGCAGCGAGCGCTGGGATCCGCTGGGCCGCGCGCAGTGGCTGGAGATGACCACGCTGCTGTCCGGTTACATCCTCGCGTCGCAGGGCGACCGGATGCTCATGGCGAACTCGGTCGAAGGCCGGTTCCCGTTCCTGGACGCCAACGTGCTGGAGTTCGCCGCCACGCTCCCGGCCCGGTACAAGCTCTTCGGGCTGGACGAGAAGCACCTGCTGAAGCGGGCCTTCGCCGATCTGGTGCCGGAGGAGATCCGCCGCCGCCCGAAGCAGCCCTACCGGGCACCGGACGCGGCGAGCTTCTTCGCCGCCGGCACCCCGGACTGGTTCGACGAGGTCACATCCGCGCGTGCGGTGGCCGACGCGGGCGTGTTCCAGCCCGCGCAGGTCGCGGGGCTGGTCGCCAAGTGCCGCCGCACCGGCGGCGAGCAGATGAGCAACACCGACAGCATGCGGCTCATGGCCGTGATCTCGACTCAACTCACCCACCGGCAGTTCATCGCAGGCGACGGCGGGGCTGCGGCCTCGCCGCTGCCTGAACTGCAGGTGGCAGTGGATATGACCCGCAGTGACAACGCGTACGACAACCACCATGGAGGCAACGCATGACCAGCTCGGCCACGGCGTTCGGGCCGGACAGCCTGCGGATCGACGCCGATCTGGAGATGGCCCGGATCTCGGCAACGCTGACCCAGTACCTGGCGAACACCAAGCGCCGGGGCATCATCGTCGCCCTGTCCGGTGGCATCGACTCCAGCGTCGTCGCGGCCGCCTGCGTCGCCGCCGTCGGCAAGGAGCGCGTGTTCGGCCTGCACATGCCGGAGCGCGACTCCTCGGACGACACGCTGGGACTCAGCCGCCTGGTAGCCGACAGCCTCGGCATCGAGTCGGTGCACGAGGACATCACCCCGCTGCTCGACGCGGCCGGCTGCTACCGGCGGCGCGACGACGCGATCCGGCTCGTCTGCCCCGAGTACGGCCCGGGGTACAAGTCGAAGATCGTGCTGCCCAGCGTGATCGACTCCGACAGCTTCCGGCTCTACTCGGTGGTGGTGCAGGCACCCGACGGAACGCAGAGCAAGCACCGCCTCACCACGGAGGCGTACCTCGGCATCGTCGCCGCGACGAACTTCAAGCAGCGGGTCCGCAAGATGATGGAGTACTACCACGGGGACCGGCTGAACTACGCGGTGTCGGGCACCCCGAACCGGCTCGAGTACGACCAGGGCTTCTTCGTGAAGCTCGGCGACGGCTCGGCCGACGTCAAGCCGATCGCGCACCTGTACAAGACGCAGGTCTACCAGCTCGCCGACCACCTCGGTGTGCCGGCCGACATCTCCGCCCGGCCGTCCACCACGGACACCTACTCGCTGCCGCAGTCGCAGGAGGAGTTCTACTTCTCGCTGCCGTACCAGCGGATGGACCTGTGCCTGTACGGCCTCAACAACGGCATCGCCGTCGACGAGGTGGCCGAGGCGACCGACCTGACGGCCGAGCAGGTGCTGCGGGTGTACCGGGACATCGAGCAGAAGCGGCGCACCTCGAACTACCTGCACCTGGCGCCGCGGCTCGCCGTGGACGTGCCGGAGATCAAGCACTGAGTTCGGCTGACGGGCACCCTCCCTCCGCAAGCTTCCCACCTGATACGACAGGGTGAGGCCTGAGACTGGACCAGTCGCGGAGGCAGGGTGCCCGCGCCCATGACCTGATTCCCGGCGGCGCGCATACCTGCGCCACGGGCGACGAGCAGTACGCGGTAGGTGGATCACCGCGTCCACGCCGGAGCGGACGTCGGCGGTAACGTCCCGCAGGTCCACCGCAGCGTGCTCACGCTCCGTGTCGATGATCGGAGTGTCGCCCAGCCGTCGGCAGGTAGGGCAGGCACCTGTCAGCCCTATCGGGAACTCGACATCTCCCGTGGCATTGCCGCTTCCCGTCGGTGGCAGCGGGTAGCGTGACATGCACGTCGTGCGGAAGATTCCTACGCTCCGTGATCGACGGCCGCCGCCGCCGTGCCGTTGCGGACGGCCGGCGTGGCCACGGCGCGTCGCCCACGAAGGAGCAGAGCCGGTGCCGACCACCGACACGCACGCCCGACCGCCCGGCGCATCGCCACCCCGGCACCGCGTGCCGTGGCGTGGAGCGCCGCAGGTCTACTGGCTCGTGGTCGCATGCGTCTCGGCAGTGGCCGCGCTGTACTGGGGCGCCGTCAACACCGAGGCCGGACAGGCGTACGAGGACGCGGTCCTGGAAGGTGCCGCCCAGGCGGCTGGTGGGCTCGCGGACACGCTGGCGCGCGCACTGCTGAAACTGACACCGCTGGTGGCATTCGGCGCACTGCTGGGAGCGGTGGTGGTCGGACGGCGTCGGCGCGGATGGGCCACGGTGGTCCTCGCGATCGGCATCGTCGTGGTGAGCGCCGGCATCGTCCAGCTGCTGAAGCTCACGCTGACCAGGCCGGTGCTGCTCGACGTCGGCGTACGCCGCGCGGACCAGAGCTTTCCCAGTGGCCACACCGCCCTGGCGCTGTCGGTGTACGCCGCGACGCTGCTGGCGATACCCGCCCGGCATCGCCGGACCGCGGGCGCGCTGGTCGGGCTGTGGGCCCTCGGCGTCTGCCTCGCGGTCGTGGCGGCGGACTGGCACCGCCCGAGTGACGTGCTCGCCGCAGCGCTGATCGTCGTCGCGGTGGCCGCACCGGCGTGCGCGCTGGCGGCCGAGCTCAACCCGGTTACGGACGGCCCTATGCCGGACGCGGGTCGCCGCGTGGCTCTCGTTGCGGGCGGCGTGCTCCCGGTCGCCGCGGCGTCACTGGTCCTGGTCGACGACGGCCCGTCCGCGCTGTCTCTGGGCCTGGCGGCGGTTCTGGTCTGGGGCACCTGGACCCTGCTCGCCCTGTGGTGGCTGAACCGACGCGGCTAGGCGTAGCTGTCGAGCGGAGTCTGCGATTCACGCGCCTCGACGTAGGCGCGTCTGCCGCCGGCGGTGGGCTCGTCCTCGGCGAGGATCTGCACCACGGAAAGGTCCTGCGGAAGGACCCGGACCGGAAGCCGTGCCCCGGCCGCGTACCGCTCCAACTGTCGGGCCGGCAGCCGGAAGATCCGGTAGATCCGGTGGCCCGCGGCGACACCGACGCCCTCGAATTCCAGCAGCATCGCGACCTGGACCAGGCCGTGCTGAGGGTCGGACTCGAACACCACGCTGTCGTGGACACGCGCATGTCCGGACACCGCGTTGCGGACGAATCGGCGCTCGCGCAGCTTGACCGCGACGGCAGCACCCGCGCCGAGGACCAATGACGCGATCACCGCAAACAGACCGCCGGTCGAGCCTTGCACGTATGCCAGCCAGCCGACCGCGCCGAACACCGCCAGGACACCGGCGATGATGAGCCACCCGAGGGTCTTTTTCTGCACGAGCGGAGAGGCTAGCGGACAGACCACTTCCGGAGAAGACCCGGAACGCCTGCGCGACCAGCTCACGTGGAAGCTCCCAGCCCAGACATCCGTGCACGCTATGCGCAAGGTAGGCGCATTGTTGCGCCACTACCCGAAGATGTGGGCGTGGAGGCAGCGCTGGTAGCTCTCATCGCGGTAGCGGGAACGCTTTTGGGGTCGGTAGTGGCCCATCTTCTTCAACGCAGGCAGATGAACTGGCGCGATGCCGTCGAGGCAACTGGGCGGTTGCGAGACTTGCACTTGAATACGTACAGCTCGCTTGCAGAGGCCGCAACAGCGTTCCGAGGTGCGCAGATTCAGCGGTGGCTGGCCGGCGAGAGGCATGGCAAGGACAGCGATCAGTACGCGAGCGCCAAGGCCGAGGCGTTTCGCGTCCGGGTGGCAGCGCGGGGTGCGATGTTCAAAGTGAGGATGGTTGCTCTCGATGAAGAAGTGGCGAGGCTGGCTGCCGAGCTAGTCGATCATGCCTCGTTCATCCATGACGCCGATAGTCGCGAGGATCTCCAGCTGAGGGCGGACCGGTCCCGGCAGGTTCACGATGACTTCATCTCGGCGGCTGCCCGGCAGATCGCCGCCTTCTCGCAGGCAGGTTCGGAAGGCGGGAGCACAGCCCGATGGTGATCCGCCGCGGGACAACTTCGGCAGGTATTCGGCAGAGGCAACGCTCACCTGCCCCGGTCAGGCCTTGACCAGGATCTCCGTTCTGATCGTGTACAACAGCTGCGCACTGTCGTCCTTGGGCCGACCGCCGTAAAAGACGGCGATGCCGAAGCTGCCATAGTCCATCCATCCGCAGGCCACGGCGTCACGGCCACCCTTGTCGTAAATGTCGGCGCACTTGAGCACGCCACCGCGCGGGCGCGCGTCGTACGCCTGCGCGTTCCTGAGCACCCCGTCGCCCACCATGGCCATGACCTTGTCCAGTTCGCTTTCCGGGTCGAGGACGAGCGCGGTGACGACCACGAGGAAGACCACCTTCTTCTCGGCCTTCGGGTCGTCCAACTTGACCCCGATCGCGTCCGCGTACTCCCCCCTCTCGGCGTGGATGTCGTCGATCAATTCCTGCTCCAACGCCTGCAACTGCGGGCTGGTGTCCTTGCGCAAGCCCGCGACTTCCGCGCCGAGCACGGCACGCACCGGGTACTGGTCGCGGATCGGTTCGGTGACGACGGTGAGCACCCCACAGCAGCCCAGGCTCAGCACGGTGAGGACGGCGAGCACCCACGGCCACCGCCGTCGGCGTCCTACACCGACGGCGGTGGGCAGGGCGGCGACGTTCGCCGTACGGCCATGGCCGGACCATGGGCTGAACGGTGGCTGGGGTGGGGTGCCGGGTGGGATCACGCGCGGCACTGTATCGGTCGGCGGCCGGAGCTGGTTGATGCCTGGAATATGGGCGGTCAGGGGCATCCGTCCGGTGGTGTCGGGCCGCGCGGCGGTGAGCACGACGACCTCGGCCCGCCGCGGTGGCCGCCAGATAGGCGGAGCGTCCGGCTGGAGCCTGCTCGTGGCTGACGAGCCCACCCGCCTGGTAGCAGCGGCGCGGAGTGCTATCGGTGGACGTAGACGCGCACGCCGTAGCCTGCACGGTCCTGGCCGTACACCCACCACTCCGGCGGCGTCGTGGTCAGCACGTCAATGTGGGACAGCATGACCTGCACGGGTTCCCGCCCGCCCAGGTCGTGCGGTACCTCCAGCACATCACCGGCCCGAGGGTCCGGGTGGTCGGCGGGCAATTCATAGGTGAATTCTGCGCTCACAGACTTCCCTTACCCGCAATAGCCAAGGTCTGACAGGTGTTGCCGACTTTTCCTGTGCTCGACATAAGCCTGTATCCGGGCTGCCGATCCCCGCTTTCAACTTCAGCGCGAAAGGTTGCTTCGCGGCGACGGCTCGGTCGACTTCGGCCCTCTGCCCAGCCCAAACGCGCCCAAGCGCCGATACGAGCGGCCAGCGGCGAGCTACCTGCACGAGGTGCTCGCTGCCGCGCCTTCGACCCGTGACCTAGGGTGGCGAACGGGACTCCCGTAGAGGCAACGTCAGGGCGGACCTGCCGGGTCTGCCGGGGTCAGAGGATCCGTAGGCGCTCGTTGGCCTGGCCTGTCAAGTCCGCGATGAGCTCGAAATCCTTGTCCAGGTGAAGCAGGACATGGCCGGCGCGTTCCGCCGCGGCGGCGATGAGCAGGTCCGGAATGCCTGGTGCGCGGTGCAGGCCACGATCGGCGAGCTGTAGCTGAACATCTACTGCCCGCTGCTCCATGGCCGGGGTCAGGTACTCGACGGGCATCAGCGACAGCGGTGGTCGGCCGGAGGCTGTGCGAAGGTCACGAGCGGAGCGGGCGGAGAACCCTACCTCCAGGAGTGTGACAGTGGTGATGTGGACCGATCCTCGGCCGATGCGATCGGCCCACTCGGCAGCGTCGGGGCTGGCCGATAGCCGAACAAGCGCGGATTTGTCGATCAACCAGGTCATTGCCACGCCTGCTGCATGATCTCCTCGTCAGCCAGATCGGCGAAGCTGTTCTCGAACCTGGTCAAATCTTCGATCGAGACGGCGCCAGGCTTGTGGGCGGCCTGGGTGAGCGTCCGCCGCAGGTATTCGCTTCGTGACAGGCCGAGCCGTCCGGCGTTGCTGTCGAGGGCAGCGACAATCTCATCGGGGACATCACGGATGAGAAGGTCAGTCATGATCACTCCCAGCTTGCACGGCGGTGATATCTAATGATATCACCGCCGACGTCGGCGGATCGACCTCGCTGATGGAACCTGCTTGGGCTGCTGCCGACTGCCGTCCGCGCTCGTCGCCGCCGCCGACGCTTCGTAGTCGAACTCCAGCTCGCACGCATCGCCCGGCCCGGCTCAGGCCCGGCGACGGAAGTCCGCCGGAGCTGACCGCGATGGCGTCGTGGCGCGTCGGGTACGAGTAGTGCTTCTTGTCGTAGCGATATGTACGAAAGTCGATAATCTGTCTTAGCGGATCAGCCAGTGGGCGGGAAGCCGCTTCGCGGCCGGCTGCGAGCTGTGGCGGAGTAGGACGAGAGTTCCGCAGCTCAATGGCCTTCGAGTGCTCATCGATAAATTCCGACATCAGCCGAAAATCGTGTAAAAGGTGCCCCCGGCAGGATTCGAACCTGCGCCCCCGCCTCCGGAGGGCGGTGCTCTATCCCCTGAGCTACGGGGGCTCAGCGACCGACAAAGAGTAGCAGGTCCCCCTCACGGCATCGAATCGGTATCCGGGTCGGCTGTTCGGCCGATGGCGTGTCGTGTCGATCATCGGTTTGCGGGCGTTCAATCCGATGCCTGCCGACACAGGTCCAGGCGAGGATGTGGCAGTTGACCCACCTGTCCATCCCCTCGGAGGAACATCCATGCGCCTCGTGCGGCCTCTTCTCACCGCGGCGATCGCTGCGCTGGCCAGCGTTGCCTTCGCCGGTCCGGCGCACGCGGACACGACCGTGCCGCTGAACCAGACCAAGGCCGGCAAGACGGTCCTGGCCGATTCGTTCACCCCGCAGCTGTGCGACGACGAGCGGTTCGCTCCCCGCGCCGCGGACGAGGACGGCTGGCACTTCATCCTGCCGGGCACCGGGGGCGAGTTCGTCAAGATCACATTGACGTTCAAGGACCTGGGCGGCAACACCGTCGTCGTCGAGATTCCGGACGCGGACGACAACCCTTACAAGAACGACTTCTACCAGGCGGGTGACGACGGCAAGCACGCGTACCTGTTCACACCGGCCGGCTGGACGCTGACCGCGGGTTCGGCGGTCGTGACCAACAGCCCGGACTTCTTCACCCTGAGCCACACCTGCGGTGGCACGCCCGACACCAGCACGCCGACTCCCGGCGGGACGCCTACGCCGGGTGGCGGGACGCCGACGCCGGGCACGTCCACGGGCACCCCTGGCCTGACGCCCTCGCCGTCGGATGGGCCGGGTCTCCCGGTGACCGGCGCTGCCGTGACGGTCACCGCCATCGTGGGCCTGGCGCTGGTCGTCGGCGGGGCAGGGACGCTGTTCCTGGTGCGCCGACGCCGCGATCTGCCGACCGAGGTCTGATCGCCGGCTCGGCCTGACGCCGACGCGCAGGTACGAGAAGGCCCCGCCGGAACTCCGGCGGGGCCTTCTCGCGTGTACACCTCAACGTTTGGCGAGGGTCGCCTGCAGCTGCTGCATCTCGGAGATCTCCAGCGACTGACGGGCCTTCATGCCCTTGGCGAGCCAGAGCACGTCGGGGTCGTCGGTCTGGGTCAGCACGGCGTCGACCATGTGCACGCCACCCAGGTGATGCTTGATCATCATCTCCAGGAACAGGCGGTCGACGTCCTTGCCGGTGGCGTTCTCCAGCGCGGTCATCTCCTGCGGCGTGGCCATGCCGGGCATCAGGTTGCCGTTGGTCAGGGCCTTGTCGCCGTCGGGCATCCAGGCCATCGGCCTGGCGTCCGAGTTGATGTTGAGACCCCAGTCCCGCAGCCACTGGCCCATGATGCCGATCTGGGCCTGCTGGGTCAGCGCGATGTCCTCGCCGAGGGTACGCACCTCGTGTGCGTTGCCCTTCTTCGTGGCGATCATGCCCATGGCGACGGCCTGGGCGTGGTGGGTCGTCATGTCGCGCGCGAAGCCGGCAGCGGCCGAGTCGTCGGCCGGGGTGCCGGGCGCGGCCAGGCGGGTCACGCCGAAACCGATGGCGAGCCCGACCAGCAGCGCGAGCGCCACGGAGAGGGCCAGCCCTCGCGTGCTGAACCGAGGGCTGTTCCCCACGTCCGTCATGTCGCTCCTGTCAGCCCTGCTGCTGCTGTTGCTGGAGCGCGGCTGCCTGCTCCTCGGTCAGCGGCTTGTCGCCGGTGGCGGTGTTGCCGCCCTGGCACGTCGCACCCGGTTCCTGGGTGGCGTTGACGCGCAGCGCACCGATGAAGTCGTCGATCCGGGAGTCGCTCGCGGTGTCCACCTTGAGCTGGTACGACCACGCCTGCAGCGAGATCGGCTTGTCCAGGTTCTCGACCGGGCTCATCATCATCATTTCCTTGCCCTGGACCTTGGCGGCGAGTTCGGCCACCTGGTCGGCGGGCAGGTCCTTGCGGTACGTGATCCAGACCGCGCCGTGCTCGAGGCTGTGCACCGCGTGCTCGTTCGGGATGGGTGCGTCGTACACGTTGCCGATGCACTGCTGCCACACGTAGCTGTGGGTGCCGCCGACCGGTGGGGTCAGCTCGTACTTCTCCTGGTTGTACGTGTGGTTGCTCTTGAGTTCCGTCGTCACGTGGGTGATGCCGTCGATGGCGCCGGCGCGCGTCTCCCAGTCGTAGCCTGCGCCGCCCGGCTTGAACGCCGCCCAGGCGCCCCAGCCGATGATGCCGACCGCGATCAGACCGACGGCGGCGAACATGGCGATGGGTCCCCAGTTGCGGCCCTGGTTGACCTTGATTGGCGTGATCGGCTTGCGGGGGCCGCCGCCCTTGCCACCCTTGGCGGGCGGGGTCTTGCCGCCGGTGGTGGATTTCGTGCCGGGCTTGGCGCCGGCCGCGGGCTTGCCGCCGACCTTCACAACATTGGGGCGGTGCTGCTCCCCGCCTTGCGTGCTGATGCTCATCGTGGTGTCCGTCACATCGAGGGGTGGGCGCGCCCGCCGTGCGGTGGGACGCAGAGGGCCGAAGTCTACCCGGTTAGCATGGCCGGGTGACTCCCGCGAATATCGCCGATGCCGTCCTGACCGCCGCAAAAGCCGTCTTCACGGCCCGCGGCCTCGATCTGGCGGCCCTGCCGGCGGCGGCGACGGTGGAGCGCCCGCGCAACCCGGAGCACGGGGATTACGCCACCAACCTGGCTCTTCAGGTCGCCAAGAAGGTCGGCGCCAACCCGCGTGAGCTGGCCGCGGGCCTGGCCGAAGAACTCAGCAAATTCACAGGGATCGCTGCGGTGGAGATCGCCGGGCCGGGCTTCCTCAACATCCGGGTGGACACGGCGGCCGCCGGGGAGCTGGCCCGCCTGGTCGTCACCCAGGGGCCGGCGTACGGGCACGGCACTGCGCTGGCCGGGCTGCGGCTGAACCTGGAGTTCGTCTCGGCGAACCCGACCGGCCCGATCCACCTGGGCGGGGTGCGCTGGGCCGCGGTCGGCGACGCGCTGGCGCGGCTGCTCAAGGCGGCGGGCGCGGAGGTCACCACTGAGTACTACTTCAACGACGCCGGTGCGCAGATCGACCGGTTCGCCAAGTCGCTGCAGGCCGCGGCCCGGGGCGAGGCGACGCCGGAGGACGGCTACGGCGGCGCGTACATCGCGGAGATCGCCGAGGCGGTCCGGGCGAAGCACCCGGGGGCCGACGACCTGGAGACGTTCCGGGTCGAGGGCGTCGAGCTGATGTTCGCGCAGATCAAGTCCTCGCTGAACGAGTTCGGCACGCACTTCGACGTGTACTTCAACGAGAAGGACCTGCACGCCAAGGGCGAGCTGGACCTGGCCCTGGAACGGCTGCGGGCGCAGGGCCACCTGTACGAGGCCGACGGCGCGACCTGGCTGCGCACCACCGACTTCGGCGACGACAAGGACCGGGTGCTGCGCAAGAGCGACGGCGACTGGACCTACTTCGCCGCCGACTGCGCCTACTACCTCGACAAGCGGGACCGGGGCGCGGACAAGATCGTCATCATGCTGGGCGCCGACCACCACGGTTACGTGGGCCGGATGCGCGCCATGTCGGCCTGCTTCGGCGACGACCCGGACGTCAACCTGGAGATCCTCATCGGCCAGCTGGTCAGCCTGGTCCGCGACGGCCAGCCGGTGCGCATGAGCAAGCGCGCGGGCACCGTGGTGACCATGGAGGACCTGGTCGAGGCGATCGGCGTGGACGCCTCCCGCTACGCGCTGGCCCGCTACAGCAGCGACTCCCCGATCGACATCGACGTGGACCTGTGGACGCGCGCGACCCGCGACAACCCGGTCTACTACGTGCAGTACGTCGCCGCTCGCACCGCGAGCGTGTCCCGCAACGCCGCCGACCTCGGGCTGACCCGCGACACCGCGGAGTTCGACCCGGCGCTGCTGGGGCACCCCAAGGAGCTGGAGCTGCTCAAGGCGCTGGGCGACTACCCGACCGTGGTCAAGAGCGCGGCGGAGCTGCGCGAGCCGCACCGGGTGGCCCGCTACCTGGAGGACCTGGCGGGCGACTACCACCGCTTCTACGACGAGCCGGCGTGCCGCGTGCTGCCGCACGGCGACAACCCGATCGAGCCCGGCAACGTCGCCCGGCTCTGGCTCAACGACGCGACCCGCACCGTCATCGCCAACGGCCTCGGCCTGCTCGGCGTGACCGCCCCTGAACGGATGTGACCTTCCCGCATGAGAGCCCATGAGGCAGGTGCCCTGCACGGCGACTTCGGGCACCAGGGACCTTCCTGGCTGCGTACGCCCGCTGACGTGAACGAGCTGATGACGCCGCTGTGGCCCCGCACGGTGCGCAAGGACGAGGCGGGTGTGCTGCGCGTCGGCGGCCTGGACGTGACCTCGCTGGCGCAGGAGTTCGGCACCCCGGCGTACCTGCTCGACGAGGAGGACTTCCGGGCCCGCTGCCGCGACTTCAAGCAGGGCTTCGCGGGGGCGGACGTGTACTACGCGGGCAAGGCGTTCCTGTGCCGGGCGATCGTGCGCATCCTGGTCGAGGAGGAGATGAACCTCGACGTGTGCAGCGGCGGCGAGCTGGCCACCGCGCTGGCGGCGGGCATGGACCCGACCCGGCTCGCGCTGCACGGCAACAACAAGTCGGTACGCGAGCTGACCCGCGCCGTCCAGGCGGGCGTGGGCCGCATCGTGGTCGACTCGTTCGACGAGATCGAGCGCCTGTCCGCGATCGCCCGGGAGCACGGGGTACGCCCGCGGGTCATGATCCGGGTGACCGTGGGCGTGGAGGCGCACACCCACGAGTTCATCGCGACCGCGCACGAGGACCAGAAGTTCGGGTTCTCGCTGGCGGGCGGCAAGGCGTTCGAGGCGGCAAAGCGCATCCTGACCGAGGACACGCTGGAGCTGCGCGGCCTGCACTCGCACATCGGCTCGCAGATCTTCGACACGTCGGGCTTCGAGGTCAGCGCGCGCCGGGTGCTCACCCTGCAGGAGCGCATCCGCACCGAGCTGGGCGCCGAGCTGCCCGAGCTGGACCTCGGCGGCGGCTTCGGCATCGCGTACACCAGCCAGGACACGCCCTCGCCCGCCGGTGAACTCGCCGAGCGGATGTTCAAGATCGTGGCGGACGAGTGCCGGGGCCTGGGCATCGCCGAGCCCCACCTGTCCGTGGAGCCGGGGCGGGCCATCGTCGGCCCGTCCACCTTCACGCTGTACGAGGTCGGCACGGTGAAGCCGCTCGACGGGCTGCGCACCTACGTGAGCGTGGACGGCGGCATGAGCGACAACATCCGTACCGCGCTGTACGACGCGTCGTACTCGGCGACGCTGGCGTCGCGTGCGTCACAGGCCGAGCCGATTCTTGCCCGCGTGGTGGGAAAACATTGTGAGGCGGGGGACGTGGTGGTGAAGGATGAATTCCTGCCCGCTGACGTCCGGCCCGGAGATCTTATTGCGGTGCCGGGAACCGGCGCCTACTGCCGGAGCATGGCCAGTAATTACAACCACGTGCCGCGGCCGCCCGTCGTGGCGGTGCGGGACGGGCAGGCACGGGTGATCGTGCGCAGGGAGACCGAGGACGATCTCCTGGCGTTGGACGTGGGGTAGGGCGCGATCTCCGCCCCTGCCATGTTGAGCGTTACGGGAGACGAAGTGGCTGACTCGGTCAAGGTGGCGTTGCTGGGATGCGGCGCCGTCGGCTCGGAGGTCGTACGCCTGCTGCACGAGCAGGCCGACGACCTGACGGCGCGTATCGGCGCACCCGTCGAACTGGTCGGCATCGCCGTCCGCCGGGCGGGCCGTGACCGCAGCGACCTGCCGGTCAGCACGGACCTGTTCACCACGGACGCTCTCGGCCTGGTCAAGCGGGACGACGTGGACGTGGTCATCGAGGTGGTGGGCGGCATCGAGCCCGCCCGCACCTGGCTCGTCGAGGCGCTGCGCGCGGGCAAGAGCGTGATCACCGGCAACAAGGCGCTGCTGGCCGAGGACGGCGGCAGCCTGCACGACGCCGCCGCCGAGGGCGGCGCGGACCTGTACTACGAGGCGTCGGTGGCGGGCGCGATCCCGCTGCTGCGCCCGCTGCGCGAGTCCCTGCACGGGGACCGCATCACCCAGGTCACCGGCATCGTGAACGGCACCACGAACTTCATCCTCTCCGCGATGGACGCCACCGGCGCGGGCTTCTCCGAGGCCCTCGAAGAGGCGACCGCGCTGGGCTACGCCGAGGCGGACCCGACCGCCGACGTCGAGGGCTTCGACGCCGCCGCGAAGGCCGCGATCCTGGCCAGCCTGGCCTTCCATACCCGGGTGAAGGCCGAGGACGTATACCGCGAGGGCATCACCGAGGTCAGCGCGGCCGACGTGGCCAGTGCGAAGGCCATGGGCTGCACGATCAAGCTGCTGTGCATCGCGGGCCGCACCGCCGACGGCGGCGTCAGCGTCCGGGTGCACCCCGCGATGATCCCGCGCACCCACCCGCTGGCGGGCGTCGGCGAGGCGTTCAACGCGGTGTTCGTCGAGGCCGAGGCCGCCGGGCAGCTGATGTTCTACGGCCGTGGTGCGGGCGGCGCGCCCACCGCGAGCGCCGTGCTCGGCGACCTGGTCGCCGTGGGCCGCAACCGCCTGGCCGGGGTACGCGCCGCCAGCGAGTCCTCCTACGCCGACCTCGCCGTCCACCCGATGGGCGACGTCCGCACCCGCTACCACGTCTCGCTGGACGTGGCCGACCGCGCCGGCGTGCTGGCCGCGGTGGCCGGTGTCTTTGCCCGCCACGACGTCTCCATCGCCACCGTCAACCAGTCGGGCCGCGGCAACGACGCCAGCCTTGTCATCGTCACCCACTCCGCCCCCGACAGCGCCCTCGCCGCCACCGTCGCCGAACTCCGCACCCTCGACTTCGTCCGCGCCGTGGCCTCCGTCCTCCGCGTGGAGTTCTGACGCGGCTGCCGCAGGCAGGCCGCGCGCGTCGATCATGAACTTGTGGACGTGTCCGACGGCGTGTCACCACCCTGGGACCGTGATCAACCTCTAGGTTGGCGCGGGCCCGGCGGTGGCGGCGCGTGAAGGGGTGGATGCCCTTGGGATCGACGTCCCGGAGGGTGGAACCTGAGTGGTGATGGCGGCGTCGAGCGGGCAAGGTACTCGATGACACTCGGTAAGGAGGCCAGCATGTGGCGTGGGTTGATCGAGCAGTACCGGGACCGGCTGCCGGTGACGGACAAGACGCCCGTGATCACGCTGCACGAGGGCAACACGCCGCTGGTGCCCGCGCCGGTGCTGTCCGACCGCACCGGGTGTGACGTCTACCTGAAGGTCGAGGGCGCCAACCCGACCGGCTCCTTCAAGGACCGGGGCATGACGGTGGCCGTCTCCACCGCCGTCGAGCACGGCGCGAAGGCGATCATCTGCGCCTCGACCGGCAACACCTCCGCCAGCGCCGCGGCGTACGCCGCCCGCGCCGGCATCACCTGCGCGGTGCTCGTGCCACAGGGCAAGATCGCGCTGGGCAAGCTGGCCCAGGCGCTCGTGCACGGTGCGAAGCTGCTGCAGGTCAGCGGCAACTTCGACGACTGCCTGGCGATGGCGGGCAAGCTCTCCCAGGACTATCCGGTGGCGCTGGTCAACTCGGTGAACATCGACCGGCTGCACGGGCAGAAGACCGCCGCGTTCGAGATCGTCGACGCGCTGGGCGACGCGCCGGACATCCACTGCCTGCCGGTCGGCAACGCGGGCAACATCAGCGCGTACTGGATGGGCTACCAGGAGGACGTCGCGGCGGGCAACGCCACGAAGGCCCCGAAGATGTACGGCTTCCAGGCCGCCGGTTCCGCCCCGATCGTCAACGGGGCGGTGGTGGCCAACCCGTCCACGATCGCCACCGCGATCCGGATCGGCAACCCCGCCTCGTGGACCAAGGCCCTGGACGCGCGTGACGCCTCGGGCGGTCTCATCGACGCCGTCACCGACCGCGAGATCCTCTCGGCGTACCGGCTGCTCGCCCGCGAGGTCGGCGTCTTCGTCGAGCTGGGTTCGGCGGCCAGCGTGGCGGGCCTGCTGCAGGCGTGCGCGGCCGGCAAGGTGCCGCACGGCTCGCGCATCGTCTGCACGGTGACCGGCCACGGCCTCAAGGACCCGGAGTGGGCCATCTCCACCGCGCCCGCCCCGACCACGATCGGCAACGACCCGCTCGCCGCGGCCCGCGAACTCGGCCTCGCCTGACCGACGCCGACCGCCCCCGGCGCAGCTGCAGCTTCGGGGAAAGTGCACCTTCCGTTCGCGACGACGATGCAGTTTCCCCGAAACTGCAAACCCCGACGGGGCGCACGTCACAGCGTGCCCGGGGTTCGTGAGATCGCTCTCAGGTGTACGGTGCGTACGTGCTCAGGGTCCTTACGCGTAGCGCCGACTTCCGCCGCCTGTTCCTCGCCGAGGTCATCGTCTTCGGGGCGGACTGGTTCGTCATGGTTCCGCTGCTGGTGCTGCTCAACAGGGAGACGGGTCAGGGGCTCTGGGGCGGGCTGGCGCTGGCCGTGGAGACCGGCACGGTCGCGCTGCTGCTGCCGTACGCGGGCACCATCGCCGACCGGTTCAACCGCAAGCACATCCTGATCGCCTCCAACCTCTCGGCGCTGGTCGCCGTCGGCGGCCTGTTCCTGGTGCGCGGCCCCGGCGCGGGCCCGATCGCGCTGGTGGCGCTGGGCGCGCTCGCCGCGGCGAAGGCGTTCTACACCCCGGCGGCCAACGCGGCCGTGCCGAACCTCGTCGACCCCGCCGACATGGGCCCGGCGATGGCCGTCAACGGCACCGCGTGGGGCACCATGACCGTGGTCGCCTCGTCGCTGGGCGGCCTGGTCACCGAGTGGCTGTCCCCGTACGCCTGCTTCGGCCTGGTCGCGGTGAGCCTGGTGACCTCGGCGCTGCTGACCTCGGGGATCAAGCGGCCGACCCAGGACACGCTGCCGGCGGTGTCCCGCCCGGCGTTCGCGGCGATCCGCGAGGCGATGGGCTACCTGCGCCGGGAGCCGCGGCTGCTGGCCCTGGTCACCGTGAAGTCGGCGGTGGGCACCGGCAACGGCCTGCTGGCCACGTTCCCGCTGATCGCAGCGACGTTCGGGATGGGTGCACGGGGGCTGGGCCTGATGTTCGCGGTGCGCGGCCTGGGCAGTGTGGTCGGCCCGTTCCTGTTCCGGGCGGCGCTGGCCCGGCCGCACTGGCTGTTCCCGGCGCTGGCGCTGTCCATGTCCACCTACGGCCTGGTCTACGTCGGGGTGGCCGCGGCGGGCTGGTTCCCGCTGGTGCTGGCGGGCATCTTCCTGGCGCACGCGGCCGGCGGCGGCAACTGGGTGATGTCGAACTACGCGATCGCCCAGGAGGTGCCCGACGAGCTGCGGGGCCGGGTCAACGCCACCGACACGATGATCGCCATGCTCGCGGTGACCGCCTCGCAGTTGGTCGTGGGCGCGTTCGTGGACTCGGTGGACTGGCGGGTGCTGGTCGCCTGCTGCGGCGTCACCACGCTGTCCTACGCCGTGGGCTGGTTCCTGGTCACCCGGCGCATCCCGGTCCAGGCCCCGGTGGCCGCGCTCGCCGACTGACCGGGCTTGACACTCACTGCTAGCTTAGTGATATCACTTCGATAGTAGAGGGAGTCGCCATGCAGCGTAAGGCGTTCCGGGTCTCCGGGTTCATCATGATCGTCGTCAGCCTGCTGGTGCTGGCCGCCATGATCGCGGTCATCGCTGCCAACGTCGGCGTGCCGGACGCCGACGACGCCGTCGCCGCCATCGCCCCCGCCGTCGCGGTCGGCACGCTGCTGCTCGTGCTGATCGCGACCGGCTTCATCGTGATCAGCCCGAACGACGCCCGGGTGATCCAGTTCTTCGGCAAGTACGTCGGCACCATCGGCGAGCCGGGCTTCCACTGGACCTGGCCGCTGACCGGGAAGTCGAAGATCTCCAAGCGGATCCGCAACTTCGAGTCCAACCGGCTGAAGGTCTCCGACGCCGACGGCAACCCGGTCGAGATCGCCGCGGTCGTGGTGTGGCGGGTCGTGGACACCTACGCCGCCAAGTTCGCCGTGGACGACTTCGTGCACTTCGTCGAGGTGCAGGCCGAGACCGCGGTGCGGCACCTGGCCACCAGCTACCCGTACGAGGCGCACGCCAGCGGCCGGACCAGCCTGCGCGACAGCGCCGCCGCCAGCGAGGAGCTCACCGCCGAGCTGCGCGAGCGGGTCATCCTCGGCGGCGTGGAGGTGGTCGAGTCGCGGATCACCCATCTCGCCTATGCTGCGGAGATCGCGCAGGCGATGCTGGCCCGCCAGCAGGCGCAGGCCATCGTCGCGGCGCGGTCCACCATCGTGGAGGGCGCGGTCGGCATGGTCTCCAGTGCGCTGGAGCAGCTGCGCGAGCAGGGCGTCGTCGACCTGGACGAGGAGCGTAAGGCGCACATGGTGTCGAACCTGCTGGTGGTGCTCTGCGGCGACCGCAACGCGCAGCCTGTCGTCAACACGGGCTCCCTCTACTGAGGACGCCGCGTGCCTGAGCGCAAGAAACTGCTGCTGCGGCTGGATCCCGCGGTGTACGACGCCGTCGCCCGCTGGGCGGCCGACGACCTGCGCAGCGTCAACGCGCAGATCGAGTACGCCCTGCGGGCGGCGCTGAAATCGGTGGGGCGGCAGATCGACCGCCCCACCGCGGGCGTGCCCGCCGACGAGGAGCCGGACGGCGGCTGAGACCGCCGTCCCTCCATAACGGACGGCGGCGCTACAGCGGCGATCCGGGTGCCATGACGGCGTTCTCCACCACCGGCGGTCGGCGCCGCCCGGCGAACACCGCGCCGAGCAGCAGACCCGTCCAGACCAGGTGGAGCAGCCAGAGGACGAGGCTGACGAAGCTGATCGCGGCGTAGCGCGAGCTGCCGCCCTCCTCGATCACCGAGCGCAGGCCGAAGGTCTGCCACCAGGTGCTGATCAGGAAGGTCAGCGCGCCCAGTCCGGTCGCCGCGACGGTGAGGCCGGTGGCGGCGGAGCCCAGGCGGGTACGCAGCGCCAGCGCCGCGACCAGGCCGGCGATCATCAGCAGCACGCCGACGGCCTGCGGCAGGATGACGCCGAGCAGCGACATGTCGAACGATTCCACAGCATGCTCCCGAGGGGTGGGCGACCCCGACACCGTATCGAGCGCCCGCCATCCCCGCCCGACCGCATGGCGGCCGATGCCCTCCCCACGCCGCCGACCTGCCGCCGCGCCCAGCCCAGTCGCAACTTTCAGGACTTGCGGCCTTCGGGGAGTCCTGAGGCCGCAAGTCCCTGAGAGTTGCGGCAGGAGGGATCCGCCGCGGCGGCGATGGGGCCGGGGCCGGCTCCCGAGGATTGGGCGGCCGGGCCACCGGATGGGCGGGCGGCGCAGGGCGCGGCCCTACCATGGCCATCGTGACGATCTCCTTCGCGCCCGGGGCGTACACCGTCCATGCGCCCGCCACCAGCGCCAACCTCGGACCGGGCTTCGACGCCCTGGGCCTGGCGCTCGACCTCTGCGACGAGGTCACCGCCTGGGTGGCCGACGACGGCAAGACGACCGTCGAGGTGACCGGTGAGGGCGCGGGCGAGCTGCCCCAGGACGACACCCACCTGGTCGTACGCGCGATGCGGGAGACGTTCGGCGAGCTGGGCGCCCAGCCCGTCGGCCTGGGCCTGCGCTGCGTCAACCGGATCCCGCAGGCGCGCGGCATGGGCTCCTCCAGCGCCGCGATCACGGCCGGGGTGACCCTGGCCAACGCGCTGACCGGCGGGCGGCTGACCCGGGCCGACGAGGTGCGCATCGCGGGCCGGATCGAGGGGCACCCGGACAACATCGCGCCGTGCCTGCTGGGCGGCTTCACGATCGCCTGGACCGAGGCGGGCGGGGCGCGTGCCGTGGCGCTGCCGGTGGCCGCGGAGATCCGGCCGACGGTGTTCGTGCCCGCCGTACGCGGCCTGACCGCCCACGCACGCGCCGCGCTGCCGGCCACCGTGCCGCACACCGACGCCGCCTTCAACGCGGGCCGGGCGGCACTGCTGACCCATGCGCTGACCGGCGCCCCGGGCCTGCTCTTCGCGGCCACCGAGGACCGCCTCCACCAGGGCTACCGGGCTGCGGGAATGCCGGAGACCGCCGCGCTGGTTGCACAGCTCCGGGAGGCCGGCGTCGCCGCCGTGGTGAGCGGGGCCGGGCCGAGCGTGCTGGCGCTTTCAGCCGTGCCGTCCGGTTTCGAGGCCGGCGGGAGTTGGTTGGCACACACTCTTGCGGTGTTCGCTGGTGGCGCCCGCGTTTCGGCGGGTAGGATCCCTGGTTAGAAACCGGGGCGTATCACCTGTCTTTTGCAGCATTTCAGACACGCCGAGTAGCCCGGTGTTGCCGCTGGTCTCAGTCGTTGATTACGCTCTAGGCAGCACAGCCGCGAAGCGCCCGATCTTGCGGGGCGGCGCAACCGGAGCTCGGTTCAGACGGATACGTTCGCCAAACGGCCGTCCACCCCCAGTCCTATGCCTGCCGCAGACTGATCGCACGCTCCAGGCGTGTCCACGCCGTCGTATGTGGACGGTGGCGGAACGTCGTCGTGACTGCGCAAAAACTCCCGTAGCGCTCTGGATGAGCACCACGGGTTTCCGAGGCCGCCCGGCCGCCAACTGTCGCAAGAAGACCCGGGCAGCCCCGGCCAATCGAGGGAAGGAATCCATTGAGCGACACCACCGACATGACGTCGGATGTCTCCCACGTCGCTGACGACGCCTCCACCGGCCGGCGCCGCCGCTCCGCCGGCAGCGGTCTCTCCGCGAAGCTGCTGCCTGAGTTGCAGACCATGGCAGCGGGGTTGGGTATCACGGGCACCGCACGCATGCGCAAGGGCGAGCTGATCGCCGCGATCACGGCCAGCCAGGGCGGTGGCGCACCGCGCCCCCGTGCTGACGTAGCCGCGGCCGCTGCTCCGGCTCGCGAGGAGGTGCGGGCCGAGGTCCGCGAGGCAGCGGGCGAGCCCGCGCCGACAGCAGCCGAGGGCACCGAGCCGCGTGGCGAGCGTCGTAGCCGCCGCAACGCTCCGGAGCCCCGTGGTGAGGCGGAGGCACCGGCCGAGGGCCGCGAGAACCGTCGCGAGTCCCGCCGTGAGCGTGCCGAGCGCGGTGACCGTCCCGAGCGTGCCGAGCGCGGCGACCGTCCCGAGCGTGCCGAGCGCAACGCCGAGCGCGGGGAACGTCCCGAGCGTGGTGACCGTCCCGAGCGCGGGGAACGTGCCGAGCGCGGCGACCGGCCGGAGCGCGGGGAGCGTACCGCCGACCGCGGCAACGACCGTGGCGCCGACCGCGGCCCCGACCGGGGCGGCTTCGACGGCGACGAGGACGGCGACGGCCGTCGCGGCCGGCGCAGCCGGTTCCGTGACCGCCGCCGAGGCCGCGAGCGTGGCGAGACGGTCGGCGCGAGCGGTGGCGGCGGCGAGCCGCACGTGGGTGAGGACGACGTGCTCGTGCCGGTCGCCGGCATCGTCGACGTCCTGGACAACTACGCCTTCGTGCGCACCACCGGCTACCTCTCCGGCCCCAACGACGTCTACGTGTCGATGTCGCAGGTGAAGAAGTACGGCCTGCGCCGCGGCGACGCCATCACCGGCGCCGTCAAGGCCAGCCCGCGGGACGGCGAGCAGCGGCGGGACAAGTACAACCCGCTGGTGCGCCTGGACACCGTCAACGGCATGGAGCCCGAGGAGGCCCGCCGCCGTGGCGAGTTCTACAAGCTCACTCCGCTGTACCCGCAGGACCGCCTGCGTCTGGAGACCGAGCCGCACATCCTCACCACCCGGGTCATCGACCTGGTCATGCCGATCGGCAAGGGCCAGCGTGCGCTGATCGTGTCCCCGCCCAAGGCCGGCAAGACCATGGTCCTGCAGGCGCTGGCGAACGCGATCACGACGAACAACCCGGAGTGCCACCTGATGGTGGTGCTGGTGGACGAGCGGCCTGAAGAGGTCACCGACATGCAGCGCTCGGTCAAGGGCGAGGTCATCGCCTCGACGTTCGACCGGCCGCCGCAGGACCACACCACCGTCGCCGAGCTGGCGATCGAGCGGGCCAAGCGCCTGGTCGAGCTGGGTCACGACGTGGTGGTGCTGCTGGACTCGATCACGCGTCTGGGCCGGGCCTACAACCTGGCCGCGCCGGCCTCCGGCCGCATCCTGTCCGGTGGTATCGACTCGACCGCGCTGTACCCGCCCAAGCGCTTCCTCGGCGCTGCCCGCAACATCGAGAACGGCGGTTCGCTCACCATCCTCGCCACGGCGCTGGTGGAGACGGGCTCCATGATGGACACGGTCATCTTCGAGGAGTTCAAGGGCACGGGTAACGCCGAGCTCAAGCTCGACCGGAAGATCGCCGACAAGCGCATCTTCCCGGCCATCGACATCGACCCGTCCGGCACCCGCAAGGAGGAGATCCTGCTGGCGCCGGAGGAGCTGGTCATCGTGCACAAGCTCCGCAAGGTCCTGCACTCGCTGGACTCGCAGGCGGCCCTGGATCTGCTGCTCGACAAGCTCAAGCAGACCCGGACCAACATCGAGTTCCTGATGCAGATCGCGAAGTCCACTCCCAACGAGTGAGCTGAGCGCAGCGACATGAAGGGCCGGCACCGCGAGGTGCCGGCCCTTTCGCGTGTACGGGATCAGCCCGCCGCGGCCTCGACGATCAGGTCGGTCACCGGGCCGGGCAGCGAGGCGAGCGAGGCGTGGCCCGCGTCCAGCTCGACGGTCCGCCGGGGGCCCATGCGCTCGGCCATCCGGCGCTGGTTGTCCGGATTGATCATGCGGTCCTGGGTGGAGACCTGATACCAGGTGGGCTTGGCCCGCCAGGCGGGCGCGGTGATCGTGTCGCCGAAGGTGGAGGCCAGCGGCGCCTTCTGGGTCACCGCCATGACCAGGGCCTCGTCGGCGGGCAGGTCCTGGCAGAAGCTCTCGTGGAACTTGTCCTGGCGGATCCACAGGTAGCCGTCGGAGTCGGGCGGCCCGACGTTCGCGATGGCCGCGGGCGGCATATCCTGGGTGACCTGGCCGGGGCTCTCCCCGGCGTCGGGCGCGAACGCCGCGATGTAGACCAGGCCGGTCACGTTGGGCAGGTCCCCGGCCTCGGAGAGCACCGCGCCGCCGTAGGAGTGGCCGACGAGCAGCACCGGCCCCGGCACCTGGCGCACCATGCGGCGGGTGCGCTCGGCGTCGTCGGCCAGCGAGGTGAGCGGGTTCTCCACGGCACGCAGCGCGTCGTAACCGCGGCGGTGCAGTTCGACGATGACCTTGGCCCAGTGGGCCGCGCCGCCCCAGAACCCGTGGACCAGGACGATGGTCGGCTTGTCTGCCATGTACCCAGGCTAGGTCCGGCAGAGCAGGCGCGTGGCCGGATCGCGAGCCTCCGGAACCAGTCCGGCATCGGGGGATGTGCAATTACCTTTCGGGTTCTATTGTTTGTCTGAAGTTTTCCTTCAGGCATCCGCGCTGCCGCACGCGCCTCTCCGGATGGGACTGCACTGACGGCAGCACCCACACCCCCCGGGAGGAACCGTGCCTTCGCGAAGGCGGATACACCCCCTGCTCCTTGCCCTCACCACGCTCACCACGGCCGCCGCCACGGCCCTGTCACAGCCCGCCGTCGCGGCCGCACCTGCCCTCACCGGCACGGCGGCCGCGCTGCTCGGCCCGGCCGGGTCGGCGCAGGACGGCGACGTCGTGGTCGGCTCCGACTACGTGGACACCCCGACCAGCACCCGCCCCGTCGCCCCCGGGGTCACGCTGACCTCCTTCGACCGCTACGACGCCCGCGGCTTCCTGCGCGCCGACGCGCTCACCGTGGACCTGTCCGGCAGCGCCACCGTCGACTACGTGTTCCCGGGCGCGGTGGCGGCCACCCAGCCGCTGGCGCAGCAGCTGGCCGCCCGCGACGACAAGCGGGTCGTCGGCGCGGTCAACGGCGACTTCTTCGACATCAACAACTCGGGCGCGGCGCAGGGCGTCGGCATCCAGGGCGGCGAGCTGATCCAGGCCCCGCTCGCCGGGCACCACAAGGCCGTCGGCTTCACCTCCGGCGACGTGGGCCGCCTGGTGGAGGTGTACTTCGAGGGCACCGCCACGCCCGAGGGCGGCGCCCCGATCACGCTCACCGGCTTCAACACCCACGCCCTGGGCGCGAACGCGGTCGGCGTGTTCACCGGGCTGTGGGGCGACTTCAGCCGCGCCCGGCCGGTGACCGGTGCGAGCCGGACCACCGAGGTCGTACTGCGCGGCGGCGTGGTCGAGTCGGTCTCGGCGACGCCGGGCAGCGGCCCCATCGCCGAGGGCGCCCAGGTGCTGCTGGGCCGTGAGGCGGGCGCGGACGCGCTGGCCGCGCTGACCCCGGGCACCCGGGTCACGGTCGCGTACCGGCCGCGCAGCTCCGACGGAGGCGAGCTGACCACCGCCATCGGCGGCAACGCCTGGCTGCTGCGTGGCGGGCAGCTCGCCGACGGGGCGGTGGTCGACGCCGACAACCCGCGCACCGCGGTCGGCTTCGACGCCACCGGCACGAAGATGTACCTGCTCACGGTGGACGGGCGGCAGGCCGACAGCCACGGGCTGACCCTGCGCGACCTGGCCGTGATGATGCAGCGGCTGGGCGCGCACGACGCGCTCAACCTCGACGGCGGAGGCTCGTCCACGATGCTGGCCCGCGAGCCCGGCACCGCCGTGCCGCAGCTCGAGAACGCGCCGTCCGACGGCAGCGAGCGGCCCACGCCCAACGGCCTGGCGGTGCTGTCGCCGGTCGGCAGCGGGCGGCTGCACGGGTTCTGGGTGGAGACCGCGACCGCGCCGATGGCCGCGCCCACGCTCAACGACGTACGCGGCGGGCGGCCGGACCGGGTGTTCCCCGGACACTCCCGCCGGCTGACCGCGGCGGGGTACGACGAGACCTACGGCCCGGCCGCGGGCACTCCGTCCTGGAAGGTGTTCCCGGCCCTGTCCGGCCGGGTCGCCGACGGGTCGTTCCGTGGATTGCTGCCGGGCACGGCCACCGTCACCGCGTACCGCGGCCCGGCGACCGGGCAGCTCACCATGACCGTGCTGAACCGGCTGGAGCGGATCAGTCCCACCACTGGCCGGTTGTCGCTGGCCGGGGCGGGCAGCACCGGCGGCTTCGGCGTGCTCGGCTTCGACCGCGACGCGCTGAGCGCGCCGATCGAGGCCGACGAGGTCGAGCTGAGCTACGACACGTCGATCGTGGACATCGTCCCGGACGGCGCGGGCGGCTTCCGGGTCACCGGCAAGGCCGACGGCGGCACCGTCGTCGAGCTGAAGGTCGACGGGAAGGCGACGCGGGTCGGCATCACCGTCGGCTCGCGCGAGGTGGTCGTGGCGAACTTCGACGACGCCGCCGCCTGGAAGTGCACCACCGCCCGCGCGACCTGCGCGGTCGCCGCCGTGCCTGGCCACGACGGGCTGGGCCTGCGCATGTCGTACGACTTCACGCAGTCCACCGGCACGCGTACCTCGTACGCCACCCCGCCCGCGCTCATCGAGCTGCCCGGGCAGCCGCTGGCCGTCAGCATGTGGGTCAACCCCGAGGCCGGGCGCGGCGAGTGGGCGCGGCTGCAGGTGTACGACGCCACCGGCGCGCTCGTTCCCGCGTTCAGCGGGCCGTACCTCACTAAGACGGGCTGGCAGAAGATCGAGTTCCCGGTGCCGGCCGGGCTGCAGCACCCGCTGAAGTTCCGCTGGTTCTACCCCGCGGAGGTCAAACCGGAGGCCTCCTACACCAACGCGATCGTCATCGACGACCTCGCGGTCAAGCTCCCCGCCACCATCGACGTGCCGGCCGACCCGGCGTACGAGCGGGACTTCGTGATCCGCGACGGCGCGGCGGCGGACGAGAAGTGGCGCTTCGCGGTCATGTCCGACGCCCAGTTCGTGGCCCGGAACCCGGACAGTGACCTGGTCCGCAACGCCCGGCGTACGCTGCGCGAGATCAAGGCCGCCGCGCCGGACTTCCTCGTCATCAACGGCGACTTCGTGGACGAGGCCGCCCCGGCCGACATCGCGCTGGCCAAGCAGATCCTCGACGAGGAACTGGGCGGCACCCTGCCGTACTACTACGTGCCCGGCAACCACGAGATCATGGGACCGGGCAACCTGGACAACTGGCGGGCCGTGTTCGGCGAGACCCACCGCGTCGTCGACCACCGGGGCACCCGGTTCGTCATGCTCGACTCCGCCAAAGGCACGCTGCGCGGCGGCGGGTTCGACCAGGTCCTGATGCTGCGGCAGGCGCTCGACGAGGCGGCCGACGACCCGGCGATCGGCTCGGTCGCGGTCTTCTTCCACCACCCGCCCCGGGACCCCACTCCGGTGCAGGCCAGTGAGCTGGCCGAGGCGAAGGAGGTGGCCACCGTGGAGCGCTGGCTGGCCGACTTCCAGTGGACCTCGGGCAAGGGCGCGGCGATGGTGAACAGCCACGTCGGCACGTTCGCGGCCAGCGAGGTCGACGGGGTGCCGTACCTGATCAACGGGAACTCGGGCAAGGCGCCGTCCACCTCGCCCGCCGAGGGCGGCTTCACCGGCTGGACGATGGTCGGCGTCGACCCGGTCAGCCCGCTGGAGTGGCTGGTTCCGCGCCTGTTCCCGCAGGCCGGGGTGGCGGACTGGTTCCACGCCGAGATCCGCCCGCACGTGGACGCGCTGGACCTGACCGCGCCTGCGACGCTCGCCGTCGGCGCGAGCGGGCCGGTGTCGGCCGTGGTCACCCAAGCCGGGCGAGCCGTGCCGGTGGCCTACCCGGTGTCCGCGGACTGGGCGGGAACGGTCCACATCGGGTCGGCCCGCACCGCGCCGCGCACCGCGGTGGCAACCTACGACCCGTCGACCGGCCTGCTCACGGCCCTCCGCCCCGGCACCGCCACCCTCACCGTCACCGTCAACGCCACCACCGCCACCACCTCGATCACCGTCCCCTAACCCCGACCCGACACCCCCCACCCCCGTCCTCGCCTCCCGGCCCCACCGCGCGGCCGGGCCGATCCGAGCGGCAACTCTCAAGGACTCGCGGCCTCAGATGCGCTCTGAGGCCGCGAGTCCTCAAGAGTTGCGCAGGGCCTGGTGGTCGCCGCGGTCGCTGGACGGCGGCGGCGGATGGTTGCCGGTCAGGGGATGAGGTCGGTGATGGGGATGGTGGCCCAGTCGAGGCGGGGGACCGAGATGTGGTCGCCGGAGTGGAAGACGCCGGTGGACTCGTACACGTCGGTCTCGTCGAGCTGGTAGGTGTGCACCACGAGTTCCGGTAGCGGCTCGATGCGCCAGTAGCAGGGGATGCCGGCGTCGGCGTACTCGGCGGGCTTGTGTTTGCGGTCGGCGGTCTGCGTGCCCGGGCTGACGATCTCGACGGCGAGCAGCACGGCCTTGGGCGGGAAGCTGAACCAGTCGAGGTTCACCGCGTCCCGGCGCACCACCAGCACGTCGGGGTTGCGCCGGTGGTCGTCGGCGAGGCGGATCTCCTGCTCGTGCAGCGCGGTCAGGTGCTCCGGGCACCGGCGGAGCAGGCTGTTCACGAGCCTCATCATGACGATCTGGTGCCGGGCTGTGGGGGGCGTCATGACGTGCAGCACTCCGTCCACGAGCTCGATCCGGGAATCCGGGGGCAGGGCGTCGTACTCGTCAGGGGTGACCGTCACCGCGCTCGGCAGCGTGATGTGCGCCCCGTCCTGGGCGACCTTCGGCAACGGCCTGCTCATCTCGTCCTCTCACACCGACATCTGTCCATCCATGTTAAGAAGGGCACCTTCCTCTACCAATAGCGATAAGAAGGTGCCCTTCCTTAGGGGAGGGTCAGAAGTCGCCTTCGGCGACTTGGAAGACGGTCAGGCCCAGTTCGCGCCACATGCGGACGACCTGGTTGCGGTCGTCGAGGACGGCCACCACGTACCAGGCGTCGCGGATCTCGTTCTCGAAGATCTCGCGCTTGACCACGGAGTCCTTGCGCTGGTCGCCGGTGACCCGCATGTGCAGGGCCGCGTAGGGCACGCCGACGTGCCGGTCCAGCCACGCGGCGGTGGACTCGCGGCAGGCGTCGACCCGGCCGGAGCAGTAGACGATCGCGTGGCCCGCGGCGTGCAGGGCGCGGACCGCGTCGATCACCGGCTGGTGCGGCAGGTCCAGGTGGACGCGGGTGTGGTCGTACGGGCTGCGGTCGCCCATCAGCGCGACCGTGCCGTCGAGGTCCACCAGCACCGCCCGGGGCGCGTCCTGGCGCGGCTCGTACACCAGGCGCGGCCCGGGGCTCGGCAGCACGATCGGCTCGCGGTGCCCGGCGAGGTAGCGCTCGTGCATGCGGTGGATCGCCTCGGGGCCAACCCGCTGGTCCTCGGGCCGGGCCGCGTCGCGCTCCAGGCAGGTCGCCAGCGGCACGTCGGTGAAGTCGCGCACGGTCACCTGCGCGCCGCAGTCGACGGCGAGCTCGGCGAGTTCGCGTACGACCCTGGCGCGCAGGTTGGTGTCGTCGCAGATCACGTCGGCGCCCGCCTTCAGCAGGGCCTCGACCTGGGCCCGCTGCGCGACGGTGACCTGCCGCTCCGCCCAGCCCTCACCGAGGTTGCCGCCGTGCAGCATGCGCCGCAGGTCGTCTCGGTTGACCCGGACGCCGGGCTGGTCCTTGGCCCAGGTGGTCTTGCCCGAGCCGGGCAGGCCGCGGGTGATGGTGAGGGTGGGCATGGCGTGTCGCTCCCGTCGTGGTCACTCGTCGTCGAAGGTACGGCCGTGCGGGCGCTCGTCGCCGTCGGGCTTGAGCTCCTCCCACAACTGCCGCCGGTACGGCTTGCCGTCCAGGTGCGCGAACAGGAAGCCGCGCAGCGCGTGCCGGCCCGCGACCATGGCGTAGTCCTTGCGCGACCAGCCCTCGGGCAGCCCTTCCATGATCGCGTCGTGCGCCTGCGCCACCTGCTTCTCCAGGTCGGCCAGGCCGGTGGTGAGGCGGGTGGCCAGCTCGGTGACCCAGCCGTGGAACTCGTCGGGCAGCGGTTCGGCGATCTCGGCGACCGTCGCGCCCTCGCCCAGCGCCGCCCAGACACCGCGGGCGCTCAGGCCGGTGACGATGCGGTGCAGGTGCACGTACTCCTCGTACTTGATCTTCACGCGGGCGTCCGTGCCGAGCGCGTGCACGACCAGGCCCTCGCGGCCCGGCCGCGCCGGCGCGGCCAGCGCCTGCTCGAACGTCGGGTACGCGAACGTCTCCACCACCGGGCCCGGCCAGTCGGCCACCGCGCCGGGCGGGAACGAGCGCCCGGTCGCGATCTCCACCGCGCCCAGCAGCATCAGGTCGTTCATGCCGCCGTAGTCGACCACGATCCGGTTGCCCGGGTAGATGATCTCCACGAGCACGGTCAGCCCCGCGGGCGGCACCCAGTGCGGGTAGCGCTGGCGCAGCAGTGCCGTGGCGTGGCGGGCCTGGTCCGAGGCGAACGAGCCGCGGGTGGCCACGGCCGGGCCGTCCGGGGTGGGGTAGACGATGCCCAGCGAGCCGTCGGCCTTGTCGGTCACCACCACCGGCTCGTCCAGCCCGATCGCGGCCGCGCCCGGCTGCCCGTGGTTGAAGAATTTGACCAGGGGGCGCGCCAGCACCGTCCCGGACGCATCACTGATCAACCCACGGCACGCCAGTGTCACGTCGTCCCACGCGTTCGCGTACGTGCACTTCTCCGTGTAGTTGTAGATCGTGAGCGGCAGCTCCGGGTGGGTCTGCGCGCGGACGAGCCCTTCGGCCATGGCGTGGTCCAGGGCGCCGGGCGGGAAGATAGCGGCGAGCGTCGTTGTTGCCATGGGGGACATGGCCGGTGACGCTACGAGACTTCCTCGCGAATCGCAGCCGAGTTAGCCGCTGAAGATCGCGAGCGAGGTGGATGGCATACTGGTCAGTCGGCCACCGGGACTGGTTCACGCCCGAGCCGTCCGGACGAGCGTCCGGCGGTGTTGACAGCGACCCAGCGCCCATGAAAACGAAAGGACCGTGACTATGAAGTCCGGTATTCACCCGCAGTACAACGAGACCACCGTCACCTGCTCCTGTGGCAGCACCTTCACCACCCGCAGCACCGCCAAGGGCGGTTCTATCCACGCTGAGACCTGCAGCGCCTGCCACCCGTTCTACACGGGCAAGCAGCGCGTCATGGACACGGCCGGCCGGGTGGCCAAGTTCCAGGCCAAGTACGCCAAGGTCGCCAAGAAGGACGCCAAGTAGCTGTAGTGACGACGCCCGCTCCGTGCACACGGGGCGGGCGTTGTGCTGTTGCAGGTCATACCGCTGTCGAGTGAGGATTCGGACATGAGTAACGAACGGCTCACCGCGCTGCTGGCCGAGTACGCGGAGCTGGAGGCACGGCTCGCGGACCCGTCGATCCACGCCGACCAGGCTGCCGCGCGCAAGGTCGGGCGGCGCTTCGCCGAGCTCACCCCGATCCACAAGACGGCACACGAGCTGGACGCGGCGCGGGCCGATCTGGAGGCCGCGCGCGAGCTGGCCGCGATCGACCCGGATTTCGCCACCGAGGCGGTCAGCCTGGAGCAGCGCCTGCCGGAGCTGGAGGAGAAGCTCGCCGAGCTGCTCGCCCCGCGTGACCCCAACGACGCCAAGGACGTGATCCTGGAGATCAAGTCCGGCGAGGGCGGCGAGGAGTCCGCGCTGTTCGCGGGCGACCTGCTGCGTATGTACCTGCGCTACGCCGAGCGCCGCGGCTGGATCACCGAAGTCCTCGACTCCCAGGACTCCGACCTCGGCGGCGTCAAGGACGTCTCCGTCGCCATCAAGACCCGCGGCGTGCCCGACGGCGGCAACGGCGTCTGGTCCCGCCTGAAATGGGAAGGCGGCGTGCACCGCGTGCAGCGCGTCCCCGCCACCGAGTCCCAGGGCCGCATCCACACCTCCGCCGCGGGCGTCCTGGTCATGCCCGAAGCCGAGGACACCGAGGTCGAGATCGACACGGGCGATCTGAGGATCGACGTCTACCGCTCCCAGGGCGCCGGCGGCCAGTCCGTCAACACCACCGACTCCGCCGTCCGCATCACCCACATCCCCACCGGCACGGTCGTCACCTGCCAGAACGAGCGGTCCCAACTCCAGAACAAGGACAAGGCGATGCGCATGCTGCGCGCCAAACTCGCCCAGCTAGCCGAGGAGCAGGCCCAAGCCGCCGCCGCCGACGCCCGCAAGGCCCAGATCCGCACGGTCGACCGCTCCGAGCGCATCCGCACCTACAACTACCCCCAGAACCGCCTGACCGACCACCGCATCGGCTACACCGCCTACAACCTCGACCTCGCCATCGGCGGCGACATGGACGGCGTCCTCGAAGCCCTCACCACCGCCGACCGCGCCGCCCGCCTCGCCGGCGAAACCGAACTCTCCCGCTCCTGACCCAAGATCGTAGGGATCTTGGGCGGTGGGGCGGGGGTCAGTGGCCGGCGGAGTCGTAGCGGCGTAGGCCGTGGCGGAAGACGAGGCGGGCCAGGTAGGCGCAGTAGAGGGCTACCAGGGGTGTGAGTAGGCCGATCCAGGCGGATTCCTTGTCCAGCAGCCAGGAGGCGGGGAAGAAGCTGATGAAGGCGTACGGGACCAGGACGGTGAAGGTCGCGCGGACCGCCACGCCGTAGATGCTGAGCGGGTACTTGGCCATGTCGCCGGTGCGGATCAGGGTCATCGCGAAGACGGGGTGGTTGCCGCCGACCCAGAACGACGCCGCGTTGCCGACCACGATCAGTGACAGCAGGATGGTGGCGCTGGAGGCCAGGAGCAGCAGCGCGCCGCCGATCCGGGCGGGGCTCCAGTCGATGTCGGAGTGGGCCAGGCCCCAGCCGATCATCGCGCCGCCGCCGATGAGGTCGCCGACGCCGTGCAGGCCGATCCCGCCGCTGACCACCTGGACCAGCACCGGAGCGGGCCGGGTGAGCGGGTAGTCCAGCTCGCCGTGGTTGATCTTTCCGGCGAGTCGCCAGGTGCCCTCGAAGAAGAGCGGGCCCAGGCCGTTGACGAAACCGTAGGTTCCGGCCAGCAGCACCGCCTCCGGGTACGACCAGCCGTTGAGCGCGGGCACGTGGGCGAAGACGGCGCTGAGGAAAATCAGGTTGAGCACCTGGAACAGCAGCCCGGCGACGATGAGCACCCAGAAGTCGGCCTCGTACTCCAGCACCGCGCGCAGGTGAGCGCCCAGGCTGCGCCGGTAGATCCGCAGCGTGCGGCGCACGTCAGCCTCCGTGGACGGTCAGGGCGCGCAGCGCGCGCCGCCAGATGAGCCGGGCGCCCCACCACAGCACCAGCACCCAGGCGGCCTGCACGGCCAGCAGCCGCAGCGCCTCCCAGCCGGTGGCCTGGCCCAGGTAGAGCGCGGCGGGGGTGGCGGTGATGCTGGCGAACGGCAGCACCGCCGCCGGGCCCGCCAGCCATGCCGGCAGCAGCGCCAGCGGGATCAGCGCGCCGGAGAACAGCGTGACGATCGCGTCCTTGGCCCACGAGACGCCCATGAAGTTCTGCGTCCAGAAGCACGCCATCGTGGTGATGTACGCGATGGTGAACTTCAGCGGCGCGACCAGCAGGAAGCTCACCGCGAACAGCAGCGCCTGCCCGGGGCCGGGCACCACCAGCCCACCGGTGAAGGTCACGATCGCGGTCGCCGCGATGGTGATCGCGATGAACTCCGTGGCCAGGCCGCCCATGTGCTCGCTGAACCGGGCCCACTGGTAGTCCAGCGGCTTGGTCAGGTCGGTGGCCACGTGGCCGTCGAAGATGCGCGAGGCCATCCACCAGTCGCCGTACGCCGAGCCGATGGACGCGGTCGCCCAGCCCACCAGCAGGTAGGCCTTCATCTGGTCCCAGTCGTAGCCGCCGATCGCGCCCTCGGACAGCAGCGCATGCCACACCGCGAGCGAGCCCGCGAGGAAGGTCGCGCCGCCGATCCACAGGATCAGCGAGTTCAGCCGGTAGGTGAGGATGCGTCGCGTCGACATCCGCAGCAGCCCCAGGTACGGCTTCATGCCTTCTCCTCGCTGCGTTCGTCGGCGGCGTCAGCGGCACCGGGCTCCCGGATCCGCTCGCTGCGCCCGCTCATCGCAGCAGCTCCCCGGCGTAGACCTTGCGGACGACGTCCTCGATGGCCGGTTCGTCCAGGTGCAGCTCGCCGACCTCGACGACGTCCAGCACCCCGGCGATGATCTGCCCGGCGGTGTGGGTGAACCGGTCGAAGGTGACGGTCACCTCGGTCGGGCTGTCGCCCGCGATGACCTCGACGTCGGGCAGCCGCTCGGCGAGCTTCTCGGCCGGGGTCGGCTCGGCCAGCTGCAGGTGCATCCGGCGTACCCGGGCGAAGCGGTCCTTCATCTGGGCCAGCGGACCGTCGAAGATCTTGCGGCCCTCGTCGATGATGACGATCCGCTCGCACACGTCCTCGATGTCCCCCAGGTCGTGCGTGGTCAGCATCAGCGTGGTGCCGTCCTCGCGCAGCTCCCGCAGGAACTGCCGGACCCGGTCCTTGACCGAGATGTCGAGCCCGATGGTCGGCTCGTCCAGGTAGACGATCTTCGGCTGGTGCAGCAGCGCGGCGGCCAGGTCGGCGCGCATGCGCTGGCCGAGCGACAGTTTGCGGGCCACCACGGGCAGCAGGTCGGCGAGGCCGAGCACCTCGTCGAGGCGTTCCAGGCGCTGTTTGTAGAAGGCGGGGCTCAGGTCGTACATGTCGCGCAGCAGGGCCAGCGACTCGCGGACCGGCAGGTCCCACCACAGCTGGGTGCGCTGGCCGAACAGCACGCCGATGTTGCGGGCGTTGACCATCCGGTCGGTGTGCGGCTCGGCCCCGGCCACCCGCACCGTGCCCGCCGTCGGCACCAGGATGCCGGTGAGCAGCTTGATCGTCGTGGACTTGCCCGCACCGTTGGGACCCACGTACGCCACGGACTCGCCCGCCTCGATGGACAGTTCGATGCCGTCCACCGCCCGGAACTCCTTGAATCTGCGCTGCACCAGGTGTTTCAGGGAGCCGCGAAGACCTGGATCCTTCTCCGGCCGACGGAAGATCTTCGTCAGCCCTCGGGCCTCCACCAATGACATGCGCCGACCCGCTCAACGCGCCGCGCGAGGGGTCAACCGGTTTCCCGCGGACCGTCCCGGCGCGCTGCGCGGGGACTCGGCCGGTTCCTCCGCGCAAGCCGCTAGGTTGATCGGGTGCCCGTGCTCTCCGCCCAGCTCCGCGCCGCCGCGGCGCGGCTCGCCACGGCCGGGATCGATTCGCCCCGGGTCGAGGTGGAACTGCTTGCCGCGCACGTGCTGGGCGTCGCCCGCGGTCGGCTGCTGCTGATCGACGACGTCACCGAGCCGCAGGCCGAGGCGCTGGCCGAGCTGGTGCGCCGCCGCGCCGAGCGGGTGCCGCTGCAGCACCTGACCGGCACCGCCCCGTTCCTCGACCGCGAGCTGCTGGTCGGACCCGGCGTCTTCATCCCGCGCCCGGAGACCGAACTGCTGGCCCGCTGGGGGATCGAGGCCCTGCAAGGCGTCGCCGACCCCGTGGTCCTCGACCTGTGCAGCGGATCCGGTGCGCTGGCCGTCGCACTGGCCGACGGTCGCCCCGACGCGACCGTGTACGCCGTCGAACGCAGCGACGACGCCCTGCCCTGGCTGCGCCGCAACACCGCCGACACGTCCGTGCGGGTGGTCCCCGGCGACGTGCGCGACGTGCCGCTGCCCGCCCCGGTCGACCTGGTCCTGTGCAACCCGCCCTACGTGCCGCTCGCGGTCGCGGTGCCACCCGAGGTCGGCCACGACCCCGCCGAGGCGGTCTTCTCCGGCGAACACGGCCTCGACCTCATCCCAGTGATCATCGCCCGCGCCGCCGAGGTGCTCCACGACGGCGGCCGCCTCGGCATCGAGCACGACGACACCCATACCGAAGCCATGGCCGCCCTCCTCACCGGCTGGCGCGACATCACCACCCACCCCGACCTCGCCGGCCGCCCCCGCTTCACCACCGCCCGCAAGCAAGGAAGGGCACCTTCACATCGCTCTGCGTAGAGGAAGGGCACCTTCTTAACCTCTTCGTGCCGCGCGTGTGCCGGCTGCCCGCGTGGCGGCCACCAAGATCGCTCGACTTGCCCGGCACCTGTGCGTATCTTGATCCGTCATTCGCCCATGTGCCGGGCAAGTCAGCCGATCTTGGGGCCTGCCGCGGGCGATCGCGGGGTGTTCGCCGGGAGGGCGGCGGACCTGCTGTCCGGTGGGTGGGAGCCGTGTGTGTCGAATGCGAACAGCGCATGACAGACTGGCTCACCGTGAGGCTCTACGACTGCCGCAACGTAGTCGAACGTGACCGGGGGATCCAGGCCGCGATCGACGCCGTATCCAGTGGCGACCTTGTGGTCCTGCCGACCGACACGGTGTACGGCATCGGCGCCGACGCCTTCAAGCCCTGGGCGGTGACCAACCTGCTCAGCGCCAAGGGGCGGGGCCGGCACATGCCGCCGCCGGTGCTGGTCGGTTCCCGGCACACCCTGGACGGCCTGGTGATGCGGCTGCCGTCGGTGGCCCGAGACCTGGTCGAGGCGTTCTGGCCGGGCGCGCTGACCATCGTCGTCGAGCAGGCGCCGAGCCTGCAGTGGGACCTCGGCGAGACCGGCGGCACGGTGGCCGTACGCATGCCGCTGCACCCCGTCGCGCTGGAGGTGCTGCGCAAGACCGGCCCGATGGCCGTCTCCTCGGCGAACCTCACCGGCCAGCCCGCGGCGCTCACTGCCGAGCAGGCCCGCGACCAGCTCAGCTACAAGGTCAGCGTGTACCTGGAAGCGGGGGAGTGCCCCAGCCCGGTGCCGTCGACGATCGTGGACGTCACCGGCGACCGGCCGCGCGTGCTGCGCGCCGGGGCGATCAGCCTCGACCAGCTGCGCGAGGTCGCCACCGACATCCAGGGTCCGGAGGAGTCGTGATGGCCCCGTTCACCGTCCTGCACGTGTGCATGGGCAACATCTGCCGCTCCCCGATGGCCGAGCGCCTGCTGGCGCTGGCGGTCACCGCGCAGGCCGGGCCGGTGGGCGCCGATCTGGTGCTCTCGCACTCGGCCGGCACCGGCGGCTGGCACGAGGGCGAGGAGATGAACCCGCCCGCGGCCCGCCAGGTGCGCGCGCGGGGCGGCTCGCCCGACGACTTCAGCGCCCGCAAGCTGCGCGCGGAGCACATCGAGGCGGCCGACCTGATCCTGACCGCGACCGCCGACCAGTACGACTACGTGGTCGCGCTGCGTCCCGACGCCGCCGAGCGCACCTTCGTGCTCGGCGAGTTCGGCCGCCTGCTGTCGGCCGTCGACCCGGCGGCGCTGCCGGCCGCCGAGCGCACCCCCGAGGCGGTGTACGAGCGCGGCGTTGCCCTGGTCGCGGCCGTCGCCGCTGCCCGCAACGGCGAGCCCGCCCAGGCCAAGGACGATCTCGACGACCCGTGGGGCCGCGGCGACCAGGTCTTCGCCCGCGTCGGCGACGAGATCCAGTCCACCGTCGCCCCCCTCACCGCGGTCCTGCTCCCGCCCCTGCCGTGACCGACCCCACGCCCCCGCCTGGCTGATCATTAACCTGTGGCACGGTTGGGCGGCATGTCGTTGACACAACATTCTGATGATCTTGAGGCGTGAATGCTCGGTAAGCGGCTGAAGTTCCTGCCGTTCATGCTCGGCGTGACCGCGGCGGTGGCCGTGGTGGCGCCGCTGGTGGCGTACCTGACCGTCGGCTCGATGGCCGCGGTCGGCGTGCTGGCGGGCGTGGCCCTGGTGGCGGCCAGCTACCTGTTGTCCAGCTTCGTGATCGCCTGGGCGGATTCGATCAACCCGAAGATGGTGCTGTCGGTCGGACTGCTGATGTACGCCGTCAAGTTCACCCTGCTGTTCCTGGTGCTGGCCGTGATCGCCAAGTCGGGCTGGGCCGGCCTCAAGCCCATGGCGATCGGCATCGGCATCGCCGCGATCGCGTGGACCTTCGGCCATGCCTGGTGGCTCTGGCAGGCCAAGATCCCCTACATCGACGAGCCCGAGAAGAAGTAGTCGATCAGGAACCTGCGCCGCCGACACGCGTCGAGCCGTGCCGCAGGCTCATGATCAGCCGGGGCCGCCGGGTGGGTCAGCCGAAGATGGGCGGGCGGCAGGGGTCCTTGACCGCGCCGGAGATGAGGTTGTCGCCCTCGGTGTCCTTGCGGGAGGTGCGGGACCAGTCGACCACGGTGCGGAAGGTGCCGCTTCGGCAGCTGATGCTGAGGTCCTTGGTCTGGTACTTGAGTTCCGCGGCGTAGGTGGCCTTGCCCTTGAGGGTGTGTGTGCGGGAGGCCACACTGCGCCATACGTCACCGTCCCGGCGCTCGATTTTGATCTTCAAAACGAGGCGGTCTGCACCCGGCGTGGCACATCGGTAGCGCACGCGGCCGGCGAAGTTGTCCCGGTCGTCGTCGGCCTTCGGGCCATCGACGATGACCGTGCAGTGCACCGGCTTGGTCGACTCCCTGTCGTCGTTGCCGCGCGGCTCACAACCGCTGCTCAATGCTGTGAGCAGGACGAAAACTGCGGGTATCGTGAGCTTGCGCATCGCCGCACCGCCGTGGGGGAGAACGGAAGGGTTGTCTCCATCTCAGCGGTTCGACGCGGTTAAATCAACATCGATCTCATCCTGATGGAAGATGACGCAGCGCCGACCTGGTGATGAACATCGCTCGCGTACGGGGGGTGCGTCGGCCGATGCAGGGGGTGGCTGATATTGTTCGCCCCGTCATGGCCGATGACCAGCCTCCGAAGCGCCCTCATGCAGAGGGCGCCGATGCGGGTTGGGCGGCCATCGGGTATCTCCTCGGCGGAATGTTCGTCTGGGGAGGGGTCGGGTGGCTCATCGATAAGTGGCTGGGACTCCCCAACGTCGGGCTGTTGATCGGTTTGATCGGCGGCGCGGCCGCCGGGGTCTATCTGACCGTGAAAAGACTGGACGGGTGACCGTGCCCGATCGACGGAGGATGACAGGTTGATTACGCAGCCGGGTTTCCTTGCCTCGGAGTTTCCCCCTGGCGTGGATGTCTTCGACTACAAGACCCTGATTCCGTCGCTCGAAGGCAGCATGTGGGCCGGGGCCTTCACCAAGCTGAGCCTCCTGGTCTGGATGGCGGTCGCCATCATCATCGTCTTCTTCCTCGTGACGTACCGCAACCCCACGCTGGTGCCGAGTAAGAAGCAGTGGCTCGCCGAGTCTGCCTACGGCGTGGTGCGCAACAACATCGCCACCGACATCATCGGCCCGCAGGGCGTGCGCTTCGCGCCGTACCTGGCGACCGTCTTCTGCTTCGTCTTCGTGACGAACCTGTGGAGCATCGTGCCGTTCGCGCAGATCTCCCCGAACTCGCACCTGGCCTTCCCGGTGGTGCTGGCCGTGCTGACCTGGGTGATCTACATCGGCATCGGCATCAAGAAGCACGGCCTGCTGGGTTACCTCAAGCACTCCACGGTGCAGCCGGGTGTGCCGTGGTGGGTGCACCCGATCCTGATCCCGATCGAGTTCCTCTCGAACCTGATCCTGCGCCCGATCACGCTGGCGGTCCGTCTCTTCGCGAACATGTTCGCCGGCCACATGATCCTGCTGGTGTTCACCCTCGGCGGCGTGGCGCTGTGGAACGCGGGCCCGCTGCTGCTGAAGCCCGCCGCGCTCGGCAGCTGGGCGTTCGCCATCGTGATGACGCTGTTCGAGCTGTTCATCCTGAGCCTGCAGGCCTACGTGTTCACCCTGCTCTCGGCGACCTACTTCCAGAGCTCGATCTCCGAAGAGCACTGAGCTCCGGCGCACGAGACACCCGCGCCGGACGGCGCGACACACTCTGGCTTTCGATCCACAACTGAAGATCGCTCATACCTGTAACCAAAAACGTGCGCGTGACTGGCACGCGTCGAACTCAGGAGGAATCCGACATGACCGGCAACCTTAACGTCATCGGCTACGGCATCGCCGCGCTCGGCCCGGGTATCGGCGTGGGTCTGGTCTTCGCCGCCTACATCCAGGCGACCGCGCGTCAGCCCGAGAGCGCCGGCCTCACCCGTACCTACATGTTCATGGGCTTCGCCGTCATCGAGGCGCTGGCCCTGCTCGGCCTGGTGCTCGCCTTCGCGCTGAACACCGCGGCCTGAGGCCGACGCCATCCGCTGGGTGATTCGGTGACCGGCCTGCGACGGCCGGTCACCGCCGAAGGGGAGTGACCAATGAACATCGCACAAGAGGCGCCAGACGCGCCCGCGGAGCACGGCTACAACGTGCTCGGCGTGCCGCTGGCTGAGGTGATCGTCGGCCTCATCGCCTTCGGCGTCCTGCTGTTCGTGCTGACCAAGTTCGTGTTCCCGCGTATGGAGAGCATGTTCCAGCAGCGCGTCGAGGCCATCGAAGGTGGACTCGTCAAGGCGGAGAAGGCCCAGGCCGAGGCCGCGGCCCTGCTGTCGCAGTACAAGGCGCAGCTGGCCGAGGCTCGTACGGAGGCCGCGCGCATCCGTGACGAGGCCCGTGCCGACGCCGAGGGCATCCGCACCGACGTGCTGGCCAAGGCCCGCGAGGAGTCCGACCGCATCATCGCGGCCGGTCGCGAGCAGCTGGCCGGCGAGCGGGCGAGCATCGTCCGTGAGCTGCGTACCGAGATGGGTTCGCTGGCGGTCAGCCTGGCCGGCAAGATCGTTGGCGAGTCGCTGGAGGACGAGGCCCGTCGTCGTGGCACCGTCGAGCGTGCGCTCGCGGACCTCGAGAGTGCCGGAGCCCGCTGATGCAGGCGGCAAGCCGAGAGTCGTACGCCGCGGCCCGGGCGGCGCTGGAGGCCTCCGCAGGGGGCGCCGGTGCCGCCGCCATGGCGGTGACCGCCGAGGAGCTGCTGTCCTTCGCGGATCTGCTGGCCCGTGAGCCGCGGCTGCGGCGCGCGCTGTCCGACCCCTCCCGTCCGGGCGGGCAGCGCGGCGAACTCGCCGCGAGCCTGCTGCAGGGCAAGGTCGGCCAGGGCGCCATCGACCTCGTCCAGGTGCTCGCGTCCGGCCGCTGGTCGGCCGCGTCGGAGCTGCTGGAGGCCGCTGAGCGGCTCGGTGTCGACGCGCTGCTGGCCTCGGCCGAGCTGGCCGGCGACCTCAACGAGGTCGAGGACGAGCTGTTCCGCTTCGGGCAGATCGTCGACGGCGACCCGCAGCTGGCCGCCACGATCGGCGAGTTCGTCGTGCCGGTGGCACGCCGGGCCGAGCTGGTCCGGGGCCTGCTGCAGGACAAGGCGAAGCCGGTCACGGTGAGCCTGGCAGCGCTGGCGGTGCGCGGCTTCGGCGGCCGCACGTTCGGCAACGGCATCACCCGCCTGGTGGAGCTGGCCGCGGAGCGCCGCGAGGCGCAGGTCGCCTACGTCACGGTCGCCGAAGCGCTGACCGAGGCGGAGGAGGCCCGGCTGGCTTCCTCCCTGTCCGCCATCTACGGCCGTCAGGTCTCGGTGAAGGTAACCGTCGACCCCGCGGTGCTGGGTGGGCTGAGCGTGCAGGTCGGCAGCGACCTCTACGACGGCACCATCGCACGGCGGCTGGCCGCAGTCCGCAACGCGCTCGCCGGATAGTGAGCGCCGCAGTGCCGGCTGACGCCTGGATGCGCCGCTTGAGCGGTGGCGCGCCGGGACGAACCGCACCGCGTGAGAACCGCAACCGAACCTGACTTTTGACAGTCACGACACCCGTTAGGAAGCTGAGGATGGCCGAGCTGACCATCTCGTCCGAGGAGATCCGTGGAGCGCTTGAGCGTTTCGTCTCCTCGTACGCGCCCGAGATCTCCCGCGAGGAGGTCGGCGTCGTCACCGAGGCCGGTGACGGCATCGCCAAGGTGGAGGGTCTCCCCTCGACCATGGCCAACGAGCTGCTGGAGTTCGCGGACGGCACCCTGGGTGTCGCGCTGAACCTCGACGTCCGCGAGATCGGTGTCGTCGTTCTGGGCGCCTTCGAGGGCATCGAGGAGGGCCAGCCGGTCAAGCGCACCGGCCGCGTCCTCTCCGTGCCGGTCGGCGACAAGTTCCTGGGCCGCGTGGTGAACCCGCTGGGTGCGCCGATCGACGGCCTGGGCGAGATCGCCAACGAGGGCTTCCGCGAGCTGGAGCTGCAGGCCCCGAACGTCATGGTCCGCAAGTCGGTGCACGAGCCCCTGGCGACCGGCATCAAGGCCATCGACGCGATGACCCCGATCGGCCGTGGCCAGCGTCAGCTGATCATCGGTGACCGCAAGACCGGCAAGACCTCGGTGGCGCTGGACGCGATCATCAACCAGCGTGACAACTGGAAGTCCGGCGACCCGGTCAAGCAGGTGCGCTGCATCTACGTGGCCATCGGTCAGAAGGCCTCCACCATCGCGTCGGTCAAGGGCACGCTCGAGGCGGCGGGCGCGATGGAGTACACCACCATCGTCGCGTCGCCCGCGTCGGACCCGGCCGGCTTCAAGTACCTGTCGCCGTACGCCGGTTCGGCCATCGGCCAGCACTGGATGTACGCCGGCAAGCACGTTCTGATCGTCTTCGACGACCTGAGCAAGCAGGCCGAGGCCTACCGTGCCGTGTCGCTGCTGCTGCGCCGCCCGCCGGGCCGTGAGGCCTACCCGGGTGACGTCTTCTACCTGCACTCGCGCCTGCTGGAGCGCTGCGCGAAGCTGTCGGACGAGCTGGGCGCGGGCTCGATGACCGGTCTGCCGATCATCGAGACGAAGGCCGGCGACATCTCGGCGTTCATCCCGACCAACGTCATCTCCATCACCGACGGGCAGATCTTCCTCGAGGAGTCCCTGTTCAACTCGGGTGTGCGTCCGGCGATCAACGTCGGTACGTCGGTCTCCCGGGTCGGTGGCGCGGCGCAGACCAAGCCGATGCGCAAGGTCTCCGGGCGTCTGCGTCTGGACCTGGCCCAGTACCGGGAGCTGGAGTCGTTCGCGGCTTTCGCCTCGGACCTGGACAAGACCTCGCTGGCCCAGCTGGAGAAGGGCGGCCGGCTGGTCGAGCTGCTCAAGCAGCAGAACTTCTCGCCGTACCCGATGGAGGAGCAGGCCGTCTCGATCTGGTCCGGCACCGAGGGCAAGATCGACGACATCCCGGTCGCTGACGTGCGCCGCTTCGAGTCGGAGTTCCTGCAGCACCTGCGCAGCTCGCACAGCGACGTGCTGAAGACGATCGCGTCCGGCACCTGGGACGACGACGTCGCGGCCAAGCTCGACAGCGTGATCACCGAGTTCAAGAAGGGCTTCCTGCCCGCCGAGGACTCCCAGGCGATCGTGGACGTCGAGGCCGAGGCGCTCGAGGGCGACGAGAAGACCGAGACCGTCACCCGCATCGTGGCTGAGAAGAAGTAGCCATGGCCGGGCAGGTACGAGTTCTCCGTCGGCGGATCAAGGCGACCCGCTCGACGAAGAAGATCACCAAGGCGATGGAGCTGGTCGCGACCAGCCGTATCGCCAAGGCTCAGGACCGTGTCGCGGCGTCGCTGCCCTATGCGAACGCCATCACCGGCGTGCTCACCGCGCTGGCGTCGAACACCAACGCCCAGCACCCGCTGCTGGTGCCGCGGGACCCGGAGCACCGGGCCGGCGTGCTGCTCATCACGAGCGACCGCGGCCTGTGCGGCGGGTACAACGCCAACGCGATCAAGCTCACCGAGCAGCTGATCGCGCGGCTCAAGGCCCAGGGCAAGCAGGTGGCGCTGTACGTGATCGGCCGCAAGGGGATCACCTACTACACCTACCGCGGGCGTGAGCTGGCCGGTAGCTGGAGCGGGTTCTCCGAGCAGCCGCGCTTCGAGGACGCGCGCCGGGTCGGCGAACTGCTGATCCAGGCGTTCGTGCACGGCGCGGACGACAGTGTCGACCACGCGGGTGACGACGGCGTGCTGGGCGTGGACGAGTTGCACATCGTCTACACCGAGTTCAAGTCGCTCATCAGCCAGAACGCTGCCACGAAGATCTTCGCGCCGATGCAGGTCGAGGAGCGCGAGGGCAACAAGGGCGAGCTGCTGCCGGCGTACGACTTCGAGCCGAACGCGGAAGAGCTGCTGGACGCGCTGCTGCCGAAGTACATCAACACGCGGATCTACGCGGCGTTGCTGGACTCGGCGGCCAGTGAGTCGGCGTCGCGCCGCCGGGCGATGAAGAGCGCCACGGACAACGCCGAAGAAATGATCAAGTCGCTGACGCGGGAGATGAACTCCGCCCGCCAGGCCGCGATCACCCAGGAAATCAGCGAGATCGTCGGCGGCGCGAACGCGCTGGCGGCGGCGGGGAGTGAATGATGACCACTGCTACTGACACCAAGGCGGGCGTCGGTCGAGTCGTCCGGGTCATCGGCCCGGTCGTCGACGTCGAGTTCCCGCGCGACGCGATGCCTGAGATCTTCAACGCGCTCCAGGTCAACGTGACCCTGAGCGAGGGTGAGCGCACGCTGACCCTGGAGGTCTCCAACCACCTCGGCGGCAACGTCGTGCGTGCCATCTCGATGCAGCCGACCGACGGTATGGTCCGCGGCGCGAAGGTGACCGACACGGGTTCCCCGATCAGCGTGCCGGTGGGCGACGGCACCAAGGGCAAGGTGTTCAACGTCCTCGGCGAGTGCCTCAACCTGGAGAAGGGGCAGAAGCTCGAGGTCACCGAGCGCTGGCCGATCCACCGCAAGCCTCCGGCGTTCGCCGAGCTGGAGCCGAAGACCGAGATGCTGGAGACCGGCGTCAAGGTGATCGACCTGCTGGCCCCGTACGTCAAGGGCGGCAAGATCGGTCTGTTCGGCGGCGCGGGCGTGGGCAAGACGGTGCTCATCCAGGAGATGATCATCCGCGTTGCCCGTAACTTCGGCGGTACCTCCGTCTTCGCCGGCGTGGGTGAGCGCACCCGTGAGGGCAACGACCTCATCGCCGAGATGGCCGAGGCCAACGTGCTGGGCGACACCGCGCTGGTGTTCGGCCAGATGGACGAGCCCCCGGGCACCCGTCTGCGGGTCGCGCTGTCCGCGCTGACCATGGCCGAGTACTTCCGTGACGTGCAGAAGCAGGAGGTGCTGCTCTTCATCGACAACATCTTCCGCTTCACGCAGGCCGGTTCCGAGGTGTCCACGCTGCTCGGCCGTATGCCGAGCGCCGTGGGTTACCAGCCGACCCTCGCCGACGAGATGGGTGAGCTCCAGGAGCGCATCACCTCGGTGCGTGGCCAGGCCATCACCTCGCTGCAGGCCATCTACGTGCCCGCGGACGACTACACCGACCCGGCGCCGGCGACCACCTTCGCCCACCTGGACGCGACCACGAACCTCGAGCGCAAGGTGTCCGACAAGGGCATCTACCCCGCCGTGGACCCGCTGGCCTCGTCCTCGCGAATCCTGGCCCCGGAGTACGTCGGCGCGGAGCACTACGCCGTCGCCACCGAGGTGAAGCGGATCCTGCAGAAGTACAACGACCTGCAGGACATCATCGCCATCCTCGGTATGGACGAGCTCTCCGAGGACGACAAGATCACCGTGGCCCGGGCCCGCCGGATCGAGCGGTTCCTGTCGCAGAACACCTACGCGGCCAAGCAGTTCACCGGTGTCGAGGGTTCGACCGTGCCGGTGAAGGAGACCGTGGAGGCGTTCAAGAGGATCTCCCAGGGCGACTACGACCACGTCCCGGAGCAGGCCTTCTTCATGTGCGGCGGTCTGGACGACCTCGAGAAGAACTACCGCGAGCTGACCAAGTAGGTCTGTTCGCCGAAAGGGGCGCCTCTCCCAGCCGGGAGGGGTGCCCCTTTTCGTTGCGCACGGCCGGGCCCCTTCCGGGGGGACAGGGCAGGAGCCAACGTCGCATCTGCGTCGTTAGCCACATCATGGTGGCGAAACGGTGGCGTAAGGCGGCGCGGTGGGCACGCTGGAGTGTGCTGGCCGGTACGGCTCTGATGTTGCTGAGCGGCGCCTCCCTGGTCACCGTGGACCGGGTGATCGCGCGCTACGAGGGCGCGATCCACAAGGAGGACCTCTTCGGCGACGGGTCGGGCCGCCAGGCGCCGCCGCGGCCGGAGGACATCAAGGGCCCGCTCAACATCCTGCTGGCGGGCATCGACCCGCGGCGCGGCGACCCGTTCTGGATCCCGCGGGCCGACTCGATCCTGGTCATGCACATCCCCGCCGGCCTGGACCGCGGCTACCTGTTCTCGCTGCCCCGGGACCTGCTGGTGGCCATCCCGCCGTTCCCGAAGTCGGGCTACCCCGGCAACGCCGCGGACAAGCTCGCGCACGCGATGTACTTCGGCTCGATGGTGCCCGGCGACCGGCGCGCCAACCACGCCCAGGGTTTCGAGCTGCTGGCCGCGACGGTCAGCCAGTACACCGGGATCGCCCGGTTCGACGCCGGGGCGATCATCGACTTCAGCGGCTTCAAGGACGTCATCGACGCGCTCGGCGGGATCGACATGACGGTCGACGAGCGGGTCGCCTCGATCCACCTGGAGCCCGACGGCGATCCCCGCGACCGGGGTGCCGGCAGCACCGGCTACGTCGGCGAGCAGATGGTCTACGAGCCCGGCCTGCGCCACTTCAAGGGCTGGCAGGCGCTGGACTACGCCCGGCAGCGGTACGTGACCGGCGGCGACTACGCCCGCCAGCGCCACCAGCAGCAGCTGGTCCGCGCGATGATCGAGAAGGCGTTCAGCGACGACGTGCTGACCGACCCGCTGCAGATGGACACGGTGCTGCGGGCGGCCGGGCAGTCGCTCACCTTCAGCGGCCGGGGGCACACGGTGATCGACTGGGCGTTCGCGCTCCAGGATCTGCGTCCGAGCACCGTGCACATGGTGAAGCTGTCCGGTGGCGGGGTCGGCCACTACGTCGTCGACAAGGGCAAGGACGACGACGAGGGCGGCGATGACGGAGACGACGGTGACGGTGGAGACGACGGCGACGACGGTGGGGACGACGACAAGAAGGACGACAAGAAGAAGAAGTCCAAGCCCAAGATGAAGTACCAGTACGACGGGGAGCAGCTGGATTATTTCGCCAAGCAGTTTCTCGCCTCGGTCGCCGCGGGCTCGGTCGAGAACTTCGTGGCGTTCCATCCGGAAATGTTGAGTAAGTGAGAGTGGCGCGCTGCTCACACTGACCGGTCCTGGTGAGGGCCGCTGATCACGGGCGGTTAGACTCGCTGCACCAATCTTGCACACCTGAGGAGTCATCGTGGCCAAGCTGCTCCAGGTCGAGCTCGTCGCCGTCGAGGAGAAGGTCTGGTCCGGGCAGGCCGAGATGGTCATCGCCCGCACCACCGAGGGCGAGCTGGGCGTGCTGCCCAGCCATGCGCCGCTGCTCGGCCAGCTGGCGAACCCGGGCGGGGTGCGCATCATCCTCCCCGGTGGCGAGGAGAAGGCCTACGACGTCCACGGCGGCTTCCTGTCGGTCACGACCGAGGGCGTGACGGTGCTGGCAGAGACCGCGACCCCGGTCGCCCCGGCCGCACGCCACTGAGCGACCAGCGCCCCCGACGACGATGAGGTCGCTGCTCGAAGTAGTCGCCATCGGCCTCGTCGTCCTGCTCGCCCTGCTGGCGGGCCTCTTCGTGCGCCGCGAGGTGTTCGCGCGCGGCCACGGCACCGTCGAGCTGTACCTCCGGCTGCGTCAGACGGCCGGAGGGCGCGGCTGGGCCCCCGGCTTCGCCCAGTTCCGCGGCGACGACCTGCGCTGGTACCGGATGTTCAGCCTCTCCCCGCGCCCCCGCCGCACGCTCTCGCGCCGCGATCTGAAGGTGGTCGCCCGGCGCGCGCCCAGCGCGGAGGAGGCGGTGCTGGTGCCCGCCGACTGGGTGGTCCTGCAGTGTGCCGACTCGCGGGCACAGGTGGAGATCGCCATGCCGCTGCACACCGTCACCGGCTTCCTCTCCTGGCTGGAAGCCGCCGCGCCCTACTCCACCTAGCGAGCCCGCGGGCCCGGCGTCCGGGTCAGGGTGCGGGCGTGCGGCGGTAGCGGTGCAGGGCGAGCGGGACCGCCAGCAGCAGGGCTGCGGCGAGCCAGGTCAGCGCCAGGGGGTACGCCGAGGCCGGGCTCGCGCCCGAGCGGGCGGGTTCGTTGCCCCACAGCAGGCGCAGCGCCGTGACGACGGCCGAGACGGGGTTCGCCTCGGCGAGCGGGCGCAGCCACGACGGCATGGTGGCCGACGGCGCCAGCACGTTCGACACGAACGTCAACGGGACCAGGCACACCGGCACCAGTACCCGGGCCGCGCGAGGGCTGCGTACGGACAGCCCCACGACCACGGACAGCCACGTGACGGCGTACCCGAAGGTCAGGACCAGCAGGAAGCCCGCCATGGCCGCAGCGGGGCCGCTGTGGACGCGCCAGCCCGCGATCACCCCGGTCGCCGTGGCGACCCCCGCCGTCATCGCGATCCGGACCAGGTCCGACGCGGTACGCCCGAACAGCACCGCGGCCGCGGGCACGGGCAGGGTCCGGAACCGGTCGACCATGCCGCGGCGCACGTCCTCCGCGACGCCCACCGCGGCCAGCCCGGCGGTGACCGCGACCGCCTGCACGAGCAGGCCCGGGGTCAGGAAACCGGGGTAGGAGGCGACGCCCGGCACCTTGACCACGCCGCTCAGGACCACCCCGAACAGCAGCATGAACAGCACGGGTTGCAGCAGCGGCAGCGCCAGCAGGCGCGGCTCCCGCCGGTCATGCAGCAGCCCGCGCCGGGCCGTGACCCAGGCGTCCTGTGCCGCCGCCGCGAACTCGCTCACGCCTGTTCCTCGCTGCGCCCGTCGGCGGCATCGCCGGGGGTCATGTTGCGCTCGTTGCGCTCGTCGAAGGCATTGCGGACGATCATGGTTCGCGGGCCTGGTTCGTTCACGTCCGGGCCTCCTCGTCGGCCAGGGTGGGGGTGGCCGCCTGGCCGGTGAGCTTGCGGAACACGTCGTCGAGGCTGGCCCGGTGGATGCCGATGTCGACCGGCTCGATCCCGGCCGCGTCGAGCCTGCGCACCAGCTCGACCAGCGCGGGGGTGCCCGCGACGACGGGAGCCTGGACCAGGTGCTGATCCGGGAAGACGACTGCCTGGCCGCCGCAGACGCGGTTCAGGATGTCCTCGGCGACCTGGGTCTCCGCCCGGTTGCCCAGCACGACCTGCAGCCGCTCGCCGCCGATGTGCCGGGTCAGCTCCTCCGGCGTGCCGCGGGTGAGCACGTGACCGCGGTCGAGCACCACGATCTGGTCGGCGAGCTCGTCGGCCTCGTCCAGGTGCCGGGTCGCCAACAGCAGGGTGGTGCCGTCGCGAACCCGCTCGCTGATCACGTCCCAGATGCCCAGTCGGCTGCGCTGGTCCAGCCCCGCGGTCGGCTCGTCGAGCAGGACCACGGGCGGTGCGGCCACCAACGCGCCGGCCAGGTCGAGGCGGCGGCGCATGCCGGCCGGGTAGCAGCGCGCGGGCCGGTGCGCGGCCTCGCTCAGGTGGAACCGCTCCAGCAGCTCCTCCGCCCGCGCTCGGGCGCGCCGTCGGCCGAGCCGGTGCAACCGTCCGAGCTGCTCCAGGTTCTCGAACCCGGAGAGGAAGTCGTCGACGGCCGGGCGCTGTCCGCACACGCCGATGTCCCGGCGTGCCCAGCCTGGGCGGGACAGCACGTCGACGCCGTTGATCAGACAGCTGCCCGCGTCCGGGCGCAGCAGGGTGGCCATGATGCGCACCGCGGTGGTCTTGCCGGACCGATCCGGCCCGAGCAGGCCCAGCGCGGCGCCCTCCGGCACGCTCAGGGAGAGGCCGGCCAGCGCGGTCACCGAGCCGTACCGCTTGACCAGCCCTTCCACGACGATCGCAGCGGCCATGGACACACGGTAGTCACGGTGTGGACCCGGCGAGCCGGATCCGCCCTTTTACCGGGTCGCGACCAGCTCGACCTCGTAGCCCTGTTCGTCCTCGAGGTAGGCCGCGTAGGTCCCCGGACCGCCCGCGTGCGGGTGCCGGTCGGCGAACAGCAGCCGCCAGCCGTGCCCGCCCGCCGCGGCGACCAGCCGGTCCACGTCCGCCGGGGAGCCCGCGTGCAGCGCCAGATGGTTCAGCCCTGCGGCGCGGCGCTCGTGCCGCCCGGCGACCAGGTCGGGGGAGCATTCGAAGACGACGTACGCCGTGCCGTGCCGCCAGGAGACCCCGGCCGCCCAGCGCTGGTGCTCGACCCAGCCCAGCTCGGTCAGCAGCCAGCCCCAGGAACGCTCGGTCGCCATGAGGTCCGGCACCCACACCTCGACGTGGTGCAGGCTCACCGGTTGGCCCCGGGCACCCACTTCACGTCGGCGGTGCCATCGGAATTGGCGATTCTTCCGAGGATGAACAGCAGATCGGAGAGCCGGTTGAGATACTGTGCGGGCAGCGGGCCGGTGCGCTCCGCGTCCACGCTCAGCAGCGCGAACGAGGAACGTTCCGCGCGCCGGGCGGTGGTGCGCGCGACGTGCAGCAGGGCCGCACCCGGCGAACCCCCCGGCAGGATAAAAGAATCCAGCTTGCTCAGTCGTGCGTTGAACTCGTCGCACCAGCCCTCCAGGCGGGTGACGTAGTCCTGCGTGACGCGCAGCGGCGGGTACTTCGGATCGGGGGTGATCGGGTTGCACAGGTCGGCGCCCACGTCGAACAGGTCGTTCTGGACGAGGGTCAGTACATTCCGCACATCATCGGCTAGGTTGCCCAGAGCGAGCGCCACCCCCAGAGCGGCGTTGCACTCGTCCACATCGGCGTACGCGGTGATGCGCGGATCGGTCTTGTCCACCCGCTCGCCGTTGCCGAGCGCGGTGGTGCCGGCGTCGCCGGTCCTGGTGTAGATGCGGGTGAGGTGAACAGCCATGACAGCGAGCCTAATGGTGGCCGACGGTGGTGACTCCGTCGGCGCGTTGCTGGCGGGCGTCCGGGCGGGGGGTCCGGCTTCTACGATGGCCGATGTGGATGTGATCCGGGTCAAGGGCGGCGTACGGCTGGCCGGCGAAGTCGCCGTGGTCGGCGCGAAGAACTCCGCGCTCAAGCTGATGGCGGCGGCGTTGCTGGCCGAGGGCGAGAGCGTGATCACCAACGTGCCGCGCATCACGGACATCGCGCTGATGGGCGAGGTGCTGCGGCGGCTGGGCGCGGACGTCGCCTTCGAGGACGACCGGGTGCGCATCAACGTGCCCGCCCGGCTGCACCCCGAGGCCGACTACGAGCTGGTGCGCCGGCTGCGGGCGTCGATCTGCGTGCTCGGGCCACTGCTGGCACGCTGCGGCAAGGTGCGCGTGGCACACCCGGGCGGGGACGCGATCGGCTCCCGCGGGCTGGACATGCACGTGTCCGGCCTGGCGAAGATGGGCGCGGACATCAGCGGCGAGCACGGCTTCGTGGTCGCCGAGGCTCCGTCGGGCCTGCACGGCGCGAAGATCAGCCTGGACTTCCCCAGCGTCGGCGCTACCGAGAACCTGCTGATGGCGGCCGTGCTGGCCCGTGGAACCACGGTGATCGACAACGTGGCGCGCGAGCCGGAGATCGTCGACATCTGCCGGATGCTGACCGGGATGGGCGCGCGCATCGAGGGCGCGGGCACCTCCGAGCTGACCGTGCACGGCGTACGCCAGCTCCAGCCCGTCGAGCACGCCACCATCGGCGACCGCATCGTGGCCGGCACCTGGGCCTTCGGGGCCGCGATGACCCGCGGCGACGTCACCGTGCGCGGCATCGACCCGCGCTGCCTGGAGATCGCTCTGGACAAGATCCAGCAGGCGGGCGGCGCGGTCGACTACGGCCCCGACTGGTTCCGGGTGCGCATCGCCGACCGGCCCGCCGCGGTGGACGTACGCACGCTGCCCTTCCCGGGTTTCGCCACCGACCTGCTGCCGATGGCGATCGGCATGGCGGCGGTGGCCGACGGCGTCTCGCTGATCACGGAGAACATCTTCGACGGGCGGTTCATGTTCGCCGAGGAGCTCAAGCGGCTCGGCGCGGACATCCGCATCGAGGGCCACCACGCCATGGTTCGCGGCCGGGACAACCTGTCCAGCGCCGAGGTCACCGCCAGTGACATCCGCGCCGGGGCCGGGCTGGTCATCGCCGGCCTCTGCGGCGACGGCGTGACCACGGTCCGCGCGGTCCACCACATCGACCGCGGCTACCCCGACTTCGCCGGTGACCTGCGCGCCCTCGGCGTCGAGGTCGAACGCGCCGAAACCCCCGCCGACCCCGAATACGGCTTCTGACCCCGACCCGACCCGACGCCCACGGGCGTCGGGTCGCGCGCCGCGACTCTCAAAGACTGCGGCCTAAGACCGTCTCTGAGGCCGCAAGTCCAAGAGTCGCGCGGGCCGTGGGCCAGGCCCGCGGGGCATCCGGCGGGCCGGGCGGGCGGGGTGATGGGGCCGGGTGCCGGCGGCGTTGACGGCAACCGGGGTTCAGCGGGTTTCGCCTACGACGCGGCGGGCGCGGTTGACCTCGTCGGCGAAGACGAGCACCCGGATCCGCCCGTCGGGTGCGGTGGCGAGTGTGGCGCGGATGCCGACGCTGTGCAGGTGCTCGCGGATGAGCGCGGCGTCGGCCAGGGTGCGGACCACGGCGGCGCTGGCCAGCAGGCCGTAGTCGTCGAGGGCGGGGCTCGGCGCGAGCGGGGCGGGCGTCTCGGCGTCGCGCTGCAGGCCGCGGTGCAGGACCACGGCGAGGACGGCGATCGTCAGGATCGCCACCATCGGGCCGGCGAGATAGGCACTAGCAGGCATGATCCCAGTCTGCACCTCCGTGGTGGGGTCGCGAGGCCGTTCGCGGCCTCCTGAGCGATCGTTTAGGCTCGACTGCGGTCGGCCGCGCGTCACCGGCGGCCGGACGACACCGGTTCATGTTCCCCACTGGGAGGCAGTGCAATGGCAGGGAAGCTCGCGGTCATCGGGGCGGGACTCATGGGCGCCGGCATCGCCCAGGTGGCGGCGCAGGCCGGATGGCAGGTCACGCTGCGCGACCTCGACGACGCCGCCACCGGGCGCGGCCTGGACGGCATCCGCACCTCGCTGGGCCGGTTCGCCACCAAGGGCACCATCACCGAACAGGACGCCCAGGACGCGCTGGCACGTATCACCACCACCACGGACCTCGAGGCGGCGGCCGAGGCCGACATCGTGATCGAGGCGGTGTTCGAGAAGCTGGAGATCAAGCAGGAGGTCTTCCGGGCGCTGGACCGCATCTGCAAGCCGGACGCGGTGCTCGGCACCAACACCTCCGCCATCCCGATCACCCAGATCGCCGCCGCCACCGGCCGGCCCGAGATGGTCGTGGGCACCCACTTCTTCTCCCCGGTGCCGATGATGAAGCTGTGCGAGCTGGTCCGCGGCCACCGCACCAGCGACGAGACGCTGGCCACCGCGCGGGCGTTCGCCGAGGGCATCGGCAAGACCTGCATCGTGGTGAACCGTGACATCGCCGGCTTCGTCACCACCCGCCTGATCGCCGCGCTGGTCGTGGAGGCGGTCAAGCTGGTCGAGTCCGGCGTGTGCACGCCCGAGGACCTCGACACGGCCTGCAAGCTGGGCTTCGGCCACGCCATGGGCCCGCTGGCCACCACCGACCTCACCGGCGTGGACATCCTGGCGCACGCCGCCCGCAACATCTACACCGACACCGCCGACCCGAAGTTCTTCCCGCCGGAGCTGCTCCAGCGCATGGTCACGGCCGGCGAGCTGGGCCGCAAGACCGGCAAGGGCTTCTACACGTACTGACCACGCTCCACTGCGCCGCGCGCCGCGGCCCCGTTTTTCATAGACGCTGGCCTATTACATCGAGTTTCGGTCGATCGAAGTCGATGTTATAGGCCAGCGTCTATGTTTCGGGTCAGCCCTCCCGCTTGGTCGTCCAGCGGAAGCCGAGCAGGCACAGGATCAGGCCGCCGACGCACCACGCGGCGAGCACCAGGGCCACCCGGCCCAGCTCGTACGAGCCGGCGACCTCCTGGCTCGCGAACGACTCAGGCAGGAACACGCTGCGCAACCCCTGGCACATCCACTTGAGCGGGAACAGCGCGGCGAACTGCTGCATCCAGTGCGGCAGGTCCTGGTACTCGAAGAACACGCCCGAGGTGAACTGCAGGATCAGCGCGATCGGGGTGACCACGGCCGGTCCGGCCCGGCCGGTCTTCGCGACGCCGGAGAAGGCGATGCCGCACAGCGTGCAGGCGATCAGGCCGAGCACGCTGACCCAGCCGAAGGTGAACCACTTCTGCCCGGTGTCGGGCAGGCGCAGGTCGTAGAGCGCCACCGCGACGCCGAGCAGCAGGACAACGGCGATGAACGCGAGCGCCGCCACGCAGAGGATCTTGCCGGCGAAGAAGACCCACTTCGGCATGGGCGTGCCGCGGTAGCGCTTGAGCACACCCCGGTCCCGCTCGATGGGGATGGTGATGGCCAGGTTCTGGAAGCCGGTGGCCATGATGCCCGAGGCGATCATGCCGGTGACGAAGTACTGCGACAGGGTCACCGCGGGGTTCTCGCCGGGCGGGGTGATGATCGTGCTGCCGAAGATCGACCCGAAGATCAGCATCAGCATGACGGGGAAGAGCAGCGTGAAGACCAGGGACTCCCGGGTACGCACGAACTGCTTGAACTCGATCCCACCCTGCGCCAGGGCCAGGCTGAGTCCGCCTGCGCCCGCCTGCCGCGCGGCGGGCTGCGCGGTCTCCTGCTCCACGGTCTGCGTGCTCATGCCGTCTCCTCGCCACGCTCGTCGACGGCGCCGACCGATGACATCGTTCGCTCGCTCACGCCGCCCCCTGCCCGTTCTCGCCGATCATCTTCAGGTAGACGTCCTCCAGCGTGGGCCGGGTGACGGTCAGCTCCGGCACCTCACCGCCGAAGGAGGCGGCCAGCCGCTGCACCACCTCGGTGGGCCGGTCGGTCTCCTCACTGCGCGGGCCGCCGTCGTCGCGCCAGCTCACCGTGGCCGTGGCCAGGTGCCGCCCGCCCAGCTCGGCGGGGGTCGACACGGCGATCATGGTGCCGCGGGCGATCACGCCGACCCGGTCCGCGAGCGCCTCGGCCTCGTCCAGGTAGTGCGTGGTGAGCAGGATGGTGGTGCCGGTGTGCGAGAGCCCGCGGATCAGGTCCCAGAATTCGCGCCGCGCGGCCGGATCGAAGCCCGTCGTCGGCTCGTCGAGGAACAGCACCTCGGGCTGGTTGACGATGCCCAGCGCCACGTCGAGCCGGCGCTTCTGGCCGCCGGAGAGGGTGTGCGTGCGCGAGTTGGCCTTCTCGCTCAGCCCGACCCGCTCGATGACCTCGTCGGGGTCGGCCGGATTCGGGTAGAAGCGGGCGAAGTGGCGTACCACCTCGTGCACCTTGAGCTCGTCGAACTCGCCGGTGCCCTGCAGCACGATGCCGACCCGGCGACGCCAGTCGCGGTCGGCCTTGGCCGGGTCGATGCCGAGCACGGACACCTGGCCGGAGTCACGGGTGCGGAACCCCTCCAGGATCTCGACCGTCGTGGTCTTGCCGGCGCCGTTCGGGCCCAGCAGCGCGAACACCTCGCCCGGCGGCACGGCCAGGTCGACCCCCGCGACCGCGACGTTGTCCGCATAGGACTTCCGCAGCCCGGAAACGCTGATCGCCAGCTCTTCGTGAGTCACACCCGGCACCATACGTCAGGGCCGCGTCGAGACCCGCCGCTGCTCGGCCGGACGCGAGCGACGCCACGAACCCCCAGTGAGATACTTCACCGGCACAAGTTACTGAACGTTCACTTAGCATCGGCGTATGGAGCCTCGTCTCGCCGATCGTGACCGTCCCTGGGTCATGCGCACCTACGCCGGCCACTCGAACGCGGCGGCCACCAACGCGCTCTTCCGGCGGAACCTGGCCAAGGGCCAGACCGGGCTGTCGGTCGCCTTCGACCTGCCCACGCAGACCGGCTACGACCCCGACCACGAGCTCGCCGCCGGAGAGGTGGGCCGGGTCGGTGTGCCCGTGGCGCACCTCGGCGACGCGCGGGCCCTGTTCGACGGCATCGACCTGGCCGCCGCGAACACCAGCATGACCATCAACGCCACCGCGATGTGGCTGCTCGCGCTGTACGTCACCGTCGCGCAGGAGCAGGGTGCAGACCCGGCCGCGCTGGCGGGGACCACCCAGAACGACATCATCAAGGAGTACCTGTCGCGCGGGACGTACATCTTCCCGCCCGGCCCGTCGCTGCGCCTGACCACCGACGTCGTCGCGTGGACCGTGGCGAACGCGCCCGCCTGGAACCCGGTCAACATCTGCTCGTACCACCTCCAGGAGGCCGGCGCGACGCCCGTGCAGGAGGTCGGCTTCGCGCTGGCCACCGCGGTCGCGGTGCTGGACCGGGTGCGCGACGGCGGCCAGGTCCCGCCCGAGCGCATGGGCGAGGTCGTGCAGCGCGTGTCGTTCTTCGTCAACTCCGGCGTGCGCTTCGTCGAGGAGATGGCGAAGATGCGCGCGTTCAACCGGCTCTGGGACGAGATCACCCGTGACCGGTACGGCGTCACCGACGCCAAGCAGCGCCGCCTGCGCTATGGCGTACAGGTCAACTCGCTGGGGCTGACCGAGCCGCAGCCGGAGAACAACGTCGCCCGGATCGTGCTGGAGATGCTCGGCGTCACCCTGTCCCGCGACGCCCGCGCCCGCGCCGTGCAGCTGCCCGCCTGGAACGAGGCCCTCGGCCTGCCCCGCCCGTGGGACCAGCAGTGGTCGCTGCGCCTCCAGCAGGTCCTGGCGTACGAGTCGGACCTGCTGGAATACCCCGACCTGTTCGCCGGGTCGCACGTGGTCGAAGGGCTGGTCGACGAGATCGCCGACGGGGCCCGCAAGCAGCTGGCCGAAGTGCTGGAACTCGGCGGCGCGGTCGTCGCCGTGGAGAGCGGGCACCTCAAGAGCGCCCTGGTCGCCTCGCTGGCCCGCCGTCGCGGGCGGGTCGAGTCCGGCGAGGACGTGGTGGTCGGCGTCAACCGGTTCATCGAGACCGAGCCGTCGCCGCTGACCGCCGCGGGCGCGCAGGCCATCGAGCAGGTCGACCCGGCCGCGGAGAAGGCCGCGATCGACGCGGTGCAGCGCTGGCGCGCCGAGCGCGACGGGTCGGCCGCCGCCGAGGCGCTGGACCGGCTGCGGGCCGAGGCCGCCGGGTCACGCAACCTGATGCCGGCCACGCTGGAGTGCGTACGCGCCGGGGTCACCACCGGCGAGTGGGCGGGCGTGCTGCGCGAGGTGTTCGGCGAGTACCGCGCCCCCACCGGGCTGAGCAGCGGCGTCTCCGGCGGCGGGGACGGGTCACTGGCCCGGGTCCGCGAGCGCGTGCACGCCACGGCCCGCGAGCTGGCGCGCCCGGCGCTGCGGCTGCTGGTCGGCAAGCCGGGCCTGGACGGGCACTCCAACGGCGCGGAGCAGATCGCCGTACGGGCCCGCGACGCCGGGTTCGAGGTCGTCTACCAGGGCATCCGTCTCACCCCGGCGCAGATCGTCGCGGCGGCGGTGCAGGAGGACGTGGACCTGGTCGGCCTGTCGGTGCTGTCCGGCTCGCACCTCAACGCGGTGCCCGCGGTGCTGAACGGGCTGCGCGCGGCCGGGCTGGCCGATCTGCCGGTCGTCGTCGGCGGCATCATCCCCGAGGACGACGCCGAGGTGCTGCGCGAGGCCGGCGTGGCCCGCGTCTTCACCCCCAAGGACTTCGCCCTCACCGACATCATGGCCGAACTCGTCACCGTGGTACGCGAACGCCACGGCCTGGCCTGATCCGCCGCACCGATCGCGTCCCGCCGATCCGGACCGATCATGAAGTTAGGGGCACGACGCGCCGTCGAGCCGTGCCACAAGTTCATGATCAACGCGGTGGAGCTCGGGGTGCGCGGGGGTCAGGCGAGGGTGAGGGCGGTGGTGGCGAGCATGCCGGCCAGGATGGTGAGGGCGATGGCGCCGGGGTCGAGGCGGGCGCCGAACCAGCGGTCGGCGAGGTCGCGGCCGGGGAGCAGGCCCGAGAGCGGCGCGCCGAGCAGGACCAGCCAGCCGGCGAGCAGGCCGGCCGGGCCGTGGTCCTGCAGGAAGGCCGCGATCAGGGTGACCACGGCGGCGCAGGCCGCGCCGAGGGCGAACAGCAGCGGCAGGATCAGCGGCGGCAGCTTCTCACCGCCGCGCTGGGCCCGGTCGATGCGGGCGGCGGCGCTCTCCAGCAGCGGGATCGGGTCGGTGGCGGCGGAGGCGGGCTGCTCGGGCAGCGGCAGCGGGGGCGGCACGGGGCCCAGCCGCCGGCCGCGGCGGCCGCGTACCTGCTTCAGCTCGTCCCACAGGGCGCCCGCCGCGAGGTCGGTCTGCGCGACGAGGCGCTGCGCGTGCGCCATCCGGGCGGTCGCCGCGACCACCGCGTCGTCGGCCGCGGCAAGGTCGTGCTCGATGGTGGCGATGCCGTCCGCATGGGACTGCACGGCCGCGGTAAGCGCCGCCTCGTGCCGCCGGGACGCGGCGACCAGGTCGGCGATCAGCGCGCGGTAGCGGACCGTCGGCGGGGAGGTCACGGGGCCACCTCGTACGGGATGATGATCTGCGCTCGCTGGTGCACCGCGCGGTCGAAGTGCAGGGCCCGGTTGAGCCGGGGGAACCAGGCCGGCCCGCCGGGCTGCGGGTAGAGCGCGGACAGCTCGGGCCCGTGCACGTCGAGCGCCACCCAGGCGCCGATCGCGTCGAAACGGGCGCCGGGGCCGCCGAGATCGTCGCGCAGCCGGGCGACCGTACGCCACCAGCCGAGCAGGTGGGTGCGCCGTTCCGGCCCGCGGGCGAGCACGGTGCGCAGCAGCTCGTGGCCGCTGGGCAGGCCCGGTCCTGGCTTGGCGGCCAGCCGCGCGGCGACCGCGTCCATCGCGAAGGCGAAGACGTAGTGCGGGGGAGCAGGCAGCTCGGGAGCACCGCGGTCGCGGCCTCCGGCGTCGGGTGGCGGCTCCTGGGCCAGTTCGGCCAGCAGGCCGGTGACGCCGTCGGCGTCGTACCAGTCGCAGCGGTGGCGGGCCTCGAGCACCGCGTGCAGCGACTTGGCGGGCGTGGTCGCATCGGAGTCCAGGCACAGCACGCTGAACCGGGCCGAGCCGGACGTGTGCTGGCTGCCCAGGGCGTGCCCGGCGGCCAGCAGCACCGCGCAGGCCTCGTCGGCCCGGGTGCCGAGCACGGCGAGGTTGCGGCCGGGCGCGCGGTTCAGCCGCAGTGTGGCAGGGCGGCCCGTCACGTCGATGGTCTCGCCGAGCAGGGCCACCGCGCCCACCGAGGCGGGCAGTTCCGGCGCGGGCGGTGGCGGCAGCAGGGGGAACAGCGGGCGGGAGTCGCCGTCGAACAGCCGGGGCGGCTCGGCGCCGTCGGGCCGGGCCGACCACAGCTGCTCCTGCAGTCCGAGCCAGGTCGCGCGGTCGCCCGCGTCGGGCAGCCGCACGATGGTGTTGGCCGACGGCACGCCGGAGTCGGCGTTGACCACGGCGTGGCAGCGCGGGATCAGCTCGGCGGCCAGGTTCACATCGGACAGGATGCGGCGCGCCTTGGGCAGCGCGATGCGCAGCGTGAACTGCGAGACCAGGCCGGAGCGGCCCCACAGCGCCTCGATGCCGGACACGTCCTGGCTGGCCAGCACCAGGTGGATGCCCTGCGAGCGGCCCCGGCGGGCCAGGTCTTCCAGCAGGTCCACCGCCTCGCTGGTGACCGCGTCGCGGGCGCCGAGCAGCACCTGGAACTCGTCGATCACGGCGACGATGCGCGGCCAGTTGCCTGCCGGGTCCTCGGCCCGCAGCTCGGCGAGCTTGGTCGCCTCGTGCTGCTTGGCGGCGGTGGCCCGGCGCTTGAGCTCCTCGGCCAGGTGCCGCAGCAGGGCCAGGCCGAACTCCCGGTCGCTGTTGACGTTGACGCCGACCAGCCGCACCTGCGGCAGCCAGCTGGGGTCGCGGGTGCCGGGGGCGAAGCGGGCGAAGGACACGCCCTCCTTGAAGTCCAGCAGGTACAGCGACAGCTCACCGGGGGAGTAGCGGGTGGCCAACGCGGCCAGCCAGCAGTAGATCAGGTTCGTCTTGCCCGAGCCGGACGGGCCGCCGATCAGGGCGTGCGGCGGGTCGTCGCCGAGCACCAGCTCGACCAAGCGGCCGTCGGTGCCCTCGCCGATCGGCGCGCGCAGCGCCTCGGCCGAGGACTGCTGCCAGATCTCGTCGGGCAGCAGCGCGGCGAACGGCACCGGCGGCGGCCCGGCGGTGGCCTGCTCGGCCAGCGCCCGGCAGACCCCGGTGACCAGGGCCGCACCCGGCGGGGCGTCCAGCCGCACCGGGATCTCGCCGGTGAGGCTGGTGCGGGCCGTGCCGTTGGCCCGGATCGCGATCGACTCGACGTCGGTGTCGGCGGCGAGGTCGAAACCCCGGCTGATCAGGTGTACGCCGGCCGCGACGCCGGTGCGGGCGACCCGGTCGAGCTGGGCCCGCTCGGCCTTGGACAGCTCCGCGCCGTTCGGGTCGGCCAGCAGCACCGCCACCCGCCAGGGCTCGGGGCGGCGGCCCGTCTCCGCGGCCAGCTCGGCCACGCTCAGGTAGACCCCGCCGAGCACGTTCTCGTTGATCCGGCGGATCTGCTCGGCGAGGTCGTCGAGCAGCGGGGCGAGCCCGCCCGGCCCGAGGTACGAGATCAGGCCCGCCGGGGCCAGCGGGGCGAGCCCGGCCAGTGCGCCGCCGAGCCGGCCCGGGTCGTACACGCTGATCCGCAGCGAACCGGGCGGCACCGACGCCAGCGCGCGCAGCAGCATCGCCCCGATCAGGGCGTCCACCGCGGCCACGCCATCGCCGGACACGCTCAGGTGTGCGGTGTCCAGCAGCGGCACCAGGGCCGGGACGGGCGTCGCCGGTGCGGGCTCCTGCACCAGCGAGCCGACTCGCAGCAGTCCGGGGGTGAGCCCGGCCTGCTGCTCCGGCTTCATCCCGGGTCGCCACGACGTCCACGGGCTGCCCGCGGTGCCGGGCGCGGCGGCCTCGGCGAGCCCGAGCAGGCCCCGGCCGAGTTTCGCGGTCTCCCGCTCGCGACGGGCCCGTGCCTCGGCCAGGGCCGTGTCACGCGTCGACAGCAGCTCGTCGCGCCGTCGCGGAGCCGAGCGCCGGACGGCGTCGAGCTGCGCCAGCGCGGCGGCCCGGGCGGCCGCGGTGGCGGCCAGCGAGGCGCGGGCGGCGTGCCGGGCCGCGGCCAGTTCCCTGCGTACCGCCGCGACGATCCCTCGGCTGGTCGGCGCAGTCGCGGCGTCCTGCTCAGCCACCGCTGCGGCGGCGAGCCGTGGGCTGCGTGACGCGGCCCAGCTCGTCGACGGCGGAGCGGCGGCGGCCGCTGTCGGTGATGCGCAGCGCGGCCCGGTGGGCCTCGGCCCGTTCGGTGGCCCGCTGCTGCGCGGCCCCGGCGGCGGCCCGTTCGGCCTCGATGATCTGGTTCAGCTCGTCGGCGGGCCGGCCGTTGGCCCGCAGCAGCGCGGCGACCAGCAGCGCGGCGGCGGTGGCGGCGTCCACCGGGTGGGTGGGCGCCCGGTCGGCGGTGCGCTGAGGCGAGGTGTGGCAGACCCGCGCCACGATCTCCTCGGCCGCCTCGGCGGGCAGCTGCGGCAGCAGCTCCGAGGGCAGCGCCAGGGCGGCCCGGCGTACCCGGGCCAGGTCCTCCAGCCGCGGCGGGTAGCCGACCAGGTCGGCGGCGAGCTGGCGCAGCAGCGGCGGTGCGATCGCGGCCAGGCCGAGGCCGACGGCGGGGCCCGCCGCGGCCAGGTGGCGGTGCAGCCGCCTGCGGTCGCCGTCGTGGGCCGCCTGTACGCAGCGGCGCAGCAGCTCGGCGCTGGACTGCGCGGCGTCGGCGCGGTCGCCGGTGAGCGTGGACGCGGAGAAGCCCTCGCCGGTCAGCGCGGCGATCCGCTCTCCCCACCAGTCGGCGAGGCGGCAGTCACCGGAGCCGGTGGCCTCCCCGCGCGGGGCCTGGGCGGGCACGGTGGCCTGCCAGCCCTCGTCGTGGCGGGCGTGTGTATCGGCGGGCATGCCCAGCGCCAGCGCGTACTCGTCGAGCCGGTCCTGGGCGACCCGCAGCGCGGCGGCGGCGTGGTCCAGGCGCTCGACGGCGCGGCTCAGGTCGGGCACGCTGACCGGGGTCGCGCTGTGGTGCAGCACCCAGGCCAGCAGCCCGGTGGCGCTGCGCAGGCGTTCGGCGGCGGCGGAGACCTGCGGCAGCGGCAGTTCCTCGCGGGCCACCCGCAACTGGTCGGCAAGATCTTGAACGAGGCTCATGCCGTCGCCTCCTTGCTGCGCTCGTCACCGACGGCATGAGCTGACCTGGGCCTGCTGATTCGCTCGCTACGCTCGTCACCGACGGCGTGAGCTGATCCGGGCACGCTGATTCGCTCGTTCATGAGGGCGCTCACAGCGTCGCGACGTACGACTCGGCCTGCTCCACCGCGTGCAGCGTCGCGGTGAGGCACTCCTCGAGTTCCGAGGCGGCCTGGGCGAGTGCGGCCTGCGCGGCGGTCACGGCCTCGTGTCCGGAGCCCTCCACGGCCGTGGCAAGGCTGAGCTGGGCCTCGCCGAGCCGGTCGTTGGCGGAACGGACCGCGTCCTGGCCTTCCTGCACATGCAGCATGGCGGCATCGATGGCGGCTTTGACCTCGGCGACGCTGGCCACGGCACCTCCACGGGGGATCGGATGGAATTCCTCCGCGAGAGTATGACGTTTTCGCCCGTTTATAACCCTTTCGCCACGCCTGGCGGCGGTAGCTACTTTTCCGACAGTGCCCGGACCGTGCGCCGCTGCCGCCGCCTTCGGGAAACGGTCATCATCCACCAGACCAGGCCGATCAGGAAGACGACCACCAGGAACGGGATGATGATGGCGACGACCGACAGGCTCGCGCTCGCGCCGTCCTCGACCGTGGACACGACCGGAGCCGCCACACCGAGCGTGGCCGCGTTCATCACCGGGCGGGCGACCGCCTTGGTGCTGTGCACCGTGAGCGCGATGAGCAGCCCGATCACGATCGGTATCCACAATTTCTGCGTCCACAGCGCCGACGGGTCGGTGACCGTGACGGTCTCGGAGCCCGAACCCGCCGCGAAGGCCATGCCACCCGCGGTCGGCCGGACCACCGTCTGCACCACGTCGTTGACGCTGTCCACCACCGGCACCTTGTCGGCGACGAACTCGATCGCCAGCAGCACCGCGAGGATCAGCAGCACCCACCCGTTGCTCAGCCATGACCAGGCCGAGGGCAGATTGATCAGATTGGTGTACCGGTCCAGCATGCCGATCACCAGCAGCGGGATGTAGGCGTTCAGTCCCGCCGCCGTGGCCAGCCCCGTACCGGTGAGAAGTTCGAGCACGCTCCCAGCATGCCCCGCTCGTGCAACGGACGCGAACGCTACGGCGGATACGCGTCCCTTAGGCTGTTTCGGTGCGTCTCGTCATCGCCCGGTGCACCGTCGACTATGTCGGACGGCTGTCATCCCATCTCCCCTCCGCCAAACGCCTGCTCATCGTGAAGGCGGACGGTTCGGTCTCGATCCACGCCGACGACCGGGCATACAAGCCGCTGAACTGGATGAGCCCACCCTGCAAGCTGGTCGAGGAACCCGGCGTGTGGCGCGTGGTCAACAAGGCAGGTGAGGAGCTCAGGATCGCCCTCGAGGAGATCTTCGAGGACACCTCCCACGTCTTCGGCCCCGACCCCGGCCTCCAGAAGGACGGCGTCGAAGCCCACCTCCAGGAGCTGCTGGCCGCCGCCCCCCACACCTTCGGCGAGGGCTTCACCCTGGTCCGCCGCGAATACATGACCGCCATCGGCCCGGTCGACCTGCTCTGCCGCGACGCCGCCAAGGCCCACGTAGCCGTCGAGATCAAACGACGCGGCGAGATCGACGGCGTAGAACAGCTGACCCGCTACCTGGAACTCCTCAACCGCGACCCCCTGCTCGCCCCCGTGGCCGGCATCTTCGCCGCCCAGGAGATCAAGCCCCAAGCCCGAGTCCTCGCCGAAGACCGAGGAATCCGCTGCGTGGTAGTCGACTACGACCGCCTCCGCGGCACCAAGAAAGACGAACTAACCCTCTTCTAACCCCCAAGATCCAGACGATCTTGCGTGGACTGTGGGTGCGACACGCCCGAAACGGGCAAAGGCGTAACAGTTCGCGCAAGATCGTCGCGATCTTGGGGTGGGGCGGGGGCGGGGCGGGGTGGGTTAGGGGGTGAAGCCTTTGCCTACCTTGGTGAGGGAGTCATCGACGATCTTGGCGAGGTCGAGGGTGCCGTTGGAGTCGACCCAGGCGAAGATGGCGGGGAGCATGGCGCCGAAGCAGGCGCCGGCCATGATCTGCACCTCCAGGTCGTCCTCGGGGCGGCCGGTGCGTGGCGCGACCGCGGCGCTGATCAGCTTGATGTTGCCGAGCAGGTTGTCGAGCAGGCGGGCACGCACCGCGGGCACGGAGTTCTGCAGGCGGGCGCGCAGGAGCAACTTGTCGCGGTCCGCGTCCGGCAGGTTGCCGAGCGTGCTCCGCACGGCGTGCCGCAGTGCGTCGACCGGCCCCATCCCGACCGGCGCCGCGGCGACCGCGGACGCCAGCATCGGGTCGTACTCGTCGTCGAGGACGACGTCCTCCTTGGTGGCGAAGTACCGGAAGAACGTGCTGGGGGAGATCTCGGCGGCCGCGGCGATCTGCTCCACCGTGGTGGCGTCGTAGCCCTGCTCGGTGAACAGCCGCAGCGCGTGCTCCTGGATCAACCAGCGGGTCTTCTGCTTCTTGCGCTCACGCAACCCCGACGAGCTCATGTGCGGATTCTCCACCATCGCCGGGGTCGGCGCGGCGGGCGGGCAGGAGCAGGGCGGTCAGCGCCGCCCCGGCGACCGCGATCGCCGCGCAGCACCACAGCACCGCGGCCATGCCCGCGACGAACGCGTCGTGCGCGCTCGCCGCCAGCTCCGGCCGGTCCAACAGGGCGGCCACGGCGTACGCGCCCGCGGCCGAGTCCTGCGCGGTCCGCGCCGCGTCGGCCCCGAGCCCGGCGACGTCGACCCGTCCGGTGTAGACGGCGTTGAGCAGGCTGCCCAGCAGGGCGACGCCGAGCGCCCCGGCGGCCTGCCGCATGGTCATCGTCAGTGCGGTGCCGGAGCCGGCCCGCTCTGGCGGCAGCGCGCCCAGCACGGCGTCCATTGCCGGGGCCAGCGCCAGGCCGGTGCCGAAGCCGACGACCGCGCACCAGGTGGCCGCGAAGCCGTACCCGGTGGTGGGTCCGGTCGTCGCCCCGAGGGCCAGCCCGGCCGCGGTGATGAGCAGGCCCGCGGTGACCGGCAGCCGGTGGCCGATCCGGACGGACAGCCGTGCCGCGAGCGGCGACGCCACGAACAGGCCGCCGATCAGGGGCAGCAGCCGGACGCCGGTGCCCAGGGCGTCGTAGCCGAATCCGAACGACAGGTACTGCGGCACCACGAAGAGCAGTCCGAACAGGCCGAAGGAGAGGATCGTGGCGGCGACCGCGCCCCACAGGAAACCGGGGTCGCCGAACAGCCGCAGATCGATCATCGGATGGGCGGTGCGCCGCTCCCACCACACGAAGGCGGTGAGCAGCAGCACGCCGCCGGTCAGCGCGGCCAGCACCAGCGGGTCGCCCCAGCCGCGTTCGGGGGCGGCGACGATCCCGTACACCAGGGTCACCAACCCGGTCGTGGAGAGCAGGCCGCCGGGCAGGTCGGCGGGGCGCGGGTGCGGATCGCGGTTCTCCGGCATCAGCAGCGCCACCGCGATCATGCCGAGCGCCGCGACCGGCACGTTGATCAGGAAGATCGAGCCCCACCAGAAGTGGTCGAGCAGGTAACCGCCGACGATCGGCCCGAGCGGGATGCCCAGGCCCAGGCCCAGCATCAGCACCGCGACCGCCTTCGGCCGCTCGGCGGGCGCGAACAGCGCGGGCAGCACCGCGACCGCGGTCGGGGTGAGGATCGCCGCGCCGAGGCCCATCAGGGTGCGGGCGGCCAGCAGCGCGGCCAGCCCATCGGAGAAAACCGAGATCAGCGAGGCCGCGCCGAGCACGGCCAGGCCGACCAGGAGCAGCCGGCGACGGCCGTAGCGGTCGCCCAGCGCCCCGAACGGCAGCATCAGACCCGCGAACACCAGCACGTACGCGTTGACGACCCACTGCAGCCCGGCGGTGCCCACGTCCAGGTCCGCCGCGATCGTGGGCAGCGCGACGTTGAGCACCGTCCCGTCCAGTCCCACCACGAGCACGCTGAGCACGAGCGCGCCGAGCGCCCACCAGCGCCGTCCAACCTGCATGACAGCTCCTCCAAAATGATAGTCACTAGAAAATGACAGTAGCTACCATAATTATGGAGCGCAAACAGCGAGGCCCCCGGCGGGTGCGCCGGGGGCCTCGTGGTGTTTTCGGATCAGCGGTCGCGACCGTGCAGCAGCTTCGTCACGGTCAGCGCCAGCCGGACCGCCGACGGCGTGCGCTCGAAGGTGAGCAGCGCCGGCAGGCTCGGCATGCGTCGCCGGGCGATGGCCTTGGCGCGGGTGAACTCGCGCAGGCCGTCCGCGCCGTGGATGCGGCCGAAGCCCGACGCGCCGACGCCGCCGAAGGGCAGCGTGGGCAGCACCGCGAAGGAGAACGCCGAGTTCACCGCGGTCATGCCGGTGCGCAGCCGCCGTGCGATCGCCATGCCGTGGCGCTTGGAGAACACCGCCGACCCCAGCCCGTACGCCGAGTCGTTGGCCAGCGTGATCGCCTCCTCGATCGAGGCGACCTTGGTGACCGTGATGGTCGGCCCGAACGTCTCCTCGCGCACGGCCGCCGAGGTCTCCGGCACGTCGACCAGGATCGTCGGCTTGACGTACGCGCCCTGCACCGAGTCGGGGCCGCCGAGCAGGGCGCGTCCACCGCTGTTCAGGGCGTCGTCGATGTGCCGGGCGATGATGTCGCGCTGGCCGGGCATGGTGATCGGGCCGACCTGCTCGCCGACCGTCAGCTTCTCGGTCCGCGCCACCAGCTTGCTCACGAACGCGTCGTACACCCGCTCGTGCACGTACGCCCGCTCGATGCCGACGCAGGCCTGGCCGGCGTTGAAGTTGGCGCCCCAGGCCGCCGCCTCGGCCGCCGCGTCGAGGTCGGCGTCGTCGGCCACGATCAGCGCGTCCTTGCCGCCGCACTCGATGAGCACCGGGGTCAGCGACTCGGCGCAGGCGGCCATCACCTTGCGGCCGGTCGCCGCGGAGCCGGTGAAGGCCAGCTTGTCCACGCCGGACCGGCACAGCGCCGCGCCGGTCTCACCGGTGCCGTGCACGATCTGCAGCACCGGGTGCTCCGGCACGACCTCGGCGAACGCGTCCACGTAGAACTGGCCGACGGCGGGGGTGTACTCGCTGGGCTTGAACACCACGGCGTTGCCCGCGGCCAGCCCGTACGCGATGGAGCCGAACGGGGTGAAGATCGGGAAGTTCCACGGGCCGAGCACGCCGATGACACCGAACGGCTGGTACTCCAGGTGCGCGGCGTACTCGGACTGCATCAGTGAGCCGCCGACGCGGCGCGGGCCGAGCACCTTGCGGGCGTGCTTGGCGGCCCAGGCGGCGTGGTCGACCGAGACGACGATCTCCAGCAGCGCCTCGTCGACCGGCTTGCCGCCCTCGCGGTGCATCAGCTCGGCCAGCTCGTGGATGCGGGTCACCAGCAGGCTGCGCCAGGCCAGCAACCGCCGGCGGCGCTCGCGCCAGCCCAGCCCGGCCCACCAGACGCTCGCGACGCGGGCCCGCTCGACGGCGGCGGCCACGTCCGCGGCGGTGGCGACGGGCAGGCGGGCCACCTCGTCACCGGTGGCGGGGTTCGTCGAGATCAGCTCGCCGGCCTCGACGACACTCGCGCCGGGCGGCAGGGATGAGATGGTGGTCACGCGCGCAGTCTAGGCCTACTCACGAGTAATCCGAAACATCCTCACGCATGGAGGTGGTCCTCGATCAGCCGGGCCGCGATCGCCGCCGGGTCGGGGAGCTCGTTGTTCTCATACAGGTCGAGGAAGCGCTGCTGCCCGGCGAACCGGGCGGCCCGGATCGTCTCCTGCATGCCGGTGTCCATCACGCCCGGGTTGACGATCTCCACCTTGATCCGGGGCTCGTCCGCGTACTGCTCGGCCAGGTGCGCGAAGAACTCCTCGGCCCCGCGCTTGGTCGCCGAGTACGCCGACCAGCCGTCGATGACCCGGTGCGCCGCGCCCGAGGAGACGAACATGATCACGGCTCGGGCCGTCGCGGGCAGGGCCGCCAGCAGGGAGTTGGTCAGCAGCATCGGCGCGGTCAGGTTCACCGCGACCGCGTTGGCCAGCTCGTCCGGCTCGAGGTCGCCGATCGGCCCGATCGGGGCGACCACCGCGGCGTTGTGGATCAGCACCACCTCGTCGGCGTCCGCGATCAGCTCGTTCAGTTCGGACGCGTGCGGCAGGGTGGACGGCTCGGCCAGCTCGCAGTGGCGCAGGACCAGCCGCGGACCGGCGGCGATGCGCTGCGCGTCGGTGAAGCCGCGACCCAGCGCCAGCACCGTGGTGTCCTCGTCGGTCTCGAACTGGTTCAGCAGCGCCTCACCCAGCCCGCGGGACACGCCTGTGATCACGACATAACGCACGCTCACAGGCTAGTCCGTGGACCGCCCCGCCCACGCGGCCAACCCCGTACGCCGCGAGATCCCGGCTGTCTGCCGCCGCCGGGACGACGGCAGACAGCCAAGATCTACGGCGAAGCCGCCTACTCGTACTCGGTGCCGCCCTTGCGGGTGAGGTAGGCGGGGGAGACCAGCTTGCCGATGGCGCGGCCACCGGTCACCGGGCTGTAGCGCTCCGGCGTCGACCGCACGACCAGGCCCTCGCGCAGGTTCGCGCCGGTACCGGAGACCGTCTCGGTGCCGTCGGCCAGCGCGATCAGCGCCTGCTCGTCGTAGGCGCCCCGGTACAGCACGGGGACCAGGGGCACCCCGTGCTCCGCGGCGAGCGGCGCGTACTCGTCGAGGGTCAGCCAGCGCACGCCGTCCCCGGCGTCCACGCAGACGTCGAACACCGCGTAGCCGGGACGCACCCCGGCGTTCGCGCCGTACGGCAGGTCCTGCACGCCCCGGCCGAACACCTCGCCGAAGACGCCGACCCGGGCCGCGCCGAGCGCGCCGGCGACCGCCGCGGCGAACGCGGGCAGGCCGTACGTGCGGATCGCCCGCCAGTACAGGTTGCCGTCGGCCTGCTTGATGGCCAGGCGCTGCTTGCCGAAGCCCTTCGAGGACGCGTACACCTCGCCGGTGGCCGCGACCAGCGTCATCAGCGTGGCCGAGCCGTGGATCTTCTCGGTGGCGATCACCTGCTCGCCGGCCGTGAACAGGTCCGGGTAGCGGCGGACGTTCTCCACCTCCAGCCAGGGCAGCAGGTCGGCCGCGGGCATCATGTCCCCGGCCAGGTGCACCGGCACCGGCGGGTTCCACTTGACCACGCCGAGCAGTTCCGCGAAGTCCGTGCCCGCCGCGGCCGCCTGGGCCAGGTCCACGTCGGACAGCGCCTTCGGCAGGCAGACGATGCCCTGGGACAGCTCGCCGCGCAGGCGTACCGCGGTGATGCGGTCCTTGTTCGCGCCCGAGAGGCGGCCGGTGAGGCCGAGCTCGGCGATGAGCGGCTCCGGTAGCACGGAGCCTTCGGGCAGGTAGACGGCGTGGTCCCCGGTGCGGAAAGCGCCCTTGGCGACCACCGCGCGCAGCCGTCCCACCTCGGCGAGCTCGAGCGCGTCGGCATTGTTGTGCGGGTGGATCACCAGCCGTTCCGCGGTGACCTTGAGTGTCGACATGCCGAGAATGGTCGCCGCCCGGCATGCCCCCCAGCAACCGACTTCCCGCCCGAGAGCAAGGAAGGGCACCTTCACATCGCTGTGTGTTGTAGAAGGTGCCCTTCCTGACATGCGCGACGACTGCGCGCCGCCAACCTGGGACGGCGTGAGGCGGCGGTGCTACGCCGTCCCGCGGATTGTGTGGGCGGACACCACTGGCGCGGCGCGTCCGGTGTGGCAGCATCCGGCGCACGCGAGTGAGGAGCGGGTATGGGTGACCTGGTGGCGTACCGGATGGACGTCGTGCCCGTCCGCGGCGGTGAGCTGCGGGTGGGCGTATGGGGCGAGCGCGGGCCGGTGGTCGTCGCGGTGCACGGGATCACGTCGTCGCACCTGGCCTGGACGCTGATCGGTCCCGAGCTGGGCCGCGACCACCGGGTGGTCGCCGTGGACCTGCGCGGCCGGGGCGGCAGTCGTGACCTGCCCGGCCCGTACGGCATGGCCGAGCACGCCACCGACATCGTCGCGGTCGTCCGGGCGTACGCCGACGGCCCGGTGACCCTGGTCGGCCACTCGATGGGCGGCTTCGTGGTCGCGGAGACCGCGCGCCGCTTTCCGGAGCTGGCCGAACGCCTGATCCTCGTCGACGGCGGGGCTCCGCTGCCGCTGCCGCCGGGCATCGACGCGTCCGGTGGCCCGGCCGCGCTGGAGGAGGCGATCGCCACGACGGTCGGTGCCGTCTTCGCGCGGCTGAACATGACCTTCGCGGATCGGGACGAGTATCTGGCGCTGTGGCGGCAGCACCCGTCCTTCGATCCCTGGCCGGCGGGGGCCGACGCTTATCTCGCTTACGACCTGGTGGACGAGGAGCCGCAGCTGCGCGCCGCCTGCCGGATGCAGGCCGCGGTCCGGGACGGCCAGGACCTCTACGCGTTGCCGGGCACGACGCCCGCTCCGCTGCCCTGCCCCGCCGTGTTCCTGCGCGCCCCGCGAGGCATGTTCGACGACCCGGACGCCCCGCTCTACACCCCGGGCCGGGCGAGCGAATGGCTGCCGGGTGTGGCGGAGACCGATGTGCCGGACGTGAACCATTACACGATCACGCTGGGCCGCGAGGGTGCCGCAGCCGTGGCCGCAGCCGTCCGGGCGGGTGCCCCTCACCCACTCTGACCTGTGCGGCGACGGCGCTCGCCCGGCTACTCAGCCAAGGAAGCGTTAACAAGGGCACCTTCTGCAACGCATGGCGATGTGCAGGTGCCCTTCCTTTGCGCCTGCTGATGAGTGGCTATGTTCACTTCGGGGGCAGGGTGTGGGAAGGCAGGGGCTCTGGCAGACTCCCGAGTAACCTTAGCGATCGTTCGGGAGATGGGATGGGCACTGTGGCTCGCGAAATCAACACGGTGGGCGTGGTCGGCCTCGGCACCATGGGCGCCGGCATCGTCGAGGTATTCGCGCGCAACGGCCTGCACGTCGTGGCCGTGGAGATCAGCGAGGGCGCGCTGGAGCGGGGCCGGGCCAACCTTTCCGGCTCGACCGACCGGGCCGTGGCCAAGGGCAAGCTGTCCGCGGAGGACCGCGACGCGCTGCACGCCCGGGTCGACTTCCAGGTCGGGCTGGCCGCGCTGCACAGCGTCGACTTCGTGATCGAGGCGGTGCCCGAGCACCTGGACCTCAAGCAGGCGATCTTCGCCGAGCTGGACAAGGTCTGCCCGCCGCACGCCATCCTGGCCACCAACACCAGCTCGCTGTCGGTCACCGAGATCTCGGTGGCCACCCACCGGCCCAACCAGGTCATCGGGGTGCACTTCTTCAACCCCGCGCCGGTGATGAAGCTGGTCGAGATCATCCGCACCGTGGTGACCGCGCCCGAGGTCGTGGCCGACGTGGAGGCGCTCTGCGCCCGCCTCGGCAAGACCGACGTGACCATCAGCGACCGGGCCGGGTTCATCGCCAACGCGCTGCTGTTCGGCTACCTGAACCACGCCGTCACCATGTTCGAGAACCACTACGCCACCCGCGAGGACATCGACGCGGCCATGAAGCAGGGCTGCGGCCTGCCCATGGGCCCGCTCGCGCTGATGGACCTGATCGGCCTGGACACGGCGTACGAGATCCTCGACACCATGTACCGCCGCGGCGGCCGCGACCGCCGCCACGCCCCGGCGCCGCTGCTCAAGCAGATGGTGACCGCGGGCCTGCTGGGCCGCAAGACCGGCCGCGGCTTCTACACGTACGAGAAGCAGGGCTCGCCGGTCGTGGTGGCCGACGAGCTGACCCCGGCCGCCGGCGAGCACGAGGCGGCCCCGCGCCCGATCGGCACGGTCGGCGTGGTCGGCTCGGGCACCATGGCCACCGGCATCATCGAGGTCTTCGCCAAGGCCGGGTACGAGGTGCTGAGCGTGACCCGCGGCGCGGAGAAGTCCGCGAAGGTCTGCGAGACCGTGAAGACCTCGCTGAACAAGGGCGTGGTGCGCGGCAAGCTCACCGAGGCCGAGCGCGACGCGGCCATCGGCCGGATCACCTGGTCCACCAACCTGGACCACCTGGCCGACGTGGACATGGTCGTCGAGGCCGTCGTCGAGGAGCTGAGCGTCAAGAAGGCGCTGTTCGCCAGCCTCGACGAGATCTGCAAGCCCGGCACCGTGCTGGCCACCACCACGTCGAGCCTGCCGGTCGTGGAGTGTGCCATGGCCACCCACCGCCCCGCGGACGTGGTCGGCCTGCACTTCTTCAACCCCGCCCAGGTGATGCCGCTGATCGAGGTCGTGGCCACCATCCGCACCAGCGCCGCCACCCTGGCCACCGCGGACGCCGTCGTCTCCAGCCTCGGCAAGACCGCCGTCGACTGCGCCGACCGCGCCGGCTTCATCGTCAACGCGCTGCTGTTCCCGTACCTCAACGACGCCGTGAAGATGCTCGAGGCCAGCTACGCCACCGCCGACGACATCGACGCCGCCATGAAGCTCGGCTGCGGCTACCCCATGGGCCCCTTCGAACTGCTCGACGTGGTCGGCCTCGACGTCTCCCTCGCCATCCAGCGCGAGCTCTACCTGGAACTCCGCGAGCCCGGCTTCTCCCCGGCCCCCCTCCTGGAGCACCTCGTCACCGCCGGCTACCTCGGCCGCAAAACCGGCCGCGGTTTCCGCGACCACACCCACCGCTGACGATCCACCCCGACGATCTTGCGCGGACTGCGGGGATGACACGCCCTAATCGGGCATATCCCCAACCGTTCGCGCAAGATCGTTGAGTCGTGTGAAGTGCGCCGTATCTTGGGGACATGAGTCCGCGTCGTAACAACAAGAAGGATCGCCCGGAGCGCGATCTTGATGAGACCATGTCGCGACGCGGGGTGGAGTACGTGCATGACGATCCGGACGGGGAGTTCACCGTCCGGCATCTGAGCGGCGAGCGGTCGGACAAGACCTACAAGTGCCCGGGGTGCCACCAGGAGATCCGACCCGGAGTGCCGCACGTGGTCGCCTGGCCGTCGCAGGGCTGGGGTGACGCGGGCGATCGCAGGCACTGGCACAGCAGCTGCTGGGGGAGCCGTCACCAGCGCAAACCCAACGTCGAACGGTCGCGCAACGCGCCCCGTTACGGCTGAGCGGCCGGGTGTGATCACCGTGACGTCAGGGGGTAGGGCGGCCTCTCCCGCGGGCAGACTGTAGGCGTGACCGCGATCCGTGCCAACTCGATCCTGCCCGCGCGCCGGCAGGACATCGAACTGCATACCGCCGACGGGTTGAAGCTGGTCGGGGAGCTGGCGCTCCCCGCCGACCGCGACCCGGTCGCCACCCTGATCTGCCTGCACCCGCTGCCGACGCACGGCGGCATGATGGACAGCCACGTGTACCGCAAGGCCGCCTGGCGGCTGCCCGCGCTGGCCGGGATCGCCGTGCTGCGCTTCAACAGCCGCGGCACCTCCAGCGTGCGCGGCACCAGTGAGGGCGCGTTCGACCACGCGGTGGGGGAGCGCTTCGACGTCGCCGCCGCCATCGAGTACGCGGAGTTCCACGAGCTGCCGAACCGGTGGCTGGTCGGCTGGTCCTTCGGCACCGACCTGGCCCTCAAGTACGGCTGCGACCCGGCCGTCGCGGGCGCGATCCTGCTGTCCCCGCCGCTGCGTTTCAGCAAGCCCGAAGACCTGGCGGTATGGGCGCAGTCCGGCCGACCGGTGACCGCGCTGGTGCCCGAGCACGACGACTACCTGCGCCCGGCCGAGGCGACGGAGCGTTTCGCCGCGATCCCGCACGCCGAGGTCGTCGGCGTGCCCGGTGCGAAGCACCTGTGGGTCGGCGACGCCGAGACGGTGCTGGACGAGATCGTCCGCCGGGTCGCCCCCGAAGTCGAGGTCCCGCTTCCCAAGGACTGGCCCGGTCCCATGGAGTACGGCGACGCCAGCGCGTACGCCGATCGCACCGTCGCCGCCTTCGCCGACAAGCCTCGCTGACCTGGGGGCCTGTCGGCGGCTGCGGACGCACACGCGATTGCCGTCCCTTCGTCCACGCTGCTGATCAGCTGCTCGGCGGGGGGAGAGCGACCCGGGCGACGAGGAACTTCGGGGCCATCTCGCAGTAGCTGTCGGTGATCAGTTCGGCGATCTCGGTCCAGTCGGTGTGGTCACCGAGGACGGCAGCGGCGACGTTGTGGCCCCATGGAGCGTGGAAGAACGGGAAGCCGCGGACGGTCAGGCTGAGCAGGTCGTCGATGGGTGTGCGAAACGTCAGCACGGTCGGCGCCTCGCCGGCGGTCAGCTGCCGGGCGTAGACCGGAAACCGTTCCGGGTCCGGCGTGTAGACGTGGGCGACCGTCCGCGCGCGGATCCGCCAGCGGACGCCGATCCAGGCCGGTTCCTCGTAGGTGTCCGGCAACCGTCGGCAGATCGGTCGCAGCCGGTCGAGGATCTCCGGCGGCACGTCTCCAGGGCCGGACATAGGCCGACAGTAACGGTTGTCAGCGAACTTCGCGTGCCGGTCGCTCGTGCATCTCGGGACATTGACATCCCGAGATGCACAGGGGTTTCGAGGGTTACCTGCTGGAGGCCTCGGCGTCGGTGCTGCGCCCGTCCAGGCTGATGGTGGGCTCGTTGCCGGCCAGCATGATGGTGGGCTCGTCCCCGGCCTGCTGGCCGGTCGGCTGCGTCCGGGCGGCCTGCGACTGTTCCGGTGCGGACTGGGCAGGAGACGCCTGGGCTGGTGCGCCCTCGGTGGACTTCGGCTGAGCGGGTGGCTGGACGGCTGCCTGCGCCGGTGGTGCGGGCATGGACAGGGTCTGGGTCGCCTCCTCGGCGGGACGTGACGCCTCGGCGCGACGGCGCTCCGCCTCCTCGGCCTCACGCTGTGCCTTGGCCAGCCGTTCCAGCTCGACGTGGAGCTGCTGCTTCAGCTCCGCCAGCCGGTGCTCGACCTGCGTGATGTCGGCCCGCACCGCCACCAGGCGGGTCTGGCCGTCCTCGTACTGCTGCTTGGCGGTGTCCGCGGCGGCCTGCTCGGCGGCGGCCCGCCCACGGGCGAGCGCCACCTCCTGCTCGGCCTGGTCGGTGCGCTGGGTCGCCTGGGTCTCCACGTCGGCCAGCTTCTGCGCGGCGTCGGCGGTCGCAGTGGTGAGCTTCCGCTCGGCTTCCGCGGCTGCGGCGGCCAACTGCTGCTCGGCCTGCGCGGCGGCGGCGGCAAGCTGCTGCTCGGCCTGCTCGGCGGCGGCCGCGAGCTGCTGCTCGGCCTGAGCCCGGCTCTCGGCCGCGTGGCGCTCGGTCTCGGCGCGGGCGGCGGCGATCTCCTTGTCGGCCTGGATGCGCCGGGAGGCGGCCTCCTGTGCCGCGGCGGTGCGCAGCCCCTGCGCCTCCACCTGGGCGTGCGCGAGCAGTTCGCGGGCTTCGGTGCGCAGGCGCTGCGTCTCCTCCATCAGCTCGACGCGGTGCTGCTCCTCGGCCTTGCGCTCCTCGGCACGCCGGGAGGCCAGGGCCAGGTCGAAGTCGCGGGACGCCGTGGCGGCGCGCTCACGGGCGTCGGCGAGCAGGCGCTCGGCCTCGCCGCGCTGGTCGGCGATCTCCTGGGCGGCGCCGTTGCGCAGGTCGTCGGCCTGGTCCTCGGCCAGCGAGAGGATCTGCTCCACCCGCGCGCCCAGGTGCCGGAAGGAGACCCGGGACGGCACGGCGCGGCGCGCGGCGTCGGCGAGCTCCAGCTGGAGCTGCTGCACCTGCCCGGCCAGCGCCTGGAGCTGCGAGATGGCCTGATCACGTTCGGCGGCCAAAGTCGCCAGTTCGGACTCGACCTGGACGACGTATCGGTTCACCTGCTTCTTGTCGAAGCCCTTGAGGGATGTATCGAAGCTTGGTTCCGATGAGACGCCCTCACCGAGCGCGAACAGGTCTCCGCCGTGCGACATGCGGTCCATCTTCACATAAAGAGTCACGCCGCGCCCGGCAGGTGCCGGGCGCGGCGTGATCAGATGTGGGCCGGGTCGTTATTCGGCCTTCTCGGCCTTCGGCTTCTCCTCGGCCGCCGGGGCCGGCGCCGGGTTGTTGTTGCCGACGCCGGGGACGATGCCGGCCAGGCCGGACAGCATCTGACCGAGCTGCGCGGTGACCGCGTTCTTCTGGCGGGTGAGGTCGTCGACCTCGCGGCGGGCGGCCGTGGTGGTCAGCTCGGCCTCGTTGCGGGCCTCGGACACCAGGCGGTGTGCCTCAGCCTTGGCCTCGTTGACGGCCTTCTCCGCGGCGATGCGGGCCTTCTCGGTCGTCTCGGTGGCGGTGCGCTCGGACTCGACCCGGCGCGCCTCGGCGCGCTGCTCGATCTCCTTGGCCCGGTCCTCGGCGGCACGGGCGCGCTCCTCGGCCTCGCCGACGAGCTTCTGCGTGGCGGCCACGGCGGAGGAGTGGCGCTGCGACTCCTCGCGCTCGGACTTCTCGCGGCGCTCGGCCAGCTCGAGCTGCAGGGCCTGCAGGTCCTTGTCTCGCTTGTCCCGGGCGTCGGCCAGCATCTTGGAGGCCTCGGCGCGCTTCTCCTCCGCCTCGCGGGCGGCCTTGGCGCGCAGCTGGGTGATCTCCCGCTCGGCCGTGGCGCGCAGCGTCGCGACCTCGCGCTCGACGGTGGCCTTGAGCTCGGCCACCTCGTGCGAGGTGGCGGTGCGCAGCTGCTTGGTCTCGCGGTCGGCGTCGGCGCGCAGCGTGTCGGCCTCGCGGCGGGCCTGCACCCGAACCTCGGCGGCCTCGCGCTCGGCGGCGGTGCGCAGGTTGCCGGCCTCGCGCTCGGCGGTCGCCTTCATGGCGGCGGCCTCGGCACGCGCCTTGTCGGTGATCTCGCGGGCCTCGAGGCGGGCCGCGGACAGGATGCCCTCGGACTCGCGCTTGGACTCGCCGCGGTGGTCGTTGGCCTGCTCCTCGGCGAGGCGCAGGATCTGCTCCACGCGGGTGCCGAGGCCGGACAGGGTGGGGCGGCTGTTCTCTTCCAGCTGCTTGCTCGTGTCGGTCAGCTTCTGCTCGACCGAGTTGAGGCGCTGCTCAGCCTGGCGCAGACGACGCTGGGCGTCGTTCATGCGCTGCTCGGCCTCCGCGCGTGCCTGCTCCGACTGGGCAAGCTGAGCGTTCAGGCGACCGACAAACGCGTTTACCTGCTCGCGGTCGAAACCGCGCAGGACGACTGTGAAGTCTTGTTGGGTATTCGCGCCATCGAAGAACGCGACGGAGGAGGGCTGCTGGGACATTGGCACATACTCGCAGATGACCCCGGGTGTCGCGCAAGGGCGTGGGGGTACTTTCGCCCACCGGATGTGGGCCGTTGGCACGAAGGTGCCGGTGACCATAACGGATGGATGATCCATACCGGAAGCTAATTGTCAGTATTGCCCGAAATGCCGGACGGCGGAAGTGCGCCGTTGCGCTTCCGCCGTCCGTGTCCGCACGGTGCTGTGATCTGCGGTGAGCCGGAGATCACACCCCGCGGAAGCGGTTGATCGCGGGCAGGTGGCGGGCCCGCTTCTCCTGATCGCGTACGCCCAGACCCTCCGCGGGGGCCAGACACAGCACACCGACCTTGCCCTGGTGCGTGTTGCGGTGCACCTCGTAGGCGGCCTGGCCGGTCTGCTCCAGCGGGAACACCTTGGACAGCGTCGGGTGCACGCGGCCCAGGTCGACCAGGCGGTTGGCCTCCCACGCCTCGCGGTAGTTGGCGAAGTGGCTGCCCACGATCCGCTTGAGCGACATCCACAGGTAGCGGTTGTCGTACTGGTGCTCGTAGCCGCTGGTCGAGGCGCAGGTGACGATGGTGCCGCCCTTCTTGGCGACGTACACGCTGGCGCCGAAGGTCTCCCGGCCCGGGTGCTCGAACACGATGTCCGGGTCCTCGCCGCCGGTCAGTTCGCGGATGCGTGCCCCGAACCGCTTCCACTCGGCCGGATCCTGGGTGTGCTCATCGGACCAGAACTTGTAGCCTTCCGCGGCCCGGTCGATGACCAGGTCGGCGCCCATGCGGCGGCAGATCTCCGCCTTCTCCGGAGAGGACACCACGCACACCGGGATCGCGCCGCCGTTGAGTGCCATCTGCGTGGCGTACGAGCCGAGGCCGCCGCTGGCACCCCAGATCAGCACGACGTCGCCCTGCTTCATGTTGGCGCCGTGGTGCGACACGAGCTGCCGGTACGCGGTGGAGTTGACCAGCCCCGGGCTGGCCGCCTCCTCCCAGGTCAGGTGGGCGGGCTTGGGCATGAGCTGGTTGGCCTTGACGATGGCCAGCTGGGCGAGGCCGCCGAAGTTGGTCTCGAAGCCCCAGATGCGCTGCTGCGGGTCGAGCATGGTGTCGTCGTGGCCGGCCGCGTCCTCCAGCTCGACGTTGAGGCAGTGCGCCACGACCTGGTCGCCGGCCTGCCATTTCGTCACGCCCACGCCGGTGCGCAGCACGACGCCCGCCGCGTCCGAACCGACCACGTGGTACGGCAGGTCGTGGCGCTTGGTCAACGCCGACAACCGTCCGTATCGCTTCAGGAAGCCGAATGTCGACAGCGGCTCGAAAATGGAGGTCCACACGGTGTTGTAGTTGACCGCGCTCGCCATGACCGCGATCAGCGCCTCGCCCGGCCCCAGTTCCGGTGTGGGCACTTCCTGCAGGTGGAGTGCCTTGCGGGGGTCCTTGTCGCGAGTGGCCAGTCCGTCGAACATGGCGGTCTCGTCCTCGCGTACCACCATCCCCTGGTAGGAGGCGGGCACCGGCACGTCGGCCAGGCTGCGCAGCCGCGCGGCGGGGTCGGCCGCGTTCTCGGCTTCCATGATCACGTCGAGGATGTCTTGCACGGCGCCACCTCCGTGGTGAGGGAACTGCGGCGTCCCGCGCTCGCGCTGCGGGCGGAGTTCCGGGTCTGCGGGCCATCCTTGGCGGGCCCTCCTGCGGGTCGCCATGTGGTCGGGCACACATGTGCGGTTCAGGTGAGCCGGACGTTACTGGTCGGTAGCTTTCGCGGGAACGGGTGTGTGAAAAAGTCCACGCTTTACTTAACGATCATTCAGTCGAGGTGGCCCGCAACGGCCGCTCAGTGGCCGTGGCCGGGCTCCACCAGCTCCACGAGCACGCCGCCGGCGTCCTTCGGGTGCACGAAGTTGATCCGCGAGCCCGCGGTGCCGCGCTTCGGGGCCTCATAAAGCAGGCGTACGCCGCGCTCACGCAGGGCCGCGCAGGTCGCGTCGATGTCGGCGACCGTGTACGCCATCTGCTGGATGCCGGGGCCGCTGCGGTCCAGGAACTTCCCGATGGGCGAGTCGGGGCGCAGGGGCGCGAGCAGCTGTACGGCGCCGCCCTCGGGGCTCGGCCCGACCTGGAGCATCGCCTCGCGTACGCCCTGCTCCTCGTTGGTCTCCGTGTGCACGCAGGTCATCCCGAACGTACCTTCGTAGAAGGCGATGGCGGCGTCGAGATCCGGCACCGCGATGCCCACGTGATCGATGCGCAGCAGACCCACGAGCTGTGACGGAGTGCTCTGTGATGAGGTCGACAGGGATCCGGGTTCGGTCATGCGGTTAGTCTGACCGAACCATCGTTAAGGCGATACGTGAACCAGGCCACTCGGAGGGGTACACCATGACTTCTGTGATCGTGAGCGGAGCGCGCACCCCGATGGGCCGCCTGCTCGGCAACCTGAAGGACCTGTCGGCCACGCAGCTCGGCTCGGTTGCCATCAAGGCCGCCCTGGAGCGCGCCGGGGTCTCCCCCGACCAGGTGCAGTACGTGATCATGGGCCAGGTGCTGCAGGCCGGCGGCGGCCAGATCACCGCCCGCCAGGCCGCCGTGGGCGCCGGCGTGCCGATGAGCGTGCCCGCGCTCACCGTGAACAAGGTCTGCCTGTCCGGCCTCGACGCGATCGCGCTGGCCGACCAGCTCATCCGCGCCGGTGAGTTCGACATCGTGGTGGCCGGCGGCATGGAGTCCATGACCAACGCCCCGCACCTGATGATCGGCCAGCGCACCGGCTACAAGTACGGCGATGTCGTGGTCAAGGACCACATGGCCCATGACGGCCTGTCCGACGCCTGGGACGACTGCTCCATGGGCGAGTCGACCGAGCGCCACAACGGCCGCTACGAGATCACCCGTGCCGAGCAGGACAACTTCGCCGCCGCGTCGCACCAGCGCGCCGCCGCCGCGATCAAGGACGGCCGCTTCGCCGAGGAGATCGCCCCGGTCACCATCCCGGCCCGCAAGGGCGACCCGATCGTGGTCAGCGAGGACGAGGGCGTACGCCCCGACACCACCGCAGACACCCTGGGCAAGCTGCGCCCGGCGTTCGCCAAGGACGGCACCATCACCGCCGGCTCCTCCTCGCCGATCTCCGACGGCGCGGCCGCGGTCGTGGTCATGCGCAAGGAGAAGGCGCAGGAGCTGGGCCTGACCTGGCTTGCCGAGATCGGCGCGCACGGCAACGTCGCGGGCCCGGACAACTCGCTGCACGCCCAGCCCGCCAACGCCATCAAGCAGGCGCTGGCCAAGGAGGGCCTGACCACGGCCGACCTCGACCTGGTCGAGATCAACGAGGCGTTCGCCGCGGTCGGCATCCAGTCCACCCGCGAGCTGGGCATCGACCCTGAGATCGTGAACGTCAACGGCGGCGCGATCGCCCTGGGCCACCCCATCGGCATGTCCGGCGCCCGCCTGGCCCTCACCCTGGCCCTGGAGCTCAAGCGCCGCGGCGGCGGCACCGGCGCGGCCGCCCTCTGCGGCGGCGGCGGCCAGGGCGACGCCCTGATCCTCAAGGTCGCCCCCTGACCCACCGCGCGGCGGGCCTCCCGCGTCCCGCGCCTCCACCCGTGGCGCAACTCTTGAAGAGTCGCGGCTTCCGGTTGCCCGGAATGCCGCGACTCTTCAAGAGTTGATGCGCACATCCACATGCTGACCTGTCCCGCCGTCCTTGAATGGTTGAGTTGATGAGCGAGTTGAGTACGCCGTTTCTGTCGCCTGTGCCGCAGCGGTCGGTCACTGAACTCGTCGCGCGGGCTCGGGAGGGTGAGGCCAGGGCGGTCGCTCGGCTGATCACGCTGGTGGAGTCGGGGGCGGCGGCGCTGGCGGAGATCGCGGCGATGCTGGCGCCGACCGCGGGCGACGCGATCGTCGTCGGGCTGACCGGCTCGCCGGGCGTGGGCAAGTCGACCACCACCAACGAACTCGTGCGCGCGTTCCGGGCGGCGGGCAAGCGGGTCGCCGTGCTGGCGATCGACCCGTCCAGCCCGTACACCGGCGGCGCGATCCTCGGCGACCGGATCCGCATGCAGGACCACGCCACCGACCCCGGCGTCTACATCCGGTCCATGTCCAGCCGCGGCCACCTCGGCGGCCTGTCGGCGGCCACCCCCGCGGCGGTACGCGTGCTGGCCGGCGTCGGCTTCGACGTGGTGCTGGTGGAGACCGTCGGCGTGGGCCAGGCCGAGGTGGAGATCGCCTCGCTGGCCGACACCACGCTGGTGCTGCTCGCACCCGGCATGGGCGACGCGATCCAGGCGGTCAAGGCCGGCATCCTCGAGATCGCCGACATCTTCGTCATCAACAAGGCCGACCGCGACGGCGTGGAGGCCACCCACCGCGACATCCAGGGCATGATCGCCCTCGGTGGGTCGGACCGCGGTCCCGGAGACTGGCGGCCGCGCGTGGTCAAGGCCGTCGCGGCCAGGGCCGAAGGCATCGACGGCATCATCGCCGCGATCGAGGAGCACCGCACCTGGCTGGTCGACACCGACCAGCTGACGGTCCGCCGCCGCCGCCGGGCCGCTGCCGAGATCGAGGCGCTGGCCCTGGGCCAGCTGCGCGCCCGCTTCGCCGAACTCCCCGGTGCGGGCATCGCCGCCCTCGCCGACAAGGTCGTCGCGGGCTCCCTCGACCCGTATGCGGCAGCCACCCAGCTGCTCGACGAACTGGTCTGAGCGGCACCCGTCGCCGGTCCCGCCGTCCGCCGGGCGCGTCGACCGGTGGCGACGCGGCGCGCAGCGGCACGGGTATAGAGGTCTCGCCGACTTTGCTCTGCACCCATTCGCTTGCTCTGCACCCGCGGACGCAACGGTCGATCGAGGGTGTCGCTTACGCTCCGTGAGCAGGTGAATCCGCCTGGAGAGCTGCTCGGACGCGGGTTGGCAACGAAAGGCGAAGCGACTTCACGGACGGACTGACCAATCGCTAAGGTGTCGGGGCACATAGGGCTCTTACGCGTGGAGGCGATGGTGACCGGTTGGTCCGTCATGATGCGGGGCATCCGGCACCGCTCCGGCCGGTCGCTGGTGGTGTTGTCGCTCGCGGCCTTCGCCACCGCCGCGGCGGTGCTTGCTCCGGCGTACGGCCGCGCCGCGCAGCAGTCGGTGCTGACCGATGCGCTGAGTGCGGCCCCGGCCAGCGCCGCCGCGGTCACGGTGACCGCCGAGGGCAGCGCCGACACCGCGGAGGCGGCACACCAGCCGGTCGGTGACACCCAGTCGACCGTGAACGGCGCGCTGGCCAAGGCGCCGCGTCTGGCCGCGGTGCTGGACCGGCCCGTCGGCTCCGTCAGCACCGACACGTCGCTGACCGCCGGCGGCTCCCGCTTCGCCGCCCGGCTGGCCTGGCACCAGGGCGCCTGCGCGCACCTGCGGATCACCGGCGACTGCGCCATCGACGCCGAGCAGGTGCTGCTCAGCGAGCGCGCCGCGGCCGAGGCCGGGGTCGAGGTCGGTGACAAGGTGTCGGTACGCCCGGCACAGGGTGACGCGGCGCTCCGGTCGTACGAGGTCGTCGGGCTCTACACCCCGCTCGCCCCCGACGAGGCGTACTGGGGCAACAACGGCTACTTCGCGCAGGCTTCGTCCGGCGGGGAGGGCGCGGCGCGCCTGGACGCCGTGTTCGCCGGCGCCGAGGACGACGTGCGGCTGGGTGACGCGGTGCCGGTGACCCTGTCCGTGATGTACCCGCTGCGACCCGAGCAGGTGCGGCTGGACGACGTCAGCGCGCTGCGCGGCGAGCTGGGCACACTCGGCTTGGCGCTGAACGGGTTCGAACTGCAGGTCGAGACGGCCCTGCCGTCGATCGTCGAGGACGCGGCCAAGGACCAGGACGCGCTCGCCCGGACCGTGCCCATCATCGCGGTGCCGCTGGTGCTGCTGGCCTTCGTGGTGCTGCTGCTGCTGGTCGCGGCGCTGACCGAGGAGCGGGGCCCGGAGCTGGCACTGGCCCGGCTGCGCGGCTACGGCAGCGGCGGCACGATCCGCTTCGGACTGGGCGAGACACTGCTGCTGATCATCCTCGGGGCTCCGCTGGGCCTGGCGGTCGGGCTGGGCGCGGTCGAGCTGGCCGCCCGCTCGGTGCTCGCCCAGGGCGTACACGTCGAGGTCCGGTGGCCGGTCTTCGCCGCAGCGGCGGGCGGCCTGCTGCTCGCCTGTGCCGCCGCCTGGCTGGCGGCCCGGGCCACGCTCGGCCGCAGCGTGCTGGGCCTGCTGCGGCGCGTGCCGCAGCGCGGCACCTGGCGTGCGGGCGTGCTGGAGGGTGTGGCCGCGGCGCTGGCGATCGCCTCGCTGGCCGCGGCGCTGCGTGACCGGTCGGCCCCGCTGGCGCTGCTGGCTCCCGCCGCGCTCGCGATCGTCGCGGGCGTGCTCGCCGGCCGGTTGCTGAGCCTCTGGTCGCGGGCGCGGCTGGGCCTGGCCCGCCGCCGCGGCCGGCTGCCCGCCATGCTGTCGGCGGCGCAGCTGTCGCGCCGGCCCGGCGCGGCCCGCACCGTCGCGGTGCTCACCGCCGCCGTCGCCCTGCTCACCTTCTCCGCGACCGCGTGGGACGTCGCCGCGGACGCCCGCGCCCAGCGGGCCGACGACGCGGTCGGCGCGCCGACCGTCTACGCCGTCTCCGCGGAGCATCCGCAGGCGCTGGTCAAGGCGCTGGCCACGGCCGATCCGACGAACCGGTCGATGGCCGTGGTGCGCGTCGACGAGCTCTACAACAACCAGCGGGTCGAGCTGATCGGGGTGCAGTCCGAGCGGCTGCCCGCCGTCGCCATCTGGCGCGGGTACGACGCCGCCGGGCTGTCCGCGCTGGCCGGCCGCCTGCGTGCCAACGTGCCTCAGGCCGCCGAGGTCGGCGCCCAGCTGAGTGCACGGGTGTCGGTGAGTGCGCTCGGCAAGACGCCGACGCGCCTGGGCGCGGTCGTTTCCTCGCCCGGTGAGCCGCCGAGCATCGTCTGGCTGGGCCGGTTGCGGGAGGGCGCGCGCACCTACACCGCCGCCGCGCCGGCCTGCGCGGGCACGCCGTGCCGCCTGGTGGGCCTGGCCGTCTCCCGGCAGACCGGGGAGAGCGGCCCGGTGCAGGTCCAGCTCTCCGTCAGCGAGCTGAGCTCCGGCGGGCAGGCGCTGCCGGTGCGCTTCGCCGAGTCCGCGGCGTGGCGGTTCCTGGTGGACCGCACGCCCAACGCGACCGTACGGGTCACCCCCGGCCCGCAGCTCGGCCTCAGCGTGAACTCGGCCGACCAGGGCGACGTGCTCGTCTCCTACCTGGACACGCCGAAGGAGCTGCCCGCGGTGCTGGCCGGCCCGGCGCCGAGCAGCGACGACCCGGAGCACTTCGACCTGCCCGCGTTCGCCGAGGCGCCGCAGTCGTTCAGCGTGCTGGAGAAGGCCGCGGTGCTGCCCCGCGCGGGCGAGCGCGGCCTGCTGTTCGACCTGGACCTGGCGACCCGGGCGGCCGCGGTGACGCAGGGCCTGTCCGACGCGAGCGACCTGCGCTATGAGGTGTGGGCCGCGCCGGACGCCCCGACCGACCTCGCCGCCAAGCTCGCCGGCCAGGGCGTACGCGTGCTGCGTACGGAGACCGTGCCGGACGAACTGGCCCGGCTGGGCCGCCGCGCCCCGGCGCTCGGGCTGCGGCTCTACCTGCTGGCCGGCATCGCGGCCGCGCTGCTCGCACTGGGCGTGCTCATGCTCAGCACCCGGCTGGGCGCCGGTGACCGCCGCGCCGAGCTGGCCGCGCTGCGCATCACCGGCGTACGCCCGAACGTGCTGCGCCGCGGCCTGCGGCGGGAACGATTCGCGCTGATCGGCCTGCCGATGATCGTCGGTCTGCTGGTCGGCCTGGGGGCCGCGGCGCTGATGCTGCCCGGCATCCCGCTGGTCACCGTCGGTACGGCCGGTGCGCCGAACCTGACCGGGGACGTGCTCGGCACGCTGGTGCCCGGCCTGACCCTGGACGCGCTGCCGCTGGCGATCGCCGGCGCGCTGCTGGTGCTCGTGGTGGCGGTGCTGCGCGGCGGTCGGCTGGTCAAGCGGGCCACCCCCGAACTGATCCGAGGAGGCGGCCGGTGAACGGCACGGTTACCTGTCGGGGCCTGGTCTACATCTACCGGCTCGAGGGATACGACGTGGTCGCCCTGGGCGGGGTGGACCTGGACATCGCGCCCGGCGAGTCGGTGGCCCTGCTGGGCCCGTCCGGCTCCGGCAAGTCCACGCTGCTCTCGCTGCTGGCCGGGCTGATCCGGCCGGCCGCCGGGCGGGCCACGGTCGGCGAGACCGACCTGGCCAAGGCGTCCGAGGCCGAACTGGCCCGGATGCGGGCCACCGAGGTCGGCGTCGTGCTGCAGGGTGCCGAGCGCAACCTGCTGCCGTACCTGACCGCCGAGCAGAACGTGCGCTTCGCCCAGCGCGCAGCCCGCTCTCATGGCGTCCGCGATCTGCCCGCCCCGCGCGACGTGCTGGCGCTGGTCGGCCTGCTCGGCGTACGCGGACGGCTGCGCCAGCGTCCGCACGAACTGACCCCCGGCGAGCGGCAGCGCCTGGCCCTGGCCGTGGCGCTGGCACACAAGCCGGGGCTGCTGCTCGCCGACGAGCCGACCAGCCAGCTCGACTCGGTCGCCCGCGACGAGGTCATCGCCGCGCTGGAGTCGGTGCGCCGGGCCGGCACGACGGTCGTCGTGGTCACCCACGACCCCGAGGTCGGCGCGGGCATGGGCCGCCAGGTCACCATCCGTGACGGGCGGGTCGGCGGCGAGGGCCGGCTCGGCGAGGAGTTCGCCGTGGTCGGCCGGGACGGCTCGGTGCACCTGCCGCCCGACGTGCTGGCGATGCTGCCGCCCGGCACCCGGCTGCGGGTCCACCCGCGCCCCGACGGCACGGTGCTGCTGGCCGCGGCCCACGCCGCCCAGCCGGGCAGCGAGATCGTGTCGGCCGACGAGTACGAGCCCGAGGACGACGCGACCGCCTACTCCCGGCGCGGGCAGATCGTCCCCGACTACAGCCGTGAGGTGGCCTGATGACCCGGATGCTGCTGGCCGATCGGATCACCATGGCGTACGCCAAGGACCGGGCGGTGCTGCGCGACATCACCGTGGCCGCCCAGCCGGGCCGGATCCTGGCCGTCACCGGCGCGTCCGGCGCGGGCAAGACCACGCTGCTGTGGGCGCTGGCCGGGCTGCTGAGCCCCGTCGAGGGCCAGGTCACCCTCGACGGGACCCCGCTGCGTGACCGCGACCAGGCCGTCACCCAGGGCATCATCCTGATCCCGCAGCACAACGGTCTCGCCCCGACCCTTACCGCGGCCGAGAACATCCTGGTCGCACTGGTGTCGGCGGGTGTGCGGGCCGCGGACGCGCGCCGGCTCACGGCGGAGGCGCTGGAGCGGGTCGGCCTGGCCAACCAGGCCGAGCAGCTGGTCGAGGAGCTGTCCGGCGGGCAGCAGCAGCGTACGGCGATCGCCCGGGGCCTGGCCCTGCGCGGCCCGGTGCTGCTGGCCGACGAGGTCACCAGCGAACTCGACGCCGCCAACCGCCAGACGGTGCTGACCCTGCTGCGCGCCGAAGCCGAGCGCGGCGCCGCCGTCGTCTTCGCCACCCATGACCCGCAAGCGGCGGCAGCCTGCGACGACGAACTCCACCTCGTCGACGGCCACGCCGCCGCCCCCGTCCACTGACCCCTCCTCTCTTTCGCGACTCTTGAAAACGTGCGGCCTCCGAAGGACTCGGAGGCCGCACGTTTTCAAGAGTTGTCGCAGGGGAGAGGACGGTCAGCGGCTGTAGATCTCGAACTCCCAGAGGGAGTAGCCGTAGGTGGTGGCGCGTTGGACGCCCTGCATGCGGACGTAGCGGGCGTTGACGGGGGTGAAGGCGTTGTTGTCCACACCGCCGTTGCCGGTGGTGGTGGACCAGGCGGTGGTCCAGGTGCTGCCGTCGGTGGAGACGTCGATGCGGTACGCGCGCCCGTACGCCGCCTCCCAGCGCAGGATGGTCCGGCCTACGCTGCGTACGCTGCCCAGGTCGACCGTGATCTGCCTGCTGTCGGCGTAACTGCTGCTCCAGCGGGTGGTCGGGTTGCCGTCGACGGCGTTGCCGACGGGGTAGAACAGCTGGCTGCCGTTCGCCGAGACCGGGCGGCCCTGGGCCAGGTTGGTGATGTCCTGGCCGCGCCTGGCCGGGAACGACACCACCTGCTGGTAGGTCGGCCGGTTCTGCCAGGCGGTCAGCGGCGCGGTGATGCCGCCGAGGGCCGACTGCAGGATGGCGTCGGCACACCACTGGTCACCGGCGGCGCAGTGCTCGTCACCGGGGTAGACGGCGCTCGCCGCCTGTCCGTTGGCGCTGCCCAGGGTGGACAGCAGCACCGAACGGCAGGTGCTGAGCACGCCGTTGCCGCAGTACGTACGCCCGAGCCCACCCGCGACCGGGTCGCCGAGCACGGTCCGGATGTCCTTGTCGACGTATCCCCACCAGCCGTGCTGGAAGGAAGAGCCCTTGTGGGCCTGGCCGGCGTTGAGCGAGCCGGGCAGGCCGGAACCGGGCCCGTTCTGGCCGCCGGACGGCGACTCGTTGATCGACATGGCGTCGACCAGGGCCCCGTAGAGCCCGTCGCCGAGCGCTGCCTGGAACTGGCCGCTGACCAGCAGCGGCCACCAGGCGTCGAAGATCCGGATCGCGTCGGCGTGGGCGTACACCTTCGAGCCGGGGGTGGTCTCCACACGCCGGGCGCCGGACTGCTGCCAGGCCTTGAGCTTGCCGACCACGGTGGCCAGCGCGGGGTCGGTGACGGCCTGGCTCTCGATCACCCGGAGCAGGTCGTCGAGCACCTTCCAGCCGCGCAGGTCGGTGACGCCGGCGTTCTCGACCAGGGTGGTCAGCGAGGCCCGGGTGAACTTGTGCCCGGCGGCCAGGGCCGCCTTGACCGGGGCGTCGAGCAGGTCGCCACGGTGCACCGAGCCGAAGCTGAAGTCGCCGTCGGCCGCGCCGAAGTCCTTGGCCTGCCGGTTGTTCCAGCTGATGTAGTAGTCCTGGTTCACCGACTGCGGGTGGGTGGCGTTGGAGGCCCAGGTCGCCGAGTTGGTGTCGGCCTGGTAACCCAGCCACTCGTACGCCGCGTCGCCGCGTACCGGCAGGTTGGGGTTGTGCCCTGCGGCCCGGACCGGGTTGCTGCCGGACATGAAGTAGGCGGTGTCGGTGGAGTTCACGTAGAACCAGTTGAACGAGTAGCCGACGTTGCCCGCGGCGGTCTTGAAGTCGGCGGGGGTGCCCATCGCGGCGGGGTCGTTGAACATCTGGAAGCCGATCGCGGAGTCGGCCTCGTGGCGGTAGGTCGAGCGCAGGTGGGTGAAGGCGTGCGGTGCGCCGCCGACGGTGCCGCGCCAGGCCACCAGCCCGAGCTTGGTCCGGTACGCGCGCAGTTTGTACGACCCCGCGCCAGTGGGGTCTGCCGTGCTCGGCGTCCAGGCGTTGGTGTGCGACAGCTCCTCCATCGCGGTGCACACGCCCCGGTAGAGGTACTTGTTGCTGCTCAGGGTGGGGGCGCTGCCATCGGTCGTGCACAGCGGCAGGGAGTACGTGTCGGTGATGTCGTGCGCCGCAGACGTGGCGCTCCACGCGTAGTCCTGCCCGCGGCCGAGCAGTACGTACAGGTTGAGCCCGGCGAACGCGGCGCCGCGGGCGCTGATGCCGGGGCCCTGCAGTTCCTGCACCATGAGCAGCTGCGGGGAGAAGTAGCCGGTCTGCGGCCCGAACACGGCGATCGGGTGGCCGGTGGCCGAATGCGCCGCGGAGATCACTGCGGCGTTGGACATGCCGCGGTGGGCCGGGCCGATGGTCAGGCTGCCCAGCGCCGCGGCGATGTCGGACTGCGCGGTGACCGGGCTGGTCGCCGAGCCGGTGGGGCTGGTGACGACCGGTTCGGCCACGGCGCTGCCGGCGTCGGGCAGCACCACGCCCGCGGCGTTGTCGTCGGCCGCGCCGTACGGGAAGCCGGTGCCGTCGTGGACGGTCAGCACGGTCTCGGGGTCGGTGCGGCTGCGGAACGCGTTCCACACCGCGTCGCCCTCGACCGCGCCGTAGCGGGCCCGCGCGGCCACCCGGACCAGTGCGGACTGCATCTCGCTGCCGCCGCCCCCGCCGAACAGGCCGCCGACCACGCCCGCGATGGCGATCAGGTCGGTCATCGTGAACTGGACCGGGCCGCCCGCATTGGTGACCGCGTCGAGGTGGCCGGTGAGCACGTACTCGCCGGGGCAGTTGCGGTCGGCCATGCACTTGCTGATGTAGGCGTTGATGCCCGCGATGTAGTTCTGCACGTCGGTGTAGAGCTGCGCGCCCCGGGCACCGAGCGCCTGCAGCGCGTTGACCTGGGCTTGCAGGTCCGCTTCGGTGTACGGCGAGTTGCGCCACACGCTCTGCTCCAGCGAGCGGTTGCCCGCCGCGCCGCCCGCGAACGGGGTGAGCGTGCCGCGCCCCACGTGGCGCAGCAGGTCCATGGTGAACAGGCGGTCCTCGGCCCCGGCGTAGCCGGCCCCGAACATGGTCCCGGCCCGGGTGGTGCCGGTGACGTGCGGCGTGCCGGTGGCCTTGTCACGCACCACGGTCACGTCGGAGCGGGGCGCGTAGCTGCGCTCGACCTGCCCGGCGGGCACGCCGAACGAGGCGTCGTTGAAGTACGCCGGGATCTGCTCGTCGGTGAGGCCGGCGTAGTTGTAGACCAGGTTGGCGTACCGGTCGAGCTGGTCGGCCGAGTGCGCGGGCCGGGTGCCGAACACCTGGTGGCCGAGGATGTCGACGAGGGTGGCGTTGCCGTTCTGCCCGGGCGGCAGGATGTCGGCGCACTCGGCGAGGCAGAAGTCGTTCGGGGCGAGCACGGCCGCGGCGGCTGGCGCCGAGGGCGCGACCACCGCGAAGGCACCGGCGGTGAGCAGTGCGAACGTGGCGGCGAGGGGGCGTCTGACCCGGAGGTGGGGGAGGGTGGCGCGTCGGGACATGGGGTGGATCCCTTCGGCAGGACGGAACGGGGGCCGCTGATCCGCATCGGACAGCAGGCTCACGCGCAGCCTGACGCGACGTGACCGCCACCGACGCACTTACGTGAAGCAATTTCGTGTACCGGATGGTAACGAAGTATTCACGGCGATGAAAGAGTCGTTCCTCGATCGTGCGAATGGCCGCGGACTCGGCGGGTGATCGTTCGACTTGCCGGGCAGGTGGGCGAAAGCGCGCCCAAGATACGCACAGGTGCCTGGCAAGTCGAACGATCATGGCGGGGCGCGACGGGCGCACGGGTGCGACGGGTGCGATGGGTGCGCGAACGCCACGGGTCCGCGGGGGGTTCGGCGCGGGGTGCGGCGGGGCGAGGTCAGGACAGGGCGGGCTGCTGCTCGGTGGCGGCCGGGCGGTCGGTGCGGACGGCCTGCTGCGGTACGCGCGGTGCGGTCGGGGGCCGGTGGTCGATCTGCTCGCCGAGCAGCACCCGGCGCACCACCCGCTCGCTGGCCCGGCCGTCCTCCAGGGCGCAGAAGCGCTCCCGGAACGCCGCCCGCCGCTGCCGCGCGTCCGGGCCGTCGACCGCGCCCGAGGTGAACAGGCCGACCAGCTCGTCCTGGGTGGTGGCGATGACCCCGGGGTGCGCCTCGGCGATGTCGAAGTACGCGCCGCGGGACCGCCGGTAGTACGACCAGTCCGCGGCGTAGACGGCGATCGGCCGGTCCAGCACGGCGAAGTCGAACATGGTCGACGAGTAGTCCGTGATCAGCACGTCCGCGGCCAGGTACAGGTCCTCCACCCGGGGGTGGGTGGTCACGTCGACGACCCGTGCCGCGCCGGCCGCGGCCGACGGCCGGTCCTCGTAGAAGTAGTGCGAGCGCGCCAGGATCACGGTGTCCGGGCCCAGCGACTCGGCCAGCGCGGCGACGTCGAGGTAGGAGGAGCGTGCGCCGGGGGTGCTGCCGCGATGCGTCGGCGCGTACAGGATGACCCGTTTTCCGGGCTCGATGCCCAGCTCGGCACGCACCCGGGCACCGTGCTCGGGAGCCGCGGAGACCAGGACGTCGTTGCGCGGGTAGCCGTACTCCAGCGACTCGTAGTCGCCCGGGAAGGCGGTGCGCCAGGCCTCGGTGGAGAAGGGGTTGGCCGCGATGCTGTAGTCCCACCGGGCGACGAGCTTGCGCAGCTCGGCGCTGCCCGTGCCGTCGCGGCCGGCGAAGGTGAGCCCGTCCATGCCCATGAGCTTCAGCGGCGTGCCGTGATGCGTCAGCACCACGACCGACCCCGGGCGCTTGACGATGTACTCGGGGAAGTTCGCGTTGCTGATGAAGTACTTGGCCCGGGCCATGGCCCGGAAGTACGCCGGGGACTCCTCGACCACGTAGTCGACGCCCGCCGGGATGTTCCGCACGCGGTCGGCCTTGACCACCCATACGCCGCGGATGTGCGGGGCCAGCTCGCGGGCCTTCTCGTAGATCGCGGCCGGGTTGCAGCTGTAGGCGGCGCTCCAGTAGGCGGAGTAGACGGCGAGCCGCTCGTCGAGGGGCAGGCGCAGCTGGGCGCGGTAGAGGGCGTATCTGAGCACGCGGGAGGGCTCGCGGGACACCTTGCGGGCCTTGGCGGTGATCGACCGTATCCGGCGCAGCATCGCCACGGTTCCCCCTCGCGTGTGTCGCCTGGGGCGGCGTGCCGTCCGGGCCGTCCGCTCCGTTCGCGCGGGCCAGGTGGCCCCCGCGGCCATAGTGCGCCAGAACATAACAGGACGACCCAGGCCGCGTAAACAGCCGAGGAACGGCAGGTGGCCTGGATCGGACGAGCCCGGCAAGTGACCGGCGGGTAGCGACTGGCTGAGCGATCGTTCAGGCAATCGGGCTACGCTGTGCTCGAAATCCTGTGATCCAGGTATCAGACCCCGGGAGGAAACGTGGACGCGAACGAGATCGCCGCCGGTCGCGAGCGTTGGCAGCAGCGGTACGACAAGGCGCACAAGCGCCATGCGGACTTCACCACGCTCAGCGGGGTCGAGGTCGAGCCGCTCTACGGCCCGGCCGAGGGCGTCGAGTACCCGGGCTTCGAGCGCATCGGCTGGCCCGGTGAGTTCCCGTTCACCCGCGGCCTGTACCCGACCGGCTACCGGGGCCGCACCTGGACCATCCGCCAGTTCGCCGGGTTCGGCAACGCGGTGCAGACCAACGAGCGCTACAAGCTGATCCTCGGCGCGGGCGGCGGCGGCCTCTCGGTCGCCTTCGACATGCCCACGCTGATGGGCCGCGACTCCGACGACGGCCGCTCGCTCGGCGAGGTCGGCCACTGCGGTGTCGCCATCGACTCGGCCTCGGACATGGACGTGCTGTTCGGCGGCATCGACCTGCAGAAGGTCACCACCTCGATGACCATCTCGGGCCCCGCGGTGCCGGTGTTCTGCATGTACCTGGTCGCCGCCGAGCGCCAGGGCGCCGACCTGAGCAAGCTCGACGGCACCCTGCAGACCGACATCTTCAAGGAGTACATCGCGCAGAAGGAGTGGCTGTTCGACCCCGAGCCGCACCTGCGCCTCATCGGCGACCTGATGGAGTACTGCGCGCAGGAGATCCCGAAGTACAAGCCGCTGTCGGTGTCGGGCTACCACATCCGCGAGGCGGGTTCGACGGCCGCGCAGGAGCTGGCGTACACGCTGGCCGACGGCTTCGGCTACGTCGAGCTGGGCCTGTCCCGCGGTCTGGACGTCAACGTCTTCGCGCCCGGCCTGAGCTTCTTCTTCGACGCGCACATCGACTTCTTCGAGGAGATCGCGAAGTTCCGCGCCGCCCGCCGCATCTGGGCCCGCTGGATGCGCGACGTGTACGGCGCCACCAGCGAGAAGGCACAATGGCTGCGCTTCCACACGCAGACCGCCGGCGTCTCGCTGACCGCCCAGCAGCCCGTCAACAACGTGGTCCGCACCGCCGTCGAGGCGCTGTCGGCGATCCTCGGCGGCACGAACTCGCTGCACACCAACGCCCTCGACGAGACCCTCGCCCTGCCCACCGACGAGTCGGCCGAGATCGCCCTGCGTACCCAGCAGGTGCTGATGGAGGAGACCGGCGTCGTCAACGTGGCCGACCCCCTGGGCGGCTCCTGGTACGTCGAGGCGCTCACCGACAAGATCGAGGCCGAGGCCGAGGCCATCTTCCAGCGCATCAAGGAACGCGGCACCGACGGCACCATCACCAGCGGCATCCTGCGCGGCATCGAGGACGGCTGGTTCACCTCCGCGATCGCCGACTCGGCGTACACCCACCAGCGCGCGCTGGAGGAGGGTGACAAGCGCATCGTCGGCGTCAACTGCCACACCGGCACCATCGCCAAGGACCTCGAGATCATGCGCGTCTCCCACGAGGTGGAACGCGAGCAGGTCAAACTCCTCCAGGCCCGCCGCACCGACCGCGACCAGGCCGCCGTGGACGCCGCCCTCAAGCGCATGATCGACATCTCCCGCACCGAGGCCAACATGGTCCCCGCCATGCTCGACGCCTGCCGCGCCGAAGCCACCCTCGGCGAAATCTGCGACGCCCTCCGCGCCGAATGGGGCGTCTACCGCGAGCCCGCCCGCTTCTAACACCCACCCGTCGAGGCGACGGTCTTGCGTGAACTGTGGGTACGACACGCTCGTATCCGCCGAAAAGGCAACAGTTCACGCAAGATCGTCGCGATCTATGGGCGGGTGGGGACCTTTGCGGGGGGATTGTTACGGGCGTGGGAGACTGGGTAACCATGAGCGATCTCCGACCCGGACAGTCGATCTTCACGCGTGGCGCGGTGGATCTCGGCGCGCTGGCCGCGCGCAGTCAGCAGGTGCCCGCCGCGACCCCGGCCGCGCCCGCGACGACCCCGGCCGGTCCTGGTGGTGGCGGTAACGGGGGGTTCCCCGGGGCGCCCGCCGGGGGTGGTCACGTGGTGGACGTGACCGAGGCCAACGTGCAGGACGAGGTGCTGCAGAAGTCGATGGCCGTGCCCGTCGTGGTGGCGTTCCTGGCCCCCGGCTACCCCGAGGTGGATCAGCTGGCCGACGCGCTGGCGCAGTTCAACGCCGCCGACGGTGGCAGCTGGGTGCTCGCCCGGGTGAATGCGCAGGCCGACCCGCGGCTGGCCGCCATGTTCCGGGTGCAGAGCGTGCCGACGGTTTACGCCGTCGTCGGCGGGCAGCCGATCGACGCGTTCGCCGGGCCCGTGCCGCCGGCGCAGCTGCGCCAGTGGCTGGACGCCGTGCTGCGGGCCGGTGGGGTGGACGTGGCCGTGCCCGAGGACCCGCGCCTGGAAGAGGCCGACGAAGCCCTGATCATGGGCAACCTGGACGAGGCCGAGAAGGCGTACCGCAAGATCTTGTCGGACTCGCCGAAGGACGCCGCGGCCGAGGCCGGCCTGGCCCAGGTCGTGCTGGCCAAGCGAATCGCGGGCGTGGACCCGCAGGCCGCGGTGGCCGCGGCCGACGCCGCACCCGACGACCTGACCGCGCAGCTGCGAGCGGCCGACGTCGAGGTGCTGGCCGGTCAGGCAGAGCAGGCGTATCAGCGGCTGGTCAATCTGGTGCGCCGCGTCTACGGTGACGATCGGGAGACGGTGCGCCAGCACCTCGTGTCGCTGTTCGCCGTCGCCGGCCCGGACGATCCCGCGGTGGCGGCCGCGCGGCGTGCCCTGGCCAGTGCTTTGTTCTAGGACCGCTAGTGGCCCGTCCCGGACGGCCCGCCTGGTCGGCGGGTCGCCGGGAACTCCCCACCAGCGTGCATGAGGCCAGGGGGAGAAGGTATGCGCCGCATCGCGGTTCTCGACGCACCATCGAACCTGGGCCTGCGCCCGCCGACCGAGACCTCCGTGCCCGGCTGCGCCAAGGCGCCGGGCGCGCTACGCGACAAGCACCTGCTGACCCGGCTCGACGCGCGCGACGCCGGCTGCCTCACCCCGCCCCGCTACGACCCCGGTGACTGGCGTCCCGGCGACGGGGTGGCGCACGCGCTGCAGATCCACTCGTACAGCGTGCGGCTGGCGGAACGGATCGGCGCGATCGTCGACGGTGGGGAGTTCCCGCTGGTCCTGGGCGGTGACTGCTCGATCCTGCTGGGCTCGGCGCTGGCCATGCGGCGGCTCGGCGAGGAGGTCGGCGGCCGGATCGGGCTGGTCTTCGTGGACGGGCACTCCGACTTCCGCCATCCCGGCAACGCGCCCTACGTCGGCGCGGCCGCGGGCGAGGACCTCGCCCTGGTCACCGGCCGGGGCCAGACGGAGCTGGCCGGGATCGAGGGCCGCCGCCCCTACTTCCGCGACACCGATGTGGTCGTGCTCGGCATCCGCGAGCACGACGAGTACCGCCTGGACCTGCAGGCGGCCGGGTTCGCGACGCGTCCGGCGACCGCGGTACGCGCCGAGGGCGCCCGGCGTACGGCGCAGTGGGCCCGCGAGCGCCTGGCCGACTGCGCGGGCTTCTGGGTGCACATCGACGTGGACGTGCTCGACCCCGCGGTGATGCCCGCCGTCGACGCCCCCGAACCCGGCGGCATCGCCCTCACCGAGCTCGAACTGCTGCTCACCGGCCTGGTCAACACGCCGGACTGCCTGGGCATGGAGCTGACCGTGTTCGACCCCGACCACGACCCCGACGGCCGCTACGCCGCGGAGCTGGTCAGCACCCTGGTCACCGGCCTGGCCCCGCTGATGCCGCCCAAACGCCCCGCCCGCGCCCCCCGCGTCCCGAGCCCCCGTACCGCCTCCGAAAAGCGCACCGCCGCCTGACCCGCCCGCTCCCCTTTGCCGTTGATCATGAACTTGTGGCACGGCTCGACGGCGTGTCGCCGCCCTAACTTCATGATCATCGGAGGAGTGGTGTGCCGGCCCGGCATCGCTGGTCGGGCCGGGGAGCGGCACCGGGCGGTGGTGTGGGCTACCCGAGGCGGAGGCGCGCGCGATGGGAACGGCCCGAGCGGTTAATGTGGCCCGCATGCCCGCCGTGCTCTCGACCGTGACGACCGTCGTCGCCCTGCTGCTGGCCGCCGCCGCCCTGCTGGCGTCCGCGCTGAACCGCGCGCCGGACCGGGTGCAGTTCGTCGGCACCGTGATCGTCAGCGTCGCCACCGTGGTGCTGGTCGGTGCCGCCGTGGCGAGCTGGATCGGCGGTCACTCGCCGCGGGAGACCACCACATTCCTCGGGTATGCCCTGACGATGGTGCTGCTGCCCGCGGGCGCCTGGATCGTCGGCAAGATGGAGCCCACCCGCTTCGGCAGTCTGATCGTCGGCGTGGCCGCGCTCATCGTGCCCGTGCTCGTGCTGCGCATCGGGCAGGTGTTCGGTGCCTAAGCCGGTCAACACCGGTCTCGGCCGGGTCCTCGTCTTCGTGTACGGCCTGTTCGCCGTCGCCGCGACATGCCGCGCCGCCGTGCAGATCATCATGAAGTTCGATGAGGCGCCGGTCTCGTACCTGCTCAGCGCGCTGGCCGCGGTGCTCTACGTCGTCGCCACGATGGGCCTGGTGCGCGGCGACGCGGGTGGCCGCCGCCTGGCGCAGGCCTGCTTCACCGTCGAGCTGGTCGGCGTACTCGCGGTCGGCACGCTCAGCATGCTCGCACCGCAGGACTTCCCGGACGCCACCGTCTGGTCGGGCTTCGGTGAGGGATACGGCTACCTTCCGCTCGTACTGCCCGTGCTCGGCCTGATCTGGCTGCGCCGGGCGCAGCCGGTCGCGACCGGGGCCGTCGCGGAGGACCCGGCCGTCCGCTAGGCTGCGCCGATTCGTCGGGCAGGTGGGGGACGCTGATGACGCAGGGTGCCGCTGCCGGCAAGCCGTGGGACGCCACCTGGCTGCTGTGGAACATGGTGGTCTCGATCGGCGTGTGCCTGGCCGTCTACGCGTCGGCGTCCGTCGTCGACGCGCTGATCCACGGCAGGCCGGTGACGCTCGCCAATGTCGCGAACACTGCGCTGGCCGAACCCGGTTTCGTCGTCCTGTTGGGCGCCCTCGTCTGCCTCTTCGCGCTCACCGCCCGGCTGCCCGGCCGCTGACTTCTGTCCGGCTCGAGCAACCCAGCCGTACGCGACCCGTGTTCAAGGGGCGGAGCGAGGGGGCGGGATGGCGAAGGACGTCGAGGGGTTCCGCGAGTACACGGCGGGCCGCCTGGAGAAATGGCGGCGCACCGCGTACCTGCTGAGCGGTGACTGGTTTCTCGCGGACGACATGGTGTCGTCCGCGCTGACCGGGCTCTACCGCCACTGGGACCGGGTGTCGCGGATGGAGAATCCCGACGCCTACGTGCGCACCAGCCTGCTGCGGGCGATGCTCAACGAGCGCCGCCGCCCGTGGCGGCGGGAACGCAGCCTCGACGTGCTGCCAGAACAGGCGTCGACCGAGGCCGGGGCGGACGGCGTCGCCGACCGGCTGGCCGTGGTCGCCCTGCTCGCCGAACTGCCGGCCCGCCGCCGGGCCGTGCTCGTGCTGCGGTACTTCTGCGACCTGTCGGTCGAGGAGACGGCGGCGGAGCTCGGCTGCTCCACCGGCACCGTGAAGAGCCAGACGTCCCGGGCCCTGGAGGCGCTGCGCGCGCGCCTGCAGGGCACCGGGCTGGTCGCCGAGGAGGCCTGACCCATGAACGACCTGCCCGAACAGATGCGCGCCGCGACCGACGACGCGCCACCCAGCCGTATCGATCTCGACTCCTTCATCGCCCGGGAGCAGCGCCGCTCCCGCCTGCTGCGCTGGAGTGGCGCGAGCACCGCGGCCGCCGTCGTGGTCTCGGCCCTGGTGGCGATGCCCGTGCTGTACGCCGGTGGCGCGGGCGTCACCGCGGCGCTGGGTGGTGCCGCATGCCCGACACCCGGCCCGAACCCGACGGAGGTGCCGTACGACGCCGCGCCCACCCCCGCCGCGCCCTCGGCGCAGGAGTGCGCCGCGACCGTGCAGCGGCTGTCGGCGGCGCTGCGCGACGTGCTGGCGGTGACCGCCCCGGGCCGGGCCGTGCACCCGCTCGCCACGACCGCCTTCGTGTACCAGCCGCGAAATGCGCACTACGAGGCCAGGGTGAACCTGTCCGGCCCCGGCGGCCCAGTGCTGCGGGTGGAGGTGGCGGAGCTGACCGAGGACCCGCCCAGCCGGATCCGGGTCTGCCCGGACACGGACAAACGATGCTCGTACGAGATCACCACGACCGGAGTCGTGGTGTTCGCGGCCGACTTCGGCGATACCAGCCAGGTGGAGGCACACCGGGAGGACGGGACGCGGATCATGGTGTCGGTGGACGTGCCGGGGGTGACCGGCGAGACCCGGCCACCCGGCGTCGTAGCACCGCTGACCATCGCGCAACTCGCCGACATCGCGGAGGCTCCGGGGCTGTCCCTGTTCCCGGGGCGCTCGCCCAGCCCTCGGCCGACCCGGGACGCGACGGCGGAGGAACTGGTCGGCCTGTTCACACTGCTGCTGCGCAACCAGCTGCCGGACCGGCCATTCGGAATGTTCCGGATCCGGGGTACGGCGGAGACCGGCTACCAGACCGGGGCGACCGTCATGGGCGAGGGCATGGTGTTGGTCGAGGTGACCCCGCGCTGTTCCGGCCCGGACTGCCCGCCGCCGCCGGCGTGTCCGGCGCCCGGGGACACGTCCTGCACCGTGCGCGGCGACCGGAGCAGGGTGACGGTCCGGGACACCGCTGACGCGACGACGCGCTCGGTCCGGATCTACTCCGCCGACGGCCGCTCGGTGACCCTGAGCGTGGAGGGCCGCCTGGTCTCCCGGCTCACCGCAGCACAGCTGATCGCCATAGCCGACGGCCTGCGCGCCTGACCACACCGCCCCGGTGACCCCGGATGATCGCGACGATCTTGCACGAACGGTTGGTGCTCTGTCCGGTACGAGTGTGTCGTACCCACTGTTCGTGCAAGATCGTCGCGATCTTGGGTCAGCGGAGGTTGCGGAGGAAGGACTCGGTTACGGGGACGGCGGTTTCGCTGGGCTTGATGCCGTTTTCGATGAAGACGGCGAACGCGATGTCGCCCTGCCAGCCGATGAACCAGGCGTGGGTGTGCGCGGGGTTGTCGTCGTACTCGGCGGTGCCGGTTTTGCCGAAGACGGGGGCGCCGGGGACGTCCTTGAGGGTCGTGGCGGTGCCGAGGGTGATGACCTCGCGCATCATGGCGCGCAGCGGCTCCACGGTGGTCGGCTTGAGGGCCGGGCCGTCGGCGGCGGGCTTGGCGGGGACCGGGTCGAGCAGCAGGACCGGCTGCTTCCACTGGCCGCGGGCGATGGCGGCGGCGACGCCGGCCATGGCGACGGGGCTGACGATGGTCTGGCCCTGGCCGAAGGAGGCCGCGGCCAGTTCGGTGGCGCTGCCGCCGGTCGAGACGCGGCCGGTGAACGCCGGCACGCCCAGGTCCCAGGTCTGACCCAGGCCGAGCGCGTTGCCGGCGCTGATCAGGCCGTCGGGGCCCAGCTGCGGGGCCAGCGAGGCGAACGCGGTGTTGCACGACTTGGCGAAGTCGGTGTGGAACGGAACGTTGCCCAGCTCCAGGAAGTTCGAGTTCTTGAACTGGCGGCCCTCGACGGTGAAGAACTTCGGGCACGGCACGACCTGGTTGGGGGTCACCTTGCCGGCGTCGAGCAGGCCGTACGCCGACACGGCCTTGAAGGTCGAGCCCGGCGGCACCTGCGCGGTGAACGCCAGGTTGTCCGCGCCGCTGTTGGCGACCGCGATGAGCTTGCCGTCGCTGACCCGGATCGCCACCATCGCGCTGCGCTGCTTGACCGTGCCGAGCGCCTTCTCGGCCGCGATCTGGTACTTCTGGTCGATCGTGAGCTGGAGCTTCTGCCCGTCCTTGTCCTCGACCGTGTAGAGCGGGGTGTCCTGGACGGTGCCGTCGGAGGCCTTGCGGCTGGAGACGACGCGCAGGCCCGCGGTGCCGCGCAGCCGGTCGTCGTAGGTGCGCTGGATGCCGCCGAGACCGGCCTGGTCGCCCACCTGGTACGCGCCGGGCTTGCTGTCCATGATCTCCTTGGTGACCGGCCCGACGGTGCCGAGCAGCGCCCGCGCGAACGTGCGCGTCGGCGAGAGCAGCCACTCCTCCTCACGGAACGCCACCCCGTCGTCCATCAGGGCCCGCAGGCGCGTGCCGATCGGCTCGTAGATCTCCCGGCGCAGGGTCACGATCTCGACCAGGGCGTCGGGCTTGGCGTCCTTCACCCGGGCGGGCAGCTTGGCCAGGTCGTCCTTGCCGACGTCGTACGCCCCCGAGGTGAAGATCGTGGTCAGCTCCTTGACCAGCGCGTCGATGTCCTTGACCTTCCGCGGCTCGACGCCGATCACGACGACCGGTCGCGGCCGGACGATCTCCACGCCGGTGCCGTCGAAGACACCGGCCCGCGCCGGAGCCAGCCGGCGTACGGCGAGCTCGTCACCCTTGGTCAGCTTCTCGTGCACGATCACCGGCTCCCAGACGACCTGCCAGTTGTCCTTGGCCTTGGTCATCCGCACCGTGGTGGTGTACTCCCAGATGGTCTTGTCCGGCAGCGGCTGGGCGACCTTGATCTGGGTCGTCGCCAGTCCCTCGCTCACCACCGGATCCTGCCTGGTCAGTGTCGGGGGAGTGTCCCGGAAGGCACCCTCCAGCGCGCGGAGCTCGGTCTTGACCGTGTCGGCGGCGACACCCTGGCCGGTCGGGCTGACGAAGGTGACCTTGTCGTAGGTCCCCGTCTTCCAGCCGGCCAGGAACGCGTCGAGCATGGGCTCGGGGCCGTCGTCCTTCGAGCAGGCGGCAAGTGCGGGGAACAGCAGCGACATCGCCACCAGGGAGAGGACAATCTTGGGACGGCGTACCTTCGAGCGCAGAGCCATGCGGGCATTCTGCCGCAACGGCACCATCCGCGTGGCACCAGCGCTGTCCGGGACCGGACTCGTGCGGGCCGATGTCGGCGGCCCCCGAACGCGTGCCTGGCCGGGGGTGCTGACTAGGCTGGGGTTTGACGACGGGACGGCCCCTGCAACGGCCCGTCCCACCAACGACCCACAGCGCGGTGGGCGAAGGGGAGTGGCTTTTCATGGAGTCTGGCGGCCGAATCGACGGCGGCAGCGCTTCTGCCGAGGTCGACGCCGGTGCGAGCGGCGACACCATCAGGAATGAGGGTCTGCCGCAGGCGCACCCGGACGACCTGGATGACAGCGATCTCGACGAGCCGCTGCCCAACGGCGAGCGCCTGATCGCGGCCGCGGTCGCGCTGGCGGCCGGGGGCAGTCCCGACACTCCGAGCCTGGCCGACGACCGGCTGGCCGAGGCGCAGCTGGTGCAGCGGTACTGGCGCTTCGCTCCCGACGAGGAACTCGTCGACCTCACCCCGGCCCGCCTGGTCGAGGCCGCCCGCGCCCACCGCGAGCTGGCCGCCTCCCGTATGCCGGGCGAGCTCAAGCTGCGCCTGTCCCTGTCCGGTGAACCGCGCCACACCGTCGTGGAGGTCGTCACCGACGACATGCCGTTCCTGGTCGACTCGGTCACCGCGGCACTGTCCGCGCGCAAGGACGTGCAGCTGCTGGTGCACCCGGTGATGGTGGTGCGCCGCGACGAGCAGGGCAGCCTGGTCGAGGTCTGCGCCGAGGTCGAGCCGGACGACGCCATCCCGGGCGACCTGGTCGAGAGCTGGATGCGCATCGAGGTCGGCGCCATCCGCGACGAGGCGGAGCTGGCGCACCTGCGGGCCGACCTGGAGCGGGTGCTCGGCGACGTGCGCCGGGCGGTCGAGGACTGGCCGCGCATGCGGGCGCAGGCGCTGGCCTTGGCCGACGAGATCTCCGGGGCCGAGCTGCCGGTGCCCGACCGCGACATCACCGACTCGGTGGAGTTGCTGCGCTGGCTGGCCGACCACCACTTCACCTTCCTCGGCTACCGCGAGTACGAGCTGGTCCACGTGCCCGGCGCGGCCGGCAGCGAGACCGACCTGATGCGGGCCGTGCCCGGCACCGGTCTGGGCATCCTGCGCGACGACGCGTCCTCCACCGCCCGGACGCTGGAGTCGATGACCCCGGAGGCACAGCGCAAGGCGCTGGAGAAGCGCCTGCTCGTGATCACCAAGGCCAACTCGCGGGCCACCGTGCACCGCTCGGCCTACCTGGACTACATCGGCTTCAAGATGTTCGACGCGGACGGCAACGTCAGCGGCGAGCGGCGCTTCCTGGGCCTGTTCTCGTCGGCGGCATACCGCACCAGCGTGCGGGACCTGCCGGTGATCCGCCGCAAGGTGGACAACGTGCTGGACCGCTCCGGCCTGTCCGCACGCAGCCACTCCGGCAAGGACCTGCTGGAGATCCTGGAGACCTACCCGCGCGACGAGCTGTTCCAGATCAGCACCGACGACCTGTACCAGGCCGTGACCGGGGTGCTGCGCATGGCCGGGCGCCGCCAGCTGCGGCTGTTCCTGCGCCGCGACGGCTACGGCCGGTTCATCTCCTGCCTGATCTACCTGCCGCGGGACCGGTTCACCACCGCGCACCGGCTGGCCATGCAGGACATCCTGCTGCGCGAGCTGAACGGCGTCGGCGTCGACTACACCACCCGGGTCAGCGAGTCCAACCTGGCCCGAGTGCACTTCATCGTGCGCACCGACCCGAACGACCCGCCCGGCGAGGTGGACGCCGACGCGCTCGCCGAGATGCTGGGCGACGCCACCCGCAACTGGGACGACGACTTCCGGCTGGTGCTGGAGCGCAAGGTCGGCGACGAGCAGGCCAAGCTGCTGGCCGCGCGGTACACCGACGCGCTGCCGGAGACGTACAAGGACGGGCACCTGCCCTACGAGGGCGCGCAGGACCTGGCCAAGCTGGAGCTGCTGGACGAGCCCGGCCAGCTGGAGATGCACCTGTTCCGGCGGCGCTTCACGGCGGGTTCGGGCAGCGTGGTCGAGGCCACCACGCCCGGCAACGACGTGCGGTTCAAGGTGTACCGGCACGGCGAGCCGATGCTGCTGTCGGCGGTGCTGCCGGTGCTGCACTCGCTGGGTGTGCGGGTCACCGACGAGCGGCCGTACGAGGTGCGCCGCGACGACGCGACCGTGTTCGTGTACGACTTCGGCCTGCAGCTGCCCTCCGGCGCGCGGGACCTGGCCGAGGTGCGGGCGCACGTGGAGAACGCCTTCGCCGCCGCGTGGCGGGGTGAGGCCGAGGTCGACGGCTTCAACGAGCTGGTGCTGCGCGCCGGGCTGACCTGGCGGCAGGTCGTGGTGCTCCGGGCGTACGCCAAGTACCTGCGCCAGGCCGGCACGGTCTTCGCACAGGAGTCGATGGAGGCCACCTTCACGACGTACCCGCAGATCGCGGCGATGCTGGTGGCGCTGTTCGAGACCCGGTTCAATCCGAAGCTGCAGCTGAGCGACACCGAGCGCAGCAGCCAGGCCAAGGAGCTGATCTCGGCGATCGGCCGCCAGCTGGAGTCGGTGGTGAGCCTGGACCAGGACCGCATCCTGCGCAACTTCCTGACGCTGATGCAGGCCACCCTGCGTACCTCCTTCTTCCAGAAGGCGAACGACGGGCGGCCCAAGTCCTACATCGCGTTCAAGCTGGACCCGCAGGCGATCCCGGATCTGCCCGCGCCACGGCCCAAGTTCGAGATCTTCGTGTACTCGCCCCGCTTCGAGGGCGTGCACCTGCGCTTCGGTGCGGTGGCGCGGGGCGGGCTGCGCTGGTCGGACCGTCGCGACGACTTCCGCACCGAGGTCTTGGGCCTGGTCAAGGCACAGATGGTCAAGAACGCGGTGATCGTGCCGGTCGGGGCCAAGGGCGGTTTCGTGCTCAAGCAGGCACCGGTCGGCGGGGACCGCGACGCGCTGCAGGCCGAGGGCGTGGCCTGCTACCGCCGGTTCATCTCGGCACTGCTCGACATCACCGACAACCTCGACGCCGGCAAGATCGTGCCCCCGGCCGACGTGGTCCGCCACGACGGCGACGACCCCTACCTGGTGGTCGCCGCGGACAAGGGCACCGCGACGTTCTCCGACATCGCCAACGAGATCTCCGCGTCGTACGGGTTCTGGCTGGGCGACGCGTTCGCCTCGGGCGGCTCGGCCGGTTACGACCACAAGGGCATTGGCATCACCGCCCGGGGCGCGTGGGAATCGGTCAAGCGCCACTTCCGCGACCTCGGCCGCGACACGCAGACCGAGGACTTCACCGTCGTCGGCGTGGGTGACATGTCCGGCGACGTGTTCGGCAACGGCATGCTGCTGTCCGAGCACATCCGCCTGGTGGCGGCGTTCGACCACCGGCACATCTTCCTGGACCCGGACCCCGACGCGGCGGCCTCGTTCGCCGAGCGGCGGCGTATGTTCGCCCTGCCGCGCAGCTCGTGGGCCGACTACGACACCTCGCTGATCTCCTCGGGCGGCGGGGTGCACCCGCGCACCGCCAAGTCCATCGCGATCACGCCGCAGGTGCGCGCGGTCCTCGGCCTGGCCGACACGGTCACCGCGATGAGCCCCGCCGAGCTGATGAAGGCCATCCTGCTCGCCCCGGTGGACCTGCTCTGGAACGGCGGCATCGGCACCTACGTCAAGGCCACCACCGAATCGCACGCCGAGGTCGGCGACAAGGCCAACGACGCGATCCGGGTCAACGGCGGGCACCTGCGCTGCCGGGTCGTCGGCGAGGGCGGCAACCTGGGCCTGACCCAGGCCGGTCGCATCGAGTACGCGCGCCGCGGCGCACAGGGCGCGGGCGGCCGGATCTTCACCGACTTCATCGACAACACGGCCGGGGTGGACTGCTCCGACCACGAGGTCAACATCAAGATCCTGCTGGGCGCGGACCCGGAGCTGGGCCGCGACGCCCGCAACGAGCTGCTGGCCAGCATGACCGACGAGGTCGCCGCGCTCGTGTTGCGGGACAACTACGGCCAGGCCACGGCACTGGGCAACGCCCGCGCGCAGACCCTGTCCCTGCTGCCGGTGCACCGCCGGCTGATCACCGAGCTGGAGCGCTCCGGCCGGCTGGACCGGGCGCTGGAGGGCCTGCCCGCCGACGAGGAGCTGCTGGCCCGCGCCGAGAACGGGGAGGGCCTGTCCACGCCCGAGTTCGCCGTGCTCATGGCGTACGTGAAGATCGCGCTGGAGGAGGAGATCGTCCACTCCGACCTGCCCGACGACGCGTGGACCGCGCAGACCATGGCCGACTACTTCCCGACGCCGCTGCACGGGATGACCCAGCAGATGGCCGAGCACCGGCTGCGGCGCGAGATCGTCACCACGGTGCTGGTCAACGAGACCGTCAACCGGGGCGGCATCACGTTCGTGCACCGTACGGTCGAGGAGACGGGCGCGTCCGCCGCGGACGTGCTGAGGGCCTTCGAGATCGTGTGGGAGGTCTTCGACCTGCCCTCGCTGTGGGCGGCCGTGGAGGCGACCGACAACCGGGTGCCGACGGCGGCGCAGACCGCGGTCTACCTGAAGGCCCGGCGGCTCATGGACCGGGCGGTGCGCTGGCTCATCCAGAACCGGCGCTCGCCGCTGGACGTGCCCGGTGAGATCGCCAGGCTCAAGCCCGGCGTGTCCACCCTGGCTCCGCGCATGAAGGAGATGTTCCTGGGCACGGAGCGCGAGGGCATCGCCGAGCACGAGGCGGAGCTGGTCGGCCTGGGCGCGCCGCAGGACCTGGCCGAGTGGGGCGCCCGCACGCTGTACAGCTTCGCCCTGCTCGACGTCGTAGAGGTCGCCTCGGCGACCGGACGCGACCTCGACGAGGTGGCCGGCGTCTACTTCGTGCTGTCCGAGCGCTTCCGCGTCGACGACCTGCTGACGAAGATCTCGCTGCTCCCCCGCGACGACCGCTGGCAGACCCTCGCCCGCATGGCCCTGCGCTACGACCTCTACGCCGCCCTGGCCGCCCTCACCGCCGAGGTACTCGCGGCCACCCCCACCGGCCCCGCCCAGGAACGCGTGTCCCACTGGGAACAGCGCAACGCCGCCACCATCGCCCAGGCCCGCAAATCCATAGCCGAACTAGAGGGCATCAAAGCCGACCTGGCCCCCCTCTCCGTCCTCCTCCGCCAGATCCGCACCCTGGTCCGCACCGCCGCCGCCTGACCCCCACCCCCCGCCCCGCCCCAGCCGACGATCTTGCGTGAACTGTGGGGATGACACGCCCGAATCGGGGATATCCCTAACGGTTCACGCAAGATCGTCGGCTGGGGCGGGGTCGCGGTCAGGAGAAGAAGGTTTTGGCGCGGGTCAGGGCTTCGGTGTCGGCGGTGATGTCGCCGGGGCGGTTGGCGTAGCCGAGCAGGGCGCCGCCCCAGTGCATGCCGAGGTACTGGGCGGACAGTTTGAGGGTGCCGATGAGTGGGTCGGCGGTGGTCTGGTCGGTGGAGCTGAGGGCGGTGACGACCCACATCGTCTTGCCGCGCATGCGGGCCTTGAAGTCGGCGCCGGGCACTCGTAGCCAGCCGGACCAGTAGTCGAGGTAGAGCTTGGCGGACGACGAAACGCTGTACCAGTACAGCGGAGAGGCGACGACCAGGTGGTCGGCGGCCAGGGTGGCGTCCAGCAGGACCTTCTCCGCACCCTCGGGCTGGGGGTAGACGCCCGCGCCGGCGTGCCGGATGTCGTCGAACGGGGCCAGCGGCAGCTCGCGGAGGTTGAGCCAGGTCTGACGCGCCTGCGTGGGGAGATGGGCGGCGGCCGCGCGGGCCAGCGTCTCGGTGTTGCCGCCCTCCCGTGCTCCGGCGAGCAGGAAGAGGAAGGTGCTTTGATCGTCGTGCGGCACGGCAGGATTCTCCCGTCGGAAATGATTCATGCTCACGCATTAGATGCGTGAGCATGAATACTGCCATCGAGTCGGGCTGCGGTCCAGACCGTGTGATCCGGGTGACGCCGGTTACGAGGCGAGGCCCAGGATCTCGGCGGCGGCCCTGCCGTTGGCGTGGCTCGCGCCGTACGTGGTGACGAACGCCTTCACGCCGCTCGGCCGCCAGCCGGCCGGCCAGCCCATCTCCACCACGGCCAGCGGGTGCACGGCGGCCAGCTGCTCGGCCAGGGACCGGGCGGCGGGGTTGCGATGGGTGTGCCGCCCGACCAGCACGATGGGCCGTCCGGCGGCGGCGTCGATCAGCGCGCCGGCACTGGTCTCGTCGGCGGCCACGGCCAGCTGCGGGGTGCCGTCGAGGTGCGGCGACAGGCCCCACGGCACGGCGCCCTCGGCGATGGTGTGCCCGGCCCGCAGCTGTACGACGAACGGCTGCTCGAACCCGGTCAGGCTGCCCTCGACGCTCACCGCGCGCCGCGCGGCGTCGTAGCCCAGCCGCGGGCTGAGCTCGATCTCCTCGATCCCGTGCGTCCACGCGGCCAGCGCCTGGTTGCGGGCGACGGCCTGCTCGACCCGCGCGAGGGGTAGCGAGCCGTCGGCGATCGCGCCGGCGATGGCGGCGGCGACGCGCTCGGTGATCTCCAGGTCGATGTCGGCGCCGAGGCACAGCAGGTCCGCCCCGGCCCGCAGCGCGCGGACCGCGGCCGGGCCGATGCCGCCCGCGGCACGGGCCGCGCCCTGCATCTCCAGCGCGTCGGTGACCACGGTGCCGGTGAAGCCGTACTCGTGCCGCAGCACGTCCACCAGCAGCGTCTCGCTGAACGTGGCCGGGTCGTCGCCGGTGATCGCGGGCACCCGGATGTGCGCCGTCATGATCGCCTTGGTGCCCGCCGCGACGACGGCCGCGAACGGGGGCAGCTCGCGGTCACGCAGCAGCTGCGGCGTCACGTCGACGGTCGGCAGCTCGAGGTGGGAGTCGGCGACGGTCGCGCCGTGCCCGGGGAAGTGCTTGGCGCAGGCGGCCACGCCGGCCTGCTGGAGGCCGACCACGGCGGCGGCGGCGTGCGCGGCGACCCGGACCGGGTCCGCGCCGAACGACCGGGTGCCGATGACCGGGTTGTCGGTGGCGGTGTTGACGTCGACGGTCGGTGCGAGGTTCAGGTTGATGCCGACGTCGGCCAGCTCGCGCCCGATGGAGTGATAGACGCGGCGGGTCAGGTCCAGGTCGCCGATCGCACCCAGCGCCGCGTTGCCCGGGTACGGGCTGCCGGTGCGGTGGGCCAGTCGGGTGACGTCGCCGCCCTCCTCGTCGATGGCGATCAGGGTGTCGCGGCGCGCGGCGCGCAGCTGCGCGGTGAGCCCGGCGAGCTGCACGGGCTCGGCGACGTTGAACCCGAACAGCGTGTAGCCGGCCAGGCCTTCGCCGAGCAGGCGGGTGGCCCAGTCGGGGGCGGTGTGGCCCTGGAACGCGGCGAGCATGGTGCGCAGTGCCAGCCGGCGCAGACCTGGATCAGTGGTCACGGTGTCCTCCGCTTCGACCCGACTTTGGTGGTGGGCCCTTCGGCCAGTGTGTCGGGTCTTGCCATCCATAGTGGTTTTGTGCGCGTAGGCCGTAGGCTACGGCCGTACCGGTTAAGGTAACCCAATCTAATAAGAAACTTTACTAAAAGCCAGCGCACGCCGACATCCGGTGGTGCCGCATGCCGAACTCTAGGATGACGCACCATGGCCGCAGTTTCCCAACCAGGCACGCCTCGGCTGCTCCGCGCGCTCAACGACCGGGCGGCGCTCGAGCTGTTGCTGGCCCGGGGCCCGCTCACCCGCTCCCAGCTCGGTGAGCTGACCGGACTGTCCAAGGTCACGGCCTCCCAGCTGGTCGAGCGGCTGGAGGAGCGCGGCCTGGTGCGTCGGGTCGGCGAGCAGGCCGGTGGCCGCGGGCCCAACGCGCAGCTCTACAACGTCGCCCCGAACAGTGCGTACGTGGTGGGCGTCGAGGTGGGCGACGAGCACGTGGTGGCCGCCTGCGCCGACATCACCGGCGCGGTGGTCGGGCGGGTGGAGGTCTCCACCAAGCCCGACGCCAACGGCGGCGGCGAGGACCCGGTCCGGCTGGTGCACAACGCCGTCGTCCAAGCGGCCGAGCAGGCCGGAGCGCAGCTCGGCGACGTACGCCGCATCGTGCTGGGCACCCCGGGTCTGGTCGACCCGAACACCGGCGACATCGTCTTCGCCTTCAACCTGCCCCGCTGGCAGCGCGGCCTCGCCGCGGCCCTGCGCGACGACCTGCACACCACGATCGTGTTCGAGAACGACGTGAACCTCGCCGCCGTCGCCGAGGCCCACGCGGGGGCAGCCCGCGAGGTCGGCGACTTCCTGCTGGTCTGGATCGGCCAGGGCACCGGCCTGGCCGTCATGCTGGGCGGGCGGCTGCACCGCGGCGCCTCCGGCGCGGCGGGCGAGATCGGTTACCTGCCGGTGCCCGGCGCGGAGATCCCGCGCGAGGTCAGCCGGCGCGGCAAGGGCGCCTTCCAGCAGGTGGCGGGCGCGGACGCGGTCCGTCAGGTGGCCCGTGAACACGGCTTCCGGGCGGGCACGGCGGCCGAGGCGGTCAAGGCCGCGATCGCGGCCGGCACCAAGGGCGGCCCGGTGCTCGACGAGGTCGCCCGGCGGCTGGCACTGGGCGTGGCCGCCTCCTGCATCGTGCTCGACCCGCCGCTGGTCGTGCTGGCCGGCGAGGTCGGCGCGGCAGGCGGCACGCCGCTGGCCGAGCGGGTACAGCACGAGGTCGCCGCGATCAGCCCGGTGGCCCCGCGGGTCGTGGTGACCGGCGTCGCCGACGAGCCCGTGCTCCAGGGCGCACTGCTCACCGCCCTGGACGCGGTCCGCGACGAGGTCTTCGGTTCCACCGTCGACTGATCCCGCCCGAGCCACCTGATCCCCTCCGCGTCCGTCCGGGCGGGGTCAGGTGAGGTCGCGGCGGCGGAAGTTGGCGAACGCGGCGGCGAGCAGGGCGGCCGTGAGACCCGCCACGACCATGCCGCCGCTCAGCCGGGTGATCACCAGATCGCCCGAGCCGTCGAGGCCGGACCAGTACTTCAGATCGCCGCCCACGAACGCGGAAAGGTAGCTGGACAGAAAGTAGGGGTCGTACGGCAGCATGCCGCCGATCTCGAAGACGATGCGCGCGCCCGCCTCCCAGACCAGGAAGTAGCCGACCGCGATGCCCAGCGCGGCCGCCGTGTGCCGGGCCAGCGTGGCCAGCGCGAAGGCGCACGCCGCGGCCGCCGTCGACAACGCGATGCCGCGCCAGCTCAGCGCGAGGAGCTCGCCCCAGAAGGCCGCGCCGGTGTCGCCGGTCCAGCCCGAGGTGTACGCGATCAGGTAGAACGCGCCGACGTAGAGCACCGTGAACAGGGTGGAGAACAGCACGACGCAGCCGGTCAGTGCGGCGAGCTTGGCCCCGAGCAACGAGGAGCGTTGTGGTCGCCACAGCAGCAGGTTGGTGATGCCGCCGCTGCTCATCTCGGCCCCGATGAACGACGCGGCGATCACGAAGGCGAAGAAGCTCAGATACACCGCCAGGAAGATGGTCAGCCCGCGGATCTCCTGCTCGAACACGAACGCGTCCTCGAGGAAGTGCTCGGGCCGGACGTCGGCCGGGTCGCCCGCGGCATCGCAGCCGCCGGCGAACGCAGCCTCAGCGGCCTCCTTGTCCTGGCGGAATGCCGCCTCGCAGTTGGCCTTGAACTGGATCAGGCTCGTGCGCCGCTCCGCAGCGGTCTGCTCCGCGGCCACCCAGGCGTCGCTGCCGGGCCGCGTCGAACTGGCCAGCGTGGTCGCGGCCGTGATCCCGAAGACGGCCAACAGGCCGATCACCATGATGTGGGTGAACCGCCGCGACAGCAGCCGGCTCACCTCGGCGCGTACCAGATTCATGCCTGCTCCTCGCTGCGCTCGTCGACGGCATGCTGCCCGAGCCCGTTGAATCGCTCGCTGCGCTCGCTCATGCCTGCTCCTCGCTGCGCACGTCGAGGTCGATGACGTTGTCCGCGGGCGGGCGCCGACGGGTCGGCACCGCGACCTGTGGTGGGGCGTCGGGGACGGGCCGGGTGCCGGTGAGGTCCAGGAAGACGCTCTCCAGGTCGGGGGTGAGCGGGGTGAGCTCGGTCAGCCACAGTCCGGCCTGGCCGAGCGTCTCGCTGATCGCGGCCGGGCCGCTGACGCCGCCGACGAACAGCGCGCCGTCGGCGATGCGTACCGTCGCGCCCGCCGCCCGCAGCAGCCGTGCGGCCTGCTCGGTGTCGGCGACCCGGACCAGATGCTCGCCGGTGTCGTGGCCGGCCAGCACCACCGAGACGGGGCCGTGGGCCACCCGGCGGCCGCGGTCGATGATGGTGACCGAGTCGCAGACCTGCTCGATCTCGGAGAGCAGGTGGCTGGAGAGCAGCACGGTGACGCCCTGCGCGGCGAGGTCGCTCATCAGGGTGCGCATGGCGTGGATGCCGGAGGGGTCCAGCCCGTTCGCGGGCTCGTCCAGGATCAGCAGCTCCGGCCGCTTGAGCAGGGCGGAGGCGACGGCGAGCCGCTGGCGCATGCCGAGCGAGTACACCTTGACGGGCTCGTTGGCCCGGTCGCGCAGCCCGACCGCGGTCAGCGCCTCGTCCACCCGCCCCTTGGGCAGGCCGCCCGCGGTGGCCAGCAGTTGGAGGGTCTTGCGGCCGCTGAACGGGGTGAAGAACGCCGGGCTCTCCACGATCGCACCGACCCGGTGCGCCACGTCGCCGAAGTCGGCGCTGGGCGTGTCGAGGATCCGCATCACGCCCTCGTCGGGCCGCAGCAGGCCGAGCAGCGTACGCAGCGTGGTGGTCTTACCCGAGCCGTTGGGGCCGAGAAAGCCATGGACCTGGCCCTTCTCGACGACCATGTCGAACCCGTCGAGCGCGGTCTTCTCCTCGCGCCACAGGCTGTGGAACGTCTTGCACAGCCCGCTGATCTCGATCACGGCGGTCACAGCGCCTCCCCAATCGGTCTGTGTGCCGCCACACCGTATGTGATCCGGTGGCGGTCGTGGTGCCCCGGCAGCGGACGGACTGTGATCTGCCTGGCAGGTCGCACCTGTGCGGGTGCGGCCGTGATTGGATATCGGCTGTGTCAGGACTGCACCGCGTCGCTCAGACCGTCCATGAGGTGAACCGGGCCGTCGCCCCGGAAGACCCCGATCTCGTGATCGCCGCCGAAAGCGTCGACGTCGTACGCGAGGGCAAGCACCTGCTGCGCGACATCTCGTGGCGGGTCGAGCTGGACGAGCGCTGGGTGGTGCTCGGCCCCAACGGGGCGGGCAAGACCACGCTGCTGCATCTGGCCGCCGGCCGCGCGCACCCGACCAAGGGCACGGTGTACGTGCTCGGCGAGCGCATCGGCCGCGTCGACATGAACGAGCTGCGCACCCGGATCGGGCTGTCCACGGCGGCGCTGGCCGAGCGGGTGCCCCCGGGCGAGCTGGTCCGGGACGTGGTGGTCACCGCGTCCTGGGCGGTGGTGGGGCGTTTCCGCGAGTCATACGACCCGATGGACGAGGCCCGTGCCGAGGCGCTGCTCGAGGAGTGGGGCATGGCGGGGCTGGCCCGGCGCCAGTACGGCACGCTCTCCGAGGGCGAGCGCAAGCGCACCCAGATCGCCCGAGCCCTGATGACCGACCCCGAGCTGCTGCTGCTGGACGAGCCGGCGGCCGGGCTCGACCTGGGCGGTCGGGAGGATCTGGTGGCCCGGCTGTCCGAGCTGGCCGCCGACCCGGACGCGCCCGCGCTGGTGCTGGTGACGCATCACGTGGAGGAGATCCCGCCGAGCTTCACCCACGCGCTGCTGCTGCGCGAGGGCGGGATCGTGGCGGCCGGGCCGATCCCGGAGACGATCACGTCGGACAACCTGTCGGCGACGTTCGGCCTGCCGCTGGAGGTCACCTCGGCCGAGGGCCGCTTCACCGCCCGCGCCCGCTGAGCCTTCCGCCGGCTATACGTCGACTCCGGCGTGTCGCGTTTCGGGACGCTCAAGCGTCCCGAAACGCGACAC
>NZ_ML660189.1:210439-327029 GCF_007483665.1 Catellatospora sichuanensis
CCACCGCCCCCCCCCCCCCCCCCCCCCCCGGGGGGGGGGGGGGGGGCGCCCCCCCCCCCCCCCCCCCCCCCGCGACACCTGCCAGCCGGATACCGGCGGGACGCACCCCGTCGGCGCGCAGCAGCCGCGCCATGGCGCCGGACAGCTGGGCGGAACGGGCACCGGCCTTGCCACGACCGGTCACGATCGTAGGTATGCGCACGCTCCTGAACATCCTGTGGTTCATCTTCGGCAGCGGCTTCCTGCTGGCCATCGCCTACGGCCTGGCCGGCATCATCTGCTTCATCCTGATCGTGACGATCCCGTTCGGCGTGGCCTCGTTCCGGATCGCCCGGTACGCGCTTTGGCCGTTCGGATACACCATCGTGGAGAAGCCCAGCGCCGGGCTGGCGTCCACGCTGGCCAACGTCGTCTGGCTGATCGTGGCGGGCTGGTGGCTGGCGCTGGTGCACATCGTCACCGGCATCGCGCTGTGCATCACGCTGATCGGCATCCCGTTCGGCATCGCCAACTTCAAGCTGGTGCCGGCCGCGCTGTGGCCGCTCGGCCGGGAGATCGTCGAGCGACCCTGACCGTCGTGCCGCGGTCGGCCCGTCCCGGATCCGGGACCGGCCGACCCTGCCGCGCCACCCGTGCGGGTGGAGGGCGCGCTGGATGGAGCGGTAGATGCGGCCGAAGCGCGCCTCGTCGGCCACGCGCAGCAGGAGCAGCTCGCGGCCGCGCCATACCGCCCAGATCTCGTGCATTCCGATGCCCTGGTCGTAGCTGTGGTCGAGGCGGTGCAGCGTCCATTCCAGCGCGGGGCCGGCCAGGCCGACCAGCAGCACCACGATCGCCAGCGGCACCAGCACCCGACCTGCCGCCCCAGGGTCGCCGACGGTGGTGGCGACCAGGTAGATGAGCCCGAGCAGGGCCAGCACCGCGCCGACCACGAGGCCCGCGTTGAGGGCGCCGCGCCCGGCCAGCCGGCGCATGGACCGCGGATCTGCGGTGATCTCGCGGTGCCAGACGTACTCCAGATCCTCGAGCCGGAAGACGCGGTCGTGGATGTGGATCGCGGTCGAGGTGACTTCCACCGCGGGATCGCGGTAATAGACGATCATCGCAGCCTCCGGCCCTCACCGTAGGCGATGCACGCAAACCGCCTAAGCTCGTCCTATCGGCACTCGATGAGGAGGCAGCGGTGGGCGAGTTCGTGAACGTGGAAGTCGACGCAGGCATCGGCACCATCCGGTTGGAACGCCCGCCGATGAACGCGCTCAACGTCCAGGTCCAGGAGGAACTGCGGGCCGCCGCGCAGGCGGTGACGGCGGACAGCCGCATCGCCGCGGTCGTCGTCTACGGCGGGCCGAAGGTCTTCGCGGCCGGTGCCGACATCAAGGAGATGGCCGACATGTCGTACGTGGACATGTCGGCCCGCGCCGGTGCGCTGAGCAGCGCCTTCGACGCCGTGGCGCGCATTCCCAAGCCGGTCGTCGCGGCGATCACCGGCTACGCCCTCGGCGGCGGCTGCGAGCTGGCTCTCGCTTGTGACTGGCGGGTCGTGGCCGAGGACGCCAAGCTCGGCCAGCCCGAGATCAAGCTGGGCATCATCCCCGGCGCGGGCGGCACCCAGCGGCTGGCGCGCCTGATCGGCCCGGCCAAGGCCAAGGACATCATCTTCTCCGGCCGTATGGTCGACGCCGAGGAGGCGCTGGCCATCGGGCTCGCCGACCGGGTGTGCGCCGCGGACATGGTCTACGACCAGGCCAAGGCCTTGGTCGCGAGTTTCGTGAACGGCCCGGCGCAGGCGCTGAAGGCGGCCAAGATGGCCATCGACGGCGGCCTGGACCGCGACCTCGCGGCTGGGCTGGCCTGGGAGTCACAGCTGTTCGCGGCGCTGTTCGCCACCGAGGACCGGCGCGAGGGCATGACCGCGTTCGTGGAGCGCCGCCAGCCGAAGTTCATCGGCCGCTGAGGCTGCCGCGACCGGGGCTTCGTGCCCGGCACCTGTCCCACACCGGCGCGCGGCCGGGTCACGCGTGGCGCGCCGGGAACCGCCGCCCGGCGAGTTTGTGAGTCCTCTTCATATTTTCTCGCGTGCTGGATAGGCTCCCGACACACGAAGGGACACGGTCATGGCTGAGACCTCTGACATCGCTGTTTCCGGCCACGGTGGACAGCTCGCGCTGGCCGCGCTGCGGGCCGCGGGCGTACGCGAGATGTTCACCCTCTCCGGGGGGCACGTCTTCCCGCTGTACGACGCGGCCCATCAGGAGGGCTTCCCGCTCTACGACGTGCGGCACGAGCAGACCGCCGTGTTCGCCGCCGAGGCGGTCGCGAAGCTGCAGCGCCGCCCCGGCGTCGCGGTGCTCACCGCCGGTCCCGGTGTCACCAACGGTGTCTCCGGCCTGACCAGTGCCTTCTTCAACGCCGCCCCGGTGCTGGTGCTCGGCGGACGGGCCCCGCAGTTCCGCTGGGGCTCCGGGTCGCTGCAGGAGATCGACCACCTGCCGATCGTCGCGCCGGTGACCAAGCACGCCGCCACCGTCACGTCCACCGACGACATCGCGTCGGCCGTGACCACCGCGCTGGAGCACGCGCTCGCCCCGCACCGCGGGCCGTCCTTCCTGGACCTGCCGCTGGAGGTCGTCTTCAGCACCGGTGACGGCAAGGCGGTCGCGCCCCGGGTCGACGTGCTGGAGCCGGACCCGGACCTGGTCGAGAAGGCCGCCCGCCTCATCGCCGGAGCGCAGCGCCCGGTGATCATCGCGGGCTCGGACGTGTACGGCGGGGACGCGACCGAGGCGCTGCGCGCCGCTGCCGAGGCGCTGACCGTGCCGGTCTTCGCCAACGGCATGGGCCGCGGCACGCTGCCGCCGAGCCACCCGCTCGCCTTCGCCAAGTCCCGCCGCAAGGCCCTCGACGGGGCGGACGTGGTGATCGTGGTGGGCACCCCGCTGGACTTCCGGCTGGGCTTCGGTGACTTCGGAGCGGCCCAGGTCGTGCACGTCGTCGACGCCCCGAGCCAGCGAGCCGAGCACGTCTCCGTCGCCGTCTCGCCCGCGGGCGACCTGCGTACGATCCTCACCGGGCTGGCCGCGTACGCGGGGGACCGGGTGGACCACGGCGACTGGGTGGCCACGCTGCGCGCCGCCGAGCAGGCCCAGGCCGCCAAGCACGAGCTGGAGATGCAGGCCGACACCGAGCTGATCAAGCCGGCCCGGGTGTACGGCGAGCTGCGCAAGGTGCTGGCCCCGGACGCGGTGACCATCGGCGACGGCGGCGACTTCGTCTCGTACGCCGGGCGCTACCTGGAGCCCTCGGTGCCCGGCAGCTGGCTCGACCCGGGCCCGTACGGCTGCCTCGGCACCGGCATGGGCTACGCCATGGGGGCCAGGGTCACCTACCCCGACCGCCAGATCTGCGTGCTGATGGGCGACGGCGCGGCCGGGTTCTCGCTGATGGACGTCGAGTCCCTGGTGCGGCAGAAGCTGCCGGTCGTCATGGTCGTCGGCAACAACGGCATCTGGGGGCTGGAGAAGCACCCCATGCGCGCCATGTACGGCTACGACGTGGCCGCCGACCTGCAGCCCGGCCTGCGCTACGACGAGGTCGTCAAGGCCCTCGGCGGCGGCGGCGAAACCGTCGCCAAGGCCGCCGACCTCCCCGCCGCCCTCGGCCGCGCCTTCTCCGCAGGCGTCCCCTACCTCGTCAACGTCATCACCGACCCCGACGACGCCTACCCCCGCTCCGCCAATCTCGCCTGACGGAAAGGAAGGGCGCCTTCTGTCGCGATCCGCGGCAGAAGGCGCCCTTCTTGGCGATCAGGCCGAGAGCGCCCCGCGTTCGCCGGTGCCGAAGATGCTCGGCTCGTCGGGCAGGGCCTCGGGATGGCGGCGATTGTCAACTTTGCGTAGCTGATTAATCACTTTCCGTATCTGTCGTGCGTTGATGCATTGGGGTTCCGACCCCGTATCAACCAGACAGGGGACACCGTTGTCGCGTAAACATCTTCTTTCCGCGGGTGCAGTGCTGGCCATGACCAGCGCGCTCGCGATAGGCGCCACGCCGGGTTCGGCGTCGGCGGCCGCCGGCCCGTCGGGCCGACTCGAGGCGACCTCACCGGCCAGGACCACACCCGGTCAAGCTGCCGGCACCGCCACCCGCGCCTCGGCCCTGGTGGCGGCCGACCTGCGCATCACCAAGGAGGCCAAACCGGATCCCGTGTACGCCGGGCAGGAGCTGACCTACACGATCTTCGTCACCAACGTGGCCCCGGCAACGGGAACCGGTGTGACGGTAACCGGTGTGACGGTGACCGACACGCTGCCGGTGGGCGTGCAACTGCTGTCCTCGCCAACGCAGTGCACCGGCGCAAGCGTTCTCGTATGCCCGGTGGGTGACCTGCTGCCGGGGCAGACCGTCCCGCTGGTGATCCAGATCGGCCTTCCGGCCGACTTCCAGCCGAGGTCGCTCACCAACGTGGCCACGGTGACGGCGCCCGACCTGCGGGACCCGGTTCAGGGAGACAACACGGCGACCACGATCACCGTGGTCAAGCGGCTGGCCGATCTCACCGTGACCAAGGTGTGCAAGCCCGACGCGCCCGCCCCGGCAGGCACCCAGGGCTTCTGCGACATCTACGTCGACAACGTCGGCCCGTCCGACGCGGTGGGGGTGGAGCTGACGGACGTGCTCACCTCGGCGGCGCCGTTCCAGCTGGTGGGCGTACGGTTGCTCGATCCCGACACCTGCCAGCCGACGAGCTCGGGCCCGGTCACCAGGCTCGTGGTCGAGTGTGACCTGAGCACGATCCCGGCCGGCGGCCGGAAGATCGTCCGGGTCACCGTGTCCGCCGATGACGTCTCCCAGATCAACGACGTGGCCACGGTGCAGAGCACGACCAAGGACCGGGACACCTCCAACAACCAGGCGACCGGCCGGCTCGACTTCGTCGGATTGGCCGACCTGAGCCTGGACAAGTCCGGTCCGGCCACGATCGTGGCAGGCACGCAATTGAAGTACGAGATCAAGGTGACCAACGGCGGTCCGTCCACCGCGAACGACGTGACCGTGCGCGACACGCTGCCCGCCGGGGTGAGCTTCGTTTCGGCGACGTCCGCGTCGGGGACCTGCACCAACGGCCAGCCGACCGCCCGGGACCTGGTGTGCGGCCTGGGCAATCTGCCCAAGGGCGCGACCGCGACGGTCACCGTCGTCGGTCTGGTGGCGCCGGACGTGGTGCCGGGCACGCGCCTGTTCAACGAAGCGGTGGTGTCCAGCGCGACCGCCGACAAGGACAACAACGACGTCAGTGACAGCGTCCCCACCGACGTCAGCGCGTCGGCAGACCTGTCGGTGACGAAGGCGGACTCGCCGGCTTCGGTGATCGCGGGCAACAAGCTGACCTACACCCTGACCGCCGCGAACGCCGGGCCGTCGGATGCGCAGGTGACCGTCCTGACCGACACCCTGCCGGCGGGCACCACCTACGTGAGCGGTGTCGACGGCAACGACGCCACGGTATGTACGCTCGTGCAGCCGAACCAGGTGGTCTGCGCGCTGGGTGTGCTCCAGCCCGGCCAGACGAAGAAGGTCTACCTGACAGTGCTGGTGGCACCGTCGGTCGCCACGGGAACCACGCTCACGAACACGGTGAAGATCTCCTCGGCCACGACCGATCCGACTCCGGGCAACGACACCGCCACGGAGACGACGCAGGTGACGACGTCGGCGGACCTGTGGATCGACAAGACGGGAGCGGTGACCTCGAAGGAGAAGCGGACGGCGACCTTCATCCTGACCGTGCACAACGACAAGGGCTGCGAGACCGACACGGTGTCGACACCGCAGCCGAACTGCGGCGCGGGCGGCCCGTCGGATGCGCAGAACATCGTGGTGGTGGACAAGCTGCCGCTGAAGGCGAAGGAGGTCGAGGTCGAGTACGTCTCGCCGCAGTGCTCCTATGCGAAGGAGGACCACACGGTGACCTGCACCGCGGCGACTCTGCCGGCCGGCGTGACGGTCGCGTTCGAGATCCGGGTGAAATTCAAGGACGACTGCAAGATCGAGAACACGGCGACGGTGAAGAGCTCGACGCCGGACCCCGTGCTCGGCAACAACACGAACACGATCAAGCTCACCGTGAAGAAGTAAGGCTGACGGCATGACCGCGGGGTGAACCGGTAGCCCGCTACCGGTTCACCCCGCATCGTTTTGCGCCGCGGCGCTGTCCACAAGTTCGCAGCCGGGTAAGCGCCGAGATGCCACTCAGACAGCCGCCGGTCAGGCGGTCGCGGGCTCCGGCTCGGGCGCAGCCGCGGCGGGTGCGGCCTCGGGGGCACGCCCGGCGACCAGGACCGCGCCGAGGGCCCACGGGATCCAGACGAACTCGGTCAGGACGCGCAGCAGGGCGGGGGAGACCGGCAGGTACGGGATCATGATGAGCCCGTGGTCGATCGCGCCGAGCAGCGCGAAGACGGCCACGATCAGCGTGGTCGTGCCCAACTTGCGCGCATGCGTGCCGCGCAGGGCCAGGCCGAGCAGGGTGAAGCCCGCGCCGTACAGAGCGAGGCCGATCGGGTGCAGCACGCTGCCCGTCTCGATGGTGCCGAAGACGCCGACGGTCAGGCCGCCCACCACCAGCAGCAGGCCGAGCAGGGCGCGCTTCGAGGCACGCAGGCGGCGGTAGTACAGGCCGATCGCGAGCAGCCCGAGCAGGACCGCGCCGCCGAACGCCCACTTCACCTCGATGCGCTCCAGGCCCGCGGCCGCGTACTCGCCGTACCAGTCGCAGTCCGAGGGCAGGTGCTGCCGGCCGCCGTCGTAGCCGGCGCAGGCGTACATCTTCAGGGTTCCGGCGGGTTCGCCGAGGTAGCGGTGCGAGCCGATGGCGGGCAGGTCGTCGTCGCCGCACGCGGGCACGGTGCGGATGTTCGTGCCGGACATGTCCGTCCAGCAGCTGCCGACGCCCTGCCCGTCCCACCAGAAGTTCAGCCCGTTGGGCTTGGCCTCGCCCTGCTCGCTGACGCCCATGACGTTGTCGAGGTAGCGGTTGTGGTGCGAGGTGTCGAACTGCTGCGCGAACTCGGTGTCGTTGCGCACGAAGCCGGGCACGAAGCTGGTCACGAACCCGGAGTACCGGTTGCCGTAGATGTGGTTGCCGCGCCAGATGTTGTAGTTGCCGCCCGGGTTGACCACGCCCGCGCCGACCGGCAGGCCGACCGCCGGGCAGACCACGCCCTGCTCGTAGCCGCGCTCGGCGAAGGGCTTCTTGCAGGTGCCGTCGACGATGTGGCGGTAGTAGTCGGTGTTGTTGTTCGCGATGACGTTGTTCTCGAACTTCGAGTGGTTCTGCGGCATGCCCGGGTGGTCGGGGAAGGCGCTGTCGGTGGCGATGCCTGCGGTGTTCTCGGTGAAGACGCTGTCGTGCACCCAGACCGAGTCGCCGGCGGTGCCGGAGTAGCCCAGCGTGTTGTGGTGGCCGTAGCAGCGCTGGATCTCGACGGCGTAGCGGGGCACGTCGTGGCCCCGGTCCTTGTTGATGTTCGAGGCCGCGCCGGGGTAGAAGGCGGAGTCGCCGTTGCCGTAGCCCTCGCAGTCGGTGTAGAGGCCGTGGTCGACGGCGAAGGTGAGGAAGGCGTACTCGTCGTTCCAGCGGCCCATGGTCCGGTCGACCACGAAGCCGTCGGTCTCCATGATGTAGAAGGCGTTGAACTGCGCCCGCTGCGCGGACATGTTGCGGAAGTACACGCCGTCGGCGTTGTCGGCCCGGATCGCGTTGAGCTTCTTGTACTGCGCGTCGATTAGGACGTCGGCCGGGTTCGCGCCGGTGCCCTCCAGCTGGAGGTTCTTCTTGCCGAGGATGGCCACGAGGTTGGCCAGGTGCGGGCAGGCGAGCTGCTGGTCCCAGGTGAGCACCGGGTAGCCGTAGATCCGGCCGCGCACCGCGCCGTTCTCCATGGCCGCGCACTGGGGGCTGGCCGGGGCGATGCTCGGTTCCTCCAGGTACACCCCCGGCAGGATCTTGATGTTGGTGCCGGGCAGGTGGGCGGCGTCCACGGCCTGCTGGATGTGGCGGTAGCCGTCCTGCTGGCACTGCGTCCACAGCTGCTCGTTCGCGGCCTTGAGCTCGGCCGGGAAGGCGGCGATGCGGGTGGCGAAGTCGGCCGGGTCGGTCTTGCAGACCAGCAGGGTGGGCCCGGTGGTGCGGTAGACCGGGACGCTGCCGGTGCCGTCCAGCTCGCGGGTGGGCCGCTCCTCGTGCGCCGAGGCCGCGGTGGCCGGACCGAGTATCGCGATCGCCGCCACGGCGACGATGCCGAGCAGACGTGTGTATGCCTTCATGGCGGCGGAGCCTAGAGAATGTTTCACATTCGCACCAGACCCCGCGCCGCGGCGCCCCAAGGTCATTCGATTTGGCAGGCAACCGGGTGAATGCGTGACCATGATTCCCCCGTTTGCCTGGCAAATCGGACGATCATCCGGACAGTGCGGGGGCGTGTTCAGCTGTCCGGGTGGCGAGCCTGGTGTGAACATGAAAAGTTCTCTAAACTCCGCGCGACGGGAATCACACCTGGCCCGAGGGACCCCCCATGACCGAACCGGCCACGCTCACCACGGCTGACCCCGCAACGCCCCCGCCCGCTCCGTTCGCCGAGCCGGAACGGCCGGTCACCGGCCGCTGGATCAGCCTGTTCGCGCTGGCCTGGCTGGGCATCTGGATGGCCCAGCTGACCCCGGTGCAGCTGCTGCTGCCGCAACAGGTCGAGGCGCAGCTCAAGGCCACTGACTGGGTCGACAACGTGGTCGCCTTCGGCGTGGTGTCCGGCATCGCGGGCGCGTTCGCGCTGATCGCGTACCCGCTGACCGGCGCACTCTCGGACCGCACGGTGTCCCGGTTCGGCCGCCGCCGTCCGTGGATCGTCTTCGGCGCGCTGCTGTTCGCCGCCTCGCTGGTGGTGCTCGGCCTGCAGCACGACATCGTCGGCATCGGCGTGTGGTGGACGCTGACCCTGATCGGCTTCTGCGTGCTCACCGCGGCGCTCACCGCCACCATCTCCGACCAGGTCCCGGTGGGCCAGCGTGGGTACGTCTCCGGCTGGATCTCCGCCCCGCAGGCGATCGGCACCATCCTCGGCATCGTGCTGGTCACCGCGCTGGCACTGAGCCACCTGATCGGCTACTCCCTGATGGCCGCGCTGCTCGTGCTGCTGGTGCTGCCGTTCGTGCTCGGCGTGCCCGACCAGGTGCTGCCGCGCACGGCCCGGCCGCCGTTCAGCTTCCGCGACCTGGCCGCCGGTTTCTGGATCAGCCCGCGGCGTTACCCCGACTTCGGCTGGACGCTGCTCAGCCGCATCCTGGTCAACGTCGGCAACGCGCTGGGCACCACCCTGCTGCTCTACTTCCTGATGTACCACGTCAAGGTGGAGAAGGCCGAGGACGCGCTGCTCGTCCTCACGCTGATCTACATGTTCTTCGTGGTGCTGGCCGCGCTGTTCCTCGGCCGGCTGTCCGACCGCATCGGCCGGCGCAAGGTCTTCGTTCTCGTCTCGTCGGGGTTGCAGGGCGTCGCCGCCGTGCTGCTGGCGTTCTTCCCGAACCTGACTGTGGCCACCATCGGCGCGGGCCTGCTGGGCCTTGGCTACGGCTGCTTCCTGTCGGTGGACCAGGCGCTGGCCACCCAGGTGCTGCCGGACCCGGCGGCGCGCGGCAAGGACCTCGGCATCATGAACATCGCCACCGCGGTGCCGCAGGCGATGGCCCCGCTGCTCGGCGCGTTCGTCGTCGCGCAGTTGGGCGGCTTCGGCCCGTTGTACGTGGCGTCCGGTGTGATCTCCGTGCTTGGCGCGCTCGCCGTGCTGCCGGTGAAGGGAGTGCGCTGATGACTCTGGCGCTGCAGGTGTCGCCGCCGACCACGGCCCGGCCGTGGGAGGACGCCGACGCGTACTGGTCGGCGATGAACACGGCGACCGCGGCGCTGGATCCGGTGTTCGGCGCGGTGAACCTGGCCGCGCTGTCGTACAACGCGCACGACCTGGCCCGCCGCGCGAACGGCGTGCCGATCCGCATCGCCAGCAAGTCGGTGCGCTGCCGAGGCGTGCTCGACGCGGTGCTCGCGCTGCCCGGCTACCACGGCGTGCTGGCGTACACCCTGGCCGAGGCGCTGTGGCTGGCCGAGACGATCGACGACGTGGTCGTCGGTTACCCCAGCGCCGACCGGGAGGCGATCGCGCGGCTTGCCGCCTCGCCCGAGCTGTCCCGCCGGGTCACGATCATGATCGACTCTGTGGACCACCTGGACCTCGTCGACTCCGTCGTCGCGCCGACCGCGCGGGCGGACATCCGGGTCGCCATCGAGCTGGACTCGTCGTTCAAGTCGCGGCTGCTCGGGCACATCGGGGTGTGGCGCTCGCCGGTGCACCGGGCCGAGCAGGCCCGCACCCTGGCCGAGGCGATAGTCGCCCGGCGCGGCTTCCGGCTGGTCGGCATGATGGGGTACGAAGCCCAGATCGCCGGACTGGGCAACGCCCCGAAGGGCAGCCCGCTGCGCGGCGCCATGGTGCGCGCGTTGCAGCGTTCCTCGATGGCCGAGCTGCTGGAGCGCCGCGCGGCGGCCGTCGCGGCCGTGTCGGAGCTGGCCCCGCTGGAGTTCGTCAACGGCGGCGGCACCGGCAGCCTGGAGGTCACCGGCGCGGACGGCTCGGTGACCGAGGTGGCCGCCGGGTCGGGGCTGTTCGGCCCGCACCTGTTCGACAACTACGCCCACTTCAGCCCGGCGCCCGCCGCCGCGTTCGCGCTCCCGGTGGTACGCCGCCCCGCCCCGGACCGGGTCACCCTGCTCGGCGGCGGCTGGATCGCGTCCGGCCCGCCCGGCGTGGACCGGCTCCCGCAGATCGTGTGGCCGGCCGGGCTGAAGATGGTGCCCCGCGAGATGGCCGGCGAGGTGCAGACTCCGGTACTGGGGGAGCCCGCGACCCGGCTGCGCCTGGGCGACCGCGTCTGGCTGCGGCACACCAAGGCGGGCGAGCTGTCCGAGCACGTCAACGAGCTTCACCTGATCGACGCAGACACGGTTGTCGGGGCTCTGCCCACGTACCGTGGTGAAGGAAAGGCATTCCTGTGAGCAGCACCGTGTGGCGGAACTGGAGCCGGATCGAGAGCGTGACCCCGGCACGGGTGGCGTATCCCGGCAGTCCCGACGAGGTGGTGCAGGCGATCGCCGCCGCGCGCGCCGACGGGCTGCGGGTCAAGCCGATCGGCGCGGGCCACAGCTTCACTGGCATCGCGGTCGCCCCGGGCGTGCAGCTCGACCTGCGTAACCTGCAGGGCGTGCTGGCCGTCGACGAGCAGCGCCACCGGGTGAAGCTCGCCGCGGGCACCCACCTCTACCGCCTGCCCGAGCTGCTCCAGCCGTACGGCCTGGCGCTGCAGAACATGGGCGACATCGACGCGCAGACCATCGCGGGCGCGACCTCGACCGGCACGCACGGCACCGGGCACGCGTTCGGCGGCCTGGCCACGCAGATCGTCGCGCTGACCCTGGCCACCGCCGACGGCGGGATCCTGGAGATCTCCGAGAACGCCAACCCGGAGCTGCTCGACGCGGCCCGGCTGGGCCTGGGCGCGCTCGGGGTGCTGCTCGACATCACCGTGCAGTGCGTGCCCGCGTTCCAGCTGCAGGCGATCGAGAAGCCGGAGCCGCTGGCCGAGGTGCTGGCGCAGTGGGAGCAGCGGGCGCTGGGCGCGGACCACTTCGAGTTCTACTGGTTCCCGCACACGCAGACCGCGCTGACCAAGACGAACACCCGGCTGCCGATGGACGCCCCGCGCAAGCCGCTGGGCGGCTTCCAACGGTGGATGGACGACGACTTCATGTCCAACACCGTCTTCAACTGGGTCTGCAACCTGGGCAAGGCCGCGCCTGCGCTGACCCCGCCGATCAACCGGCTGGCCCAGCGGCTCACCAACAACCGGGAGTTCACCGACGTGTCCACGTCGGTCTTCACCACCAAGCGCGAGGTGCGCTTCCGGGAGATGGAGTACGCCCTGCCGCGCGAAGAGGTGCCCGACGTGCTGCGCGCGCTGGACCGCCTGATCACGCAGAACGGCTGGCGCATCTCGTTCCCGGTCGAGGTCCGCGTCGCCGCGCCGGACGACATCTGGCTGTCGACCGCGCACGGGCGCGAGACCGGGTACGTGGCGATCCACCGGTTCTTCAAGGAGGACCCGCACACCTACTTCCGCCTCGCCGAGCAGATCTTCCGGGCGCACGGCGGTCGGCCGCACTGGGGCAAGATGCACTACCAGGACGCGGCCACGCTCGCGCCGACGTACCCCCGGTTCGGCGACTTCCTCGCGGTGCGCGACAAGCTCGACCCCGAGCGCGTCTTCGCCAACGACTACCTGGACCGGGTGCTGGGCGCGTGAGCGAGCGCAGCGAGCGAACCATGTCGCCGATCGACGCCGACGACGAGCGCAGCGAGGAGACGGCGTGCTGGATCCGGTGATCCCCAGGGACTTCACGCTGGGCGTGGCCACGGCGGCGTACCAGATCGAGGGCGCGGTTGCCGAGGGCGGGCGCGGGGTGTCGGTTTGGGACACCTTCTGCGCCGAGCCCGGCCGGGTGCTCGGCGGCGACACCGGTGCGGTCGCGTGCGACCACTACCACCGCTACGAGCAGGACCTGGATCTGGTACGCGAACTCGGCGCCGACGCGTACCGCTTCTCCATCGCGTGGCCGCGCATCCAGCCCGACGGCACCGGACCGGCCGACCCGGACGGTGTGGCGTTCTACGACCGCCTCGTCGACGCGATGCTGGCCCGCGGCATCGAGCCGGTGGCCACCCTGTTCCACTGGGACACCCCGCAGGCCCTGGAGGACGCGGGCGGCTGGCTGTCCCGTGACACCGCCGCGCGCTTTGGTGAGTATGCCGCCCTGATGGGGGCACGTCTCGGCGACCGGGTCGGCAAGTGGATCACTATCAACGAGCCGCACTCGGTGACCCTGGCCGGCTACGCCACCGGCGCGCACGCGCCGGGCCACACGCTGCTGTTCGACGCGCTGCCCGCGGCACACCACCAGTTGCTCGGCCACGGCCTCGCAGTGCAGGCGCTGCGCGCCGCCGGGGTGACGGGGCAGATCGGCATCACCAACGTGCACACGCCCGTGATGCCCGCCTCGGACCGGCCCGAGGACCAGCTCGCCGCGGCCCTGTACGACCTCATCGCCAACCGGGTCTTCGAGGACCCGGTGCTGCTCGGCCGGTATCCGCAGGCCCCGGAGCCGTTCACGGAACTGTTCGACGCGTTCGGCGCGGTGCCCGCCGAGGACCTCGCGGTGATCTCGTCGCCGCTGGACTTCTACGGCGTCAACTACTACTACCCGAGCCGCGTCGGCATGGCGGACCCCGATGCGGCCACCGACCACACGCCCGAGGGCGACTTCGCCCGGGTCGGCGAGCTGCCGTTCGCCTTCGCGGAGATCGAGGGTGTGCCCCGGACCGGTTTCGGCTGGCCGGTCAGCCCGTCCGGGCTCGGCGACACCCTCGACGAACTGTCCGGACGCTACGGCGACCGGCTGCCGCCGGTGTACATCACCGAGGGCGGCGCCAGCTTCCCCGACGAGGTTGCCCCCGACGGCTCGGTGCCCGACCCGCAGCGCGTTGACTACCTGCGCGAGCACCTCGCGGTGGCGCTGTGCAAGCGTGCCGACGGGCTCGACCTGCGCGGCTACTTCGTGTGGAGCCTGCTCGACAACTTCGAGTGGGCGGCCGGCTACAGCCAGCGATTCGGGCTGGTGCACGTCGACTACCCGACGCAGCGGCGTACGCCCAAGGAGTCCTTCCACTGGCTCGCGCGACGACTGCGCGACCGCACCTAGTCGTCGGACTTGTCCTGCTTGCGCAGCTCCTCTTCGCGGCGGCGCAGGTCCATCTCCCACTTGCTCAGCAGCTCGCGGTCGGCGGCCTGGGTCTCCCGCTGCTCCTTGGCGAGCTTGCGCAGGAACTCCGGGTCGTCGTCGGGGGCGAGCCCCCGACCTGGACGCTGCTGCTCCGGGAAGCCGCTGCCCTGCCGCCACACCTTCGGGTCGGGCGTCCTCTCGCGGCCGACCACGAACCAGGCGATGGCCCCGATCGGCGAGAACAGCAGGATGATCAGAACCCAGCCCCAGCGCGGCAGCGCGTTCAGCCGGTGCTCCTCCGCGGACAGGCAGCTGATCAGCGCAGCCACGGTCAGCACGAGCTCGGCGAGGAAGATGAACAACCACAGGCGTCCCACGGCGTAGAGCGTAGACCTCACCAGAGGATGAGCAGTACCCCCAACAGACCCGTCAGGACGCAGGAGAAGGTGACCGCGGCTATCGTGCGAGCCACCGCGACCGGATCCTGCCGATCCATCGCCCGGATCCGCCGCTGCGCGACCAGCAGCAATGCCAGCCAGCACAGCAGGGCCAGCGCGAGCGCCAGCGCGCCGACGTCGTCGAGCCCGCGCTCGAAAGCCAGCCGGAAAAGCAGCAGCGCGCAGGCCGTACCCGACAGCACGGTGCGCCGCCAGGCCAGCCGGGTGCGTTCGGCCTGCGCGCCGGGGTCGGGGGTGGTGTTCACGGCCGCGCGCCGTGGTCGGCCGGGCCGCTCACCGGCTGCGGAACCAGTCGACGAAGACCTCGGCCAGCAGGGCCAGTGACCCCAGCGCGACCACGATCGCGAGCACTGCGGGGAACCGCGACGGCGGCAGCGGCCGGCTGTTGCGCATGGCGATCTCGCAACGGATCCAGTGGTCGACGGCGCGCAGCGCGCAGCCCACGCCGAGCAGGATCAGCGCCACCCCGAGGATCTTCGTCATGTGCGGCACGGCCATCGGCGGCAGGAACTGGGCCACCACCAGCCCGCCGCCGATCATGGCCAGGCCGGTGCGAATCCACGCGAGGAAGGTGCGCTCGTTCGCCAGCGAGAAGCGGTAGTCGGGAGTCTGCCCTGTTTCGTGAACTTCGCGCGGATCAAACCAGTTGCGCACTCTAGCCAGCACCTTCCTAGTATCAAGGCGATGACTTCTGAACTTGATGCCGACGTCCTGCTGAGGGCGTACGACGAGCAACTGCGCACCGAGATCCCCGACCCGCTGCCCGCCGGCATGGTCGTCGAATGGGACGGCCCGGTGGTCCGGATGAGCGGGCTCGACCGCGGCGGATTCGTCACCTACCGTGACGTCTCCCACCTGACCGGCCCCGAACTCGACGCGCTCATCGCGCGGCAGCGCGACTACTTCGCCGCCCGCGGCGAAGAGGTCGAGTGGAAGCTGCGCGGCCATGACCTGCCCGCCGACCTGCCGGATCGGCTGGTCGCGGCCGGGTTCAAGCCCGACGAGCTGGAGACGGTGATCATCGGCCTGGCCGCGCCGCTGGCGCAGGCCCCGGTACTGCCGGACGGCGTGACGCTGCGCGAGGTCACCTCACACGCCGACCTGGAGCGGATCGCCGCCATGGAGGAGGCGGTCTGGCACGAGGACCGCAGTCACCTGGTGCGCGGCCTGGCCAAGGAGTTGGACGCCGACCCGCAGGGGCTGACCATCGTGGTCGCCGAGGCGGGTGGCGAGGTGGTCTGCGCCGGTTGGATCCGGTACGAGAAGGGCACCGACTTCGCGGGCCTGTGGGGCGGGTCGACGCTGGAGCAGTGGCGCGGTCGCGGCATCTACAAGGCGATGGTGGCGCACCGGGCGATCCGCGCGGTGGCGCGCGGGTTCAAGTACCTGCAGGTGGATGCGTCTGATGACAGCCGCCCGATCCTGGAGCGGCTGGGCATGGTCGCGGTGACCACGACGACGCCGTACATCTGGAGGCCGCTCGCGGCGTGACCCCCGCTCGGCTGCGCCGGCTTTTGAATAGACGGTGGCCTATTACATCGACTCTGATCCACGAATTTTCGATGTGATAGGCCACCGTCTATGGAAAATGGGCGGTCGACGGGTGGTCAGTGGGTGGACGGGTTCCACAGGTCGCGGATCGTGTCGCGTACGCAGTCGTCGCGTAGGCGGCCGCATGTGCACAGGTGTTCGTCGGGCTCCTGTTGCCGGTGGTGTTCCGCCTCGGGGTCAAAGCCTGGATCAGTCGTGGGGCGGCCCGGCAGGGGTGCGGTTTGCGTGGTCATGTCATGACACCTCCTGCTAGGCGTGACTTTACGGGATGGGCACCCTGGTGGGGTGACCTCTGTCACTATTGGCGGCCGTCCTGGCGGGTAGACGAGCAAGGGCAATAAATTACTCGTCAGTAACCTGCGGCGGGCTGGCAAAAGTGGCAACGTCCACAGCCGGTCGAACTTGACCCGCGACGTGTCAGGCGACAGGCTCGCGGCGAGGGCATGAACGTCCGTTCAACTCAGGAGGGTCGTCAGAGCGCGATGAAGATCGTCGTACTTGTCAAGCAGGTGCCGGACTCCGGCGCCGAGCGCAATCTGCGCGCGGACGACAACACCGTCGACCGTGCCTCGGCCAACAACGTCATCAACGAGATGGACGAGTACGCCATCGAGGAGGCGCTGCGGCTGCAGGAGGCGCACGGCGGTGAGGTGACCGTGCTGACCATGGGGCCGGACCGGGCCACCGAGTCGATCCGCAAGGCGCTGTCCATGGGCCCCGACGCGGCCGTGCACGTCCTCGACGACGCCCTCGCCGGCACCGACGCGCTCGGCACCAGCAAGGTGCTCGCCGCGGCGATCAGCGAGCTCGCCCCCGACCTGGTCATCTCCGGGGCCGAGTCGACCGACGCCCGCGGCCAGGTCATGCCGCACATGCTGGCCGAGCGGCTCGGCTTCGCGGCGCTGACCGGGGCGCGCAAGCTCACCGTCGAGGGTTCGCAGCTGACCGTGGAGCGCCAGACCGAGGAGGGGTACGAGGTCGTCACGGCCGCCACCCCCGCCATCGTCAGCGTGTGGGACACCATCAACGAGCCGCGCTACCCGTCCTTCAAGGGCATCATGGCCGCCAAGAAGAAGCCGGTGGCCACCAAGTCGCTGGCCGACCTGCAGGTCCCGGCCGACCAGGTGGGCTGGGCGGGCGCCGCCACCACCGTGCTGTCGCACAGCAAGCGCCCGGCGCGCAGCGCCGGCCAGAAGGTCGCCGACTCCGGTGAGGGCGGCGTCGCGCTGGTCGAGTTCCTGTCGTCCGAGAAGTTCGTCTGAGAGGCTTGCCGACAATGGCTGAGGTTCTGGTAGTCGTCGAGTCCTCCGGCGGCACGGTCAAGAAGGTCACGCTCGAGATGCTGACCCTGGCGCGCTCGCTCGGCGAGCCCGCCGCGGTGGTGCTGGGCGCGCCCGGCACGGCCGCCCCGCTCGTCGACAAGCTCGGCGAGTACGGCGCGGTGAAGGTCTACGCGGCCGAGAGCACCGAGATCGACGAGCACCTGGTCGCCCCCAAGGCCACCGCGCTCGCGCAGCTGGTCAAGGCCGTCTCCCCGGCGGCGGTGCTGATCGGTTCCACCCAGGAGGGCAAGGAGATCGCGGGCCGGCTCGCGGTCAAGCTGGACAACGGCGTGCTCACCGACGTGGTCGAGCTGGCCGCCGACGGCACCGCCACCCAGGTCGCCTTCGCGGGTTCCACCATCGTGAAGTCCAAGGTCACCAAGGGCCTGCCGCTGGTCACCGTCCGGCCGAACTCGCTCACGCCCAGCCCCGCCGCGGCCACGCCGTCGGTGGAGCAGGTCGAGGTCGCGCTCGCCGACACCGACAAGCTGGCCGTGGTCACCAAGCGCGTCGCCGAGGCCAAGGGCGCCCGCCCGGAGCTGACCGAGGCGTCGATCGTCGTCTCCGGCGGCCGCGGCGTCGGCTCGGCGGAGAACTTCCGGGTCGTCGAGGAGCTCGCCGACCTGCTCGGTGCGGCGGTCGGCGCGTCGCGCGCGGCCACCGACTCCGGCTTCTACCCGCACGCCTTCCAGGTGGGGCAGACCGGCAAGACGGTGTCGCCGCAGCTCTACGTCGCGCTGGGCATCTCGGGCGCGATCCAGCACCGGGCCGGCATGCAGACCTCGAAGACCATCGTCGCGGTGAACAAGGACACCGAGGCGCCGATCTTCGAGCTGGCCGACTTCGGTGTGGTGGGTGACCTGTTCCAGGTCGTGCCGCAGGCCGCGGAGGAGATTCGCAAGCGTCGTTAGGCGTACGCCTTCGTGAGGGCCCGGCGGGAACCCCCTGCCGGGCCCTCACTCGCGTACACCTGGAACGCGGGGGAGCCCCCTTGCGGCTAGGCTTGGCGGCGAGATGGCCTACCTTGATCATGCGGCGACCACGCCGATGCTGCCCGAGGCGCTGGACGCCTACGTCGCGACCGCCCGTGAGGTCGGCAACGCCTCGTCGTTGCACGGCGCGGGTCGCGCTGCCCGCCGCCGGGTGGAGGAGTCGCGCGAGCGCATCGCCGCGGTGCTGGGCGCACGTCCGTCCGAAGTGATCTTCACCGGCGGCGGCACCGAGAGCGACAACCTCGCGATCAAGGGCGTCTACTGGGCCCGCCGCCCGGAGGGGCGGACGAAGGTCCTGGCCGGTGCCGTCGAGCACCATGCGGTGCTGGACGCGGTGCACTGGCTGGGCGAGCACGAGGGCGCCGAGGTGGTCTCGCTGCCGGTGGACCACGAGGGCCGGGTGCGGCCGGAGGTGCTGGCCGAGGCGCTGGACGACACGGTCGCGCTGGTCAGCGTCATGTGGGCGAACAACGAGGTCGGCACGGTCCAGCCGATCGCCGAGCTGGCCGCGCTGGCCGCGGCGCGTGGGGTGCCCCTGCACACCGACGCCGTCCAGGCCGTCGGCCAGGTGCCGGTGGACTACGCCGCCAGCGGTGTCGCCGCGCTCACCGTCACCGGGCACAAGCTGGGCGGCCCGCTCGGTGTCGGCGCGCTGGTGCTGGGCCGCGACGTGGCCTGCACCCCGCTGCTGCACGGCGGCGGTCAGGAACGTGACGTGCGCTCCGGCACGCTGGACGTGCCCGGGATCGTCTCCTTCGCGGTGGCCGTCGAGCACGCCGTCAAGCACCAGGAGCAGCACGCGCAGCGGCTCGCCGCGCTGCGCGACGAGCTGATCGAGCGGGTGCGGGCCGTGGTCCCCGACGCGGTCCTCAACGGCGCGCCGACCGACCGGCCCGGCGCACGGCTGCCCGGCAACGCGCACTTCGGCTTCCCCGGCTGCGAGGGCGACGCCCTCCTGCTGCTGCTCGACGCCCAGGACATCGCCGTCTCCACCGGCTCGGCCTGCTCCGCCGGCGTGGCCCAGCCCTCGCACGTCCTCCTGGAGATGGGCGCCGACCCCCTGGCGGCCCGCACCTCCCTCCGCTTCACCCTCGGCCACACCAGCACCCGCGCCGACCTCGACGCCCTCATCACGGCCCTGCCCCCCGCCGTCGACCGCGCCCGCCGCGCCGGCATGTCCCGCTGACCCCCGCCAGGGCCTCTTCGCGTTGATCATGAACTTGTGGCGATGACACGCTGTCGACCTGTGCCATAAGTTCATGATCAACGAGTGGGGTGGGCAGGCGGGTAGGCTGTCGGGCGTGCGAGTGCTGGCGGCTATGTCTGGTGGAGTGGATTCGGCGGTGGCGGCTGCCCGGGCCGTGGCGGCCGGGCACGACGTCACCGGGGTGCATCTGGCGCTGTCGAAGAATGCGGCGACGCATCGGACCGGGGCGCGGGGGTGCTGCACCAAGGAGGACGCGCACGACGCGCGGCGGTCGGCGGACGTGCTCGGGATCCCGTTCTACGTGTGGGACATGGCCGAGCGCTTCCACGAGGACGTGGTCGAGGACTTCGTCGCCGAGTACGCGGCGGGGCGCACCCCGAACCCGTGCCTGCGCTGCAACGAGAAGATCAAGTTCGCGGCGGTGCTGGACCGGGCGCTGGCCCTGGGCTTCGACGCGGTGGTCACCGGCCACCACGCCCGGCTCGGCGCGGACGGGCTGCTGCGCCGCAGCGTGGACCTCGCCAAGGACCAGTCGTACGTGCTGGCGGTGCTCAACTCCGAGCAGCTCGGCCACTCGATGTTCCCGCTGGGCGACTCGACCAAGGAGCAGGTGCGCGCCGAGGCGCATGCCCGCGGCCTGGCCGTCGCCGACAAGCCCGACTCGCACGACATCTGCTTCATCGCCGACGGCGACACCCAGGGCTTCCTGCGCAAGCACCTGGGCAGCGAGCCGGGCGACATCGTCGACGCCGGCACCGGCGAGGTGCTGGGCAAGCACGACGGGGCGTTCGCGTACACGGTGGGCCAGCGCAAGGGGCTGGCGCTGGGCCGGCCCGCGCCGGACGGCCGCCCCCGCTACGTGCTGTCGATCACGCCGGTCACCAACACGGTCACCGTCGGCCCGGCGGAGGCGCTGGAGGTCTCGCAGGTCGACGGCACCCGCACGGTCTGGATCGCGGGCGAGCCGCCGGTCGGCCCGATCGAGTGCGAGGTGCAGCTGCGGGCGCACGGCCGCCCCGCGCCCGCCGTCGTCGAGCTGGACGGATCCGCGATGAGCGCGCGCCTGCGCCGCCCCGAGCGCGGCATCGCCGCAGGCCAGGCCGTCGTCGCCTACCGGCCGGACCCGGCGGGCGACATCGTGCTCGGCAGCGCCACCATCACCACCGCGTCATGACCGCACGCGGTCACCACCGCGTCCTCTCGACCCGCCGGCACGGTGTCCGTCGAGCCCTCTCCACAGGTGTGGATCACCACGTCCGGGCGACGTGCGTGCCGCCCACCCCGCCGTCTCCGCGCCGCGGAGCGGCCGCACCGGGTTGTCCCCGCGAGCAGAACGAGGCCTCACCATGAGCACGCCGGACGAGAACAGCACCACCCCCGCCGAGCCGCTGTGGCCCGCGGGGTCGGCGACGGGCATCGGCTCGTTGCCGGGCACCGACATCGCCGAGGCGATCAGGTTCACCCTCGGCGAGCTGCCCGACCTGCCGTACCTGCCGGAATTGCCGGGGCGCGGGCCCGGCGCGGACATGATCGGCCGCAGTGCCGGGCTGCTGGTCGAGCTGCCGGTGGAGATCTACGCAGGCCGGTGGCGGGTCGCCGCGAGTGCGGGCCGGGAGCTCCGCCAGGCGTACGACCTGCGCGAGCGCGACCTCGACCAGCTCACCGAGCAGGCCGACGGCTTCACCGGGACGCTGAAGGTGCAGTCGGCCGGACCGTGGACGCTGGCCGCCAACATCGAGCTGGCCCTCGGCGAGGCGCTCGTCTCCGACCACGGCGCCTCCCGTGACCTGGCGGCCTCGCTCGCCGAAGGGCTCAAGACGCACGTCGCCGACGTGCAGCGCCGGGTGCCCGGCGCGAAGGTGCTGCTCCAGCTGGACGAGCCGTCGCTGCCCGCGGTGCTGGCCGGACGGGTGCGCACCGCCAGCACCCTGCACACGTACCGCTCGGTGGCCCCGTCGACCGTCCGGGACACGCTCATCTCGGTGATCGACGCGGCAGGCGTGCCGGTGATCGTGCACTGCTGCGCGCCCGACGCGCCCATGGCACTGCTGCGCGAGGCCGGGGCGGCCGGGCTCGCGCTGGACCTGGAGCTGGTCGGCACCGGCGCGGAGAAGCTCGACGCGATCGGCGAGATGATCGACGCCGGGCTGGGCCTGTTCGCGGGCGTAGCGCGCACGACGCCCCCGGCGAACGGCCGGCAGCCCGACGGCGCGGTGCTGGCCGAGCGGGTCAAGCGGCTGTGGCGGGACCTCGGGTTCGCCGACGAGCTGCTGGCGCAGCGGGTGGTGATGACGCCGTCGTGCGGCCTGGCGGGCGCGTCGCCCGCGTACGCCCAGGCGGTTTTGAAGGCGTGCCGCGAAGCCGGCCGCCGCCTCATCGAGCAGTGACCTCGCGTATCGCCGCACCTATCGAGTGCGCGGTGCGGCAGCCGCGTCGGCCGGTGTGCGGTGGCGCAGGATGTGGAAGGCGTGGTCGAGCAGGGCGGGGTCGCCTGTCGTGGTGACGGCGTCGGTGGCGGGGGTGCGGCCACGGGTCAGCGCGTCGAAGGTGGCCAGGTCGCAGGTCACCACGAGGTCGGCGGGTGCCGGTGCCGGGCCGGACCGGGCGCGTACGCCGCCGTCGTCGGCGCTCACGTGGAAGACTTCCTCGCCCACCTGGAACTGATAGGTCTCGCGTAGCCCGCGCCCGGCTTCCGGCGGGCAGCGCTCGGCGAGGTAGAGCGCGATCAGCTCGGCCCGGGCGGTGCCGGGATCGATCTCGTCGTCGACCGGCAGCTCGGCGCCCCAGGTGGCGAGTTCGATCAGCAGCGGGCGCAGCCGCTCGCCGTACGCGGTCAGCTCGTAGGCGCGCACGTCCGCGGCCGCCGGCAGGGCGCGCCGGACCACGACCCCGCTGCGTTCCAGCAACTGGAGCCGCTCGGCCAGGCGGTTGGTCCCCATCGCGGGCAGCAGCGTCAGGAGTTCCTTGAACCGTCTCGGCCCGAGCAGCAGCTCGCGCACGATGAGAAGGGTCCACCTCTCACCGAGCACGTCCAGCGAGCGCGCGATCGGGCACACCTGGCCGTACATCCGCTTGGGCATGGTTTGAGCATACCTTTCACATGGCAGCAGCTATATGATTCGTATCTCAGGTCGCAACTATATTTTTCGTATAGTGTCGCCGGTGAAGCAAGTCCCACCAGGAGGCGAAGATGAAGATCAATGGTTCTGTGGCACTCGTGACGGGTGCCAACCGCGGCCTCGGCAAGGCTTTCGCCGAGGAGCTGCTGGCCCGCGGCGCATCGAAGGTGTACGCCACCGCGCGCGTCGCCGCGTCGATCACCGATCCGCGGGTCGTCCCGCTCCAGCTCGACATCACCGACTCCGCTTCGGTGGCGGCCGCCGCGAAGCAGGCCGGCGACGTGCAGCTACTGATCAACAATGCCGGTATCACGACCGGGGCGGGCATCCTGGACGGTGACGAAGCGCTGCACCGCGAGATGGAGACCAACTACTTCGGCACGGTCCGGGTGTCCCGCGAGTTCGCGCCGATCCTGGCCGCCAACGGGGGCGGTGCCATCGTCAACGTGCTCTCCGCACTGTCCTGGTTCTCGCTGCCCACCACCGCGGGCTACTCGGCGTCGAAGTCCGCCGCCTGGGCGGCCACCAACGCGCTGCGCCTGAAGCTGCACGACCAGGGCACCCTGGTCACCGGAGTGCACATCGGCTACATCGACACCGACATGGCCGCCCACGTCGACGGCCCGAAGGTCGCGCCCGGGCACGTGGTGGCACAGGTCCTGGACGGGGTCGAGGAAGGGCTGCCCGAAGTGCTCGCCGACGACGTCAGCCGCCAGGTCAAGGCCGGCCTCTCCGGCGACCTGCGCAACCTGTACCCGGCCGTCGCCTGACGTCCGAGGGCCCGGGTGGCCGTTCCGGCGGCCGCCCGGCCGCCCCTCGGGTGGCGTCGGGGTGGCAGTATGCCGCAGGTGACGGTGATGGACGCGGCCAGCGGGTCGCTCTTCGGGTTGGCGTACGGCGACGCGCTGGGCAAGCCGACCGAGTTCCGCAAGTACACCGAGATCACGGCGGACTACGGGCCGGGTGGGCCGCGGGAGCTGCCCGAGCCCGCGCTCGTCACGGACGACACGCAGATGGCGCTCGCGGTGGCCTGGGCGCTGCGCGACGCGGCCGAGCCGGTCCCGGCCGTGCTCGAACCGCTGCTGCGCGAGCGGTTCCTGGCCTGGGCGCAGAGCCCGTACAACAACCGCGCTCCCGGCATGACCTGTCTGAACGCCTGCGCGAACCTGTCGCAGGGGCTGCGCTGGCAGGAGGCGACCGTGGCCGGGTCGAAGGGCTGCGGCGCGAACATGCGGGTCACCCCGGTGGGCCTGATCGCGGAGTACGACCTGGACGCCCTGGCCGGGGTGGCGCAGCTGCAGGCGGGGCTGACCCACGGGCACCCGACCGGGCTGGCCGCGGCCGAGCTGACCGCGCTGGCGGTGCGCCTGCTTCGCGACGGTCTGGCCCTGCCGGACGTGCCCGGAGCGCTGCGGGACCGCTGCGCCGAACAGCGCACCGTCTACCGCGAGGACTGGCTCGGCGACCTGTGGCAGCGGCCGGGTGTGCTGACGCCTGAGGAATTCATCGCGCGCGGTTGGGACGAGTGCGGCGATGCGCTGGACCAGCTGCTCGTGGCACTGGCCCGGCCGGATTCCGGCGGTGACGTCTGCCAGGAGACCGGGGAGGGCTGGATCGCGGAGCAGGCGCTGGCGACGGCGCTGCTGGCGGCGCTGCGCCACGTCGACGACCCGGTGGCCGCGCTCGGCCGGGCGGCGGCCACCAACGGCGACTCCGACTCGATCGCCTGCCTGGCGGGCGCGTTCCACGGCGCCGCGGCGGGAATGGCGGCCTGGCCGGCCGATTGGGCCGAGCGCATCGAGTACACCGACCAGCTCGCCACGCTCGGCACGGCCTGGGACTGACCTCCGGCGGCACCGCGTGCGGCGGCGCGGCGGCGTCATCATGATCTGTTTTTGTGGACGCCCGGTGCTGCTGGAGCGACGTCCAGCGTCCACGAAAACAGATCATGGGCGGTCCGCAGGGCGGGGTCCGCGGTGTCGGTGGTTGCGGTTACCGTGCACAGGTGACCAGTGAGGTAACCGACAAGGTCCGGACACGGTACGCCGAGCTCGTGGCCAAGATCAACGATGCGCAGCACCGTTACTACATCGACGACGCGCCGACGCTGTCCGACGCGGCCTACGACGAGCTGATGCACGAGCTCGAGGCACTGGAGCTGGAGCTTCCCGAGCTGGTCTCGCAGGACTCGCCGACGCAACGGGTGGGCGCGGGCGAGTGGCTGGGCTTCGCCGCCGTCGACCACGCCGAGCGGATGCTCAGCCTGGACAACGCGTTCAACGACGACCAGCTCGCCGCCTGGGCCGCCCGGGTGGAGAAGGACGCGGGCGCACCGGTGCGCTACCTCTGCGAGCTGAAGATCGACGGCCTCGCGGTCAACCTCACCTACGAGAAGGGCCGGCTGACCCGCGGCGCGACCCGCGGCGACGGGCGCACCGGCGAGGACGTCACCGCCAACGTGCGCCGCATCAAGGGCATCCCGCACCGGCTGGCGGGCGACAACCCGCCGGACCTGGTCGAGGTCCGCGGCGAGATCTACTTCCCGGCGCAGGCCTTCGCCGACCTGAACGCGGCGCAGACCGCGGCGGGCGAGCGCACCTACGTCAACCCGCGCAACGCCGCCTCCGGTTCGCTGCGGCAGAAGGACCCGGCGATCACCGCCAAACGCGCCCTGCACCTGATCGTGCACGGCATCGGCGCCCGCACCGGCTTCGAGCCGGTCAGCCAGTCCGACGCGTATGCGCAGCTCAAGGCGTGGGGTCTGCCGACCAGCGAGCGCTGGAAGGTGGTCGGTTCGCTGGACGAGGTGAAGGCCTACATCGCGAACTACGCCGCGCACCGGCACGACCTCGAGCACGACATCGACGGCGTGGTGGTCAAGGTCGACGACGTCGCCGAGCAGCAGAAGCTGGGCACGACCAGCCGGGCGCCGCGCTGGGCGATCGCGTTCAAGTACCCGCCCGAGGAGGTCAACACCAAGCTCCTCGGCATCGAGGTGAACGTCGGCCGCACCGGCCGGGTGACGCCGTACGCGGTGCTGGAGCCGGTGTTCGTCGGCGGCGTGACGGTCGCCAGCGCCACCCTGCACAACCAGCAGGAGGTGGTGCGCAAGGGCGTGCTGATCGGCGACACGGTGGTGATCCGGCGCGCGGGCGACGTGATCCCGGAGGTGCTGGGCCCGGTCGAGGCGCTGCGCGACGGCAGCGAGACGGCCTGGACCATGCCGCCTACCTGCCCGTCCTGCGGCACCAAGCTCGCCCCGGCCAAGGAGGCCGACGTCGACCTGCGCTGCCCGAACACCCGTTACTGCAGGGCCCAGGTGGCCCAGCGGATCATCTACATCGGCGGTCGGGACGGCTTCGACATCGAGGGCATGGGCGAGAAGGCCGCCTGGGCGATGGTGACCGACGGCGTGCTGGCCGACGAGGGCGACCTGTTCAGTCTCGACGAGTCGCAGCTGGCGAAGTCGCCGTTCTTCCTGAAGAAGGACGGCACGCTGTCCACGAACGCGGGCAAGCTGCTGGCCAACCTGGAACTGGCCAAGCAGAAGGAACTGTTCCGGGTGCTGACCTCGCTGTCCATCCGGCATACCGGCCCGACCGCGGCGCGCGCGCTGGCCAACCACTTCAACGCGCTCGACGCGATCGCGACCGCCTCGCTGGAGCAGATGTCGGTGGTCGAGGACGTCGGCGGGACCATCGCCGAGGCGGTCCGCGAGTGGTTCGCCGAGGATTGGCACCGCGAGGTGGTCGAGAAGTGGCGCGCCGCGGGCGTGCGCATGGAGCAGGAGCCGGTCGCCGACACCGGGCCGAAGCCGCTGGACGGCCTGACCGTGGTGGTCACCGGCACGCTGGAGGGTCACAGCCGCGACGAGGCCGGTGAGGCGCTGACCGCGCTCGGGGCGAAGGTGGCGGGCTCGGTGTCGAAGAAGACCAACTTCGTGGTGGTCGGCGAGAACGCCGGGTCCAAGCTGGACAAGGCCCGCTCGCTGGGCGTGCCTATCCTCGACGAGCCGGGCTTCGCCGTGCTGCTGGAGCAGGGCCCGGAGGCCGCGAAGGCGTACGCCGACGCGAACCGCGAAGTCGCGTAGCGGACCGTCCGCCGTCGGCTCCCCACCCGTCGAACGTGAACGGTGGTCCGGGCAGTGGCGGATGGAGATATACGCAAGGTCGCATGGGTCTTACATGGAGTGACGGAGGAAAGGGTCAAACAATCACATCTTCGTCACACGCGAACGCGCAGAGTGGTCTGGGGCGTTTTCGGGCTTAGAGTGAAGTGACCAGCCGCGATCGGCGGGCGGCGCGGTCGCGCGTCAATCGGCCTCGGGAAGGTGTCCATGGCGGCCACACCCCAAGCACTGCAGGCGCATCGCAATCGCGTGCCCGCGGAGCGACGGCGGAATTTCGGTGTGTACGTCATCGCCATCACCGTGGCCGCGGCTGCCATCACGCTGCGTGACCTTATTGAGCTGCCGACCGTCCTGGAGAACGTCACCGTCGGGTTCTGGGTGCTGGCCGGGCTCGCCGTCGCGGGCGACGCGCTGCCGGTGACGCTGCCCGGCCGGTGGAACACGTCGGCGATCTATCCGTCGATCTGTTTCACCTTCGCCATAATGATCGACTCCGGCCTCGCGGCCGCGGTGGTGGTGCAGGGCCTGGCGGTGGCGGTCGCCTCGCTGCGGCTGCGACACGCGCTGTGGCGGGCCGTGTTCAACCTCGGCCAGTACACGCTGGCCTTCGGGTTCGCGTACGGGGTGCTGCACCTGTTCAGCGGCGACGCCCCGCCCGGCCTGCTCGCGCTGGCCGCCTCGGCGGCCGCCTGGTTCGCGGTGAAGTACCTGACCACGGCGACGGCGATCTGGCTGCGCGACGGCGGCTCGCTGCTGCCGATCATCATGGGTCCGCTGGCCAACGAGGCGCTGAGCACCGGCGCGCTGCTCATGCTCGGCCCGGTCATCGCCGCGCAGACCGAGGTCGCGCCGGAGCTGGTGCTGGCGCTGATCCTGCCGCTGCTGGCGGTGCGGCGGCTGTCCATCATCACCGCCGAGCAGAACCACCTGGCGAACATCGACACCCTCACCGGCCTGGCCAACCGCAAGGCGCTGATCGGCGAGGTGTCCGCGGCGGTCGCCGGTCACGCCCAGCGTGCCGTGCAGGGCGACCCGCGCAGCCGCTTCGGCCTGCTGCTGCTCGATCTGGACCGGTTCAAGCACGTCAACGATTCGCTGGGGCACGAGGTGGGGGACCGGCTGCTGATCGCGGTCGGCGATCGGCTGGACCAGCTGGTGCGCCCCGGCGATCTGGTCGCGCGTCTGGGCGGCGACGAGTTCGCCGTCGTGGCGAAGCGCCTCGACAGCCCTGAGCAGGCGCGGGAGCTGGCCGAGCAGATCGAGCAGGCGCTGACCGCACCGGTCGTGCTGGACGGGCTGCCGCTCGACGTCGGCGGCTCCATCGGCATCGCCCTCTACCCCGACCACGGCACCAACTTCGCCACCCTGCTGCGCCATGCCGACGTCGCCATGTACACGGCCAAGCACGACGGCGACGGCGTCGCCGTGTACGACCCCGACGCCGACCAGAACTCCCCGCAGCGGCTCAGCCTGCTCGCCGACCTGCGCACCATGCTCAGCCAACCGGACCGGGGCGGGCTGCGGCTGTTCTACCAGCCCCAGGTGGAGATCACGACCGGCGAGGTGGTCGGCGTGGAGGCGCTGCTGCGCTGGCAGCACCCGACCCGCGGCCCGGTCAGCCCCGACGAGCTGATCCGGGTGGCCGAGCCCAGCTCGGTGATGCGCCTGCTGACGCGGTGGGTGGTCGAGGAGGCGGTGATCCAGCTCGCCAAGTGGTCCGCGTCGGGCCTGCAGGTGCGCATGGCGGTCAACGTCAGCGTCCGCGACCTGCACACCGGTGCGATCGTCGAGCAGATCGAGGAGCTGCTGCAGCGGTACGACGTGGAGCCGTACCGGCTGCAGCTGGAGATCACCGAGAGCGCGCTGATGGCCGACCCGCACCGGGTGCTGGCCACGCTGACCCGGCTCCAGCTGCTCGGTGTCGGCATCGCGCTGGACGACTTCGGCACCGGCTACTCGTCGCTGCAGCACCTGCGCCGACTGCCGCTGTCCGAAGTGAAGATCGACCGTTCGTTCGTGATGGCGATGGCCGACGACCCGGACGACCTGGTGATCGTACGGTCGATCATCGAGCTGGCCGGGGCGCTCGGGCTGCGCGTGGTCGCCGAGGGCGTCGAGGACGAGCGGGCCTGGCGCCTGCTGCAGTCCGCCGGCTGCGAGGTGGCCCAAGGCTGGTTCTACGCCCGCCCGCTGCCCCCCGATGAGCTCGCCGACTGGCTCTCCCGCACCACCCTGCCCGCCCGCAGCGCCTGAAGGCTCACGCGCGAAGCTGCAGTTTCGGGGAAACTGCACGCTTGAGGTGCGTGGTTCGTGCAGTTTCCCCGAAACTGTCGACGCCGTCGTGAGGCGCGGCCGGCCAGGGCCGCTGCGAACCGCACCAGCGGTGACAAATAGACTCGCTACGGGCGCGGAGCGTGTGCCACCCTTCGCGCTGTCCGAGTTCGCCGCTACGTCTAGGGGGCAGTCATGGCCGCCATCTCCCGCGAAGAGGTCGCGCATCTCGCGCGCCTGTCGCGGCTCGCCGTCACCGAACAGGAGCTGGACCGCTTCGCCGGCCAGTTGGATGTGATCCTGCAGTCGGTGGCGCGGGTCGGTGAGGTCGCCGCGGATGACATCCCGCCCACCTCGCACTCGGTGCCGCTGGTCAACGTGCTGCGTGAGGACGTCGTCGTGCCCGGCCTGACCCGTGAAGAGGCGCTGTCGGGCGCGCCGGACGCCGCCGAGGACCGGTTCCGCGTCCCCCAGATCCTTGCGGATGAGGAGTGACCCCGATGAGTGATCTGATCAAGCTGACCGCGGCCGAACTGGGCGCGAAGATCGCCGCCGGCGACGTCTCCGCGGAGGAGGTCACCCGCGCCCACCTGGACCGCATCGCCGAGGTCGACGGCCGGGTGCACGCCTTCCTGCACGTCGACAACGACGGCGCGGTCGAGGCCGCGCGGGCCGTCGACGCGAAGCGGGCCGCGGGCGAGCAGCTCGGCCCGCTGGCCGGCGTGCCGATCGCGATCAAGGACGTCATCGCGACCAAGGGCATCCCCACCACCGCCGCCTCGAAGATCCTCGAAGGCTGGCGGCCGCCGTACGACGCGACGGTGATGACCCGCATCCGTGAGGCGGGCATGGTCATGCTCGGCAAGACCAACATGGACGAGTTCGCGATGGGCTCCTCCACCGAGTACTCGGCCTACGGCCCGACGTACAACCCGTGGGACCTGACCCGCATCCCGGGCGGCTCCGGCGGCGGCTCGGCGGCAGCGGTCGCCGGGTACGAGGCACCGCTGGCGATCGGCACCGACACCGGCGGCTCGATCCGCCAGCCCGGTGCGGTCACCGGCACCGTCGGCGCGAAGCCGACCTACGGCGGCACCTCCCGCTACGGCCTGATCGCGTTCTCCTCGTCGCTGGACACGCCCGGCCCGGTCGCGCGTACGGTGCTGGACACCGCGCTGCTGCACCAGGTGATCGCCGGGCACGACCCGCGCGACTCCACCTCGATTCCGCTGCCCGTGCCGGACGTCGTCGCCGCCGCCCGCCAGGGCGCCTCGGGTGACCTCACCGGAGTGCGCGTCGGCCTGGTCAAGGAGTTCTCCGGCGAGGGTGCGGAGCCCGGCGTGATGGCGGTCTTCCGCGACACCGTGGAGGCGCTGACCAAGCTGGGTGCCGAGGTCGTCGAGATCTCCTGCCCGCACTTCCAGTACGCGCTGCCCGCGTACTACCTGATCGCGCCGAGTGAGTGCTCGTCGAACCTGGCCCGGTTCGACTCGGTGCGCTTCGGCCTGCGGGTCGGCGACGACGGCCGCAACTCGCTCGAGGACGTCATGTCGCTGACCCGCGAGGCGGGCTTCGGTGACGAGGTCAAGCGCCGCATCATCATCGGCACGTACGCGCTGTCGTCGGGTTACTACGACGCCTACTACGGCCAGGCGCAGAAGGTGCGCACACTCATCACGCGCGACTTCACGTCCGCGTTCGAGCAGGTCGACGTGCTGGTCTCGCCGACCACCCCGTTCACCGCGTTCGAGCTGGGCGCACGCACCGCCGACCCGTACCAGATGTACCTGGCGGACCTGTACACCATCCCGACGAACCTGTACGGCGGCCCGGCGATCTCAGTGCCGGTCGGCCTGTCCGAGGGGCTGCCGGTGGGTCTGCAGATCATGGCCCCGACCATGGCCGACGACCGGATGTACCGGATCGCCGCCGCGGTCGAGTCGACGGTGGGCACGTTCACCCCGCCCGCGCTCTGACGGTCTGACAGCACGGCGCCCCCTTCCCGGACAGGGAGGGGGCGCCGTCGTCTCAGCGCCTGAGGAGCGGATGAGCGGGGGTCAGGAGGCGGCCCCCTTCAAGCGGGGGTAGAGCAGGCCCGCGAGGACCGCGCCGAGGGCGCCGGAGACGGCGAACACCCAGATGTCGGACCAGTCCGACGCGCCGCCCGCGAGGGTCAGCGCCAGCTCCGGCCCGAAAGTGCGGGCGAAGTTGAGCGACGCGCTGGTGACTGCCGCGATGGCGAGGGTGCCACCGGCGTACGCCAGGCCCAGGCTGATGCCCGAGCGCTCGCCGTCGCCGACCGCGAACATCACGCAGGCGATCACGAACACGGCCAGCGCCTCGGCGACGATCGCCGCGATCAGGCCCTTGCCGGAGCTCGCCGCCTCGGACAGGCGGTTCGCGCCGAGCCCGAGGGCCACGCCCTTGTCGCCGTAGCACAGCCACATGAGCAGGCCGCCGACGAAGCCGCCGACCAGCTGCGCGGCGATGATCAGTGCGCCGCCGACCCAGTCCACGCTGCCGCGGACCGCGGCGGCGAGGGTGAGCCAGGGGTTGAAGTGGCCGCCGAAGATCCAGGCGGCGGCGGCCGCGGCGATCATCAGGCCGACCGCGCCGGCCAGCAGCGGACCGCCGCCGACGAGCAGCGCGCCGACACCGAAGAAGACCAGTACTGCGGTGCCGAGCGCCTCGGCGGTGAGGCGGGACAGCGTTGCGGAACCCATCATGCACCTCCCTGTGCATCGATGAGGGAAAGAACGCGACGCGTGAACCGGCAGGCGGATAGGGGTGGCCCGGTCGGTGCGTTGTCCCGTTCTCAGGGTGCATTCAGGATCGGGGCGGCGGTGATCAGCGCACAGCGACGAATGAATGAATGAGGGCTCATCTGATCGGCTCATGTTGTGACCTACGCCACTACTCTTGTCATGATCGATGCGTGGAGGGGCGGATAACCCGGTGTGAGCGGAGCCGGACGGGCTACTAGGCTGGTGGTTGTTTTGTCCGGCGGCGTCTAGCACGCCCACGCCAAGCCTGGAGCGAGCAGATGAGCACCAACTTGCTGCCCACCTATGACGACGTCATCTCCCGCTACGAGCCGGTCATCGGCCTGGAGACGCACGTCGAGCTGGGCACGGTCACCAAGATGTTCTGCGGCTGCCCGACCGACTTCGGCGGCGAGCCGAACACCCAGGTGTGCCCCGTCTGCCTGGGCCTGCCCGGCAGCCTCCCGGTGGCCAACCGCGCCGCGATCGAGGCGACCATCCGCATCGGGCTCGCGCTGAACTGCTCGATCGCCACCTGGTGCCGCTTCGCGCGCAAGAACTACTTCTACCCGGACATGCCGAAGAACTTCCAGATCAGCCAGTACGACGAGCCCCTGTGCACCGACGGCTACCTCGACGTCGAGATCGACGGCGAGACCGTGCGCATCGGCATCGAGCGGGTGCACCTGGAGGAGGACACCGGCAAGACGCTGCACGTCGGCGGCGCGACCGGGCGCATCCACGGCGCGACCGAGTCGCTGGTCGACTACAACCGGGCCGGCATCCCGCTCGTCGAGATCGTCACCAAGCCGGTGCCCGGCCTCGGCGCGAAGGCCCCCGAGATCGCCAAGGCGTACGTCGCCGAGCTGCGTGACGTCATCCGCACCCTGGGCGTCTCCGACGTGCGCATGGAGCAGGGCTCGATGCGCTGCGACGTGAACACCTCGCTGAACCTGCCCGGCGCGGAGTGGGGCACCCGCACCGAGACCAAGAACGTCAACTCGCTGCGCAGCGTCGAGCGTTCGGTGCGCACGGAGATGCTGCGCCAGGCCATGGTGCTCGACAGCGGCGGCACGATCACGCAGGAGACCCGGCACTTCCACGAGGACACCGGCGACACCACGTCCGGCCGGTCCAAGGAGACCGCGACCGACTACCGCTACTTCCCCGAGCCCGACCTGGTGCCGCTCGCGCCGGAGCCGGCGTGGGTGGAGCGGCTCAAGGCCGCCCTGCCCGAGCTGCCGAGTGCGCACCGGGCCCGGTTGAAGACCGACTGGGGCCTGTCCGACCTGGACATGCAGTCCATCCTCAACGCGGGCGCGGTCGAGCTGATCGAGCGCACCGTCGCCGCGGGCGCGTCGCCCGAGGCGGCCCGCAAGTGGTGGCTGGGCGAGCTGTCGCGCCGCGCCAACGCCGAGGGCGTCGAGCTGGAGGCCGTCGGCGCGACTCCCGAGCAGGTCGCGAAGCTGCAGGTGATGGTCGAGTCGGGCAAGCTGACCGACAAGCTGGCCCGCCAGGTGCTGGAGGGCGTGCTGGCCGGCGAGGGCGACCCGGAGCAGATCATGGCCGCGCGCGGCCTGGAGGTCGTCTCCGACACCGGCGCGCTGACCGCCGCCATCGACGAGGCCATCGCCGCCAACCCCGCCGTGGCCGAGAAGATCCGCGGTGGCAACCAGGCCGCCGCCGGCGTCATCATCGGCGCGGTCATGAAGACCACCAAGGGCCAGGCCGACGCCAAGACGGTCCGCGAACTCGTCCTCGCCCGCCTCGCCGGCTGACCGGTTCGGCTGACCGCCGCACCGCGCCCCGCTTTTCATAGACGCTGGCCTATCACATCGAGTTCGATCGTCGAATAGTCGATGTAATAGGCCAGCATCTATGTTTGGGTGGGTGGAACCCGCGGTGCGGAACGGCGCGTGCCCGGTGCGGGACGGTGCGTGTCAGCGGGTGGGGGTCGGCCGTGGGGAGGTGCCCGGGGCGGCTGCCTGGCCCGGTGGAGTGTCGTCGACGACGTGGCGGGACAGCGCGACCTCGGCCAGGCCGGTGCCGCCGACGGTGATGTCGTCGTACGCCATCAGCGCCCGGTTGTCGTCGAAGTAGAGCACCGACATCGTCAGCGGCGTCGGTGTCTCACCCTCCAGCCCGCGCAGCCCGGCCCCGCCGGTGGAACCCTGCACCATGAGCATGGTCTGGTCGTCGCCCAGCTTGCGCACCTCGCGGTGGTGCCGGTGCCCGGCCAGGACCACGGAGGTGTACCCGGCCAGCGGCCCCGCCGACAGCGGGTCGTGCACCAGCGCCAGGTCGACGACCCGCTCGCGCTGCTTGGCGATGGTGTCCGCGAGCTGGTCGCCGACGTCGATGACCCGTTCCACGGTCTGCTTGGAGTCGCCCGATCCGGCCGGCTCCTCCGCCTTGTCCGGGGTGAAGCGCGGGTCGCCGATCCCGCCGATGCTCAGCCCGGCCACCCGTACCACCCGGTTGTCCAGCACGATCGCGTTGGGCTGGGCGGCGACCGCGGCCTGGGTCACGGCCGAGTCGTGGTTGCCGCGCACGAAGACGTACGGCACCTTCAGCAGCGAGATCGACGCCACGAACGCCTTCTCGGGCTCGCTGCCCCAGTCGGTGATGTCGCCGGTGTCGACCACGACGTCGATGTGGAAGTTGTCCACCACGGTCCGGATCACGCCCCACGCCGCGGGGTTCAGATGCAGGTCGGAGACGTGCAGCACGCGCAGGGTGTTGTCCTCGGGGGAGTACACGGGCAGGTTCTGCACGGTGGCGTAGAGGCTGCCGACGTTGCTCACCAGCTTCTGCAGCTGCGCGGCGTACTCGTCGTACCGGTCGGCGATGCGCTGCGCGTTGCCGAGCACCGACGGCGCGTTGGCCAGCAGGCCCTCGTACCGCGGTTCGCGCAGCGCGCCCGGGTTGAACGTGCCGAACGCCGACCCGAACGCGCCCAGCATGATCGTCAGGGCGAGCCCGCCCGCCCACGCGACCCGGCGCATCCGCCGGTACACGAGCGCGGCCAGCAGCATCGCGCCGAGCATCGCGACCGCGGTGGCGCGCAGCACCAGCCGGGTGACGCCGGCACGTACGTCGTCGACGGCGGTGCGGCTGGCCGTGGTGATGCCCGCGGGGTCGGTGATCAGGGCCTCGGTGCGGGTGCGGTCCAGCGCGTCCAGCCGGACCATCAGCCGGGCCGGTCCGTCGTGGCTGTCCAGCTGCAGCGAACCCAGCGGCGGCAGGACGACTTCGGTGTCGCCGTACAGCGACGGGGTGAGCGCCATCGTCGAGCGGAACGGGCCGACGTCCACGCTGGTGGCGGCCGCCAGGTAGAGGCCGAGCGCCAGCCCGGTCAGCGACACCACCAGCACCCCGAACGCGGAGCCCAGCCGCCGCCACGGCACCCGGCCGGACACGGCCGTCAGCGCGGCGCGGCCGCGAAGCCGCACGCCGTCGCCCGTCCGTTCCCCCGCCTTGCGTCCCAGCGGCCGTGCCCACCTCGGCAACCGAGTCATCGCCCCATCATGCCCCGGCTGTCACGCCGGAGCGAGCGTGACAGCAAGAATTCGATCATCGGCTGCGACGGGTTCACCGCGGCCGTCGTGGTTGCTGGTGAGCACCCACACCGAGCCGTCCGGGGCGGTGTGCGCGTCGCGCAGACGGCCGTACTCGCCGACCAGCGCCGCCGCCGGCGCGGCCCGCAGGGTGCCGTCGCCACGCACCGGCACCAGCCACAGGCGCTCGCCGCGCAGGCAGGCCGCGACCAGGACGTCCCCGGCCATCGCCGCGCCCGAGCACGACGCCTCGGCGGTCGACCAGGCCACCACCGGGTCGACGTACTGCCCCTGGCCGGCCGCGCCCTCGACCTTGGGCCAGCCGTAGTTCTTGCCCGGCTCGATCCGGTTGACCTCGTCCCAGGTGTTCTGGCCGAACTCGGTCGCCCACAGATGGCCGCCGGAGTCCCAGGCGATGCCCTGCACGTTGCGGTGGCCGTAGGACCAGACCAGCGTCCCGTACGGGTTGCCCGGCGCCGGCTTGCCGTCCGGCGTCATCCGCAGGATCTTCCCGCCCAGGCTCTTCAGGTTCTGCGAGTTTCCCACGGTCGAGGCGTCGCCGGTGGTCGCGTAGAGGAAGCCGTCCGGCCCGAAGGCCAGCCGCCCGCCGTTGTGGATGCCCGAGACCGGGATGCCGGTGACGATCGGCTGCGGCCGGCCGCCGAGCTTCCAGCGCGCGATGCGGTTGTCCTTGTTCGAGGTGTAGTACAGGAACACCGTCTTGTCCTGCGCATACTGCGGCGAGACGGCGATGCCGAGCAGGCCGCCCTCGCTGTTGGCGTCCGCTTCGCGGATCCTGCCGACCTCGGTGACGGTGAGCCTGCCGCCGGACGAGCCGGGACCGACCTGCACGATCCGCCGGGAGTCGCGCTCGGTCACCAGCGCGCCGCCGTCGGGCAGGAATGCCACACCCCACGGCGCGCGCAGTCCGGTGGCGAGGGTCTTCACCTCGGCGGTACGCGGACTGAAAGTCGGCGCCGCCGTCGCCGCCGCCGACGACGGGGCGGCCGGCAGCGTCGGAGCCTGCGTGGCGATCGTGTCGGGCTCCTCGCTGCACCCGGCGGTGAAGGCGAACGCGGTCAACGCCGCGATGATTCCGTTCCGTGCCCGGCCCAACGACATGCGATCGAGCCTAGCTCCGCGCTCTGTGCTCAACTACTCCCCATTTCTCTCAACCTGCGCCCGCACAACCGCGTCGGGAAGGGCGACGGAAGGAGGAGCCGTATGGCGGACGAGGGGTTCCGTGAGTTCGTGCAGCTGCGCTACGGCGAGCTGTTGCGCACCGCGTACCTGCTGACCGGCTCGACCCACGCGGCCGAGGACCTGGTGCAGTCGGCGCTGCTGAAGGCATACCGGCGCTGGAATCTGGTGGACGAGCCCATGGCGTACCTGCGTCGGGCGCTGGTCAACCAGCGCACCAGCGTGTGGCGCCGGATCGGCTCCCGGGAACTGCTCACCGGTGTGCTGCCGGAACGGGGTCGGGCAGACGGGAGCGCCGCACACGCGGAGCGGGACGAGCTGATGGCGGCGCTGGCGAAGCTGCCGGTGCGCATGCGCGCCGTGCTGGTGCTGCGGTACTGGGAGGACATGTCCGAAGCGGACACCGCCGCGCTGATGGGGTGCTCGGTGGGTTCGGTGAAGTCCCAGGCCAGCCGTGGGCTGGCCAGGTTGCGGGAGGTGCTGCGCCCGGAGCCCCGGCGTGTGGCCGACGTGGCGGAGGTGATCGCATGAGCGAGCGCGAGCTCATCGACGGACTGGCCCGGCTGGCCGGTCCGGTCCTGCCGGGCGAGGACCCGTACGGCCGGCTTATGCGCCGCCACCGCCGTTCCCGCCGGACCACTGCGGCGGGCTGGGCCACGGGGGTGGTCATGGTGATCGTGGCGGCGCTGTTGGGCCCGATCGGCATCCAGGGCGCGGCGCAGCCGGTGCTCGGCGGCCCGTCCGGCTCGTCCTCGGCGCAGGAGTCGGAGGATTCGGATGTCCTCACGCCGTGGGTCCGGCGTCTGATCGATACGCCGGTGCGCGGTGGCCTGGCCGCCGACACCGCGTTCGTGGACGAGCTGACCGACCTGCTCCAGCAGCGCGATTCCACGGTCCTGCCGGACGGCCGAGTGAAGATCCTGTTTGCCGGCGACGTGGACGACCACCGGGTGGTCGTCGCCGTCCGGGCCGACGACCGGAGTCAGCGGGGCATGCTGCTGGCGGCCGAGCGCGGAGCGAGCCCGCAGCGACTGAACAGCACCGACACCAGGCAGGACACCCCTGACGAACGGGCGTTCTTCTCGGTCCGGCTGGACCCCTACTACCGGGTGTCGGTGGGCCGGACCATCATCGGGCTGGCTCCGGCCGGGTGCCGCATCGCGGTCCAGGACACCAGGGTGCTCCCGCTGTCGTGGGTCGACGAGCCTGCCGGAGATCTGTTGCTGAGCCAGCGCGGCTGGGCCTGGCACCGGGTCACCTGTGACGGGAAGATCCGGTTCCAGGGCCCGGGGATGGGAAGCCTCGGCATACACCAGGGCCGCGCCGTGACCGAGGCCGAGCTGGCGGCCGGGCTGGCCGGGGCACGGGGGCAGGTCGATGCCGGCGAGGCGGTGCGGCAGTTGCGCGCCGCGGGCCGGGCGGAGATGTCCGGCGCGCCGCGGCTGCTGTTCATGGGCCGCCCCCCGGGCACCGATCAGCTGGTGCACAGCGTCATCACGGCGCCGCTGACGGGCGGCTGGTGGTACGTGGCGTCCGAGGCGACGGGCTCCCAGGGGATGTCCTTCGCCACCTCGGCTGATCTGGGCCGGGCCGACACGGTCGTCAGCGTGATCCTCGACTTCGCGAACCCGGGCGCGCAGGCACCGCCCACGCCCGACGGGAACAGCGACTGGCCGGTGCTCGTGGTGGCGCCACCCACCGCGACCACCCTTCAGGTCCTGGATGAGGTCGGCCGTCTCGTCGAGACGGTGCCGCTGGCGGAGGGGGTCGGCACGATCTATCAGAAGCGGGAGGTGGAGCGGTTGCTGCGGGTGCTGGACGCCTCCGGGGGCGTCGTGGGCACCGGGCAGTTTCCGATGCCCACGGAGCAGTCCACCATGCTGATGGGCGTCGAGGACTGGGACTGAGTCGCAGAAGGGCGCCCGCTGTCGCTTTGACGGAAGCGGGCGCCCTTCTGCGACGCATGCGCGACCGATAACGTGGGGGCGTGCGGATGTGGATCGCCCATGAGGCCGGACGCGAACTGATGGGGCCCCTGCCGGAGGGCGTCGAGGTGGCGGTGCTACCCCGGCCCGACGCGCCCCTGCCGGCCGATCCCGCCCAGGTCGAGTTCTGGGTGCCGCCGTTCCTGAGCAGCGGCGACGTGGTCGGTCTGGCCGAGCGGATGACGAGCCTGAAGGTCGTGCAGCTGACCACCGCCGGGGCCGATGCCTGGGTCGGGCGGCTGCGCGAGGGCGTGACGCTGTGCGACGCGCGCGGTGTGCACGACTCGCACACCGCCGAGTGGGTGGTCACCGCGATCCTGTCCTCACTGCGCCGTTTCGACCACTTCGCGCGGGCGCAGGCGGCGCACCGCTGGGCGTACGCCGAGGCCACGCCCACCGACGAGCTGGGCGGCAAGCGGGTGTTGATCGTGGGCGCGGGCTCCATCGGCGCGGCGGTCGCGGCGCGGCTGGCGCCGTTCGAGGTGGACCTGGCGTACGTGGCCCGCACCGCGCGCGACGGTGTGCACGGCGTCGACGAACTGCCCCGGGTGCTGCCGCAGGCCGACGTGGTGGTGCTGCTGGTGCCGCTGACCCCGCAGACCCGGGGCATGGTGGACGCGTCGTTCCTGTCCGCGATGGCCGACGGGGCGCTGCTGGTCAACGCCGCCCGGGGGCCGGTCGCCGACACGGCGGCGCTGACCAAGGAGCTGGCGTCGGGCCGGATCAGCGCGGCGCTGGACGTCACCGACCCCGAACCGCTGCCCGCCGGGCACCCGCTGTGGAACATGCCGAACGTCCTGATCACGCCGCACGTGGCCGGTTCGGTGCGCGGCCTGCTGCCGCGGGCGTACCGCCTGGTGGGTCGGCAGTTACGCCGACACCTCGCCGGCGAAACCCTCGACAACCAGGTCCACGACGGCTACTGATCGCCCCGCCGGCCGGCGGGGCGGGCGTCGTCAGGCGGTGGCGAGGGACTGACCGGCGGCCCGGACCAGCGCGGGGAGGTCGGCCGGGCGCACCGCGGTCAGCTCGACGGCGGTGCCGTCCGTGAGCACCGCGACGACCCGCTTCGGGCCGTCCGGGCGCAGTTCGGCGACGTGCGGCCACAGCACGATCCGGCTGCCGAGCAGCGCGCGGACGCGCAGCCCGCGCTCGTTGACGTCGGTGCCGGCCCGCCAGGCCCAGACCATGACCGCGACGGGCACGGTGAGCACCAGCCACCAGAACCCGCCCAACGCGGCGAGCGGGACGCCGCCGAGTGCGGTGATCAGGGCGGCGACGCTGATGGAAGCGGGAAGGCGGAAGCGGGTCACGCCACGATTGTTCCACGTAGTGTGTTGTGTCGGACGTCACGGGCATACTGACCGACGGGCCCCTCGCGCCTGTGGCGCGCTGCGGAGATGCCCGAAGACGCGGTGAAGCTGAGAAGAAGTGAGGTCGACGATGACCGTTCTGCTACTCATAGGCACGGCGAAAGGGCTGTTCCTCGCCCGCCGGGACCGGGTCGGGGACGCCTGGCAGGTGTCCGTGCCGCAGTTCCCGATGACGGGGGTGTACGCCGTCGGCGTCGACACGCGCCGCGCCACGCCCCGCCTGCTGGCGGCCGTCGACAGTTCGCACTTCGGCCCGAGCGTGGCGACCAGTGACGACCTGGGCGTCTGCTGGCGCGAGCCGGAGCACGCCCCGCTGGCGTTTCCGCGCGAGACCGACACCGCGCTGAGCCGGGTGTGGGCGCTGCAGCCGGGCTCGGCCGCCGAGCCGGACGTGGTCTGGGCGGGCACGCAGCCGTCCGCCCTGTTCCGCTCGACCAACGGCGGCCTGACCTACGAGCTGGTCCGCAGCCTCTGGGAGCACCCGCACCGCACCGAGTGGGGCGAGGGCTTCGGCGGCCAGGCCATCCACACGATCCTGCCGCACCCGACCGACCCGCAGCGGGTTCTGGTCGCGATGTCCACCGGCGGGGTCTACCGCACCACCGACGGCGGCGAGACCTGGCACCCGGCCAACAGCGGCATCCGGGTGAGCTTCCTGCCCGACCCGTTCCCGGAGTTCGGCCAGTGCGTGCACAAGGTCGCCCGCGACGGCGAGGACCCCGAGCGCCTCTACCTGCAGAATCACCACGGGGTGTATCGCTCCGACGACGACGGCCAGACCTGGTCCTCGATCGCGGACAGCCTGCCCAGCGACTTCGGCTTCGCCATGGTGGCGCACCCGCGCCGCGGCGGCACCGCCTGGAACTTCCCGATCACCGCCGACGCGCTGCGCTTCCCGGTCGACGCGAAGTGCCGCGTCTTCCGCACCACCGACGCGGGCAAGACCTGGACCCCGCAGGCGTATGGGCTGCCCACCGCCCCGTTCTACCCCTCGGTGCTGCGCGACGCGATGTGCGCGGACGACAACGATCCGGTCGGCGTCTACTTCGGCAGCCGCACCGGCGAGGTGTTCGCCAGCGCCGACGAGGGCGACAGCTGGGCGCTGGTCGCGGCGCACCTGCCGGACGTGCTGAGCGTGCGGGCGGTCCGGATCTGATGGTCACGGTGCTGGTGCCGGGCGCGCTGCGGACCGAGGTCGGCGGCGAGTCCAAACTCGAGGTGCAGGCCGACGGCACGCTGCGCGCGGTGCTGGACGAGGTCGACCAGCGCTGGCCGCGGCTGGGCCGACGCATCCGGGACGAGCGGGGCGAGCTGCGCCGCTACGTCAACGTGTACGTGGACGGGGAGGACTGCCGGGTGCTGTCGGGTCAGGACACGCCGGTCGCCGGCGGTGGCGAGGTGCAGGTGCTGCCCAGCGTCGCCGGGGGCAGCGTGGAGCAGGAGGCTTCCGTGCTCGACGGGGACCGCATCCTCGCCGAGAACTTCGCCCCGTGGGTGCGGGAGCTGGGGCTGACCGTGCAGGAGACGGGTCCGGACTGGGCCACGCTGCGGCTGCCCTGGTCGGACCGGCTGGCCCGGGAGGGCGGCGCGCTGAGCGGGCAGGCGCTGATGGCGGCCGCGGACACGGCTACGGTGATCGCGGTCAGCGCGGCGCGGGGCGGGTTCGTGCCGATGACCACCGTGCAGCTGTCGACGACGTTCCAGCGGCCGGTGCTCGGCAGCGACGTGCTGGTCACGGCTCGGCTGACCAAGCTCGGCCGGACCATGGCCTTCGCCGACGTCACGATGACGGCCAAGGGCGCGCTGGTTGCCCACGCCACGACGGTCTACGCCCTCCTCTGACCGCCGCGCCCGGCTTCGACCCCGCCTTTCTCATAGACGCTGGCCTATTACATCGAGTTGGATCGACGAATAATCGATGTAATAGGCCAGCGTCTATGAAAATTGGGATCGGCGGCGCGGGTGGAGGTCAGGTCAGGTCGGACCAGAAGGGGATCTGCTTCGCGGGGGCGCTGCCGAGGGCGGGGTCGGTGTGGGGCAGGTCGAACTCGTGGTGCAGGTAGGCGGGCAGGGTGTCGCCGTACACGATGACGTCGGTCTGCATCACGGAGAACACCGGCAGGTCTGTCTCGGGCAGCGCGGGGGCGTAGCGGTGGCCGTACACGGGCACGAGCCGCGGGACCTGGGCGAGCATGCGGCGGGCGACGGCCAGCGCGAAGGCGGTGCGCGACGGCCGGTCGCCCCAGGCGGGCAGCCAGAATCCGTTCTCCTGCACGTCGAACAGCACCCCGTCGACCGGCGCCGCGAGCAGGTCGCGCAGCTGGTCGGGGTCGCCGTCGCGCCAGTCCGGCCAGCGTTCGCCGACCGGCAACCCGGCGGTGAGCAGGGCGCGGTGATCGGGGTTGAAGACGAACCCGAAGCGGCTCGCCAGGCCCGCGAACTCGGCCGCGGTCAGCGGGTCGGCGACCTGGGCCGGCAGCGCCGCCAGCAGCTCGCGGGCGTACGCCGCGGACAGGGTCATGGGGCGAGTCTAGGCCTCAGCCGGCCGGCGGAGCGGTGCTTCCGCGGGGCACGAGCTGCGGTGTCGTGTCCTGGAAACCGCGGATCTCGGCGCCGTCGAGGATCTTCAGCAGCTGGTCGGCGGCGTGCGCGCCGTAGGCGGCGATGTCGCGGCTGACCGCGGACAGCTGCGGGTGCAGCAGCTGGCACAGCGGTGAGTCGTCCCAGGCCACAATGGACAGCTGGTGCGGCACGGCGATGCCCATCTCGTGCGCGACGCCCAGCCCCGCCACCGCCATGGTGTCGTTGTCGTAGACGATCGCGGTGGGCGACGGCCGCCGGGACAGCAGCGCGCGGGTGGCGCGCGCGCCCTCCTCGCCGGTGTAGTCGGTGTACACGGTGGTCACGTCGGTCAGCCCGACCCGGTCGGCGGAGTCGGCGACGGCCTGCCCGCGCAGCGAGGTGTGCCACAGGTCGGCCAGCCCGGCGACCCGGGCGACCCGCCGATGCCCCAGTGCGGCCAGGTATTCGACCACCGAGGTGGTCACCGCGACCTCGTCGCTCCACACGCCGGGCAGCGTGCCGAGGCCGTGCGGGCCGCCGATGACCACGCACGGCATGTTCAGTTCCTCCAGCAGCGGGATGCGCGGATCGTCGCGGCGCAGGTCCACGATGATCACGCCGTCCACCCGGCGCTGCGCCCACCAGCGGCGGTACGTCGCCATCTCCCGCTCGCGGTCCTCGGTGACCTGCATCAGCAGGCTGACGTCGTGGGCCGACAGGGTCGCCTCGATGCCCGAGATGAGCTGCATGAAGAAGGACTCGATGCCGAGCGTGCGGGCCGGGCGGTCGACGATCATGCCGAGCACCCCGGTGCGGCCGTCGGACAGTGCCCGCGCGGCGCTGCTGGGGTGCCAGCCGAACTGTTCGGCGACGGCGAGGATGCGCCGCCGGGTCTCCTCGGAGACGCCGGGGCGGCCGTTGAGCGCGTACGAGACAGCGCCTTTGGACACCCCCGCGGCGCGGGCGATGTCGGCGATGGTTACGCGCTTCATATGAGCTCCAGCTGCTTTGTGAATGATCGAAGCCCCCTTCGTGCTGAACAGTTCAGCACGAAAGGAGCTCCGATCACAGTGGCTCAGTCGGTGTACCCCGGCATCGGGAAACCCTGGAGCAGGTCGCGCACCTCGCCGGCGATGCGCTCGACGGCGGCCGTGTCGTCCTTGACCGCGGCGGTGACGGCGTCGTCCATCCATGCCGCGACCTGCGGCATGTGCTGCTCGGTGAGCCCTCGCGTGGTGAGCGCGGCGGTGCCCAGGCGGATGCCGGACGGGCTCCACGGCTTGCGCGGGTCGTAGGGCACCGTGTTGAAGTTCAGCTCGATGCCCGCCGCGTCCAGCACCTTGGCCGCGGGCTTGCCCTCGACGCCCTTGCCGGTCAGGTCGATGAGCAGCAGGTGGTTGTCGGTGCCACCGGAGACCAGGTCGAAGCCCCGGTCGTTGAGCGCGGCCGCGAGCGCCTTCGCGTTCGCGACGACCTGGTGGGCGTACGCGGTGAAGGTCGGCTGCGCCGCCTCGTGCAGCGCGACGGCGATACCGGCGGTGGTGTGGTTGTGCGGGCCGCCCTGCAGGCCGGGGAAGACGGCCTTGTCGATGGCGGTGGCGTGCTCGGCGCTCGCCATGATCATGGCGCCGCGCGGGCCGCGCAGGGTCTTGTGGGTGGTCGTGGTGATGACGTCGGCGTGGCCGACCGGCGACGGGTGCGCCCCGCCCGCGATCAGGCCGGCGATGTGCGCGATGTCGGCGACCAGGATCGCGCCGACCTCGCGGGCGATCGCCGCGAAGGCGGGGAAGTCGATGGTGCGCGGGATCGCGGTGCCGCCACAGAAGATCATCTTGGGTCGCTCGGCCAGCGCCAGGTCCCGGACCAGGTCCATGTCGATGCGGCCGCTGTCGCGCCCGACGGTGTAGTGCACCGGCCGGAACCATTTGCCGGTCGCCGACACCGGCGAGCCGTGCGTGAGGTGGCCGCCCTGCGCCAGCTCCAGTGACAGGAAGGTGTCGCCAGGCGTCATGAAGGCCAGGTAGACGGCGAGGTTCGCGGGGGAGCCGGAGTACGTCTGCACGTTGGCGTGCTCGGTGCCGAACAGCGCCTTGGCCCGCTCGATGGCCAGCGTCTCGACCTGGTCGCAGAACTGCTGGCCCTCGTAGTAGCGCTTGCCCGGGTATCCCTCGGAGTACTTGTTGTTCAGCACCGTCCCGCAGGCTTCCAGCACCGCGGCGGAGACGTAGTTCTCGGAGGCGATCATCCGCAGCTTGTCGTGCTGCCGCTTCGCCTCGCCCTCGATGAGCGCCGCCAGGGTCGGATCGGCGGCGGTCAGGTGCGGCAACTTGGGCTCGTGCATCGCAGTACTCCTCACATTCGGTGCTGCCCCGCATCCTATGCCGCCCATGATCACCCACCGGCCCACCGGCCCCGACTCCGCAGGTGCGGGCGGGTGGAACGGGACACGCTGGTTGACCATGAACTGAGGTTCATGGTCAACCAGCGTGAGGGAGTCCTCCCGCGGGGGCGAGCCTGCGGGGGACTGGGGTCTTACGGGACCAGGCGGTAGGCGCCGTCGCTGGCGCTCGTGGCCATCGACGCGTACGCCCGCAGGGCCGCGCTCACCGGGCGCTGCCGGTCGACCGGCGTGTACGGTTTTTCCCGCTTGTCCTGAACGATACGCCTCTCGGCGAGCACCTGCTCGGGGACCTCCAGGACCATCGATCGCGCGGGGATGTCGATGGCGATGGTGTCGCCGTTCTCGACCAGCGCGATCAGGCCGCCGCCGGCCGCCTCGGGCGAGACGTGGCCGATGGACAGGCCGCTGGTGCCGCCGGAGAAGCGCCCGTCGGTGATCAGCGCGCAGGCCTTGCCCAGGCCCCGACCCTTGAGGAACGAGGTCGGGTAGAGCATCTCCTGCATGCCGGGACCGCCGCGCGGGCCCTCGTAGCGGATGACGACCACGTCGCCGGCCACGATCTCGCCGCCCAGGATGGCGGTGACCGCGTCGTCCTGCGACTCGAACACCTTCGCCGGGCCGGTGAAGCGCAGGTTCTCCTCGGACACGCCGGCGGTCTTCACGACCGCGCCGTCCGGGGCGAGGTTGCCGAAGAGGATGGCCAGGCCGCCGTCGGCGGAGTACGCGTGCGCCAGGTCCCGGATGCAGCCGTTGGCCGCGTCGGTGTCCAGCGTGGACCACACGTTCTCGGTGCTGAACGGCTGCGTGGTGCGCACCCCGCCGGGGGCGGCGTGGAACAGCCGCTCCGCCTCGGGCAGCGTCGCGCCGCTGCGGATGTCCCAATCGGACAGCCAGCCGGCCAGGTCCGGCGAGTGCACCGCGTGCACGCCGGTGTGCAGCAGCCCGGCCCGGTTCAGCTCGCCCAGGAGGGCGGGGATGCCGCCGGCCCGGTGTACGTCCTCCATGTGGTACTGCTGGCTGTTCGGCGCGACCTTGGCCAGGCACGGCACCCGCCGCGAGACGGCGTCGATGTCGGCCACGCCGAAGTCCAGTTCCGCCTCGCGGGCGGCGGCCAGCAGGTGCAGCACGGTGTTGGTCGAGCCGCCCATGGCGACGTCGAGCGCGACCGCGTTCTCGAACGCCTCGCGGGTGGCGATCGCCCGGGGCAGCACGGAGGCGTCGTCGTTGTCGTAGTGGCGCTTGCAGAGGTCGACGATCAGCGAGCCGGCCTGCTCGAACAGCGCCTTGCGGGCGGCGTGGGTGGCCAGCGTGGAGCCGTTGCCGGGCAGCGCCAGGCCGATCGCCTCGGTCAGGCAGTTCATCGAGTTCGCGGTGAACATGCCGGAGCAGGAGCCGCAGGTCGGGCAGGCGGACCGCTCGATCTCGCCGAGCTGCTCGTCGCTGACGGCGTCGTTGGAGGCGGCGATCATCGCGTCGATCAGGTCGAGCTTGGTGTGCACGACACCCTCGACCGCGACGGTCTTGCCGGCCTCCATCGGGCCGCCGGAGACGAAGACGGTCGGGATGTTGAGGCGCAACGCGGCCAGCAGCATGCCGGGCGTGATCTTGTCGCAATTGGAGATGCAGACCAGTGCGTCGGCGCAGTGCGCGTTCACCATGTACTCGACCGCGTCGGCGATCAGCTCGCGGCTGGGCAGCGAATAGAGCATGCCGCCGTGGCCCATGGCGATGCCGTCGTCGACGGCGATCGTGTTGAACTCGCGGCCGACGCCGCCGGCCTCGGCGATCGCCTCCGAGACCAGGCCGCCGAGGTCCTTGAGGTGTACGTGCCCCGGCACGAACTGGGTGTAGCTGTTGGCGACGGCGATGATCGGCTTGCCGAAATCGCTGTCGGTCATACCGGTGGCGCGCCACAGCGCGCGGGCGCCGGCCATGGTGCGACCGTGAGTGGAGGTGCGGGAACGCAGCTCGGGCATGTCGTAAGTGTGTCACTCGTCCGAGCGCGCGCCCAGCTCAGCGTTGCTGTGTCCACACCCCGGGACGGTGGCGGAGGGGGAATGTCGCACAACGTGTCTCGCTTTGTGCTCAGAGCTGCGGCAGAGTGGGGGACGTGGACCTCCCCCCGGGGCTCGCGATAGCCGTACTGGCGAGCGTGTTGACCGCTGTGCCTGTGGTCTGGGCACTGGCGACGAATCGGCTGGTCGACCAGCACGGCCTGGTCGTCCGCGCGAACCGGCTCAGCGCCGGTGCGCTGATGGTGTTCGCCCTTGCCGCGCCGATCGCCTGGGTGCACACGGCCGGCTGGCCGGACGGCTGGGTGGACCGGATGAGCAGCCGGATGGTGCTGGGCGGCCTGCTCGGCCTGCCCGCGTCGATCGCGGCGCTGCTGCTGGTGGCCGCTCTGCTGGAGATCACCGATCAGGTGGTCGGCGACGGGGCCCGGCTGCGGCTGATGCTCGAGTCCCTGATGGTGGCGTCGGGCCTGTTCATCGTGGCCTGGACCTTCGTGCTGGCGCCGGAGAAGCCCGGCGGGCACCACGCGCTGCCGGGCGCATGCGTGCCGGTGCTGGTGGCCACGGTGCTGTGCTCCGCGGTGCTGGGGTTGAGCGCGGTGCTGGTGGTGCGTGCCCAGCTGCGGCAGGGTCCGTTGCTGCGGCACTGCATCGGTGCGGGGCTGATGGCCGTCGGCATGACCACGATCGCCGGGGGCGCCTGCTACGGCGCACCACTGGTGGTGCTGGTGGGAGCGGCAGCCGTCCCCACCGGCGCGGCGCTGTGGTTCATCGGACCGCCGCCGCCGCCGCGGGCCAGCGACTCCGAGTCGGTGTCGCCGAGTTCCGGCCTGGCTGCCGGCCTCGCGCCGGTGGTGACGATCTCCCTGGTGGTCGTGCTCGGTTACAGCCGGGGCATGGGGATCGAGCCGGTCACCGCCCTGGTCGGCATCGTCAACGGGCTGTTCATGGTCGGCCGGCAGTACCTGGCCGTGGTCGACGTGCGACGGGCCAACAACCGGCTGGCCGACAGCGAGTCGCATTTCCGCGAGCTGGCCCATACCGACCCGCTGACCGGCCTGGCCAACCGGCGCGGGCTGCTGCGCACCATGTATCTCGACGCGGCGGGCGGCCCGCCCTGCGTGCTGCTCACGCTGGACCTGGACGGCTTCAAGAACGTCAACGACATGCGCGGGCACGACGCGGGCGACGCGGTGCTGATCGAGGTCGGCCAGCGGCTGCGGCTCAACCTGCGCCCTGGCGACCTCGCGGCACGGCTGGGCGGCGACGAGTTCGCAGTGCTGATGTGGAGCCGGCCCGGCGAGGCGGGCAAGGTCGCCACACGCCTGCTGTCCGTGCTGTCCCGGCCCTACCAGCACGGTGCCGCCGACATCTTCCTGTCCGCCAGCATCGGCCTGGCCGGGTGCGGCGCCGCCGACGACATCCCCACCCTGCTGCGCAACGCCGACCTGGCGCTGCGCGCCGCCAAGCAACGCGGCAAGAACCGGGTCGAGCTCTACGACGAGGTGTACGACAAGCAGCTGCGCCGCCGCACCGCGATCGAGCACGAGCTGCGCGGTGCGATCGACCGCCAGGAGCTGTCGCTGGCCTACCAGCCGGTGGTGGCCCTGCCGTCGACCCGCCCGGTGGGCGCGGAGGCCCTGATCCGCTGGAACCACCCGGAGCTGGGCGCGGTCGGCCCGCTGGAGTTCATCCCGATCGCCGAGGAGACCGGCCAGATCGAGGTGCTGGGCGCGTGGGTGCTGGACCAGGCCTGCCGCCAGCTGTCGCGCTGGGTCCAGGAGGGCTACGACGTCTGGGTGTCGGTGAACATCTCCCCGCGGGAGCTGCACTCCACCAAGTACGTCACCGGCGTCAAGGAGGTGCTGCGCAAGCACCGGGTGCCGCCGTCGCGGCTGGTGCTGGAGGTGACCGAGCACGCCGTCGCCACCGACCTGGACGAGTTCCGGCGCACCCTGGCCGCGCTGCGCGCGCTGGGCCTGCGCATCGCCCTGGACGACTTCGGCGCGGGCTACTCCTCGCTGGGACAGCTGCGCCAGATGCCGGTGGACATCCTCAAGATCGATCGAGACCTGGTCATCGACGCGCCGTCCGACCACGGGCCGGGTGCGCCGATGGTGGACGTGGCGGTGCGCCTCGGGCAGCGCCTCGGCCTGCAGGTGATCGCCGAGGGCATCAGCGAGCCGCACCATCGCCGCCTGGTCGAGGCCACCGGCTGCCCGTACGGGCAGGGCCGGCTGTTCGGCATGGGCGTGCCCGCCGAGCACCTCGAGGCCCGGTTGGCGTCCTCGGGCAACGGGGGGCCCAAAGCCCTGCCGGCCGCCCCGCCCAGACCGCTGCCGAGCGCGTCGCCCGCGGGCACCGGCACGACGCCGACCAAGATCCTGCCGAGTGCCCAGTCCGCCCCCGGAAATGGTTCCTCACCAGCCAAGTCGCTGCCGCTGGGGCAACCGCTCAACGGGCTTTCGCCGTCTCGCGCCAGCGAGACGAGCAGCAGCTCAGCGGGACGCCACGACACGGCCGTCCCAACATCCGGGAGCAGTTGACTCATCGGCTGAGATGCGTCAAGCTGAGCCCATGTCGACCTCTCGGCCGTCCGCCCGAGTACTTACCTGAGCGCACTCTCAAACTGACGAGAGTGCGCTGGCCCCCGTGCGAACTTTGCACGAGGGCTTTTTTGTTGGCCGGACGCCCGGAGACCTTCCAGATGCCAAAGGTGATCGGAAAATGACTAGACCCAGCCCGGAGTCACTGGCCCAGCGGGCCGCGGCGCAACGATCAGCGCCCCCCGCCGCCACCAGCGCCCAGTCCGCCCCCGTAGCGGCCACCGGTGCGCAGAGCCTCGTCAAGTCGCTGGAGGCGCTCGGGGTAGAGGTGGTCTTCGGCATTCCCGGCGGCGCCATCCTGCCCGCTTACGATCCGCTGTTCGACTCGAAGCTGCGCCACATCCTGGTCCGCCACGAGCAGGGCGGCGGGCACGCCGCGACCGGATACGCCCAGGCCACCGGCAAGGTCGGGGTGTGCATGGCGACCTCCGGTCCCGGCGCGACGAACCTCGTCACGCCGATCGCGGACGCCTACATGGACTCGGTGCCGCTGGTGGCGATCACCGGTCAGGTGGCCCGCCCGGCCATCGGCACCGACGCCTTCCAGGAGGCGGACATCCAGGGCATCACGCTGCCGATCACCAAGCACAACTTCCTGGTGCAGTCGGCCGACGACCTGCCCCGTGTGCTGGCCGAGGCGTTCCACCTGGCCGCCACCGGCCGGCCCGGCCCGGTCCTGGTCGACATCCCCAAGGACGTGCTGCAGGCGCAGACCACCTTCAGCTGGCCGCCCGCGCTGGACCTGCCGGGCTACCGGCCGACCCTGCACCCGCACGGCAAGCAGATCCGGGAGGCGGCCCGCCTGATCATGGCGGCGAAGCGCCCGGTGCTGTACGTCGGCGGCGGTGTGCTCAAGGCGCAGGCCACCGAGGCGCTGCGGGAGCTGGCCGAGCTGACCGGCATCCCGGTGGTCACCACGCTGATGGCCCGGGGCGCGTTCCCCGACTCGCACACCCAGCACGTCGGCATGCCCGGCATGCACGGCACGGTGTCGGCGGTGTACGCGCTGCAGCGCAGCGACCTGCTGATCACCCTGGGCGCGCGCTTCGACGACCGGGTGACCGGCAAGCTGGACAGCTTCGCCCCGGACGCTCAGATCATCCACGCCGACATCGACCCGGCGGAGATCGGCAAGAACCGCCACGCGGACGTGCCGATCGTGGGCGACGTCAAGTACGTGCTCGAGGAACTGATCGCGGCGCTGAACAGCGAAACCCACCCGGCCCGCGAGGAGTGGTGGGCGCAGCTCAACGACCTGCGCACCCGCTACCCGCTGGGCTGGGAGGAGCCGGAGGACGGCACGCTCGCCCCGCAGTACGTGATCAAGCGGCTGGGCGAGATCGCCGGTCCGGACGCCGTCTACGTGGCGGGCGTCGGCCAGCATCAGATGTGGGCCAGCCAGTTCATCTCGTACGAGAAGCCGGCCACCTGGCTCAACTCCGGCGGCCTGGGCACCATGGGCTACGCGGTCCCGGCCGCGATGGGCGCCAAGGTCGCCCGGCCCGACGCGGTGGTGTGGGCCATCGACGGCGACGGCTGCTTCCAGATGACCAATCAGGAGCTGGCCACCTGTGCCCTGGAGGGCATCCCGATCAAGGTTGCCGTCATCAACAACGGCAACCTGGGCATGGTCCGGCAGTGGCAGACGCTGTTCTACAACTCGCGCTACTCCAACACCGACCTGGGCACGCACAAGCACCGCATCCCGGACTTCGTGAAGCTCGCGGAGGCGCTGGGCTGCATCGGCATGCGCTGCGAGTCGGCCGAGGACGTCGACAAGACGATCGAGGCCGCCATGGCGATCAACGACGCGCCCGTGGTCATCGACTTCGTGGTGGGCAAGGACGCCATGGTGTGGCCGATGGTCGCCGCCGGCACCAGCAACGACGAGATCCAGTTCGCCCGGGGCGTCCGCCCGACCTTCGACGAGGATGACCTCTGACATGACCGAGCGCAGCGAGGGAATCATGAAGCTCAGTTCGACTCAGGTGGCCGCGGAGCGAAGTGGAGCGGACGCATGAGTAAGCACACATTGTCTGTGCTCGTGGAGAACAAGCCCGGTGTGCTGGCGCGCGTGGCGGGGCTGTTCTCGCGGCGCGGGTTCAACATCGACTCGCTCGCGGTGGGGGAGACCGAGCACCCCGAGGTCTCCCGCATCACGGTCGTCGTCAACGCCGACGAGCAGCCGCTGGAGCAGGTCACCAAGCAGCTCAACAAGCTGGTCAACGTGCTGAAGATCGTGGAGCTGGAGCCCAGCACCGCGGTGCAGCGTGAACTCCTGCTGGTGAAGGTCCGGGCCGATCGTCCGGTGCGCTCGCAGGTGCTGGAGACCGTCGAGCTGTTCCGGGCCAAGGTCGTGGACGTGGCCCCGGACGCGCTCACCATCGAGGCCACCGGCACCGCGGAGAAGCTGGACGCGCTGCTGCGCGACCTGGAGCCGTACGGCATCAAGGAGATGGTGCAGTCGGGCCTGGTCGCCATCGGCCGCGGCTCCCGCAGCATCACCGCCAACCCCGCCCTGCGCCTCGCCGCCTGACACCCGCCCGCCCGCCCGCCCCCTGCCGCCGCAACTCTTAAAGAGTCGCGGCATCCAGCGCCCGTCGAGGCCGCAAGTCTTCAAGAGTTGCGGCAGGGGAGGGGAGTCGGGGCCGCGACTCGTTGAGAGTTGTGGCAGGGAGAGGCCGGGCGGGGACAAGACGATCAACTGGTGGGACGCGGGACGGCCGCGTGCACCTACCGCCGGGGGCGGGGGCGAAGATGCCCTGGCCCGGCGTGTGACCTTGAGAGGGAACGAAAATGGTTGAGATCTTCTACGACGACGACGCGGACCTGTCCGTCATCCAGGGCCGCAAGGTCGCGGTGATCGGGTACGGCAGCCAGGGTCACGCCCACGCGCTGTCCCTGCGCGACTCGGGCGTCGACGTGCGCGTCGGCCTCAAGGAGGGCTCGAAGAGCCGCGCCAAGGCCGAGGAGCAGGGCCTGCGTGTCGTCACGCCGGCCGAGGCGGCGGCCGAGGCCGACGTCATCATGATCCTCGCGCCGGACACCGCGCAGCGCTTCATCTACGCCGAGTCGATCGCCCCGAACCTGACCTCGGGCAAGGCGCTCTTCTTCGGCCACGGCTTCAACATCCGCTACGGCCTGATCACCCCGCCCGCGGACGTGGACGTCGCCATGGTCGCCCCGAAGGGCCCCGGCCACCTGGTGCGCCGCCAGTACGTCGACGGCAAGGGCGTGCCCTGCCTGATCGCGATCGAGCAGGACCCCACCGGCGGTGCGCAGGCGCTGGCGCTGTCCTACGCCAAGGCGATCGGCGGCAGCCGGGCCGGTGTCATCAAGACCACCTTCAAGGAGGAGACCGAGACGGATCTCTTCGGCGAGCAGGCGGTCCTCTGCGGCGGCGCGTCCGCGCTGGTCCAGGCGGGCTTCGAGGTGCTGACCGAGGCGGGTTACACGCCCGAGGTGGCGTACTTCGAGTGCCTGCACGAGCTGAAGCTGATCGTGGACCTGATGTACGAGGGCGGCATCGCCCGGATGCGTTACAGCGTCTCCGACACCGCCGAGTACGGCGACGTCACCCGCGGCCCGCGCGTCATCGACGGCCGGGTCAAGGAAGAGATGAAGCGCATCCTGGGCGAGATCCAGAACGGTGAGTTCGCCCGGGAGTGGGTCGCCGAGGACGACAACGGCCGCCCCAACTTCACCAAGCTGCAGGAGCAGGGCGCGGTGCACCCGATCGAGGAGACCGGCGCGAAGCTGCGGGCCATGATGAGCTGGGTCGACCGGCCGATCACCGAGACCGCTTAAGAGCTTTCCTCTCCCATAGGTGTCCGGTCGCCGGTGGGGAGTCCTCGGTGGTCCGCCGTTCAGGCGGGGCACCGGGACGAGCCACTGGCGAAGCAAGAACCATGCGGCCGGGCTTGGCGGGCCGTGCCCAGGCGATCCCTGGGCACGGCCCGGTTTTTTCTGATCATGCCGTTTCGCCCGGTCAGCGCTCTGGCGGCGTTTCACCGCGTTCTTGACCGGTTCCAGAGAGCACCGGAAACGGACTGAGCAGCACGAACGTGAGTACCGTCACGCGGTGGCTTCGACATGCGAAGCACCCGCGAGCCCGTAGCATCGCGTGGGTAGGGCCCGAAACGCAGTGCGGCGAACCGGGCTGAAGTCATCCAACTCTCTCCGTGAGGCAAGCTGTGACTGCCGTCGTTCTCATTGCCGAAGAACTCGCTCCCGCCGCGCTCGACGTGCTGGCGCACGACTTCGACGTACGTCACGTCGACGGCACGGACCGGGCGGCACTGCTTGCCGCGCTGGCCGATGCCGACGCCGTGATCGTGCGCAGTGCCACCCAGATCAACGCCGAGGCCATCGCCGCCGCGCCGCGGCTGAAGGTCGTCGCCCGTGCCGGTGTCGGCCTGGACAATGTCGAGGTGCCCGCCGCCACCGCCCGTGGCGTGATGGTGGTCAACGCGCCGACGTCCAACATCGTCTCGGCCGCCGAGCAGGCCATCGCGCTGCTGCTGGCCGTCGCCCGCAACACCGCCTCGGCGTCGGCGGCGCTGAAGAACGGCGAGTGGAAGCGCTCGAAGTACACCGGCGTCGAGCTGCAGGGCAAGACCGTCGGCGTGGTCGGCCTGGGCCGCATCGGCGTGCTCTTCGCGCAGCGCATCGCCGCGTTCGGCACCCGCCTGATCGCGTACGACCCCTACGTGCAGCCGGCCCGTGCGGCCCAGCTGGGCGTACGCCTGGTCGGCCTGGAGGAGCTGCTGCGCGAGAGCGACTTCATCTCGATCCACCTGCCGAAGACCCCGGAGACCGTCGGCCTGATCGGCGCGAAGGAACTCCAGCTGGTCAAGCCCGACGTGCGGATCATCAACGCCGCGCGCGGCGGGCTGATCGACGAGGAGGCGCTCGCCGATGCGCTGGCCGAGGGCCGGGTCGCCGGTGCCGGCATCGACGTGTACCTCAAGGAGCCGTGCACCACGTCGCCGCTGTTCGCGTTCGACAACGTGGTCGCCACGCCGCACCTGGGCGCGTCCACACACGAGGCGCAGGACAAGGCCGGTCTGGCCGTGGCCAAGAGCGTCAAGCTGGCCCTGCAGGGCGAGTTCGTGCCGGACGCGGTGAACGTCCAGGCCGGTGGCGTGGTCGCCGAGGAGGTGCGGCCGCTGCTGCCGCTGGCGGAGAAGCTGGGCAAGGTCTTCACGGCCGTGGCCGGCGGCGTCGCCGCCGGGGTAACCGTCGAGGTGCGCGGCGAGATCGTCAACCAGCACGACGTGTCGGTGCTGAAGCTGGCCGCCAGCAAGGGCCTGTTCAGCGCGATCGTCGAGGAGCAGGTCACCTATGTCAACGCGCCGCTGATCGCGGCGGACCGCGGTGTCGAGATCGACCTGACCACCAACCCCGAGGTCAACGAGCACAAGAACCTGGTGACGGTACGCGGCGCGCTGCCGGACGGGCGCACCGTCTCGGTCGCCGGCGCGGTGGTCACCCACGGCCTGCGCGAGCAGATCAAGCTGACCGAACTGGACGGCTTCGACCTGGAGTTGGACGCCGACGGCAACCTGCTGTTCTTCCGCTACGCGGACCGGCCCGGCGTGGTCGGCGCGGTCGGCACCGTGCTCGGCGCGGTCGGCGTGAACATCGCGGCGATGCAGGTGGCCCGGCGCGAGGCCGGCGGCGAGGCGCTGATGACGCTGACCGTCGACTCGCCGGTCGCGGCGGACCTGCTGCAGCGGGCCGCCGAGAACATCGGCGCGGTCTCGGTCAGCGCGGTGGATCTCACCGAAGAGTGAGCACACGCTTGCGTAGCGTGTTGTCCGCTGGGTAACCTGCACAGGTGTCCATTGCGGACACGTTCGTCGCACGGCCGGGACGGGTCTTCGGGTGACCCCTGCCGACGCGGGTGACGAGCAGCCAGACGAGCACCGGTCGGCCCGGTGAGCTGTTTGCCGCAGCTCACCGGGCCGACTGCATGGTGGATACCGGTGGGTTGCGGTGCCCGGTCACCATGATCGCCATGCGGTCTCTCTGGATGTTCCTGCCCGCCCCCGTGCGCCGGGAGGCACGGCGACTCGCCGAGTCAGGGCACCCGCACCCCGATCCGGCCGTACAGGACGCGGCCCAGTCCGCGACCCGCAGGCTGCGCTGGGTTTTCCGGTTGTCTGGTTTCGCGTTCTGCGGCATCTGGGCGGTCCGGGCTCTGACCGACCCGCCGGACGGATTGCGGCCGGCCGGTCTGATCGCCACGTTCGTGATGTTGGCGGCGGGCGCCCGGAAAGATCGCATGGGGCAGATCGCGGCGGCGCAATGGCCCGCGATCGCGGCACGCCGACCCGGACAGGCGGAACCGGTCCGGTTGCGCCTGCCGGCACCCTGGGGCTTGCAGAGTGTCGTCGCGGTGGCGGCCGCGCCCGTGTTGATCATGTCCGTCGCGCTCTGGGTTCGGCGGCGCGGCATCGATCCGGACCAGACGCTGTTCATGACCTGCACGGTGCTGGCGGCGGTGCTGCTGATCGTGGGGGTGGTCGCCGTCGCCCGGCGGCGTACGCGCCCGGCGCTGGAGGTCGACCGGGACGGCGTACGCCTGCCGGTCCGCGGCCTCACCGTGCCGTGGGAGCAGGTCGCCGAGGTGGCGACCCGCCCCGATGATCGGACGGCCCAGCAACGGTTCGGACTGGCCCTACGGCTGCGCGACCCCGGGGCGGTGTGGTCGGCCCGGCCGACGCCTCTGTGGCGAAGACTGCTGTGGGGACGCTCCCGCCCGCGGGCATGGATCTTCGTCGCCGCGTACGACGTGCGGGAGCCGGTGTTCCCGGCCTACGCGGCGGCGCTGGCGTTCCACGCCGACCACCTGGCCGCAGACTCCGGGCAACAGAATGCCGATCGTGTCGATGACTGAGCCCTGGACAGCGTGGTGCGACCTGCCCGCCGGAGGAGCCGGCCGACGAGTTCGGGGCTGAGCCCGGTCGGGTGGCCGGTTCCTCAGTGTGTGGAGGCGGGAGCCTGGGCGTCGAGGAAGGCGACGACCGGGCCGACGATACGCGGATCGCCGAGGACCCGGCGGTGCCCGAGGCCGCTCGTGATCAGCAGCTGCGATCCCGGATAGGCCGCGTGGATCCGCCGGGCGTGGTCGACCCCGACCACGTCGTCGTCGGTGTCGTGGACGATCAGCAGCGGGATCGTCAGCGCCTCGGGCTGGAACGTGCTGGAGAACCGCTGCCACAGGTCGGCGACGCCGATGTCGTGCACCGAGCGGGTGCGCAGGTGCTCGGCGAGCGCGGGGCGCAGCCGCAGCTGCCGGGTGAACTCGGTGATGAGGTGCTCGAACTCGGCCGGACCGCCGACCGCGACCAGGCGGCCGGCGCGCAGTCCGGTGCGCAGCGCGTGGAAGGCGCAGGGAACCCCGAAGGAATGGGCGACGATCGCCGCGAAGTCGCCGTGGCGTTCCTGCAGCAGGCGCATGATGCGCTCGTACTGGAGCAGGTTCGTGGAGGTGCCGCCGGAGTCGCCGTGGCCGGGCGCGTCGAAGGTGACCGGGCTGTATCCCCGGTCGAGCAGGTCGGCGACCAGCCCGGCGAAGCGGGAACCGCGCGAGCTCCAACCGTGCAGGAGCAGCACCGGCCGGCCGCCGTCGCCCCAGGTGTAGGTGGTGACCGGGACGCCGTCGAGGTCCACCTGTCCGACCATGGCGGCCGCGTGCACGTCCTGCTCGCGGGGGTGGACCGGGGCGCGGCCGGCCGGTCGGAAGAAGAGCGTGTACGCGGCGCGTCGGGCCAGGGGTGGGGCGACGACGGCCGCGGCGTTGAGGAGCCGTCCGGTCAGGAATATCGCAGCCTTCATGGCGGCAGGCTAGCAATAAATAAGAACGACCGGTCGGTTAGTTATCTCACAAGCTGCTGGCTTTGCATCCTCGGGCCTGGCCACGGCCGTAATCCGGCCGAAGAAGACCGCTTCGTGGCAGCATTCCGGCATGAGTGAGTCGTCCCAGGCGGACATCGTCATCGAACCGGTCGGCTTCGAGCACCTGCGCCAGGTTCTGGACCTCGGCTACCGGGTCTTCGACACGACGGTGAAGCCGTACACCTCCTGGTCGCTGACCGCCGTCGCGGAGCACCTGGACAGCGGCGACAGCGCGTGCTGGGTCGCGCTGGACGGGACGAAGGTGGTCGGCTTCGTGCTCGGCTCGCAGACGTTCGAGTTGCGCGACGACTGGGGCTATCTGGAGTGGATCGCGGTGGACCCGGCGTACCAGGGCAGGGGCATCGCCGGGCGGCTGGTCGACGCGTGCTGCGAGGCGCTGTTCGCGGGCGGGGCGAGCCGGGTGGTGACCGACGTCGAGTCGTCCAACAGCGCGTCGGCGACCCTGATGTCGCGCAACGGCTTCGCCCCCGCGGTGACGGTCACGCTGTTCGTGCGCAGCAGCCGGCCCGACGAGGAGCCCGGCCGGGCCGTACGCGGCGTCTCCAAACGCCCCCTGATCCGCAGCGGCCGCCTGCTCGGCGACCACCGCACCCCCTGAGCGCACGAGGCCAGATCAGGTCGGCGGGGCAGCGCGGCCGTGCGGCTGGGAATTCCATATGGTGGAACGGGTGTACCGTTGGGTGGGAGTGGGGCTTAACGTTCGGTAGACATGTGGGATGAGTGGAAGCGGTAAGGGGCGGGCTGGCATGCGGATCGCGGTCGTGGCGGGTGACGGGATCGGCGCCGAGGTGGTGGCGGAGGGGCTCAAGGTCCTCGACGCGGTGCTGCCGGGCGTGGAGACGACGCCGTACGACCTGGGCGCGGCGCGTTACCACCGGACCGGTGAGGTGTTCCCGGACTCGGTGCGCGACGAGCTGGCCCAGCACGACGCGATCCTGCTCGGCGCGGTCGGCGACCCCACGGTCCCTCCGGGCGTGCTGGAGCGTGGCCTGCTGCTGAAGCTCCGCTTCGACTTCGACCAGTACGTCAACCTGCGCCCGTCGCGGCTGTGGCCGGGGACCACCGGGCCGCTGGCCGGGGTGAAGCCGGGCGAGATCGACTTCGTGGTGGTGCGCGAGGGCACCGAGGGCCTGTACACGGGCGCCGGTGGCGGCCTGCACCGCGGCACCCCGGCGGAGGTCGCCACCGAGGAGAGCCTGAACACCCGGCACGGCGTGGAGCGCGTGATCCGTGACGCCTTCGCGCGGGCCGGCAACCGGGCCCGCCGCAAGGTCACCATGGTGCACAAGACCAACGTGCTGACCCACGCGGGCGGCCTGTGGGCGCGCACCTTCGCCGAGGTGGCGAAGGAGTTCCCGGACATCGCGACGGAATACCAGCACGTCGACGCGGCGGCCATGTTCATGGTGACCAACCCGCAGCGCTACGACGTGATCGTCACCGACAACCTGTTCGGCGACATCCTCACCGACATCGCGGCCGCCGTGACCGGTGGCATCGGCCTGGCCGCGAGCGGCTGCATCAACCCGACCCGCGCCTACCCGTCGATGTTCGAGCCGGTGCACGGCTCCGCGCCGGACATCGCGGGCCAGGGCAAGGCCGACCCCGTGGCGGCGATCCTGTCCGTGGCACTGTGCCTGGAGCACCTGGGCCACGCCGACGAGGCTCGAAAGATCGAAGAGGCAGTCGCCACCGAGCTCTCCGGGCGCACCGGCGAGCCGATCCGCACCACCGAGGTCGGCGACCGGGTATCCGTACTCGTAGCATGACCGCAGGGCCTCGGTCCGTGCGGTGGCCGGGGTGGATGCGTACAAACTGCCCAGGTCATCGACCGGGCTGGGGTTGAACGTTCGTTAGAGGTAAGTTTCCCCCAGATCCCCGAACGATGGAGGGCAGCGCGCATGAGTGGCGGTGGCACGATCGACTTCGAGATCCGTCCGAGTTCGCAGCCGGTATCGGCCACGGAGCGCGAGGCGCTGCTGGCCAACCCCGGTTTCGGACGGATCTTCACCGATCACATGGTGACCATCCGGTACGCCGAGGGCAAGGGCTGGTACGACGCGCGCGTCGAAGCGCGGGCGCCGATCCCGATGGATCCGGCCACGGCCGTACTGCACTATGCCCAGGAGATCTTCGAGGGCATGAAGGCGTACCGCCGGGCCGACGGCCGGGTCGGATTCTTCCGCCCGGACGCCAACGCCCGCCGGTTCGCCGCGTCCGCCCACCGCATGGCGATGGCCCCGCTGCCCGAGGACCTGTTCCTGAGCTCGGTCCGGCAGCTGGTCGGCATCGACCAGGAGTGGATCCCCACCAGCGCCGAGGGCAGCCTTTACCTGCGCCCGTTCCAGTACGCCAGCGAGGTCTTCCTCGGCGTGCGGCCCGCCCGCGAGTACCTGTACTGCCTGATCGCCTCCCCGGTCGGGCCGTACTTCTCCGGCGGGCTCAAGCCGGTCACCATCTGGGTGTCCGACGACTACACCCGGGCGTCCCCCGGCGGCACCGGCGCGGCCAAGTGCGGCGGCAACTACGCCGCCTCGCTGCTCGCCCAGGCGCAGGCCGCGGAGAACGGCTGCGACCAGGTCGTCTACCTCGATGCCGTGGAGCGCAAGTACGTCGACGAGCTCGGCGGCATGAACGTCTTCTTCGTCCGCAAGGACGGCTCGATGTTCACGCCGGAGCTGAACGGCTCGATCCTGCCCGGCATCACCCGCGACTCGGTCATCACGCTCGCCCGCGAGCAGGGCCGCAAGGTCGAGGAGCGCCCGGTCACCATCGACGAGTGGCGCGACGGCGCGCGCAGCGGCGAGATCGTGGAGACCTTCGCCTGCGGCACCGCCGCCGTGCTGACCCCGATCGGCACCGTGCGCGGTGTCGACGGAGAGTTCAAGCTCGGCGACGGCGGCACCGGCCCGGTCACCGCCGCCCTGCGCCAGTCCCTCGTGGACATCCAGTACGGCCGCGCCGCCGACCCCCACAACTGGACCACCACCCTGTAATTGGTCAAAGGAAGGGCACCTTCTTAACGCTCCGCGTTACAGAAGGTGCCCTTCTTAACGCCTGGGGTGGCTTGAGCTGGGCAATCGAGCCAAGGATCGAAGGTTTTCCGACCGAGCGGCCACGGCTTCCGCCAACCCGCGTCCGCTCCGTCGCATAGCAGATCACCACCGGCCACGGCGGTTATCCACAAGTACACGGCTGTCCACAGGCGGCGCGGGTCGACCGGTTGTCCGGCTCCGGGCCAGCGATGACCCTGCCCTGCATGACTTCCGACTCCTCCGCCGTCCTGGACGAGCTGGCGCACCGTCAGCAGCAGTTGGTGACCCGGGCGCAGGTGCTGGCCGCCGGGCACACCGACATGATGATCTACCGCCGGATCCAGACCGGCCGTTGGCAGCGGGCGCTGGCCGGCGTCTACTGCGTACACGGCGGCACCCTCACCGACGAGCAGCGCCGGGTCGCCGCCGCCCTGTACGCGGGCCCCGACGCGCAGATCACCGGCCCTTGCGCCCTGTCCTGGTACGGCTTCCGCGCCCTACCTCCCGCGCCGGAGGTGCACCTGCTGGTCCCGCATGCGACCCGTTGCCGGTCCAACGGCTTCGCCGTCGTGAAGCGGGCGCTGACCCTGGACCGCCGCGCCCGCCACACCGACCACTACCGAGTGGTCAGCCCGGCTCGGGCGGTCGTCGACACATGCCGGGAACTGCGTGAACTCCGCACCGTGCGGGCCGTCATGGCCGAGGCCGTGCAGCGCTTCCGGGTGCCCCCGAAGCGGCTCGACGACGAGATCCGGCGCGCTGCCCGCAGCCGCACCGCGGTGGCGCGCAGAGTCCTGGCCGAGATCGCCGGCGGCGCACGCTCGGCTCCCGAGGCGCAGGCGCGGGCGCTGCTGGCCGGGGTGCCGCAGTTGGGCACCGTGCTGTGGAACCCGCGGCTGGCGCTGGCCGACGGCACGCCGCTGCCCACGCCCGACGGCTACCTGCCGGGCGCGGCGCTGGCGATCGAGGTGGATTCGCGGGAGTTCCATCTGAGCCCCGAGGACTGGGCCCGCTCGCTGGAGCGGCACAACGTGCTCGGGCGGCACGGCGTGCAGGTGCTGCACTTCACGCCCTCGTTCGTGGAAGGTCAGCCGAACGAGGTACGCCGGATCGTGGCGGAGGCCGCGACCCTGAGAAGAGGCTTCCGCACCAGCGTGCGCGTGGTGCGGGGTTAAGAAGAGCTGCTGCTCGTCTCGCTGGCGCGAGCCGACGATGCCCTTCCTCTACGCATAGCGATAAGAAGGTGCCCTTCCTTCGGGCTAGCGGGTGGGGCGGTGGGTGCTGGTGGGGCGTGATCCCGAAGGGCGGGAACCGTGCGGGCGGGTGCCGGCGGGTCGGGTGCCTGCCCAGCGAGCTGCCGACGATCGTATGACCCCAAATTGGGGCTCGACGTGCGCCATGTGCCGTTCTACGTTGTCAGGTGCCATGTCGGACCTCCTCGATACCTCACCTAACGACCGCACTGCCGGGCGGTCGCTGCCCGATGCATGTCACCGGGCGGGTTCGAGGGGTGGCGGGACTGCTGCTCAGACGGCTCGGCGCAGGGTCGGGGTGGGCTTGAGGGCGGCCGGCCGGGGCAGGGCCGGTGGGGCCAGCCGTCGGCGGGCGGTGACGGGCAGGTCGAGGAACGCGGCGTCGAGCGCCACCAGCGCCTGGACCAGGGCCTGCTGGAACTCGTCCGGGTCGGGCAACTGCCAGCCGATGCGCTGCGGCGACACCTGCCAGCGGATCGGGCCGTCGGGCAGCACCGTGGGCGGGACCGGGATCCATGAGCCGAGCGAGTGGCGCACGACGTCGACGCGGTGGTCCAGTTCCGGGGCGAGCGTGCCGCCCGAGCGCATCAGGAACATCCAGCTGCCCGCGGCCGTGACTGCGACGGGTCCGCGTACCGCGCCCGCTGACGTCGCACGGCCGGGCCCGGTGGGCGGCCCGCACACGGCGCGTGAGCCGAGCAGGGCGGGCACCTCCAGCACGTCGAACGCGTGGCCGGTGGGCAGCAGCAGCGCATGCGGGCGCTCGCTCCACCACTCGTCGAGCTGCTCGGACCTGGTGCTCGACCGGTTCTGCCAGTCGTCGTACAGCGGATGGCTGCTGGTGGCGAAGCAGTTCACGCGGTCGCAGGCCATGCGTCGCCCGTTGAAGTATCCGCCCGGCGTCACCGCCCAGCCGTGGTCCGCGAAACGCTGCGCCGCCAGGCGCAGCCGCCGCCGCAACAGGCCTCTGCCGAACGGCGCCTGTGGCCACCGCATGAGTCCGACCCCCTCTTCCGGGTTAAGGGAGTCGATACTAGAGATCGACATCCGCAAAAGCCGTCACCGACGCGTCGAGTCGTCGTTACATCGACAACAGTCCAGAGCAAACGCCTGAATGCATTGTCCAACTGCAACTTGCATCTGAAGATACGAGTGTCGGACCGGATGTGGGCGCACAGACTGTGCGACTCGGTCAGACCGACCCGATGAGGGGAGGGCTGGAGGATGGACGAGCTGCCGATAGGGCGCCGGGTGTCGTACTGGCGCAACCGCCGGAAGATGTCGCAGCAGGTCTTCGCCGACCGCCTGGGCAAGTCGAAGAGCTGGGTGGACAAGGTGGAGCGCGGCGTGCGCCGGCTCGACAAGTTCTCGGTCGTGTACGAGATCGCCGACGTGCTCCAGCTCGACGTCCAGCTGCTGTTGGGCAAGGACCCGGAGCGCCGCCCCGACAGCATGAACTGCATCGACCAGATCGAGGTCGCCGAGATCCGCTCCGCGCTGGAGCGGTACGACCAGATCAGCGCGTTCTTCTACGCGGCGCCCGAGCCGCCGCCGATCGCGGAGATGCGCAAGGCCGCCCTGCACGCCTGGCAGACCTGGGAGCACGGCCGCTACGGCGTGCTGGCCCGCGCGCTGCCCAAGCTGCTGCGCGACGCCCAGGCCGCCGACACGGCGTACGCCCACTCCAACGACTCCCGTGAGGCCGCGCACCTGCTCGGCCAGGTCTACCAGCTCGCCTCCTCGGTGCTGCGCAAGCTCGGTGAGCTGGACCTGAGCTGGCTGGCCGCGGACCGCTCCATCGCCGTGTCGCAGCGGGCGGGCGACCAGCTGCTCGCCGGGGTGGCCACCACCCGGGTGGCGAACGCCCTGCGCGCCCTCGGCCGGCACCGGGCGGCGCTCGAGGTCAACGTCAACATCGCCAACCGGCTCTGCCCGACGCCGGGGGAGACCACCGACGACCAGCTGTCGGTGTACGGCTTCCTGCTGCTGCAGGGCGCCATGGCCGCCTCCTGCATCGGCGACAGCGCGACCATGCGCGACCTGCTGTCCGCGGCCCAGGAGGCGGCGGCGGGGCTGGGCGGCGACAAGAACCACTACTGGACCAGCTTCGGCCCGACCAACGTGCTGGTGCACCGGGCCGCGGCCGCGGTCGAACTGGGTGAGGGCGGCCTGGCCATCTCCATCCACGACGGGCTGGACCCGACCACGTTCAACGCGCTGCTGCCGGAGCGCCGGGCCCACCACTACCTCGACATGGCACGCGGCTTCGCCCAGGTGGGCGACGTCGAGCGGGCGGGCGAGATGCTGCTGGAGGGCGATCTGCTGGCGCCCGCCGAGATCCGCTGCCGGCCGATCGCGCACGAGGTGCTCAGCGACGTGCTGCGGCGCACCCGCGGCACACCGACCGCGGCGCTGGCGGAGCTGGCCGAACAGATGGGGGTGGGCGTTTGAGCGGCTCGGCGATGCCCCCGCCCGCCGTCGGCGGCGAGCGTGCCGAGGGGGCGGCGTGAACGACGCGGTGCGGCCGGACGGCAAGGCGGTGCTTTATGTCATCGCCTGCGGCTCACCGGTGACGCGTGACGTCGGCCTGCTGGTCGGGCTCGCGCAGGAGCGGGGCTACGACGTGTGCGTCGTGGTCACGCCGGACGGGCGCAAGTTCGTCGACGTGCCGACGCTCGCGGCGCAGACGGGCCACCCGGTGCGCAGCACGTACAAGAATCCCGGCGATCCCGACGTGCTCCCGTCGCCGGACGCGCTGATCGTGGCGCCGGCGACGGTGAACACCGTGAACAAGTGGGGCGCGGGCATCGCGGACACCCTCGCCCTGGGGCTGATCGTGGAAAGCCAGGGCAAGGGGCTGCCGATCGTCGCGCTGCCGTACACGAACGCGGCGATGGCCCGGCACCCGGCGTTCCAGGAGAACATCGTGCGGCTGCGCGGCTGGGGCATCACCGTGCTGTACGGCGACGACGTGCTGAAACTGCCCGCCCCCGGCGAGGGCGACGCGTACCGCCACGAGTTCCCGTGGGCGCTGGCCCTGGACGCGGTGGAGAAGCTCTGCCCGCCCGGCGCGTGAGCCGCCCGCGCCCCGCGGCGGGCCGCCTGTTGCGCAGTAGTCTGTCCGGGTGACCTGGACTGTCGCGTCTTTCACCGAGTTGCTGGACAGCGAGTTCCCGCCGCGGTGGGCGGAGCCGTGGGACCGCGTCGGGCTGGTGGCCGGACGTCCCGAGCAGCCGGTGACGCGGGTGCTGGCGGTGGTGGACGTGCTGCCGGCCACGGTCGCCGAGGCCCTCGACACCGGCGCCGACATGATCATCGCCCATCATCCGCTGCTGCTGACCGGCGTCTCCTCGGTCGCGGCCACCACCTACCAGGGCCGGATCATCCACGACCTGATCGGCAACGGGGTGGCGCTGTACGTCGCGCACACCAACGCCGATGTCGCCAGGCCCGGCGTCAGCGATGCACTCGCCGAGGCGCTCGGCCTGCTGGACACGCGCCCGCTGCGGGCCACCGAGGAGGGCCGCGGCCATGGGCGGGTCGGCCGCCTGCCCGCACCGCTCACCCTGGGCGAGTTCGCGCACCTCGCGGCCACCGCGCTGCCGGTCGCCAGCTGGGGCGTACGCGTCGCGGGCGACCCGGCCCGGCCGGTTTCGCTCGTCGCGGTCTGCGGCGGCTCGGGTGACGAGTTCATCCCCGACGCGGTCGCCGCGGGTGTCGACGTCTACCTGACCGGGGACCTCAAACACCACCGTGTCGCGGACCTGCTGGCCTCGGCCGGTCCGGCGCTGGTCGACGCGGGCCACTACGCCACCGAGCGGCCCTGGCTGACGCCCCTGGCCGCCTGGCTGCGTACGGCGACCGGACTTGAGACCATCGTCTCCGAGACCACGACCGATCCGTTCGGTTTCCACGCGTGCGCGACACTTGACCCGGTCGCCTGAACGTGGCCTTTGACAACTGGACAACCGCGAGAGAAGGAGTGCCGACGTGAAGGCCGACCCGAAGGATCAACAGCGGTTGCTCGACCTGCAGGCGATCGACACCACGCTGCAGCAGCTGGCGCACCGGCGCAAGAGCCTGCCGGAGATCGCCGAGCTGGACGTGCTCGGCAAGGCGATCGGCCGGCTGGAGGACGAGCGGGCCCGTGTCGAGGTCGACGTCGACGACCTGGACCGCGACATCGCCCGGCTGGAACGCGAGATCGACACCGTACGCCAGCGCAGCGCCAAGGACCAGCAGCGGCTCGTCGACGGCCGGCTGCCCGCGCGTGAGCTGACCGCGCTGGAGCACGAGATCGGCTCGCTCAAGCGGCGGCAGTCGGAGCTGGAGGACGCCGAGCTGGAGCTGATGGAGAAGCGCGAGACGGCGCAGGCCGCCCTGGACTCCGTCGACGAGAAGATCTCCGTCGCCCGGGAGAAGCGCATCGCCGCGGAGAACCGCCGCGACGCCGCGATCTCCGAGATCACTAAGGAGGCGGAGTGGAAGCAGAACGCCCGCCGTCCGCTGGCCGCCGATCTGCCCGGCGAGCTGGTGCAGCTGTACGACAAGATCCGTGAGACGTCGGGCGGGCTCGGCGCGGCCCTGGTGCAGCACGGCCGCTGCGGCGGCTGCCGCCTGGAGCTCTTCGGCGCGGACCGCAACCGGGTCAAAGCGGCCCCGCCGGACGAGGTCGTGCGCTGCGAGGAGTGCCGGCGCATCATGGTCCGCACCGCGGAGTCCGGCCTGTGACCATCGGGAAGGTCGTCATCGAGGCCGACGGCGGCGCGCGCGGCAACCCCGGCCCGGCCGGGTACGGCGCGGTGGTGCGCGACCCGGCCAGCGGTGAGGTGCTCGCCGAACGGGCCGCCGCGCTCGGCGTGACCACGAACAACGTCGCCGAGTACCGGGGTCTCATCGCCGGGCTCGAGGCCGCCGCGGAGCTTGGCGCGTCACAGGTCGAGGCCCGGATGGACTCCAAGCTGGTGGTCGAGCAGATGTCCGGCCGCTGGCAGATCAAGCACCCTGGGCTGCGCCCGCTGGCGGCCGAGGTGGCCGCGCTGGTGCGCAAGTTCGACCAGGTCACGTACACGTGGATCCCGCGCGAGCGCAACCGCGCCGCCGACGCCCTGGCCAACGCGGCCATGGACGCGGCCGCGCGCGGCGCATCCCTGGCCCCGGAGGGCGAGACGGTCCTGGGGATCGTGACCGCGTGGGATTCCGACACCTATCCGGGGCTCTCCGACACGGACGTGCCGACCACGGCGGGCTCGGCCGCAGCCGCCGGGCGTGGCACGGACGCCGGCCCGGGCGGCGGGTCCGGCACCCGGGCGGCGGCCGGCCGCAAGACGGAGGCCGCCGCGACAGGGCGGCCGCGCGAGGACTGGGCACCGCGTACCTCCCCGGCGACCCGGCTGGTGCTGGTGCGGCACGGCGAGACCGAGCTGACCGCGCAGAAGCGCTACTCCGGCCGCGGCGACGTCCCGCTGTCAGCCGTGGGGGAGGGGCAGGCGGCCGCCGCCGGGCGGCGCGTCGCGGGGTTGCGCCCCGACCGGGTGGTCAGCTCGCCGCTGAGCCGGTGCCGGGCCACCGCGGCGGCGATCGCGTCGGCCGCCGGCGGTGTCCCGGTGAGCGTGGAGGCCGACCTCATCGAGTGCGACTTCGGCGTATGGGAGGGCCTGACCTTCGGCGACGTGCGCGAGCAGTACCCGGCCGAGCTGGACGCCTGGCTGGCCTCGACCTCGGTCGCGCCGCCGAAGGGCGAGTCGTTCCAGCAGGTCGCCAAGCGGGTGCGCGGGGCGATGGGCAAGCTGCAGAAGGCGTACGAGGGGCAGACCGTCGTCATCGTGTCGCACGTGTCGCCGATCAAGCTGATCCTGCGGGACGCGCTCGCGGCCGGCGACGCGTTCCTGTACCGGCTGCTGCTGGACCCGGCCGGCGTTTCGATCGTCGACGTGTGGCCCGACGGCGGCGTCTCGGTCCGCTCCGTCAACGACACCGCCCACCTGCTGCCGCCCACCCCCTGACCTGCGCGGCGTCACGACAGGCGTTAACAAGGGCACCTTCTACAACGCATAGCGATGTACAGGTGCCCTTGCTTCGCGCTAGGCGAGGGTGAAGCGGACCACGCGTTTGGCGGGGTCGGCCTGGGTGAGGCGGACGGTGATCTGGTCCCCTGCGGTGAGCTGGCCGTCGCAGCGGGCGCGGACCGCGGGCTCGGTGAGGGCCACCGTGCCGCCGGGCTTGCCGTGGTTGGTGTCCAGCACGGTGGCGGGGAAGGTCTCGCCGACGCGGTCCGCCAGGATGGTCGACTCGACCAGGTCGATCGCGCCGCGTTCGGCGGCCGACGAGATCCGGTCGGTGCCCGACATGACGGCGGGCAGCTCGGGCAGTGCCGCGGCGGCCCAGGCGGGCACCTCACGGCCGTCGTGCAGTGCCAGGCACACCTCGGTGACATACCGGTCGGCCAGGCGCCGCAGCGGGGCCGTGACGTGGGCGTACGCCGCCGCGACGGCGCTGTGCTCCGGATCGGCGGGCACCTGCCCGGCGAACGGCGTGTACCCGGCGCCGCGGAGCAGCTCCGCGGCCTCGTCGACGAACGCGGCATGCCTGGGCCGGGCCGGGTCCAGCCCGGCGAGCACCTGGCCCACGGTCTTGCCGTCGGGCCAGTCCACACCCAGGCCCTTCGCCGCGATGCGCAGCCGGGCCACCGCCTCCGGGTCGGGGGCGGGCATGGTGCGCAGCAGGCCGATCCGCCCCGCCAGCATGATGTCGGCGGCCGCGCGGCCGGTCAGCAGCGAGATCTGGGCGTTCCACTCCTCGGCGGGCAGCGGGGCGCGCAGGCGCAGCTGCCAGCCGTCGCCGTGCGGCTCGATCTCCTGCTCGGGCATGGGCAGGTTGATCGCACCGCGTTCCAGCCCTCGCGCGGTCAGCAGCCGGCCCAGTTCCGGCAGCAGCGCGATCGGCTCGGCGAGCACACCTTTGTCCACATCGGCCTGCACGCCCTCGTAGGCGAGCTTGGCCCGGCTGCGCACCCGCGCCCGCTGCATGTGCACGCCGACGGTGTCGCCGTCGGCGGAAACGTCGATCGTCCACACCACCGCGGCCCGGTCCACCCCGGGCAGCAGGCTGACCGCGCCTTCGCTGAGCACCGGCGGGTGCAGCGGCACCTTGCCGTCGGGCAGGTAGACGGTCTGCCCGCGACGCCAGGTCTCGGCCTCCAGCGGGCTGTCCGGCACCACGTACGTCGCGACGTCGGCGATGGCGTAGTGCACCCGGTAGCCGCCGTCCCGGCGGAACAGGCACACGGCCTGGTCGAGGTCGCGCGAGCCGGGCGGGTCGATGGTGACGAAGGGCAGTTCGGTGCGGTCGGCGTCGGGCAGCTTCACCTCGGCGGCCGCCGCCTCGGCCTGCGCCTGCGCGGCAGGCGGGAAGCCGTCGGGCAGTTGCAGCTCGCGACGCAGTGCGGTGAAGTCGATGGCCTCGGCGTGCAGGCGGCGGTATGCCATTGGTCATTCTTACCAGGTGCCGGCGGGCCGCGGCCCCGCCCGTACGGGCGGCTTCGGCCATGGGCGACGGCGACTCGGTGCCATCCGCAGGTCACGCCGTGGATGACACCGATCAGGGCCACGCTGCCCCGCTAACGCATGGCCTTCCTGGCCATCTTCTTCATCGCCGTCTTGCGCATGGTCGCCTTGCGGGCCGGGGCGGTCTTCGCCATCGCCTTGCGGGCCGGCGCGCTCTTGCGGGCGGTGGTCGCCTTCTTCAACGGCGTCACCTTCTTGGCGGCCATGGCCTTCTTCGCCGTGGTGCGTCCGGTGGCGGTCCTGCGTACCGCCGCAGTGATCTTCTTCGCCCCGGTCGTCTTGCGGGCAGCGGCCGTCTTCTTCGCCACCGTGGTGGTCTTCCTGGCGGTGGTGGCCTTGCGGGCCGCGGTGGCGCTCTTGCGGGCGGGCGCGGTCTTCTTCGCGGTCGTGGTCTTGCGGACCGTGGTGGTCTTCCGGGCCGTCGCCTTCCGAGCGGGTGCGGTCTTCTTCGCGGCCGTCGTCTTCTTGGCCGTGGTGGTCTTTCTGGCAGGCGACGCCTTCTTGGCAGTCGTCTTGCGGGCGGCGGTGGTCTTCTTCGCGGCGGCCGTCTTCTTGACCGCGGCGGTGATCTTCCGGACGCCGGTGCTGCGGGCGGCCGCCGTGGTCTTCTTGGCGGTCGCCTTCTTCGCCGTGGTCTTCCTGGCGGCGGTGGTCTTCTTGGCCGCCGTTGTCTTCTTCGCGGCCGTGGTCTTCTTGGCTGCGGTGGTCTTCTTGGTGGTGGCCTTCTTGGCCGGGGACGTCTTCTTGGCGGTGGTCTTCTTCGCCGTGGTCGTCTTCCGCGCCGGAGCGGCCTTCTTCAGCGGCGTCGTCTTCTTGGCGGCGGTGGTCTTCTTCGCTGTCACGGCCTTCTTCGCGGCCGTCTTCTTGACCGCGGCGGTCACCTTCTTGACGCCGGTGCTGCGCGCCGCCGCCGTGCTCTTGCGGGCGGTGGTCGTCTTGGCGGCCGTTGTCCTCTTCGCCGCGGTGGTCTTCTTGGCTGCGGTGGTCTTCTTGGTGGTGGCCTTCTTGGCCGGGGACGTCTTCTTGGCGGTGGTCTTCTTCGCCGTGGTCGTCTTCCGCGCTGTCGTGGTCTTCTTGGCAGGCGAGGTCTTCCTGGCAGGCGCGGCCTTCTTCGCCGCGGCCGGCCGGCTCGGCGCCTTCTTGGCTACCGCCTTCTTGGCAGCGGCCTTCTTCGCTGGGGCCTTCTTCGCTGCGGCCTTGGCTACGGCCATCGCTTGTCCTCCTCACGGGAACGTCCTGCCGGAATGTCTCCGGCGGAACCGCGAAACAGCGGTGGCCACGGCGCTTTCTCCGCGCACTGCTGCTCCAGACATCACTGTGCGCCGCAAAAGGCCCATGTGCTGGCGAAATCCGTAAAAAAGTCAAATTGCTATGACTGCCGATGTGACCGCTCCACAGTGCACGTATCGCGGCATCCCTTGCCCCGCCGCTCTTTGCGGCACGCGGGGCGCAGGTCCAGCGGGGACCCGTCATCCCGGCCAACCGCGCCAGGATCGCCCGTTGCGGCTCGGTCCTCGGCACCGGAAGTCCCCACGCCGCACCGATGCCGGCCATCGCGTCGGCGGCTCGACGACGTCACGCGGTGGCGGGCATGACGTCAGCCGAGCAGGACCTTCACGACGGCGTCGCCGTCGGCGGCCGCACGGTGGTAGAACGCGACGAGGCCGTCGGCGTGCTTGGCCAGCCGTCGCGCGAGCAGGTCGTCCCAGGTGCGGGTGGAGTAGCCGCGCAGCACCGCGGCCAGTTCGCCCTCGCGCTGGGCGATCCACGACGACGGCTCGGCGTCGCGCAGGAACTCCGAGACCGAGCGGACCTCATCGGTGGTGAGCACGCCGATCTCGTCGTCGGACGCCCCGGACAGGTCGACCGGATGCCAGGATCCGCCGGACACGACCAGGCCGGCCACCGGGTGGCCCGGCCCCTGGCTGCCCGCGAAGAGCACCTCCAGCAGCAGGTAGTGCTCGGGCACCGCACGCAGGGTGCCGTCGGCCAGCGCCCGCTCGTAGGCCGCGTCGTCGAACACCGGCGACCCGTCCCACAGCCTGCGCGGCGAACCCGCCAGGTCCGTCGCGGGCACCCGCTGCCAGTACATGTCGACGCCGGTCACGGCTCAGGCCTTCGACTTCGCCGGGCTCTGCGCCCGCGCACCGGCGGGTTTGGCCTTGTCGCCGCCCGCCGCCCACTTGTCCAGGTCGAAGCGGAACCAGCCGCCCTTCACGTCCCGCCCGCTGCCCAGCGCCAGCACCGCCCGGATCTTCGCGGTCTGCTTGCCGTACACCTTGAGCAGCTCGGCCACGTCGGCGACCGGGACGGTCCAGGTCGCCGAGTGGTGACCCTCCACCTTGTACGGGAACTCCGGCCCCTTGCGGCTCTGCCCGCCCACCATGTGCCGCCCGCGCAGACCCTTCACCTCGAACTCGCAGGTCACCACCTGTACCGCGCCGAGTGTCCCGTTCGTCACCGTCGTGGCGATCAGGAACTCCTTGGCGTCACCGGGCCCGAAGTTGTTGATGTGGTAGAGCCGCGCGCTCGGGGACAGCCGGGTGCGCCGGTAGCCGGCCAGCGCCACGGCCAGGCTCAGCAGGGCGATCAGGACACCGGCGAGCGCGAGCATCCGTGCGGGGGTATCGGACACGGGGTGACTATGGCACAGAACCGGCCGGAGGAGGAACCTGCGTACACCGTGCTGTGGACCGGCCGCGTCTCGTTGGTCAGGCATGAGACTCGACCTGCCCGCATCGAGGCTGCTGCGCGTGCTGCTGTGGTCCGTGGCGGCGATCCACCTGCTGAGCCTCGGGTTCACGATCGTCTACCACGGCTTCGGCGCGTACGACCTCATCCCGTACTGGGGGCGGATCGTCAAGTTCTTCTACGTGGACAAGGAGCAGAACCTGCCCACCTGGTTCTCCAGCGGGCTGCTGTTCCTCGCGGCGCTGCTGCTGTGGCAGCTCGGCGGCGCGGACCGGGCGTCGGGTGGGCGCTTCCACCGGCACTGGCGGGTGCTGGCGGTCGTCTTCACCGGCCTGTCGCTGGACGAGTTCTCGCAGTTCCACGAACTCGGGGCGCAGGCCGACGTGCTGGCGGCAGGCGGGGCGTCGTACCTGTCCTGGCTGGTGCTCGTGGCGCCGATCGTGCTCGTGCTCGGGCTGTCGTATCTGCGCCTGCTGCTCGCCCTGCCGTCGCGCGTGCGGTGGCTCATGCTCGGCGCGGCGGCACTGTTCCTCGGCGGGGCGGCGGGGATCGAGGTGCTGGGCGCGTACTCCGGCCGGGAGAACATCGGCTTCACCCCCGGCTGGGCCTCCATGCGCTACGTGCTGGCGGCGTCGGCCGAGGAGCTGTGCGAGATGCTCGGCGTGGTGCTCTTCGTGTACGCCGCCGCTCTGCACCTGCAACAGCCGCCGACCCGTGCCGCGGCACCGGCGCGTCCGTCCCCCCGGCCGGCAGTCGCTCCCGCAGCGGTGGACGAGCGCGGAAGCCGGCCCGGCCCGGCACCTACGGCAGGTCGCTGAGCTGGGACCCGAGGCTCATGCGGGGTTAACGCCAGAAGCCATAGCCTTGCCGCCCATGAGGTATGTGCGTGCCGTGCAGGTGTCGGCGTGGCTGCTCGCCCTGGGCGTCGGCGCGCCCCTGCTCGCCCTCGGCCTGGAGCGCAGCGGCGCGATCTTCGGCACGTGGGGGGACTGGCCGGAGTGGTGGCGGCGGGACATGCTCGCGCTGGCCGTCGGCATGGCCGTATGGGTCGGCGCGCTGGCCGCCGGGCTCACCGTCTCGGCGGTGCACCGCCGGTGGCCGGGGACCATCGTGTTCGGGCTGGTGCTGGTGGTGACGCTGACGGCCGTGGGCATCGTGCACGGTGCCCACCCGGAACGCTTCGCGGACATCTGGGACCAGGTCCTTGGCGAGCCTCCGCCCGACTTCTAGGGCGGCGGCCGGTACAGGGACGGACGAGTCGGCCTGTACGCCGGATTCTGTGCCGCGCTCGCGCGCGGCGGCGGCCATCCATCTAGGCCTGCCGTCGCCGGCAGGCTCGAGCAACCTACCCGCGGACATCGGGCGGGCCACCCTCGAACGTCCGCGCGGCCACCCGCCCGCCGAAGCGGATCGAGCGGCCTTTCTTGGTCTTGCTCCGGGTGGGGTTTACCTAGCCACCCCGGTCACCCGGGGTGCTGGTGAGCTCTTACCTCACCGTTTCACCCTTACCCGCTGCCCCGAGGGGCGGCGGGCGGTCTGTTCTCTGTGGCACTGTCCCGCGGGTCGCCCCGGGTTGCCGTTAACAACCACCCTGCCCTGTGGAGTCCGGACGTTCCTCGGCACCGCCGGGCCGGAGCCCGTGATGACGCGACCGCCCGGCCGACTCGTCCGTCGCGTTGACCATGATACGTCCCTTCCTCGCGCACGCGCTCGGGCCGGCCTCGGGGGCGATGGATCTCGGTGCACCGCGCGGTCGTCGTGGCGTTCGGGGTGACCCTGGCGGGTGTGCTGTTCGTGCGAGCCATGTCATAGCGCGATGAACGCTCGTTCAATGCGAAGATCGGGTATGGCATTGGACCTGGCTTCCCTCCCCGACGTCAGCGCGCTGACCGTCGGCATCCTCGGCGGCACCGGCGATCAGGGCCGCGGCCTGGCGTACCGGCTGGCCCTGGCCGGGCAGCGCGTGCTGATCGGCTCCCGCAGCGCGGACCGGGCGGCGGCGTCGGCGGCCGAGCTGGCGGAGCTGTCCGGCGGGAACGTGGCCGGCGGCGACAACGCGGATGTGGCGGGGCGCTCGGACGTGCTGATCGTGGCGGTGCCGTACGCGGGGCACGCCGAGACGCTGGCCGGGCTGGTCGACGAGCTGGTCGGCAAGATCGTGGTGGACTGTGTGAACCCGCTGGGCTTCGACAAGCAGGGGCCGTACGCGCTGAAGGTCGAGGAGGGCAGCGCCGCGCAGCAGGCGGCGGCCATCCTGCCGCAGGCGCGGGTGACCGCGGCGTTCCACCACGTCAGCGCGGAGCTGCTGGCCGACCCGGCGGTGGCCCGCATGGATCTGGACATCCTGGTGCTCGGCGACGACCGGGACGCGGTCGCCGTGGTGCAGGCGCTGGCGGGCCGCATCCCCGGCATGCGCGGTATCCACGCGGGCCGCCTGCGCAACGCCGGCCAGGTCGAAGCCCTGACCGCGAACCTGATCGCCATGAACAAGCGCTACAAGGCCCACTCGGGCATCCGCATCACCGACGTCTGAGCAGCTCGCGCGCGGTCGCGCGTTAGGAAGGGCACCTTCTACAACGCATGGCGATGTGAAGGTGCCCTTCCTTCAGGACGGGTGGCCTTGCTTCAGAAGGTGTGGTCGGCGGTGGGGAAGGCGCCGTCGTGGACGTCGGCGGCGAATTCGGCGGCCGCGCGGGAGAGGACGGCGTGCAGGTCGGCGTACTTCTTGACGAAGCGCGGGGTCGGGCCGGCGGAGGCGGGGCGCAGGCCGGCCATGTCCTGCCAGACGAGGACCTGGGCGTCGGTGTCGGGGCCCGCGCCGATGCCCACGGTGGGTACGCCGATCTCGGCGGTCACCTGCTTCGCGACGTCGCCGGGAACCATCTCCAGGACGACGGCGAACGCGCCCGCTTCGACCACCTCGCGGGCCTGGCGCAGCAGCGTCGCCGCGGCGTCGTCGCCGCGGCCCTGCACCCGGTAGCCGCCGAGCTGGTGCTCGGACTGGGGGGTGAAGCCCAGGTGGGCCATGACGGGGATGCCCGCGCCGGTGATCATCTCGATCTGGGCGGGGCGGAAGCCCTCCAGCTTGACGGCGTGGCAGCGGGCTTCCTTCATGAAGCGCACCGCGGTGCGCAGCGCGACCTCGGGGGACTCCTCGTACGTGCCGAACGGCAGGTCACCGACGATCAGGGCCCGCTTGGTGGCGCCGACCACGGCGCGTACCAGGGGGAGCATCTCCTCGACGGTCACCGGCAGGGTGGACTCGTAGCCGAACACGTTGTTCGCGGCCGAGTCGCCGACGAGCAGCACCGCGATGCCGGCCTCGTCGAAGATCTGCGCGGTGTACTGGTCGTACGAGGTGAGCATGGCCCACTTCTCGCCGCGCTCCTTGGCCAACTGCAGGTGGCGGGTGCGCACCCGGGTGCCGGCCGGCCCGCCGTAGAGGGAGGGCACACTGTCGGACATCGCTGTCTCCTCTCGCCTCGAGGCCGCGTCCGCGGTCCCCGGGTCTCAGGAGAATGTTTCCACCTGTTGAACACCCGATGTCAGGGTTCAGTGCACTAATTCACTGCGACAGGTTCAGCTCTCGCGCCAGCGGTTCGTGATGGGCAGGCGGCGGTCGCGGCCGAACGCCTTGAACGAGATCTTGGTGCCGGGCGCGGACTGGCGGCGCTTGTACTCCGCCCCGTCGACCAGGCGCAGGATCCGGTCCACCAGCGCCGGGTCGTGCCCGTCCGCGACCAGCTCGTCGCGGCCCTGGTCGCCGTCCACGTAACCGGCCAGGATCGCGTCGAGCTGCTCGTACGGCGGCAGCGAGTCGGTGTCCAGCTGTCCGGGGCGCAGCTCGGCGCTCGGCGGCTTGGTGATGGAGTTCTCCGGGATCACCTCGCCGACCGTGTTGCGCCAGTGTGCGAGCTTCCACACGAGCGTCTTCGGCACGTCCTTGAGCGGGTTGAACGCACCCACCGAGTCGCCGTACAGCGTGGAGTAGCCCACGGCCAGCTCGCTCTTGTTGCCGGTGGTGAGCACCAGGTGCCCCTCCTGGTTGGACAGCGCCATCAGGATCACCGCGCGCACCCGGGCCTGCAGGTTCTCCACCGCCAGGCCGGACAGGTTCAGGTTGGACAGGAACGCGTCCACCATGTGCTGGATCGGCTCGACCCGGTAGTCCAGGCCGGTGAGGCGGGCCATCTCGGCGGCGTCGTCACGGGAGTGCTGCGACGAGTGGCCGCTGGGCATCGAGACGCCGACGACGTGCTCGGCCCCGAGCGCGTCCACCGCGATCGCGGCGACGACCGAGGAGTCGATGCCGCCGGACAGGCCGAGCAGGACCGACTTCGCGCCGTTCTTGCGTACGTAGTCGCGCAGGCCCATCACCAGGGCGTTCCACACCTCGGCCTCGTCGCCGAGGCGGTCGGCGACACCGGCGTCGGCGGCGGGGCCCTCGGGCGCCGCCCAGGAGGTGGTCAGCGGGACCCGCGCGACGCGCATGCTGCCCAGGTGCCCGGCGGGCGCGTCCGGGTCGGCCTCGGGCAGGTGCAGGTCGTGCACGAGCAGCGCCTGGTGGAACTGGGGGCCGCGGGCCAGCAGGGTGCCGTCCGCCGCCACGATCATCGAGTCGCCGTCGAAGGTCAGCTCGTCCTGGCCGCCGATCATGTTGACGTACGCCACGGCCGCCCCGGCCTCGGCGGCCCGGCGCTGCACCAGCGGCAGTCGCAGGTCGTCCTTGTTCAGCTCGTACGGCGAGCCGTTGATGTTGATCACGAGCCCGACCCTCGCCGACGCCGCCACCGCGAACGGGCCGCCCGCCTGCCAGATGTCCTCGCAGATGGTCAGCGCGACGTCGGCCTGGCTGCCGTCGGCCCACTGCGCCCGCACCACGGTCAGCGTGTCACCGGGCACGAAGTAGCGGTCCTCGTCGAAGACGCCGTAGTTGGGCAGGTGGTGCTTGTGGTAGTGGGCGGCGACCACGCCGCGGTGCAGCAGTGCCAGCGAGTCGCGGGGGCCGACCGGCGAGGTGGAGTCCGCGCCGAGCCGCGCCGGGCCGTCCGCGTCGAGGTAGCCGACGATCACGGCCAGCTCGCCCAGCCCGTCGGCGGCCAGGTCGGCGGCCAGCCGCACCAGCGCCTGCTGGGAGGCCTCGACGAAGGACTGCCGGAAGACCAGGTCCTCGACCGGATAGCCGGTCAGCATCATCTCCGGGAAGGCGACGATGTGCGCGCCGGCCTCGGCGGCCCGGCCGGACCACTCGCGCACGATGGCGGCGTTGCCGGCGAGATCGCCGACCGTCGGGTTGACCTGGGCGAGAGCGAGACGCAGCGTGGCGGTCATGCCCTCATCTTCTCGCACACCCCACCCACCGCGTGTTTCCCACCAGGCGTGTGCCCCACCACAGTCCCGCCGAGCCGATCGCCCGCGGGCCGCACCCCAAGGTCATCCGACTTGCCAGGCACCTGTGCGTATCTTGCGGCCTCTTTCGCCCGTGTGCCAGGCAAGTCGAACGATCAAGCACCTCCGGCGCGATGGCCGGGCGGGCCCGTGGCGGATCCGGATCAGGGGGCGGGGGGCCGGGTGCGGCGGTCGAGGAGGTGGTTGGCGGCGTAGTGGGTGAGGTTGGTGATGAGGATCGCGGGGGCGACGACGGCGACGACACCGGCGAACTGGGCCTCCAGGCGCAGCGCGAGGATGATCGCGGTGATGCCGTTCTGCTGGGCGAAGGCCAGGTGCAGGCGGTCGGCGGGGGGCATGTTCCTGGTGAGCAGCCAGCCGACCAGGATCTGCGCGGCGAATGCGGCCAGGCCCAGGGTCACCCCCTGCGGCAGCGCGATCCCACCGATGAGCAGCAGCCCCAGCAGCACCGTCGCCGCGTAGAGCGCGCCCTGCGTGATCCGGGGCAGCAGCCGTGCCAGCCAGGCGGGACGCAGGAACAGGCCGACCAGAGCGAGGCCGAGCATCAGGAACTGCCACACCGCCACGGCCGCGGCGAGCGCGAGCAGCGCGGTCGCCCAGCGCGGCCGATTCCGGACGCCGTAGCGCCACAGCAGCCACACCACGCCCGCGAACGCAAGATTCAGGCCCAGATCGAGGGCGTACGCCAGCAGCCCGTCGGCGACGTGCACGCCCTGCTCGCCACGGGTGCCCAGGCCGAGCAGATCGGTGGCGACGGCGGCGGCGTAGATGGTGAGCACCACCGTGATCGGGTCGTCGAACGAGGACCACGCGGCCAGCACGGTGCGCGCCCGCGGGGAGAGCCGGTCGTCGCCCAGCAGCGCGGCCACCGACAGCGGGTCGATCTGGGCCACCACGATGCCCAGCAGCAGGAACAGCGGGTCCTGCCAGGCCAGCGCCAGAGTTGCGCCGATGACGGCGGCCTTGACGACCACGCCGACGGTGACCGCGGTGACGATGAGCCGCCGGTCCTGGCGCGCGGCCGCGGTGTCGATGCCGTAGGTGCTGCCGTACAGGCCGATGGCCAGCAGGGCGGCGGTGGCCAGCAGGTAGAGCGTGGAGTCGGTGGCGTCGGCGATCCGGACGCCGGTGACGGCGGCCGTGCCGAGGCCGATCAGGACGGCCAGGGCGAGCCAGGCGAGGCGGCGCACCGCGTTCCCTCAGGCGTTCTGCGAGGCGAGCGGCGCGCGGCCGGGGACCACGGCCGCCTGCGCGGGCACGGACCGGCCGGCTGCCGCGGGAGCGGGAACATGGTCGAGCGGGGGCATGCGTACACCTCGGGGTGGGGTGGCGGCCGGATCAGGCCGCGGTCCCCGCCATCCTAAGCGGACGGCTCAACGGTGCTCGATGTCGCTCAGCCGCGCGGGCTCGGCCGCGGGCCGCCGAGGGTGATCGGCAGCAGCTTCTTGGCGGCCTGCTCCAGCAGCCCGGTGAACCGGCCCAGATCGGCGACGGCGCCCTGGCGGTCGCCGGAGTCCATCTCGCGCAGCATCGACAGCACCCCGCCGACCCGGCCCAGCGCCAGGTAGCCGGTCATGGTCCGGTCCTTGCCGGTGAGCGTGAAGCGCAGCGCGTACGCGTCGCCCTCCAGCTTCAGCAGGTCCGCCGGCAGCCGGTCGCGCGGTACGTCCGAGACACGCACCCGCACCGCGGTGCCGTCGTCGAGCACCGCGTTGAAGTCCCGGCAGCGCTGGCCCATCCGGCGCAGCTCGTTCAGCGTGCCGAGCGCGCCGTCCCCGCTGAAGGTGCTGAGCACCTGCGTGATCAGCGTCGGCCCGCGGTGCCCGGAGACCGCCTGCGCGCTGGGCTGCAGGCGGGCCTTCGGGTGGCTGGCCACGGTCGCCGCGGCCGTGCGGATCAGCTCGTCGGGCGCGCCGAGCAGGGCCGCGCAGCGCTCCGGCCGGGGCGTGCGCACGCGGGGCGACGGGCTGGGCAGCTGCGGGGCGTAGCTGGCCGGCAGGTCGACGTCGGCCAGCAGTGCGGCCTGCAGCTCGGGCTGGGTCGCGGTGATCGGCAGGGTCTTGCGGGCCTCGGTCGCCTGGGCCTGCTGCTGGCGGTGCGTCGCGCCCAGCACCCCGGCCAGGGTGAGCGCGCCGATCAGCAGCCCACCGAGGGCGATGCCGCCCGCGATGGTGCGGTGGCGCACCGGGAAAAGGGTGTCCAGGCGGTTCATGGGCGCTCCTTGCGCATCGAGGGGAGCTCCGTTTCACTGACCGGTCCAACGGGGTGAAGGGCGTCGAAGTTGCGGCATCACCGTGCTCCGGCGTACAGCTGGAGGATGGCGTAACGTGCCCGTAATGAGGCCGCGCCAGACTGGCCCGGAGATCTCGTCTTAGAGAGGCATGCCGTGGATCGTCAGCAGGAGTTCGTGCTGCGTACGCTTGAGGAGCGCGACATCCGTTTCGTGCGCCTCTGGTTCACCGACGTGCTCGGCACCCTGAAGTCGGTCAGCGTGGCTCCGGCGGAACTGGAGTCGGCCTTCGAGGAGGGCATCGGCTTCGACGGATCGGCCATCGAGGGCTTCGCCCGGGTGTACGAGTCCGACATGATCGCCATGCCGGACCCGACCACGTTCCAGGTGTTCCCGTTCGAGGGCGGCGGCTCCGGCGAGAGCGCCCGGATGTTCTGCGACATCCTCATGCCCGACGGCACCCCGAGCTGGGCCGACCCGCGCCACGTGCTGCGCCGGGCGCTGTCGAAGGCGGCCGACAAGGGCTTCACCTTCTACACCCACCCCGAGGTCGAGTTCTTCCTGCTCGCCGACGCGCCCGCGGACGGCGGCGTGCCGACCCCGGTCGACGCCGGCGGCTACTTCGACCACACCACGCACGCCATCGCACGCGACTTCCGCCGCCAGGCGGTGCTGGCGCTGGAGCGCATCGGCATCTCCGTGGAGTTCAGCCACCACGAGGTCGCCCCCGGCCAGCAGGAGATCGACCTGCGGTACGCGGACGCGCTGACCACCGCCGACAACATCATGACCTTCCGGCACGTGATGCGGGAGGTGGCGCTGTCGCACGGGGTGCGGGCCACTTTCATGCCCAAGCCGTTCACCGACCAGCCCGGCAGCGGCATGCACACGCACCTGTCGCTGTTCGAGGGCGAGCGCAACGCCTTCCACGACCCGGCCGACCCGCACAAGCTGTCGAAGACCGCCAAGGCGTTCATCGCCGGCGTGCTCACCCACGCGCGGGAGTTCACCGCGGTGACCAACCAGTGGGTGAACTCGTACAAGCGGCTGTTCCCGCAGATGATCCCGGACCGGATCTCCGAGGCTCCGGCGTACGTCTGCTGGGGCCACCTGAACCGCTCGGCCCTGGTGCGGGTGCCCGCATACGGCAAGCCGAACTCGGCCCGGGTCGAGGTGCGCTCGATGGACTCGGCCTGCAACCCCTACCTGGCCTTCGCGGTGCTGCTCGGCGCCGGCATGAAGGGCATCGAGGAGGGCTACGAGCTGCCCCCGGGCGCCGAGGACGACGTGTGGGCCCTGTCGAACGCCGAGCGCCGCGCGATGGGCTACTCGGCGCTGCCGGAGAACCTGTCCGAGGCGATCGACGTCATGGCGGGCTCGGAGCTGGTCGCCGACGTGCTCGGCGAGCACGTGTTCGACTTCTTCCTGCGCAACAAGCGCGCGGAGTGGGAGGAGTACCGGCGCGAGGTGACTCCGTTCGAGCGGATCAAGTACCTGGGTGCGCTGTAGGTAACCTGCTCAGCCCCGTGCGGACGCCCGTGTTGCGGGCGTCCGCTAGCCTCCCGAGCGACATCGGATGCAGTGGAGGCGTACATGGTGCAGGACCTGGTCACGGGTGCGTGGCAGAGCGTGGTGTTCGGGGTGGCCGGCATCTGTCTGATGGCGGTCGGATTCGTCGTGGTGGACCTGCTGACGCCGGGCCGCCTGCGTGAGCTGATCTGGCACCAGCGCAGCAGCAACGCTGCGCTGCTGCTGGCGGCGAACCAGCTGGGCATCGCGCTCATCGTGTTCACCGCGATCTTCACCAGCTACGAGGACTTCGGCAAGGGCCTGGCCTCGACGGTGATCTTCGGTCTGCTCGGCATCGGCCTGATGGCCCTGGCCTTCCTGGCGCTGGACTGGCTGACCCCGGGTCGCCTGGGCGACATGATCGCCGAGATCGAGCCGCACCCCGCCGCGAAGGTCACCGCGGCCACCCACTTCGGCGCGGCCCTGATCGTCTGCGCCTGCATCGCCTGACCGGCACGCCCCCGTCACGCCACAGCGCGGCGTCACCCCGAGTGACGCCGCGCAGTCGTATACCCCCGCCCGTCCGACCCAAGATCGCGACGATCTTGCGCGGACTGTTGCCCCTTTGCCCGTTCTGAGTGTGTCGTCGCCACAGCCCAAGCAAGATCGTCGGCTGGGGGACTCGGGTCAGTGGGTGGGGCGGTCGAAGTCGGGGCCGGTGCCAGTGGCGAAGACGTCCATCCAGAGGTGGGGGCTATCGCTGATCACGGTGCTGAGCTTAGGCCGCAGGCGGCGGCCGGGCTCACCGGTGCGCGGCGGTCAGCAGCCGGTCGCACTCGGCGACTAGGTGGGCGCGCAGGGGAGCGGCGCGGTCGGCGAAGGAGCGTTGCTGCTGGGCGTACTCGGCGCGGCCCTCGGGCGTCTCGATGCGGACCGGGGGAAAACCCAGGTCGGCGAGGTCGTAAGGGCTGGCGCGCATGTCCAGTTCGCGGATCTCGCGGGAGAGGGCGAAGCAGGCGGCGACCAATTCGCTGGGGACCAGCGGGGACAGCTTGTAGGACCATTTGTAGAGGTCCATGTTCGCGTGTAAGCAGCCTGGCTGCTCCAGGGCGGGTTGCAGGTCCCGGGTGGGCTGGTGCGCGTTGAGGGGGCGCGCGGGGGCGGTGAAGAAGCGGAACGCGTCGAAGTGGGTGCACCGTACGCCGCGGTCTTCGACGACCTCGGCGGTCGCGGCGGGCGACAGGCGCAGCGGCCAGGAGTTGTGCCGGACCTCCTGCTGGGTCTGGCGGTAGACCATGGCCCACTCGTGCATGCCGAAGCAGCCCAGCTGGGCCGGGCGGGTCGCGGTCGCGGCGAGCAGGTCGCGGATCCAGCGCACCGAATCGGCCCGCCTGGCCAGCAGCGCCGGGTCGAGGACGGTCCCGCCGTCGACGCCGAGGTAGTCGCGGTCGGGCTCGCCGTCGCGCAGCACCACACCGTGGCCGGGGTGCCAGCGGCGCAGCTGCGCGGGCCGCAGCGAGTAGTACGTGAACAGGAAGTCGTGCACGGGGTGCTTGACCCCGTCACGGCGGCGCGCCAGGTGGTGCGCCAGCCAGCCGTCCACCAGCTCCTCATGCGCCTGTCGGCGGGCACGCCAGACGTCGGGGTCCAGCACCTCGATGGCGGCGGTTTTCACCAGGCCAGGGTACCGGCGGCGCGGGTAGGTGGCGACACCAGCTAGCTGGCTGTGCTACGGTCTCGCGCCATGGAGCTGGAGCGGCGCAGTCAGTGGCTGCGGGGAGTGCTCGACCTGTGCGTGCTCGGCGTGCTCGCCCACCGCGAGTCCTACGGCTACGAGCTGATCCAGTCGCTGCACGCCGCGGGGCTGGGCGGCATCCAGGGCGGCACCCTGTACCCGGTGCTGCTGCGGCTGCAGCGCGGCGGCCAGGTCGCCGCCCACTGGCGCGAGGGCGGGTCCGGCCCGGCCCGCAAGTACTACCGGATCACCCCGGCGGGCACCGAGACGCTGCGGCGATCCGCCGCCGACTGGGAGGCCTTCGCCGGCGGGGTGAGCGCGATTCTGCGAGAGGTGGCGGCACGGTGAGACACGACACCTGGCTCGATGCCCTCGCCGGCGAACTGCGCCGGCACGGAGTGGCCGAACAGACGGCGGGCAACGTGCTCGCCGAGACCGCGGCCCACCTGTGGGAGAGCGGGGACGACCCGCTGCGGGCGTTCGGCCCGCCCCAGGCGTACGCCGCCGCCGTCGCCGACAGCGTGCGCCTGGAGACCCCGCGGCACGCGCCGGGCGGGCCGGTGCGGCTGGAGGTCGTCGGCATCACCAAGCGCTACGGCCGCCGCACCGTGCTGCGCGAGGTGAGCCTGACCGTGCGCGCGGGCGAGGTCGCCGCCGTGGTCGGCGCGAACGGGTCCGGCAAGAGCACGTTCCTCGGGATCTGCGCGGGCCTGGTCAGCCCCGACCGGGGCGAGGTACGGGTGCACGGCAGCCTCGGCTACTGCCCGCAGGGCGGCGGCACCAGCGACTTCCTCGTGCCCGACGAGCATTTCGTCCTGGTCGGCGCGGGCCGTGGCATGTCACGGGCGGACGCCCGCGAGACCGGCCGGGCGGACGCGGCGGCGCTGGACTGGGATCCGCGCGGCGGCACGCAGGCCCGGCACCTGTCCGGCGGCACCCGGCAGAAGCTCAACCTGGTGATGGCGGGGCTGGGCGACCCCGACGTGCTGCTGCTGGACGAGCCGTACCAAGGCTTCGACCAGGGCTCGTATCTGGACTTCTGGCAGCAGGTGCGGCGCTGGCGCGACGCGGGCAAGGCGATCGTGGTGGTGACCCACCTGCTGAACACCCGCGACGGCGTCGACACCGTGCTCGACCTGGGCGAGCGCAGCAAGGAGCGGGCATGAGCGAGCTTGTCGAGCGAATCACGAGGCCTCGGGGACATGACCGTGCCGAGCGCAGCGAGGAGCGGGCATGAACAAGACGTTCGTCGTGGCCGAGACGGCGCTGCGGGAGATCGCGCGGCGGCGCGGGGTGCTGGCCATCCTGGTGCTGTTCCCGCTGGCGTTCTACCTGTCGCGGCGCGACTCGCACATGGGGCAGTCGATCCGCTTCGTGTGCCTGGGTCTGGGCTGGGCGCTGAGCACCGCGGCACTGTTCGCGGGCAGCGCCGCGCGGGCCATCGAGCCGCGGCTGCGCCTGTCCGGCTACCGCGGGCACCATCTCTACCTGGGCCGCCTGGTCGCACTGTGGATCGTCGGCCTGCTGCTGGCCGCCCCCTACTACGTGCTGATCCGCTTCGACACCGACGACGTCCGGTACGGCGCGATCGGGCTCATCATGGTGCTGACCGTGGCGGTGGCCGCGCCGTTCGGGCTGGCGCTCAGCGCGGCCCTGCCGCGGGAACTCGAGGGCATGCTCGTGCTGCTCATCATCGTGGGGCTGCAGATGATGATGGACCCGGCGGGTTCGGCCTCGCGGCTGCTGCCGTTCTGGTTCAGCCGCGAGATCGGCACCTACGCGGTGGACCACACCGACGGCGGTTACCTGGCGCGAGGGCTGCTCCACGCGGCGATCTGCCTGGCGGCGCTGCTGGCGGTGGTCGCGATCGCGTCCGGATACCGGCTGCGACAGCGGTCACACCTGCGCTTCGTCGCGCGGCGCTGAGGCGGTCGCCGAATCCGTCGCGGGTGGAGCGAGCGAGGTCACACCGTGCCCACGGCGTAAGTTGGAGCTGAAATCCCGATAAAAGATCTTCAGCTGGGGGCTGTGGTGCGCATCGCACGCTTTGTTCATCCGGGTGGCATGTCGTTCGGGGTGGTGGAGGGCGATCCGGACGCCGGCGCCCAGGCGCTGACGGTACGCGCGATCAACGGCCACCCCTTCGGTGACCTCGATCTCACCGAGCAGCGCTACGCGCTGGCCGACGTACGCCTGCTCTCCCCGATCCTGCCCAGCAAGGTGATCGGGGTCGGCCGCAACTACGCCGACCACGCCGCCGAGCACGGAGCCGAGGTGCCCAAGGAGCCGCTGCTGTTCCTCAAGCCGTCCACATCGGTGATCGGGCCGCACGACATCATCCGGCTGCCCGAGCAGTCGCACCAGGTCGAGCACGAGGCCGAGCTGGCCGTGGTGATCGGCGCCACCGGCGCGCGCCGGGTGGACCGGGCCGGGGCGGAGAAGGCGATCTTCGGGTACACCATCGCCAACGACGTCACCGCACGCGATCTGCAGAAGAGCGACGGCCAGTGGACCCGGGCCAAGGGTTTCGACTCGTTCTGCCCGCTCGGCCCGTGGATCGACACCGCCGTCGACGTCTCCGACGCCGAGGTGCGCTGCGAGGTCAACGAAGAGGTGCGCCAGCTCGGCCGCACCTCGCAGATGGTCTTCGACGTGCCCACGCTGGTGTCGTACGTGTCCCACGTCATGACGCTGCTGCCCGGCGACGTCATCCTCACCGGCACGCCCGCGGGGGTGTCGCCGCTGGTGGCGAAGGACGTGGTGGCCGTGCGGATCCAGGGCCTGGGAGAGCTGCGCAACCCGGTCGGCGCGCGATAGGGATACCGATTTGGCGCTGCCGGGGAGGTCAGGTAAAGTTCATCCCCGGCAGCGGAAACGGTGCCAATGGGGTATGGGGTAATTGGCAGCCCAACTGATTCTGGTTCAGTTAGTCTAGGTTCGAGTCCTGGTACCCCAGCAACCAAGCAAGATCGGGTGAGAGCCTGATTCGCGCGAGGCTGCTGGACCTGCTAAAGTTCAGCGGGCCGCCGAGCTGAGTGATCAGCAAGGCGGTCGAAAACTGAAGAAGGTGTTCTCCGGAACATCGACCTGGCCCCGTCGTCTAGCGGCCTAGGACGCCGCCCTCTCAAGGCGGTAGCGAGGGTTCGAATCCCTTCGGGGCTACCAGGTTTTCAAGAAGCTCACGAGCGATGCTCGTGAGCTTCTTTCGTTACGCGGGCCGAGGAGATGGCGCCGCGGTCCTACCCTCCGGACATGGAGTTCGTGGTGGGTCTGTTCGTCGTCACGGCGGTTCTGATCGCCGTCATGGTTCTCATCGCGGCCCGGCGCAGCCGCAGCCGCAGCATGCTCGACCCGTCCCGGGACACCTACCAGGGTTTCCCGCACCACCATCACCCCGAATCGTCCGCTGGACTGTTCGACGGCGGGGACGTGTCCGGCGGCGGGCCACAGTGATGGCGCGGGTCCGCTAGCCTACGCGACCATGAAGCTCTTCTTGATCGCCGTCGCCCTGCTCATCGTGGTGCTGGCGGTCGTCGCGGGCCGCCGCGGCAAGCGGCACGGCCACATCAACCCGCCGGAGAACTACTACGATGGCAACGCGATGATCCACGCTGCGCGGCAGACCGGTGGGGCGGACGGTCCGAACAAGTCGACCGGCTGACCGCCGGAAGCGGCCGGCCGTAGCCCGTCCTGCGGAGGTGCGGCCGCCCGGCGACGGCGCCGTCGGGAGACGCGGCCGTGCGCGAAAGGCCCCGTACCCGCCGTAGACGGCGTCGTACGGGGCCTTCACGCGCTGCTCAGAGGCCGGACAGGCGTTGCCCCGCCCGGACCACGGCCATCGCGTGCCGGTCGCCGGGGCGGCGGCCGAGGCGCTCGATGGGGCCGGAGACGCTGATCGCGGCGATGACGCGGCCGGTGCGGTCGCGGACGGGGGCGCTGACCGACGCCACGCCCGCCTCCCGCTCGGCCACCGACTGGGCCCAGCCGCGGCGGCGCACTTCGGCCAGCGTGCGGCCGGTGAACTTGCAGCGGGGGAGCAGGGGCATGACCGCCTCGGGGGGTTCCCAGGCGAGCAGGATCTGGGCCGCCGATCCTGCCGTCATCGGCAGGATCGCGCCGACCGGCACGGTGTCGCGCAGGCCGCTGGCCCGTTCCGCGGCGGCGACGCAGAGCCGTTCGTCGGCCCTGCGCAGGTAAAGTTGTGCGCTCTCGCCGGTGGCGTCCCGCAATGCGGACAGCAGCGGCTCTGCGGCTGTCAGCAGGACGTCGGGGGCGGCGTTCGCCAGTTCTCCAAGTCGGGGACCGGGACGCCAACGTCCCTGCGTGTCCCGTACCAGCATCCGATGAATCTCCAGCGCCTGCGCCAGCCGGTGCGCCGTTGCTCTCGGCAGCTTGGTGCGATCGACGAGTTCGGCGAGGCTGGCGCCGTCGACACACGCGGCAAGGATCACTACCGCCTTGTCAAGGACGCCCACGCCAGACATACTGTGTCCCACAGACCGAAACATACCTCCCAAGATGCGGGATGTCCAGATGGTGGGAGCAACCCAGTGAGCAGGACCCTTGCCCAGAAGGTCTGGGACGCACACGTGGTACGCCGAGCTGACGGTGAACCGGACCTCCTCTATATCGATCTTCATCTGCTGCATGAGGTGACCAGCCCGCAGGCCTTCGACGGCCTCCGGCTGGCCGGGCGCAAAGTCCGCCGGACCGATCTGACGATCGCGACCGAGGACCACAACACGCCCACCGACAACCTGCTGACGATCGCCGACCCGGTGTCGCGTACGCAGATCGAGACCCTGCGCGGAAACTGCGCCGAGTTCGGCGTGAAACTGCACCCGCTCGGCGATCCGCAGCAGGGCGTCGTCCACGTCATGGGCCCGCAGCAGGGCCTGACCCAGCCGGGTATGACGATCGTCTGCGGCGACTCGCACACCTCGACGCACGGCGCTTTCGGTGCGCTGGCCTTCGGCATCGGCACCTCCGAGGTGGAGCACGTGCTGGCCACGCAGACGCTGCCGCAGGCGCTCCCGAAGCAGATGGCGGTCACCGTCACCGGCGAGCTGCCCCCGGGCGTCTCGGCCAAGGACCTGATCCTGGCCCTGATCACCCAGGAGGGCACCGGCGGTGGCCGGGGTTACGTGGTGGAGTACCGCGGCCCCGCCATCGAGAAGCTGAGCATGGAGGGGCGGATGACCGTCTCCAACATGTCCATCGAGTGGGGCGCCAAGGCCGGCCTGATCGCGCCGGACGAGACCACGTTCGCCTGGCTGAAGGGCCGCAACTTCGCGCCCAAGGGTTCCGACTGGGACGACGCCGTGGCCTACTGGCGCACCCTGCCCACCGACGCCGACGCGGTGTTCGACAAGGAGGTGTTCCTCGACGCGAGCGCGCTGACGCCGTTCGTCACCTGGGGCACCAACCCGGGTCAGGGCGCTTCGCTGGACGCCGTGATCCCCGACCCCGAGTCGTTCGCGTCCGAGTCGGAGCGCGCCGCGGCCCGCCGGGCCGTGGAGTACATGGACCTCACCCCGGGCACGCCGCTGCGCGATCTGGCCGTGGACGTGGTCTTCGTCGGCTCCTGCACCAACGGGCGGCTGGAGGACCTGCGCACCGCGGCGGACGTGCTGCGCGGCCGCAAGGTGGCCGACGGCGTGCGAATGCTGGTGGTGCCGGGTTCGGCCGCGGTGCGCGCGCAGGCCGAGGAGGAGGGCCTGCACGAGGTCTTCACCGCGGCGGGCGCCGAGTGGCGGTTCGCCGGCTGTTCGATGTGCCTGGGCATGAACCCGGACACGCTGAAGCCGGGCCAGCGCTCCGCGTCGACGTCCAACCGCAACTTCGAGGGGCGGCAGGGCAAGGGCGGCCGTACCCACCTGGTGTCGCCCGCGGTGGCCGCGGCGACCGCCGTGACCGGCCACCTGTCCGCTCCCGCCGACCTGGACGCCGTCGGCGCCCGCTGAACCGAGGTAGATCGAAATGGAGAAGTTCACCGTTCACACGGGCACCGCGGTGCCGCTGCGGCGTTCCAACGTGGACACCGACCAGATCATCCCGGCGGTGTACCTCAAGCGGGTCACCCGCACCGGATTCGAGGACGGGCTGTTCAGCGCCTGGCGTGAGGACCCGTCGTTCGTGCTGAACAACCCGGTCTACGCCGGGGCCAGCGTGCTGGTCGCCGGGCCGGAGTTCGGCACCGGATCCTCGCGGGAGCACGCGGTCTGGGCCCTGAACGACTACGGCTTCCGGGTGGTCATCTCACCCCGGTACGGCGACATCTTCCGGGGCAACTCGCTCAAGCAGGGTCTGCTCACGGTCGAGCTGCCGCAGGCGGCCGTGGAGACGTTGTGGGACCTGGTGGAGGCCGATCCGACCACCGCGATCGAGGTCGATCTGGTCGCCCGGGAGGTTCGCGCAGCCGGACAGAGCTGGGCTTTCGCGCTCGACGACTTCCTGCGCTGGCGGCTGATGGAAGGCTTGGACGACATCGGTTTGACGCTGCGCCACGAAGAGGCGATCACCGCCTTCGAGGGCCATCGCCCGGCTTTCGGAGTACTTGTCGGATAGGTGCTGAACCACGACAGCAACGTAATTGCCCCCGTCCTGTTATCAGGATGGGGGCAATTTTCTTTGCGACACATAGGTGGTTTTTGACCCTCCTGTTGGCATATTGCTGACGTTGGGCCTACTGTGCGCACAGAATGACTGTTATGAGTCCAGTAGCACCATACGGGAGGAATCCGTGAACAAGACTGAGCTGATCGACGCGATCGCCGCTCACCCGACCGTGGTCGACAAGAAGACCGCCGCGGCCGTGCTGGAGGCCACGCTCACCGAAATCCAGAACGCGGTCACCAAGGGCGACAAGGTTTCGCTGACCGGCTTCGGTGTCTTCGAGAAGCGGGCCCGGGCCGCTCGCATGGCGCGTAACCCGCGCACCGGCGAGGCGGTCAAGGTGAAGAAGACGTCGGTGCCGGCCTTCCGGCCCGGCGCCGGCTTCAAGGACACGGTGGCCGTCGGCAAGGTCGCCGCCCCGGCGAAGAAGGCGGCGAAGTCCGCCGCCAAGAAGACCGCCGGTGCCGGGACCCGCCCGGCCGCGAGCAAGGCCACCGCCGCGTCGAAGACGGCCCCGGCCAAGAAGACCGCGACCAAGAGCACCGCCAAGGCGACCACGGCCAAGGCCACCGCGGCGAAGGTGACCGCGACCAAGGCCACCGCCAAGAAGACCACGGCGGCGAAGACGGCTCCGGCCAAGAAGACCGTGACCGCGAAGGCCACCACCACGGCGAAGAAGACGACCGCCAAGGCGACCACGGCCAAGAAGGCCCCCGCCAAGAAGGCCGCCAAACGCTGACCGGTCCCGTTATCCCTTCCTGAATACAGCTGCGCCCACGCCGATCTGAGATGGCGTGGGCGCAGCTCTGTGCGGAGCCCTTTCAGTGCTGGGGCGGCTGGGACCGGCCCTGGCAACCGGAGATGCGCAGCATGGCGCGGTACGTCTGGCGCGGGGTCGGCGCCGCGGGCAGTGGTTCGGCCTCGCCGCCGGTCCGGAATGCCTGCAGCAGGTAGCCGACCAGCCGCTGCCACGCCCTGGGCGCCGCCTGGGCGGTGCCGCGCAGCACGCCCGCGTTGGCCATCAGCATCAGCGGCAGATCCTCGGGCACGTAGTCATCGCGCAGCGAACCCTCGGCCTTGGCGCGCTCCACCAGGCCCACGAAACCGTGGTAGAGCGCGGTGCGGCGGGCCTCGAACTCCCGGGCACCCGGAAACGACATGGTGAGCACGTCGGCCAGTCCGGCATCGGCGGCCTGCATACGGCAGACCTCCTGCACGTAGCCCGCGAAGCCGGTCCAGCCGTCCGGGGCCTGCCGCGCCTCGTGCAGCGCGAGCTCGTACTGGTCGAACTTGCGCGACGCGGCCGCGACCATGAGGTCGTCGCGGGTGGGGAAGCGCCGGTAGAGCGTGGCGATGCCGACGCCGGCCCGTGCGGCGATCTCCTCCAGCGGCACGTCGAATCCGCGCTCGGCGAAGGCGTCGCAGGCGGCGTCGACGATGCGCTCGCGGTTGCGGGCGGCGTCGGCGCGCAGCGGGGGTTCCACCATGATCACCAGGGTAGCAGGACTGGAGGGGCGCCTCCGGTTAGTGCTACCGTCGCGACACAAACGGAGGAGATCCACCACTTAGCCTCTCGTTCGACAAGGAGATTCTCGTGAACATCGCCCTTTGGGTCGTGCAGATCCTGCTCGGCGTGGCCTTCCTCGGGGCAGGCCTGATGAAGTCCACCAAGAGCAAGGAGGACCTGGCCCCGAAGATGCCGTGGGTGAACGACCACTCGACCGGCACGCTGCGGCTGATCGGCGTCACCGAGCTGTTGGCGGGCATCGGCCTGATCCTGCCCTGGGCGACCGGCATCGCCCCGATCCTCACCCCGCTGGCCGCGTCCGGCCTGGTCGTCATCATGGTGCTGGCGGCCGTGGTGCACGCGCGCCGCAAGGAGTACTCGGGCATCGTCGTCAACGTCGTGCTCGGCGCGCTGGCGCTGTTCGTGGCGATCGGCCGCTTCTGATCAGCGCGTTCGCGGGGTGAAGGTTAAGAAGGGCACCTTCCTATACGTGGAGCGACAAGAAGGTGCCCTTCCTTGCGGTCTTGCGCCAGCGGGCGGGGTAAGCGGCGCGGATGGCGGTGGTCAGGGTGCGTTCGCGTTGGGCGAGGTGGGTCAGGGTGTCGGCGAGATAGGGGTGGGACTCGGCCAGCGTGAGCCAGGTTCCGGCGGCCAGGGCGGCGTCGGTGTGCTCGCCGAGCACGTCCTGGAGACGGGCCAGGGACCTGGCCAGCCGTGCGGTGGGCCGGTCGCCGGCGGCCGCGGCCGCCTCGGCGGCATACCGGGCGCGCTTGACGTGGATGCGCACGCTGTGCCAGTCCACATCGGGCGCGGAACGCTTCAGCGCGGCGGCCCCGGGCACGCCCTTGCCGCCTTGCACCAGACGCCGCCAGGGACGGGCAAGCAGCCCGGGGAGTGCCTGCGCGGCGGGTGCGGCGGCCGCGGGCGACAGCGGGACGCGCCGGGTGGCCGCGGTCAGCCGTTCCACCAGGGCCAGGTAGCGGCGGCTGCGCAGGGCGGCCAGCAGGGCCGCGTACGCCTGCTCGCGCCGTGCCGCCAGGATCGTGTCGAGCGCGGCCAGATCGGCGTCGTCGGGCGGGCCCGCCGGGTCGGCGGCGGCCGTGGCGCGCAGCCGGTCGCGCAGCACCTCCGCGTCGCGGGCCGCGCCCAGCAGGTCACCCAGCCAGCCCAGTTCCGCCCGCAGCGGCCGGGCCCACCGCTGGTCCAGCAGCGGCTTGAAGGTGCGCAGGTCCGAGCGCAGCCGCCGGACACCGACCCGCATCTGGTGCACGGCCGTGTCCCCGTCGGGCAGCGGCTCGTCCAGGCGCACCAGGGGGTCGTGCGCCACGATGCGGGCCACCGCGCCGCGCACCGCGGCGATGACCACGTCCGCGGCCCGCGCGGTCGCGGGCAGGGTCACGGCCGGGGGCAGCAGATCCGGGGGGTACGCCGCCGCGGCGCCCAGCGCCCGCACCAGCTTGGGTGTGAACCCTCCCGCCCGGGCCCCTGCCGCCAGCAGGTGCTCCTCCACAGCGGACAGCAGTCCGGCCGGCCCGCCGGTGCGCTCGACCTCGATCTCCCGGAACGTGCGCGGCACCGCCGTGCCGGAGAGCACCTCGACGGTGTCGTCGGCGACCTCGGCCAGGCGGGAGCCCGCGGCGTCGCACAGGTCCACCCGCTGCCGCCGGGTGCGCAGCACCGCGACCGGAACCAGCGGCGAGCCCCTGGTAAGCGCCGCGACCAGCCAGGTCAGCGCCTCCGGCGGCGCCGCCGGGTCACCGCCCGCCAGCGAGATCTCCTGCCGCACCCCGGGCACCGCCGTAGGCAGTTTGACCGTCCACGGCAGCGGGTCGCCGACGCGGTGGCGCAGCGACGCCCCGGCCCGGGCCAGCCGCAGGCCGGCCGTGTCGAAGTAGGTCGCGGTCAGGGTCACGGCCGCCCGAGCCACCGGGCGGACATCCGCCACGACGAGCTCGGGCAGCGCGAACGAGGGCGAGACGTCGTACTTGCGCTCCTCCTCCAAGGTCACCGCTTAAGCATCCGCTCCAGCAGCAGCGCCTGCAAATCCACCCGGGGCTGTTCCGAAGTGGAGATGTGCCGGGTCCAGCTGCCGTCCGGATTGAGGTCGAACGCCTCGATCCGGTCCGACATCGACACGTTGAGCAGTTCGGCCAGCTCGGTCCGGGAGGGCTGGTCGGTCACCTGGATCAGCGCCTCGACGCGGCGGTCCAGGTTGCGGTGCATCATGTCGGCCGAGCCGATCCAGAACTCGGCCCGCCCCCTGCCCGCGGCCACGTCGCCGTTGCCGAACCGGAACAGCCGGGAATGTTCCAGGAACCGGCCCAGGATCGAGCGCACCCGGATGTTGTCCGACAGCCCCGGCACGCCGGGCCTCAGCGCGCACATGCCGCGGATCATCAGGTCGATCTGCACGCCCGCCTGCGAGGCGCGGTAGAGGGCGTCGATGACCTGCTCGTCGACGAGCGAGTTCACCTTGATCTGCACCAGCGCCGGCCGGCCCTCGCGGGCGTAGCCGGCCTCCCGCTCGATGCGCTCGATGATGCCCGCCCGGATGCCGTGCGGGGCCACCATCAGCCGCCGGTACGCCGTCTGGCGGCTGTAGCCGGTCAGCGTGTTGAACAGGTCGGTCAGGTCCGCGCCGACCTCCGGATCGGCGGTGAGCAGCCCGAAGTCCTCGTACAGGCGGGCGGTCTTGGGGTGGTAGTTGCCCGTGCCGACGTGGCAGTAGCGGCGTATCTGCCCGCCCTCCTCCCGCACCACCAGCGCGGTTTTGCAGTGCGTCTTCAGCCCGATCAGGCCGTAGACGACGTGGCAGCCCGCCCGCTCCAGCATCCGCGCCCAGCCGATGTTGGCTTTCTCGTCGAAGCGTGCCTTGACCTCGACCAGCACCACCACCTGCTTGCCCGCCTCGGCCGCGGCGATCAGGGCGTCGACGATCGGGGAGTCGCCCGAGGTCCGGTACAGCGTCTGCTTGATGGCCAGCACGTGCGGGTCGTTCGCGGCGTGCTCGATGAAGCGCTGCACGCTGGTGGAGAAGGAGTGGTACGGGTGGTGCACCAGGATGTCGCCGTCGCGCAGGATGTTGAACATGCTGCGGGTCGACTCGCCCTCACGCAGCCGGGCGTGAGTGGCCGGGACGAAAGGGGGGTCCTTCAGATCCGGGCGGTCGCAGTCGTAGAGCTGCATGAGCCCGGACAGGTCCAGCGGGCCGGGCACCCGCAGCACGTCCCGCGAGTCCACCTCCAGCTCGGTGACCAGGGTCTGCAGCACGTGGTCGGAGATGTCCGCGGCCACCTCCAGGCGTACCGGCGGGCCGAACCGCCGCCGCATCAGCTCGCGCTCCATGGCCTGCAGCAGGTCCTCGTCGCGGTCCTCGTCGATCTCGACCTCGGCGTTGCGGGTCACCCGGAACACATGCCGCTCCACCACCTCCATGCCGGAGAAGAGCTGGCCGAGCTCGTTGGCGATGAGCTCCTCGATCGCCAGGAAACGGTAGGTGGTGCGGCCCTCGGCCGTGGCCCGGCCCACCGGTTCGATGCGGACGAAACGCGGCACGTTGTTGGGCACCTTGACCCGGGCGAACAGCTCCTGGCCGGTGTCCGGCTCGCGCACCACCGCGGCGAGGTTGAGCGACAGGCCGGAGATGTACGGGAACGGGTGCGACGGGTCGAACGCCAGCGGCGTCAGCACCGGGAAGACATGCTCCCGGAAGTAGACCCGCATCTGCTCGCGCTCGGCGTGCTCCAGATCCGTCCAGCCCAGGATGTGGATCCCGGCCTTGCCCAAGGCGGGGCGGATCACCTTGGTGAACTCGGCGGCATGGTCGGCGACCAGTTCGGCGGTGCGCTCGGAGACCATCTCCAGCTGCGCCCGGGGCGGCAGCCGGTCGGCGCCGCGGGTGGGCAGTCCGGTCTCCAGCCGCCGGCGCAGGCCGGCGATGCGGACCATGAAGAACTCGTCGAGGTTGCTGGCGAAGATCGCCATGAACTTCATCCGCTCCAGCAGCGGCAGCCGCGGATCCTCCGCCAGCGCCAGCACGCGGGCGTTGAAGTCGAGCCAGGAGACCTCGCGGTTGAAGTAGCGGTCCTCGGGCAGCTCGGTCAGCGCGGTACTGGCGAACTCCGGGACGACGACGGTGACCGGTGGGGTCGCCGGGTGCGGACGGGCGACCGGCTCGGGCGAACTGCGCCTTACGGCGAGGTCGAAGGTCGGCTCCGGCGAGTTTTCGGTGGCGGTGGTGGCATCGGCCTGCTCGGGTGAGCCCTCGGCGACGACGGTGTCGGTGGGCGGTGCCAGTGCGTCCATCCCGACGACAGCGTCGGGGGACGGTGGCACGGGGACGTCCGCGGAAGCCGCAGGGGCCTCCACAGGCGTGGCCGGGGCCGGGGTCGGGGCATTTCCGGCCTTCTTGCGGGGACGTCGCGGGGCTGTGCTCACCAACTCATTTTTGCCCTATCCGAGTGAACAAGAGATGAACTCGGCTGAGCGTGGCGATGGCGGACACACAGCAACCGGACGCGGGTCACACCCGGCCCAGATCAGGGCATGGTGGGAATGGTGACCCGGCGCAGCCTGCCCTCGGCGTCGTGCTCCAGACGGACCCGCTGGCCGAGGCGCAGCAGCCGCAGGCCGGAGGCGTCGAACGCGGCCCGGTCGAAGGCGACCGGGGTGCCGTCGTCGAGCAGCAGCGAGCCGGTCCGGGTCTCGGGGTCGAATGTCGCGACGGTGCCCTGCATGGCGTTCACGCTACGCGGTCACGCCTTCGCGGAGCACCCCCCAGCCCCGCACCACGGCGAGATCGGCGGCCGTGTCGACGTCGCGGCGCAGCGTCGGCCATGCCCCGGCCAGGCGCAGCGCACCGGAGCGCTCGTGCGCGGAAGCCGACCCCGGGCCGAACCGCGGGTCGAGCAAGTCGCCGGGTGCGGCCACCAGCAGCACCGTGCCGACGCCCGCCGCGTCCGGCACGAACGCCCGCCGCCCGGCCGCCGCGGCCAGCGCCTCGGACAACTCCGCGGGGCGTAGCGCCGGGACGTCGGCGGGCAGGGCCACCACCGGCCCGGCGGCAGCCGCGAGACGGCGACGGCGTGGGTCCCCGGCACCGGCGTGGGTTCCGCCGGGTGGTGCGCCACTCCCGGCCACCGCAGCGGCGGCCCGCCGGAGCGCGTCGTTCAGGTTCCGGCCCTCGTCCGGCAGCACCCCCGCGCCGCAGGCACGCAGCGCCGCCGCCGCACGGGAGTCCCTGGTCACCACCAGCACCCTCGCCACCCCCTCGGCAGCCAGCGCGGCGGACACGGTGGCGCGGGCGATGTCCAGCACCAGATCCTCGTGCCGGGCGGCGGCCCCGCGCAGCCGGCTCTTGGCCTCGGCCAGCGGCTTCAGCGGCACCAGCACGGTGACTCCGGGTGCGTACACTCGGCCATTCTGGCAGCCCGTCCGGTCGGTCAGCGGGGCGGCGGCCTCCGGCGGCTGAGGTCGTCACCCGGGCGGACATGGCATGATGCGCTGAACATGGACGGCACGACGGCGGGTTGCAGCAGCGACAGGCCGCTCGGCTGAGCGCCCTGGTGCATGGCGGAACGCCCGGGGCCGCACCATGATCCGTGAGAATCGACTCGCGGGCGGCGTTACAGACACCCTGACGCGGGCATGCGAACGGGTGGAGGACAGGGAGGCTTCGTTGGCGCGGCGCAGACTGGGCTTCTGGCAGCGGTTCGCGGTGTGTTTGGTCAAGCCGCCGATGATCGTGCTGACCGAGCGGGACTGGCGCGGCTGGGAGCACATCCCGGCCGAGGGTGGCGTGATCCTCGCGGTCAACCATGTGTCGCACGCGGACCCGTTCACCACCGCCCACTACGTCTACGACTCCGGCCGCTGGCCGCAGTTCCTGGGCAAGGAGAGCGTCTTCCGGATCCCGGTCGCGGGAAAGATCCTGCACTGGTGCCGGCAGATCCCGGTGCACCGGGGCACGGCCGACGCGGTCAAGGCGCTCGACGCCGCGGTGGAGGCGGTACGGGCAGGCGGCGCGGTCGTCATCTACCCCGAGGGCACCACCACCAAGGAACCCGACCTGTGGCCGATGCGGGGCAAGACCGGAGTGGCCCGGCTGGCGCTGGCCACCGGCGCCCCGGTGATCCCGATCGCGACCTGGGGCCCGGAGAAGATCTTCGACCCGCGTACGAAGAAGGTCAGGTTGCTGCCGAAGATCCCGGTGTCGCTGTGGGCCGGACCGCCGGTCGACCTGTCGAAGTGGGCCGGCGCGGAGCCGAGTGCGACGGTGCTCAACGAGATGACCGACGCGGTGATGATCCGTTTGCGCGACCTGCTCGCCGAGATCCGAGGCGGCCAGGCCCCGCCGATCTGGAGCCCCGCCACCAGCCGGGACGCCGACGGCTCGGACGCGGCCCCCGGCGGGACCCCGACTGCGGAGGGCGCCCGATGAGGGCGGCCGTGCTCGGCGCCGGATCCTGGGGCACCGCGTTCGCGAAGATCCTCGGCGACGCGGGCAACGACGTGGTGCTGTGGGCGCGCCGGCCGGAGATCGCCGCCGCCATCCGCGACACCGGCCGCAACCCCGAATACCTGGAGAACACGCCGCTGGGCGAGCGGGTGACGGCCACCGCCTCCGCGACCGAGGCGATCAAGGGCGCGGAGCTGGTGGTGCTCGCCGTGCCGTCGCAGACGCTGCGGGTCAACCTGGGCGACTGGTCCGCCGACCTGACCGACGACTCGACCCTGGTGTCGCTCATGAAGGGCATCGAGCTGGGCACCACCCAGCGGATGAGCCAGGTCATCGTCGAGGCGGCGCGGGTCGCGCCGGAGCGCGTCGCCGTGGTGAGCGGCCCGAACCTGGCCGGCGAGATCGCGCTGGAGCAGCCGGCCGCGACCGTGGTCGCCTGCAGCGACATCGACCGGGCCACCCGGGTGCAGCACGCCATCACCACGCCCTACTTCCGGCCGTACACCAACGACGACGTGGTGGGGTGCGAGCTGGGCGGGGCGGTCAAGAACGTGATCGCGCTGGCGTTCGGCATCGCGCACGCCATGGGGCTGGGCGACAACACCAAGGCGATGCTGATCACACGCGGGCTGGCCGAGACCGCACGGCTGGGCGTCGCGCTGGGCGCGGACCCGCTGACCTTCTCCGGTCTGGCCGGGCTCGGTGACCTCGTGGGCACCTGCATGTCGCCGCTGTCGCGCAACCGCACCTTCGGCGAGCACCTCGGCCGGGGCAAGTCGCTCGAACAGGCCCAGGCCGCGACGCGATACACCGCCGAGGGTGTCAAGAGCTGCCTGGCGATCCGGGACCTGGCCCGCTCGCACGGGGTCGAGATGCCGATCACCGAGCAGGTGGAGCGGGTCTGCCACGAGGGCGTCGACCCCAAGGTCGCCGTCGCGGCCCTGATGTCCCGCTCGACCAAGGCGGAGTGACCAGGCGCTACGTTCTCTGCATGACAACGCAGTACGGGGACAGCACCCGTTCCCTCCATGCAGGCATGCCCGAACCCGTCCCGGGAGCACCGATGCTGCCCGGTCCCGTGTTCGCCGCGCCCTACCACCTCGACCCGGAGGGCTACACGCCCGGCGTCGACGGGTACGGGCGGGGCGACAACCCCACCCGGCGCCTGCTGGAGAGCGCGATCGGCGAGCTCGAGGGCGGCGACTGTCTCGCCTTCGCCAGCGGCCAGGCGGCGATCACCGCCCTGCTGCTGTCGGTGCTGCGCACGGGCGACACCCTGATGATCCCCTCGGACGGCTACTACAACGTCCGCTCCTTCGCCGCGTCCACGCTGGCCCGCCTCGGCGTGACCACGGTGGAGGTGCCCACCGCCGGGCCGTACCCGTCGTTCGAGGGCGTCCGGCTGGTGCTGCTGGAGACCCCGGCCAACCCTGGCCTGGACCTGGTCGACATCGCCGCGGTCGCGCAGGCCGCGCACGCCGCCGGGGCGCTGGTCGCGGTCGACAACACCACCGCCACCCCGCTCAGCCAGCGGCCGCTGGAACTCGACGCCGACGTGGTCGTCGCCTCCGGCACCAAGGCCCTCGCCGGCCACTCCGACATGCTCATGGGGTACGCCGCGACGAACTCGGCGGAACTGCTCGACGGGATGCGGCAGTGGCGCACCCTGGCCGGTGCGGTGCCCAGCCCCTTCGACTGCTGGCTGGCACGTCGTTCCATGGGCACCCTCGCGCTGCGGCTGCGGCAGCAGTCCGCCAGTGGAGTCGCGGTGGCGCAGTTGCTGCGCGAGCACCCGCTGGTCGACGCGGTCCGCTGGGCCGGCGACAGCGACCTGGCCGCCCGCCAGATGCGCATCATTCCCGGACTGGTCTCGTTCGAGCTGCCGTCGGCTGAGCACGTGGCGGCGTTCCTGCGCGCGTCGGCGCTGGTCGCCGCGGCGACGAGCTTCGGCGGCCTGCACTCCAGCGCCGACCGCCGCCATCAGTGGGGCGACAGCGTCCCGCCCGGCTTCGTGCGCTTCTCCTGCGGTGTCGAGGACACCGAGGACCTGCTCGCCGACCTGACCCAGGCCCTGGACACCGCCGCGAAGCTCTGACCGTGGGGCAGGGCTCACGGCGGGTGAAGGGTCGAAGTGACTTTGCTCTGCACCCAAAAGCTTGCTCTGCACCCACGGGCGCAACGGTGGCCGATGGCTCGGAGTGACTTTGCTCTGCACCCAAAGCCTTGCTCTGCACCCACGGGCGCAACGTTGCGTCGATGGGTGCAGAGCAAGTGAATGGGTGCAGAGCAAATGCGGTGGCGGGGTAGTGCCTCGGTCAGGCCGACACGGGTGCCGGGGCGGCTTGGGCCGGGTCGGCCTCGGTTGCGGCCAGGGCGAGGATGTGGCGGCGGACGATCAGCAGCGGGATGATGCCGAACAGGCCGAACGAGATGTCGATCGGGATCCACCACCAGGGCAGGCCGCGGATCGGGGCCGCGATCAGGGCCAGCGGGACCACCGCGACGCAGCACAGCATGCCCCAGTGGATCACCCAGAGGTTGCGTACCGGGTCGCGCAGCGGACCGTAGAAGGCCATCGCGATCACCAGGTGGGCGAAGGCCAGCCAGTCCGTGCCGTACGCCAGGAAGGGGAAGTCGCGGTCGGCGGTCTCCACCCCGGTGCGGACCGTGCCGATGAAGTCGACCAGCGCGCCCGGAGCGGGCACCCAGTCCTGGTGGAGCAGGCCGTCCACCCAGCGCAGCTCGGTGACCAGGGGGAAGGCCGTCACGCCGCTGAGCACGAGGCCGACGATGAAGAACACGAGCCAGTACCGGATGCGCCGCAGGCGCGCCTGAGGGGTCACGCTGCGGGATGGTAGTGCCACCCTCGGGTGCCGTGCGACGTGCTCTTCACCGGATCACCACAACGCACGGTAGGGTCAGCCGCGTGAGTGAAAGCAGCCAGCGTAAGACCCGTGTCGCCGTCGTCTTCGGCGGTCGCAGCACCGAGCACGCCATCTCCTGTGTCAGCGCGGGCAGCATCCTGGCCGCGCTCGACCCGGCCGAGTTCGAGGTCGTGCCGGTCGGCATCACGAAGGAGGGCCGCTGGGTGCTCACCTCGGGCGACCCGGCGCAGCTCGCCATCGAGGGCCGCAGCCTGCCCGAGATCACCGCCGCCTCCGGCCAGGCCATCGTGCTGCCCGCCGACCCGACCAGCCACGAGCTGGTCGTGCTGGAACCGGCCGAGGGCGCCGCCGCGCTGGCCGGGGTAGACGTGGTCTTCCCGGCGCTGCACGGCGCCTACGGCGAGGACGGCACCATCCAGGGGCTGCTGGAGATGGCGGGCATCCCGTACGTCGGGGCCAACGTGTTCGCCTCCGCGGCCGCCATGGACAAGGAGTTCACCAAGAAGCTCGCCGCTGCCGAGGGCATCCCGATCGGGCCTTACGCGGTGCTGCGCAACGGGCAGGAGCTCAGCGAGGCCGACAAGGAGCGGCTGGGTCTGCCGGTGTTCGTCAAGCCGTCGCGGGCCGGGTCCTCGTTCGGCATCACCAAGGTCTCCCACTGGGATCAGCTAGACGCGGCGCTGGCCAAGGCACGCGCGATCGACCCGAAGGTGCTCGTCGAGGCGGGCATCGTGGGCCGCGAGGTCGAGTGCGGCGTGCTGGAGAGCGAAGCCGGAGGCCGTGCCGAGGCGTCCGTGCTGGCCGAGGTGCGGGTGGTCGCCGGCGGGCACGAGTTCTACGACTTCGAGGCGAAGTATCTCGGCGAGGACTGCGAGTACGACCTGCCCGCCGACCTGCCCGCCGAGATCGCGGCCGAGGTGCAGGAGCTGGCCGTGCGCACGTTCACCGCGCTGGACTGCGCGGGCCTGGCCCGGGTCGACTTCTTCGTCACCGAGGACCTGAAGGTCTACCTCAACGAGATCAACACCATGCCGGGCTTCACGTCGACCAGCATGTTCCCCCGGATGTGGGCGGCCAGCGGCCTCGAGTACCCGAAGCTCGTCTCCCGCCTGATCCGCACCGCCCAGCGCCGGGGCACCGGGCTCCACTAGAGCCCGCGGGTCAGGCGCGGGTGCCGCAGCCCTGCGGGATGCGCTCGGCGTGGGGCACGGTGGCGATCAGGGTCTTGGAGAAGTTGATGACCCACTGGCCGGCCGGGTCGTACGGCGCCGGGACGGTCACCCGCACGGGCACCTCGCGGTCGACCGTCGTCCACGCGCCGTCGCCCTTGTGCCAGCAGACGCCGTCCAGGGTGTAGACGTCGTCGGTGGGGGCGAAGCTCGGGGAGGGGCCGCCGCAGGCGACGGTCAGCGCCGGGTCGCCGTACGCCGCGTTCTGCTCGTGGCCCGCGGTGACCTCGCGGCGCGGCAGGTCCCGCACCTGCGCGGGCAGTTGCGACAGCAGCGCGCGGCACACCGTGGTCTGCCGCGCGTTCAGGGCGGGGGCGTCCATCGTCACCGGCGTGCTGGGCATCACCTGCGGGCCGGGAGTCGTGCTGGGCGTCGGGGCGGGCTCCGCCGGAGGCCGCATGGCCTGGAAGAAGCCGAACCCGGTGAGCAGGGCGATCGGCAGCGCCACGACGGTCGCGATCGTCTTCGGGGACCGTCGGCCCGACCGTGCCGTCTGGTCGTTACTCATAGGTGGATGATGGGGCACGTCAGGGTGCGGGTGATGTTGGGTATCAACTGGATCTGTGACAGCACCAGTTTGCCCAGTTCGTCGACGGTGTGCGCCTCGACCATGGCGATCACGTCGTACGGGCCGGTCACCGCGTCCACCCGGGTGACACCCTGGATCTCGCCGATGGCCGCGGAGACGTCGACGGACTTGCCGACCGACGTCTGAATCAGGATGTAAGCGTGTACCACGGACGACTCCTTCACACGTGCCGCCTGTGAAAGTACCTCACTGAGGGTGCACAGGCTGCGGCAGGAGGCGCAAGGGTGAGGAAGGAAGCCAATTTGAGCGTGCGCGGCGAGGACAAGGCATGAGCGAGCTCAACGAGGAGAAAGCATGAGCATCGCGCGGACGGGGGAGTTCGGGCTGATCGAACGGGTGGTGGCGCGGCTGGGCACGGGTCCGGCCACCATCATCGGGCCGGGCGACGACGCCGCCCTGGTCATCGCTTCTGACGGGCGGGTCGTCGCCTCCACGGACGTGCTCGTCGAGGGACGGCACTTCCGGCGGGACTGGGCGGAGGCCGAGGACATCGGCCGCCGTGCGGCCGCGGCGAACCTCGCCGACATCGCCGCGATGGGCGCCACCGCGACGGCGCTGCTGGTGGGCCTGTGCGTCCCGCCGGACCTGGACGTGGCCTGGGCCGAGCAGCTCGCCGACGGGCTGGCCACCGAGGCCGCGCTGGTCGGTGCGAGCGTCGTCGGCGGGGACATGACCGCCAGCCCCACGCTGACCATCGCGGTGACCGCGCTCGGCGACCTGCACGGGCTGGCGCCGGTGCTGCGGTCGGGCGCCCGGGCCGGTGACGTGGTGGCGCTGGCGGGGCGGGTCGGCTTCGCGGCGGCCGGATACACGGTGCTGTCGCGCGGCTTCCGCACCCCGAAGATCCTGGTCGAGGCATACCGGCGGCCGGTGGTGCCGTATGCGCTGGGGCCGGCCGCGGGACGGGCCGGGGCGACCTCGATGATCGACGTGTCGGACGGGCTCATCGCCGACCTCGGGCACATCGCGCACGCCAGCAAGGTAGGGGTCAACCTGCACCGCAGCGCGTTCAAGGTGCCGGAGCAGATGCGCGACGCGGCGCTCGCGCTCGGCGTGGACCCGTACCAGTGGCTGCTGGCCGGTGGCGACGATCACGCGCTGGCCGCGACGTTCCCCGTGGACGTGCCGCTGCCGGAAGGCTGGCATGTGATCGGTGAGGTGATCGAGGGCAGCACGGTGACCCTCGACAACCGGCCCTGGTACGGACCGAAGGGGTGGGACCACTTCCGGGCATAGCGGGCATGCGCAGTATCCTCGGCGCCGTGACCGAAATTGAGATCAAGCCGACGCGCTACGGCGGGTCGGTCGCCCGAAAGCTGATCGCCGAACTCATGGCTGACCTGGCCGAACGTTACGGCGACTCCGACGCGACTCCGATCGAGGCCGTCGAGTTCGACCCGCCGGACGGCGGCTTCTTCGTGGCGTACCTCGACGGCTCGCCGGTCGGCTGCGGCGGCTGGCGCAGCTGGGCGGGCTCGGAGGAGATCGCCGAGATCAAGCGCGTCTACACCTCGGCCACGGTGCGCGGCAAGGGCGTCGGCAGGGCGGTCATGGCGGCGCTGGAGTCCGACGCCCGGGCGCACGGCCGGGTCCGGGTGATCCTGGAGACGGGCGCCGCCCAGCCCGAGGCCATCGCCATGTACCACGCCATCGGCTACCAGCTGATCGAGAACTTCGGCCACTACCGCGACAAGCCCGGCTGCCGCTCCTTCGGCCGCACCCTCTGACCCTGCTCCACGTGAACAGGGCGGGCGCCCCGGTTTTCGATAGACGTTGGCCTATCACATCGACTCCGAACCACGAAAACTCGATGTGATAGGCCAACGTCTATGGGGAGAAGGTCGCGGTGCGGTGCGGTGCGGTGCGCGCGGCGAGGGCGGGGCGGCGGGGGCACGGCAAAAGGCCGCCGAGCGGAGCTCGGCGGCCTTTTGAAAGTCTCGCGTCAGGCGCGGGTGACCTTGCCGGCCTTCAGGCACGAGGTGCAGGCCTGGACCTTGCGGGAATTGCCGCCACCAGCGGGGGTACGCACCGTCTGGATGTTCGGGTTCCAGCGGCGGTTGGTCTTCTTCTTCGACCAGGGCACGTTGTGACCGAAGCCCGGTCCCTTGCCACAGACGTCGCACACGGCAGCCACGGAAATCTCCTGAGTTCGTCTTGATCAACCAACCCGACCAAGCGTCACTGTGCCGGGAACTTTGCCAGGGTACCTGACTTGCACGGCACGTGCCCAATCGGGGCGGAGCCGCACGACGGCATCTGGCGCGTACGACGGCTGGCAATACTCTACTGCCCGCCACGCCCAGCGCGAGAACCGGGTGCGGCACCGATAGGCTTGCGCCCGTGCTGGAGGTCCTGGACATCGCGGCGGTGCGACGCTGGAGTTCGCTGGCTGTGGCCGGTTTGAGCAGGCACGAGCAGGCGCTGAACCAGCTGAACGTGTATCCGGTGCCCGACGGCGACACCGGCACCAACCTGCTGCTGACGCTGTCCGCGGCGGAGCAGGCGCTGGCCGGCTCGCTGACCGACGCGCCGTCCGCGGGGGTGGTGCTGCGCACCATGGCCCGCGGTGCGCTGCTGGGCGCGCGCGGCAACTCCGGCGTCATCGGTGCACAGTGGCTGGCGGGCCTGGCCGACTCCGTGGACGGCGACGGGCTGGCGGCGGCGCTCGACGCGGCAGCCAAGTCGGCGTACGCCGCGGTGGCGCGCCCGGTCGAGGGCACCATCCTCACCGTGGCCCGGGCTGCGGCCGAGGCCGCCGAACAGGGCTCCGACGAGCCGGCGGTCGCGCGCGCGGCGGTGCTGGGCGCGCGGGAGGCACTGGCCCGCACCCCTGAGCAGCTGCCGGTGCTGGCCGCGGCCGGGGTGGTGGACGCGGGCGGGCAGGGCCTGGTGCTGCTGCTGGAGGCGCTGCTGGAGGCGCTGACCGGCGAGCACGACGAGAGCGAGGTCGACGGCGCGGTCCGCGATCCCGAGGACGGGCATGGCCACGATCACGCCGGGCACGGCCATGGGGCCGGGCGGGCGCTGCTGGCCTATCGCGGGCCCGCGTACGAGGTGCAGTTCCTGATCGACACCGGGGCCGCGGAGATCGCGCAGCTGCGGGGGGCGCTGGACCGGCTGGGCGACTCCCTGGTCATCGTCGGCGGCACGCCGACCTGGCGGGTGCACGTGCACGTGGACGACGCGGGCGCGGCGCTGGAGGCGGGGCTGGCGGCCGGGCGGCCGTACCAGATCCAGGTGACCCACCTGACCAGCTCGACCGCGGAGGGCGCGCCGCGGCGGCCCGACCCTACGGCCCGCGCGGTGGTCGTCACCGCCGCCGGCGACGGCATCGAGGAACTGCTCATCGCCGAGGGCGCGGTGGCGATCGGCGGCAACCCGTCCACCGCCGAGGTGCTGGACGCGATCCTCGCCACCGGGGCGGGCCGGGTGGCGGTGCTGCCCACCGACTCCAACCTCCGGGCGGTGTGCCAGGCCGCGGCCGAGGAGGCGTTCGGCGAGGGCGTGAAGGTGCGCGTGGTGCCCACCCGCTCACCGGTGCAGGCGCTGGCGGCGCTGGCCGTGCGCGACCACGCCCGCCGGTTCGAGGACGACGTGATCGCGATGGCGGAGGCGGCCGGTGCGTGCCGCTCGGCGGAGGTCACCACGGCCAGCCGGGAGGCGCTGACGGTGGCCGGCCGCTGCCGCCCCGGCGACGTCATCGCCCTGGTCGAGGGCGAGGTCAACCTGATCGGCGACGACCTGCCCACGGTATGCGCCCAGCTGCTGGACCGAATGCTGGCCAGCGGCGGCGAGCTGGTGACCCTGCTCACCGGTGCGCAGGCCCCGGACGGCCTGGTCGAGATGCTGACCGCGCACGTGGCGACCCGCTGGCCGTTCGTCGAGGTGCACGCGTACCCGGGCGGGCAGCCGCACTACCCGCTGCTGGTGGGCGTCGAGTGACGGCACGGCGGCGGACCGCGGCTCCGGTCGCCGCTGTCGGAGGGCAGCGGGAGGATCGGGCATGACCGACCGCAGGACCGCACCCGGCCCGGCGGCCATGATCGAAGACAAGGCAGGCCGCGGCGGTGCCGGCCGAGCCGGAGAGGTGAGGACATGACCTCCGCGGACGTCGACACCCCGCTGTCCAAGCTGGTGGGGGAGAAGACCGCCAAGGCGCTGGCCGTGCACCTCGACCTGTACACCGCTGGTGATCTGCTGTTCTACGTGCCCCGGCGCTACGACCAGCGGGGCGAGCACACCGACATGCGCACGCTGGAGATCGGCGAAGAGGTCACCGTGCTGGCCCAGGTGCTGCGCACCACCACCCGGCCGATGCGGCAGCGGCGCGGCAGCATGCTCGAGGTCGTCGTGGGCGACGGCGCGGGCGGCCAGCTCGTGCTGACGTACTTCCAGCAGGCGTGGCGCGAGCGCGACCTGCGTCCCGGGCGCTGGGGGATGTTCGCGGGCAAGGTCAGCGACTTCCGCGGCCGCCGCCAGCTCAACAGCCCCGAGTACGTGCTGCTCGACCAGGGTGCGGCCGACGGCGAGGTGGCCGCCGAGGTGGAGGAGTTCGCCGGGGCGCTGATCCCGGTGTATCCGGCCGCCGCGGCCGTGCCGACCTGGGTGATCGCCCGCTGCGTGCGGGTGGTGCTGGACACGATCACGATGCCGCCGGACGCCATGCCGTCCCGGATCCGCGCGGAGCGCAAGCTGCTCGACCTGGACACGGCGCTGCGCGAGATCCACCGCCCGTCATCCAAGGAGATGCTGTACATCGCCAAGCGGCGGCTCGCCTGGGACGAGGCGTTCGCGGTGCAGCTGACCCTGGTGCGGCGCAAGCGGGAGGCGGCGGCGTGGCCCGCCAGGCCCCGGCCGCGCCGCGACGGCGGCCTGCTCGCCGGGTTCGACGGGACGCTGCCGTTCACGCTCACCGACGGGCAGCTCGCGGTCGGCGAGGAGATCGCCGCCGACCTGGCCGTGGCGCACCCCATGCACCGGCTGCTGCAGGGCGAGGTCGGTGCGGGCAAGACACTGGTCGCGCTGCGGGCCATGCTGCAGGTGGTGGACGCGGGCGGGCAGGCCGCGCTGCTGGCGCCGACCGAGGTGCTGGCGACCCAGCACCACCGGGGCATCACCCGGATGCTCGGCCCGGCCGGGCGCGCCGACGAGCTGGACGGCGACCCGAACGGCACCCAGGTCGCGCTGGTCACCGGCTCGCAGGGGGCGGCGGTGCGGCGCAAGGTGCTGGCCAAGGTCGCCGACGGCAGCGCCGGTCTGGTCATCGGCACGCATGCGCTGCTGTACGAGGGCGTCGACTTCGCCGACCTCGGCCTGGTCGTGGTCGACGAGCAGCACCGCTTCGGGGTGGAGCAGCGCGACGCGCTGCGGGCCAAGGCCGAGCAGCCGCCGCACGTGCTGGTGATGACCGCGACCCCGATCCCGCGCACGGTCGCCATGACGGTCTACGGCGACCTGGAGGTGTCGACGCTGTCGCAGCTGCCCGGCGGGCGCTCGCCGATCGCCTCGCACGTGGTGCCGGTGGCGGAGAAGCCGGCGTTCCTGGAGCGTGCCTGGCGGCGCGTGGTCGAGGAGGTGCAGCAGGGCCATCAGGCGTACGTCGTCTGCCCGCGCATCGGTGACAGCGCCGGCGACGACGACACCCCGCCGCCCGACGACGCCGTCGAGGACGAGCGCCGCCCGCCGGTGGCGGTGCTGGACGTCGCCCCGCTGCTGGCCGAAGGGCCGCTGCGCGGGCTGCGGATCGGGGTGCTGCACGGCAGGCTGCCCGCCGACGAGAAGGACGCGGTGATGCGCTCGTTCTCGGCCGGGCAGCTGGATGTGCTGGTCGCCACGACCGTGATCGAGGTCGGGGTGGACGTGCCCAACGCCACCGCGATGGTCATCCTCGACGCCGATCGTTTCGGCGTCTCGCAGCTGCACCAGCTGCGCGGCCGGGTCGGCCGGGGCAGCGCGCCGGGCCTGTGCCTGCTGGTCACCGAGGCCGTGGCGGGTACACCGGCCCGCGAACGGCTGGACGCGGTCGCCTCCACACTGGACGGCTTCCGACTGGCCGAACTGGACCTGGAGCAGCGGCGCGAGGGCGATGTGCTCGGCGCGGCGCAGTCCGGACGGCGGTCCCACCTGCGCCTGTTGTCCCTGCTGCGCGACCGGGAACTGATCGGCGAGGCCCGTGCCGAGGCCGAGGCCCTGCTGGCCGGGGACCCCGACCTGTCCGGCCACCCGCTGCTGGCCGACCAGATCGCTCGACTCGTCGACGACGACCGCGCCGAATACCTCCAGAAGGGCTGACGCGTCCTGCGCCTCCGCCGGTGTCTTGACCGGTACGCCGAGGCAAGAAGGGCGGGTCCGGATGGACCCGCCCTTCTTCATGTGCCTACCGGTTTCAGACCTCGGTCAGGTTCAGCCGGCGACGTCGCGCCAGCATGAAGACTCCGACGCCGAGCGCGACCAGCAGCAGACCCGAGATCACGTAGGTCGTGATCTTGGTGCCGGTCTGCGGCAGCGTGTCGCAGCCCGTCGACGGTTTGATGTGCTTGCCGACGAGCTCGAAGTCGTAGCCGGTGAAGACGACCTTCGCGGTGGTGGCCGAGCCGGCGGTGAAGGTGACGGTCTCGGTCGCGCCCGGCGCGACGGTCACCTTCTTCTCCTGCGAGCCGTAGGTGGCGACGGCCTGGACCGGCAGGTTGTTCTCCGGGTTCGAGACCTTCAGCACGAACGAGTCACAGGTCGACTCGACCTTCATCGTCGGCAGCGGGCAGTCCGCCGGGCGGGCCCAGGTGTACTTGCCGACCTCCTTGCCCTGCTCCGTGACGACGATCTCGCCCGCGCCCGCGGGAACCTTGACCGAGTCGTCGGACTTGCCCGGTGCGACGGTGACGGTCTTCTTCGTGTCGCCGTACGCGATGGTGAAGTCCGCGGCGTACTTGCCGTCGTTGCTCACGTGCACGGTCACCGTGCCGTCGCAGCTGGGCACGAACTTCGCCGCCGGGGCGGTGCACTTGCCGGTGCCGCCGTTGTACCAGCCGGGGACGCCCTTGGAGCGGTTGCCCGGAGCGCCGGGGCTGCCGAGCTTCTTGTTGTTGTAGCGCGGGCCGTTCGCGGTCATCGGGTTGAGCAGCTCGCGCTCGCCGCCCCAGACCAGGTCGACCTGGGTGAAGCACTTCGGCACGTCGACCTTCAGCTCCACCTTGCGGGTGTCCTTGTCGATGGTGCCGACCGCGTGGTCCAGCGAGTACTGCGGCCAGGTCGCCGTGTTGCTGGGCGCGTAGTACGACACCAGCAGGAAGTCCTGGGAACCGCCCTCGCAGAGGGGCAGGTCACCCTTGACGGCGACGGTGGCCTCGCCCTTCGGGCCGTCGAAGGTGTGCTCGTACTCCGCGGACGCGGCGTCGACGCAGCGCGGAGTCGGCACGCACTTCCCGTCGAGCGGAACGAGCCTGTCGCCCTTCTCGATCTTGGCAACGCCCGAGTCGGTGTTGGGGTGCACCTGCTTGGGGTTCTCCTCGTCCGGGTCGAACCAGACGGCGTCGACGGTCAGCGTCGCCGACGTGGTGCTGCCCGGCACCAGCTGCGTGCCGACGATGGTGCCCGCAGGCCCTGCGCCGTCGGTGTTCGCGCTGATGGCCTCGTTGAGCAGTCCTTCGACCGCGTCGGCGGGGCTGGACTTCAGGCCGGTGATCTGCGCGTGGCGGCCTTCCCAGTTGCCGTTCAGCACGGTCCACTTGATGAGGTACCGCCCGTCGGGCTGGCAGTCGGCGATGCCGGAGATCTCGGTGTGGTGCGCCTGGGCGGGGCCGGCGAGGGCCACGGCGCCCGCGAGCCCGAGGGCGACGCTGCCTGCAAGAGCGAGCAGGCGATGAGTGAGGGGGCGTTTCACACGTGCTCCATGGGGTGTGTGTGACGGGGGTGAAGCGTGAATCGACCGCCTGACCCTAGTGAAGCCCCATCCGGGGTACGAAGTGCTCAGAGCACCACGAAAGCAACCGTTGCCGAATCGTTATCACGTTTGCGTGACGAGTTCGATCTCGGTGGCGCTACGCGCATGAACAGGTGAGGAAGCGTCACCATGCGGACGCCGATCGCCCGTCGGCGGCCATGCCGTAGCGTCGAGATCGTGACCAGGATTGTGGCCGGCCGGTACGGCGGGCGCCGGCTCCATGCCCCCACCGGCCGCGACACCCGGCCCACCTCCGACCGCGTACGCGAAGCGCTGTTCTCGGCGCTGGAGGCCATGACGGACCTGGCCGGCGCACGGGTGCTGGACCTGTTCGCCGGCTCGGGCGCGGTGGGCCTGGAGGCCCTGTCCCGCGGGGCGGCGCACGTGCTGCTGGTCGAGTCCGACGCGAAGGCCGTCCGCGTGATCCGCGAGAACGTCGCCACGCTCGGCGCGGGCGCCGCGGCCCGGGTGGTGGCCGGCAAGGCGACGACGGTGCTGGCCGGCGGGCCGTCCGACGGGGCATACGACATCGTCTTCGCCGATCCGCCGTACGCGCTGGGCGAGGCCGACGTCGCCGCGGTGCTGGCCGGACTCGCCGAGCACGGCTGGCTCGCCGACGACGCGGTGCTGGTCGTGGAGCGCTCCAGCCGGTCCCCGGAACCCGCCTGGGTGCAGGGCATCACTGCGCAACGCTGCCGCCGTTACGGGGAGACCGCCCTTTGGTACGGTCGCGCCGTTGCGCAGAGTGGCGGAGCGGTCTTACCAGAAGGGTGAGCAGCTAGTGAGGCGTGCGGTCTGTCCCGGGTCCTTCGACCCGGTCACCCGGGGACATCTGGACATCATCGATCGGTCGTCGCGCCTGTTCGACGAGGTGATCGTCGCGGTGCTGGTGAACCAGTCGAAGCAGGGCCTGTTCTCCGTGCAGGAGCGCATCGAGATACTGCGCGAGGTCACCAAGAACCTGCCCAACGTGCGGATCGAGTCGTTCCAGGGGCTGCTGGTCGACTACTGCCGGGACAACGACGCCCAGGTCGTGGTCAAGGGCATCCGCGCGGTCAGCGACTTCGACTACGAGCTGCAGATGGCGCAGATGAACATCGGCCTGTCCGGGGTGGAGACCCTGTTCATGCCGACCAATCCGCTGTACTCGTTCGTGGCGTCCAGCCTCGTCAAGGAGATCGCCAAGTGGGGCGGCGAGGTCTCATCCTTCGTTCCCGAGCTGGTGGAACGGCGTCTGCTGGAGAAGTTCCGGGACGCCGGAACCGACTGAACCGCAGGTTCGTCGCGGCGACGCGCCGCAGGGGTCCCCGGTCTGCCGCGAGGGTGGACGGGGGACGCATCATGGTGTGGACAACAACGCTGGACAAGGAGTGACCGTCGGTGGACCCACTCGACCGTATTGACGACATCATCGCGCTGGTGGAAGCCGCGCGATCGGTGCCGATGTCGCGTAACTGCATGGTCGACCGCGGTGAGCTCATCGGCGCGCTGGACCAGCTCCGGGCAGAGCTGCCCGGTGAGCTGCGGCGGGCCGCTGCACTGCTGGAGGAGCGGGACAAGATCCTCGACGCCGGGCGGCGCGAGGCGGACCGCATCATCCACGAGGGTGAGCAGGAACACGCCCGGCTCGTCTCGGTGAACGAGATCACGGTCTCGGCCGAGCACGAGGGCTCCCGCATCGTCGGCGACGCCCGTGCCGAGGCGCAGCGCCTGCGCGAGGAGGTCGACGAGTACGTCGACACCGCGCTGGGCAACTTCGAGCAGTTCCTGACGCGTGCGCTGGCCTCCATCGAGCGCGGCCGGGACAAGATGCACGCGCTGCGGGAGATCGGCTCGTTCGTCCCCGGCGACGACGACCGCCCACTGCCCTTTTGACATGAGCCCGTAGGAGCGGCCGCTCGGTGTCATCCGAAGCGCGGCGGAGGATGACACCGATCAAGGTCGCGCAGCGGGCTCCGCATGACAGAGCCGGTTCGACGGCGACCCGTCGCTTCAGGTAATCTTCTACGTCGGCCTGCGATAACGGCCTCCATCTACCTGCTCAGTGAAAGCTCATGCCTGCACACTCGACGAAACACCACCTCGACCCGCGCGCTCCGCTCGTCCTCGACACTCGGGACCTGCCGCGAGGCGCGGGGTCGATGCGTACCATCCAGCGGGTGGTGCCGGCGCCGGCGGAGCTGGGTGTCCAGCTGATCGGCGTGCCCGAGGGTGCGGACCTGACGCTGGACCTGCGGCTGGAGTCGGTGTCGGAGGGCGTGCTCGTCTCCGGGACCGTCACCGGGGCGGTGGCGGGCGAATGCGGCCGCTGCCTCACCGACATCGGCGAGACGCTGACCGTGCCCATCCAGGAGCTCTTCGCGTACGCGGACAGCGCCACGTATGAGACCACGGACGAGGACGAGGTCGGTCGGCTGCAGGACGACATGATCGACCTGGAGCCGACGCTGCGGGACGCGGTGGTGCTGGCATTGCCGGTCAATCCGGTGTGCCGAGAGGACTGCCCAGGGCTGTGCCCCGGCTGCGGGGTGCGCTGGGACGACCTGCCCGAGGGTCACACCCACGAGCAGATCGACCCGCGCTGGGCGAAGTTGAGCAAGCTGACCGGCTCTTCAGGGCCGGACGAGCCGGCCGAGCCGGCGCCCTAGATCGGCTACTGCCCGCCGCGTTCGCCGTGGTGGGTGCCGAGACCCGGGTACGACGGCTGCGGCCGTACCGAGATAATGGTCGGCGACCGCCGACTACTACTGAGGAGTAAGACAGTGGCAGTCCCGAAGCGCAAGATGTCGCGCAGCAACACCCGTCACCGCCGGGCGCAGTGGAAGGCGACCGCGGTCGCGACCGTGGCCTGCCCGCAGTGCAAGTCGGCCAAGCTGCCGCACGCCGCGTGCAGCGTGTGCGGCACCTACAACGGCCGCCAGGTTCTCGAGGTCTGAGCATCAGGCTGAACCCGGTGCGTCCGGGAACCTGCGAATCGTCACGTCGCCGGCTGGTCTCGCCAGCCGGCGACGTCGCCGTACCTGTGCTGCCCCTCAGCCGCCGGGAGGGGAGTGAGTGATGGCCTCGAAGCCGTCCCAGGACACGCGGGCCGCCGAGCGGTCCGCGCAGGCCGCCGCGGCCGATCTCGCGGCCGCGTTCGGCGTGACGCTCGAACCGGAGCTGCTGGAGCGCGCGCTCACCCACCGCTCGTACGCCTACGAGCACGGCGGCCTGCCCACCAACGAGCGGCTGGAGTTCCTCGGCGACTCCGTGCTGGGCGTCGTCATCACCGCCTCGCTCTACCAGGCGCATCCCGACCTGCCCGAGGGCCGGCTGGCCAAGCTGCGGGCCAGCGTGGTGAACTCGCGTGCCCTGGCCGGGGTGGCCCGCTCCCTCGGCAATGCCGGCATCGGCCCACACCTGCTGCTGGGCAAGGGCGAGGAGACCACCGGCGGGCGCGACAAGGAGTCGATCCTCGCCGACACGCTCGAGGCGCTGCTGGGTGCGATCTATCTCGAACACGGTATGGAACGGGCCGCCGAGGTGGTCCGCGCGCTGTTCGACCCGCTGATGGCGGAGTCCGCGCGCCGGGGCGCGTCCCTGGACTGGAAGACCAGCCTGCAGGAGCTGACCTCCGCGCACGGCTGGGGCGTGCCGGAGTACGCCATCGAGGAGCAGGGCCCCGACCACGCGAAGATGTTCACCGCCTGGGCGGTCGTCGGCGGCGAGCGCTTCGGCGGCGTGACCGGCCGGACGAAGAAGGACGCCGAGCAGCGCGCCGCGGAGGACGCCTGGCAGGTGCTGTCGCACCGCGCCGTGGACACGTCGCACCCGGAGGCCCGCGAGGCCTGACGGCCTCGCCGATGCAGGTCCGCGCGAGGGCACGGGCGGAACGTCGGTGGTGTTGTTCATGATGTGCGGTGCGCCCGGGTCCCGGCCCGCCGCGCACATGGTCATCGTGTGGCCGTGCCGCCCCCGCGGCCGGCGAGGGAGGCTGGAACCATGCCGGAGTTGCCCGAGGTCGAGACGGTCCGCAGCGGGCTGGCCCGCTGGGTGGTCGGCCGCACCATCGCCACTGTCGAGGTGCGGCACCCGCGTGCGGTTCGCCGCCACCCGGCCGGGGCGCAGGACTTCGCCGACGTGCTGGCCGGGCGGACGATCACCGAGGCCCGGCGGCGGGGCAAGTACCTGTGGCTGCCGCTGGACAGCGGGGACGCGGTCGTCGGCCACCTCGGCATGTCGGGCCAGCTGCTGGTGCAGCCCGCCGAGGCGGCGGAGGAGAAGCACCTGCACATCCGGTTCGACTTCACCGACGGCGGCCCGCAGCTGCGTTTCGTCGACCAGCGCACCTTCGGCGGGCTGGCGGTCTCGCCAGGTGGCGCCACGCTGCCCGCGGAGATCGCACACATCGCGCTGGACCCGATGGATTCCGCGTTCGTCGAGGCGGACTTCCTGGCCGCGCTGCGGCGCAAACGCACCGCGGTCAAGCGGGCGCTGCTCGACCAGACGCTGATCTCGGGGGTCGGCAACATCTACGCCGACGAGGCACTGTGGCGGGCCAAGCTGCACGGCGAGCGGCCCAGCGACGAGCTGACCAGGCCGGCCGCGGCGCGGCTGCTCGGGCACGTGCGGGACGTGCTCGGCGAGGCGATCGAGGTGGGTGGCACGACGTTCGACGCGCTGTACGTCAACGTCAACGGCGAGTCCGGCTACTTCGACCGCTCGCTCAACGCGTACGGCCGCGAGGGCGAGCCCTGCTCGCGGTGCGGCTCGCCGATCCGGCGCGAGCAGTTCATGAACCGCTCGTCGTACTCCTGCCCCCGCTGCCAGCCCCGGCCGCGCACGGTGGGCCGGGCCTGACGGTCAGCGGGGCGGTCGTTCGGGCGTGCCCGGCACGGTGAGGTCGGCGTCGTCGTGCACCGCGTCGAGCAGGCCGACCGGCAGCGACATCCGGTGCGCCTGGGTGACCAGGTGGTCGACGACGCTGCGCGGCGCGCCCGCCAGCTGGTCCAGCGCGGCGGCGTCGAAGCCCTTGTCCCGGCACAGCCGCAGCCGGTCGGTGAGGATCGGCGTGATCCGGGTGCGCAGCTCGCCCTCGGGCGCGTCCCAGCGCACCCGCCCGTCCGGGCTGGTCATCTCGGCGGGGAAGCGCGCGGCGTCGGGCCGGTCGTGCTCGACCGCGGCCAGCGGCAGGTAGCAGACCGCCCGGCGGCGGGCCTGATGCAGGTCTTCGACCGTGGATGCGGCGGTGGTGAACCCGTCGAGTACGAACACGTCCGCCGCGGCCGGCTGCGGGGGCGCGGCCAGTGACCACTGCCAGCGCAGCTGCTCGGGCACGGCGGCCGGCGGCGGGGCGTCGTACCAGTGCGACGGCCGGACCGGCGTGGCACAGGCGACGCAACCCAGCACGACGATCGCGCTGACCGGCACGCGTACCCCCGCGACCCGCACGGTTACACCGGCACCGGCACGACCGCGGACGCGCCGTGGATCGATGCCTCATGGGTGGCCAGGCCGAACCGGGCGCCCCGGCCGCGCATCAGCTCGTGGCAGGCCGCGATCTGGTCCAGCGGCACCGAGTGCACCAGGTGCGCGTCACCGGGCCGGACACCGGACTCGGTGCCGTGCCGGTAGCGGTCCCACGGTCCCTCGTAGGTGCACAGCACCGCGCCCAGGCCACGATAGATCGAGTCGGTGGGGCGGCCCGGGTTCACCAGCAGCGTGTCGAAGCCGATGCGGCGGGCCGCGCGCACCGCGACGGCGACCGGGCCGATCGAGTACGGGCTGGTCGGCGCCTGGTCGAAGAAGACGCCCCGGACCGGGTAGCCGGCCCAGCGGCCGAGTTCGGCCCGCACCTGCTCGGCCGGCCGCGCGCCGAAGGCGAGGTCGACGTAGCCGAGCAGGCCCGCTCCGGCGCGGACCAGCCGCGTGGTGGCCGCGGTCCAGGTCGGGTCGAGCCCGCTGCCGGGCCCGGCGTCGATGTTGAGCAGGACGGTGGCGCCGACGCCGGCAGCCTCGATCGTCGCCCACAGCTCCGGGTTCAGCTGGGGGTGTGCGGGAAGTGGCAGCAGGGGGGTCACGCTCGTACAACGACCGATATCGGTGGGTCGCGACTACCCGGAGGTGACTGTCGGCTAGCCGACCGAACCCGGCCCGGAACTACTCCCGGCCGAACTCCTGCGTCCAGTACGCCGTGCGCCCCTGGTAGGACAGTCCCACACCGCTCGCCCGCGCGTCGCAGTTCAGGATGTTGTTGCGGTGTCCGGTGCTGCCCATCCAGGCTTCGACGACGGCCTGGGCGGTCGAGTAGCCGTAGGCGATGTTCTCGCCGGCCGCGTGCCCGCGCGGGTAGCCCGCGTGCTCCAGGCGGTCGACGAAGCTGCTGCCGTTGCGCCCGGTGTGGCTGAAGTAGTCGTAGCGGGCCATGTCGGCGCTGTGCAGGCGGGCCGCGATGCTCATGCGCTCGTCTTTGTGCATCCGGCGGCAGCCCGCTCGTTCCCGCTCCCCGTTGACCAGGGCGGCGACCTGGTCCTCCATGGCGGTTATCCGGTCGCTTTCGGGACTGGTGCGCGGGACGGCGCCGGCGGCCCGCGCGGCGGCGGGACGGCTCGCGGCGGCCGCGCCCGGCACGGTGGCCGGCGGGGCGGC
>NZ_VIQO01000023.1 GCF_007483665.1 Catellatospora sichuanensis
GCCCGGCTGGCCGCCGCTGCGGCCTGCACCGAGACCCGCGCCGCCTGGGAGGCCATCTCGGCGGCGACCGCCGCGCGCTTGGCGTGCGCCGCGGCCAGCGCGGTGTCGTCCCGCGCAGCCTCGGTGGCGGCGGCCGCCTCCTGCGCCGCACGGCGCGCCGCCTCGGCCGCTGCCTTGGCCCGCTCGCCCTCCTGCTTGGCCTGCTGCGTCTCCTGCGCCGCGAGGTCTCCGGCGGCCTGCGCCTGGGCGAGGATGTCCGCGATCGTGGCGACCTCGTCGTCGCGGGCCGACGCGACGGCCCAGCCGTAGGCCAGGAACGCCTCCATCGCCTCCGGCGTGCCCGTGTCCAGGGCCTTCTGCCCCGCCGCCCGCACCTGCGGGCCGCCCATGGCCATCGCCTGGTTGACCCGCAGCCGCTGGTCGGTCTGCCACTGGACCTGCCAGCCCGTCTCCAGGAACACCCGCATCACGGCGGGATCCTCGGAGTCCAGCGCCTGCTGCGCCGCCTGCTGCACCTGCGGTCCGCCGGAGGCTTTGAGCTGGTTGACCGACACCCGCGTGTCGATGTCCGTCGGCCCCTGCCACCCCGTGGTCAGGAACGCCTCGACAGCGCCGGAGTCCCCGGCGTCGGCCGCGGCCAGGGCCTGCTGCGCGGCGGTACGCACCGACGGGCCGCCATCGCCGATCACGCCGGCCACCGTGTCGCGGGCGTCAGCCCGCTGCGCTTGCTGCCAGCCGCCGTTCAGGAACGCGAGCACCTGCGCGTCCCCGCCGAGCAGCGCGGTCGCGGCAGCGGCCCGGACCTGCCCGCCGCCGCTGCGCCACGCCGACACCACGAACGTCCGGTCGGCGTACTCCGGTTCCTCGACCGCCTTCGCAGGCACGGCGTGCAGGAACCCCGACGCCATGACCAGCGAGGTGAGCGCGGCGAGCACCCCGCGCGGCCTGCTCCGGCGTCGTCGATGCGACGAGGTGACGACCACCTCGGATGCCTGACTCAACGTGTTTCTCCGATCCCCCGTGGGAACTCGAACGGACACCGGCTGGCAGCCGCACGCCCGGATCCGGTGAGCCCGGATGCACATGACGTCGGCCGAACCGGCGTGATGGGTGAATCGCATGCGGCGGTCGGGGCCGCGTGCGTTGTCGGCACGCTGTGCGGCGGCCGAGACAAGGCCAGGGCATCGGAAGGATGCCGCTGGCTCTGGTCGTGCACAGCCCGTTGCGGATCCGCGGGCCGACCGATTGCCGCAGACGTCGGTGTCCGCGGACAGCGGTGGTCGGACAGATCGCGGGTCTCAGCGTGCGGCCGCTGGAACAGCGGCGGAATTCGCCGCGGGCCTGATCGGCCCGACTACCGGGACTGTGATGACATCATGTGCTGGTCACCGTCGGTGGCGTCACGACACGTAGCCGTGTTCGTCCTCTTCGGACGGAATGGTCCATGGCAGCAGATGGCTCAGCACCCACTATGTCCCCCCGTGGGATCGTAGTTACGGCAGTCGCACCCTAGAGATAGGACTGTGCCCCTGGCAAGAGTGCTCACCCTCGGTGGCCCCAAACCGGACAGTCCGATCTTTGCGGCGTGTCGCCGCTACCGTGGGTGACTGATCGGCGTGGCGGCAGTCCGGCCCGCCACGACCCGGCGCACGCGCGGCTGGTGGACTTGACAAAGGTGATCACCGTGGGGAGAGGATGCGGCGTGAGGACGACGCTTTCGACACCGCCCGCCATCCCCACCGGAACCCTCTCCGCCAGCCGGCAGCCAGTGCTTTCCGCCGCCGGTGAGCTGGTCCTGCGACCCTGGGAAGCTGCCGACGCACCGGCCTTTCTCGCCGCCTACCTGGACCCGGAGATCCAGCACTGGCACACTCGCCAACCCGCGTCCGAGGAGCAGGTTCACGAGTGGTTCGAGCAGTATCGCCAGGCCTGGGCGCAGGAGACCGGCGCGAGCTGGGCGGTGACCCGCGGCGGCGGCGAGGTGCTCGGACGCATGGCCATGGGGTCTTTGAATCTCGACGACGGTGTCGCGGGGTGCGCATACTGGGTGCTCCCGGCCGCCCGCGGAGCAGGTGTCGCCTCCCGTGCACTAGCGGCGCTGAGCACGTGGGCCCTGGGCGAGGCAGGTTTCCACCGGCTGCATCTCGATCACTCGACCCGCAACCACGCCTCCTGCCGGGTCGCCGTCAAGGCCGGGTTCCCCCTGGAGGGCACCAAGCGCAGCGACGCCATCCACTCCGACGGCCGGCACGACATGCACCTGCACGCCCGCATCCGAGGCGACGAGCTGCCCGCCTGATCAGGCGGCGGTCATCGGGTGACGGTGACCGTGTACGTGCCGCGAGCGCATCCGGTGATCTGCCAGCCGCCGGGGACCTTCGCCGACGCAGCGTCGTCGACCCCCTGGGTGACGAGTCGGAGCGGCTCTTCACCAGGCACCCAGATGTCGAGTTCGCAGTTCACCTCGGCGGTGTCGACGGTCGCTCCGAACGTCAGGCCTCCGTCGCCCGGGTTCGCCACGAGCCGGTCGAGGCGGCCGGGGAACGCTCGTGGGTACGCCCTGGTCAAGGGCTGCGCGAAGCCTGCGGGCGGTGGGATCGCGGCACCGGTGACGCAGTCGATCCTGGCGAGGTTGCCCGAGGTCTTGGCGTCGGCGCCGGTTTCCGGCGATCCGCAGCCCTGCTTCCACACCCAGAAAGCGCCGCCGATGCCGAGCTGGTCCTGGGCCGCGCCGAAGCGCGCCACCTTCGCCCCGTCCACCGCCGGGTCGCCGAACCAGCCCCATTCGCCGGGCCAGTACGCCGCGCCGTAGGACGCTGCTGCTCGCGCCGACACCGCCAGGTTCCGCTCGATCGAGGCGACCGTCAGCCCGAAGCTCTGATCCATCGAGATCGACTCGCTGTACGGGTGGGGCGCGAACACCAGCTGCCGGTCGCTGGTGAAGCCCGGCGGCGGCGTCACGTCGAAGGCCAGTCCTGACCAGAGCACGCTCGGTTCGAAGAAGACCAGGTGCGGGAAGCCCTGCCCGGCCCGTTCCGCGTCACGGATCGCGGTGATGGCGGCGTCGTAGTACCGGCCCAGCAGCAGTCCGGAGCTGATCGGCGGGTTCGCTCCGATGCCGGGCTCGTTGAGCAGGTCGTATCCGGCGACGGCCGGCTCGTCGGCGAACGCCCGCGCAACGTACGCCCAGGTGCGCACGAGCTCGCTCTGGATCCCGTCGCGGTCGGTGTAGAAGTTGCCGAACGCCGTCGCGACCGCCGGGGCGAGGTCGCGGGCCAGGAACTGGCAGTGCAGCGTCCCGTCGGTGATGGTCGCCCAGGCGGGCGCGCCGTCCCAGCCGGTGGTGGGGCTGGTGCCGCCGCCGCACTGCTCCCCCGGCCGGGCCAGGGCATTGCCCCAGGCGTCCTGGTGCATGTCCAGCACGACGTAGACACCGTGCGCCTTGGCCGACGCCACGGCCGTGCTGATCTGCTGAAGATAGGCCTGATTGAACTCCCCACGCCGCGGCTCCAGCCGAGACCAGGACATCCCCAGCCGTACCACGTTGAAGCCCATGGCGGCGATCTGCGCGAAGTCGGCGTCGGTCAGCGGCTCGGTGGCCGGGACCGCAGGATCGCGCAGGTGGTAGTCGATCAGCTGGTTCACGTTGACGCCCCGCAGGATCACCTGACGGCCCGTGACGTCACCGATCGTGGGCAGGCCGCCGTCGTCCGCGGCGGGAAGCAGGTGCAGGCGCTGCAGGCCCGCGGACGCCGGCACCGGCGCGACCGGTTGCGGCCCGGGCACGGCAGCGGACCCGATCAGCAGGGGCAGGGCCACCAGCAGCACGACCACCGGTGCGCCCACGGCCCACCGGCGCGGCCCGCGGAGCCGGACCGCGATTCGTGCCGGTCGCCACCGCCACGCCACACCCGCACCGATCGCACCGATCAGGCCGACCGCGGTGCCGTAGCCGAGGCCACTCCCGACGCTGAGCAAGGTCGTGCCGATCCACCAACTGTCCGGACCGGCGTCACGCAGCCCGGCCGACGGCAGCGCGGCGGCTACGGCACAGGCCACGCCGATGCCGAGACCGGCGACGGTGGAGGCCAGCCAGACGGTCGCGGCCACGGCCGGCGGCGTGTGGCGCACGAGCCGCTGCTGCAACGCACCGACCGTCGCGCCGAAGACACCGAGGAACACAGCCACTCCGCACACGTAGCCGACCGGACCGGCGGCGGCGCTGGGCGCCGGCAGTAGACCGGCGAACGCGTAGCCGACCGGCCCGCCCCGCCACCACGACGCGCCGAACGCGAGCGCCGCCAATGCCACCACCACGAACATGAGCGCCACGCAGACACCGACGGCGGACGCGGGCCGCTCGGTGTCGGGGTCGACGGCGTCCGGCCGGGGATCGGGGAATACCTTGTCGGGTACGGCTGTGCCCGCATCCGAGGGGCCGAGCCGGTGAGCGAGCGCCGCCGCGGCGGCGACCAGCGGGCCGACCAGCAGGAACTTCATCGCAGCGAATCCGCCGGTGGCGAAGGCGAACCGGAGTGCCGAGCCGGCAGACAGGTGCGGCCCGATCAGCGGGGTGGCGCTCACGAGCCCGGTCGCGGCGGTCGCCAGCGCGGCGGCGGCGACCACTGCGGCCCAGGTGACGAGGAAGACCCGCCATCCTGTCCGCTTCACCCGGCCGTCGCCGATCACGAGGATCGGCACGGCTGCGGCGAGCAGCATGGTCGGCAGCCCGACCAGCAGCGGAGCCCAGCGGTAGACACCACCGGCGCCCATCAGCGGCAGACCGCGTCCGCTCACGGGCGCCAGCAGGCCGGAGGGGTCCCAGGCGGCGCCTGCGGCGACGATGAGAACCAGCGCCACGACCGTCCCGGCCGCAGCGCGGACGGCGGGGCTCCGCAGCCGCGAGTGCCGGGTCGTGGGCATCGGTGACGTCAGTACGCTCATAGTGATCGCGAAGCGTAGTCCCCGCCGAGCGTCGGGCCTGCCCCCGGTTAGGCCGATCGCGCGGCACCGTCACGTCCGTGTCCGCCGCTGAACGGCCGAGGTTCGCCGAAAGCCGCAACGGCCACGGACGCTTCCGCGGGCACCGGGTCGGCGGTCGGTCCCGGCCGCGGAATGTGGTCCCGGATCACCTCGTTGATCCTTGTATGAGCGTTTCCACCGGCACGGGTACCCGGATTCGGATCGAGCACGGCGCCAAGCGCGTGCGCACGTACTTCAACGGCCAGGTCGTGGCCGACACGAGCAGACCTGTGCTCGTCTGGGAGGTGCCGTACTACCCGGCCTACTACATCCCGCTCGAGGATGTGCGCAGCGCGCTGCTCGAAGCCGCGGGCCGCACGGTTTCGTCGCCGGGTCTGGGCGAGGGCGAGTTGTACACCGTACGGGTCGGTGACCGTACGGCCGTGGACGCGGCACTGCGCTACCAGCAGTCTCCTGTGGAAGAGCTTCGTGATCTCGTGCGGTTCGACTGGGCGGCCATGGACGCCTGGTTCGAGGAGGACGAGGAGGTCTACACGCACCCACGCGATCCGCACACCCGGGTGGACATCCTCGCCAGCTCGCGCCACGTACGCGTCGAGGTCGACGGGGTGACCGTGGCCGAGTCGCACCGGCCGACCGTGCTGTTCGAGACCGGCCTTCCGCCGCGCTTCTACCTGCCGAAGACCGACGTCCGGCTCGACCTGCTGGAGCCCACCGGCACGGTCACCCACTGCCCGTACAAGGGCCAGGCTGAATACTGGTCGGTGCGGGCCGGCGACACGGTGCACGATGACCTCGTGTGGTCGTACCGCACGCCGCTGCACGAGAGCCGGAAGGTCGAAGGGCTCGTCGCCTTCTACAACGAGAAGGTCGACCTCTATGTGGACGGTGTGCGGCAGAAACGACCCAGGACCAAGTTCAGCTGACGGCTGTCGGCACCGTCGGCGTGCCCGGTGTCCCCCGGGCCGCACAGGTGCGCGGCCCGGGAGACGACGCGTTCCGGGTCAGACGACCAGGTTCGCCAGCGCCCGGTAGGTGTTCGGGCCGGGTACGCCGTCGACGGGGCCGGTGTAGCCGCCGGTCTGGGCGAGCCGCTGCAATGCGGTGTGGGTTCCCGGTCCCGGCACCCCGTCGATCAGGCCCGCGTAGCCCCAGCCTCGGAAGCAGGCCTGCAGGCCACGCCAGCTGTACGACCCGAGCACCCCGTCGGCCGGCCCGGTGTAGCCGCCGAGTTTGGCCAGACGCTGCATGGCGGCGTACGTGTTGGCGCCCGGGAGACCGTCGATCGGTCCGGTGTAGCCGAACCGCCGCAGCACGGTCTGCACGCCCTTCCAGCTGTTGACGCCCATCACGCCGTCGATCGGACCGGTGTAGCCCCCGGCGGTGGCGACGGTCTGCAGCGCCCGGTAGGTGTTGGCGCCCGGCGCTCCGTCCAGCGGCCCGGTGTAGCCGTATCCGCGCAGCACCGTCTGGACGCCCTTCCAGGTGTTGCCGCCGGGGACGCCGTCGATCACGCCGGTGTAGCCGCCCGCCTTGCCGATCTTCTGCAGTACCGTGCCGTCGGCGATCGAGATCGCGCCCGGGCCGCCGGCGGTCACGGTCAGGTAGGTCCGGACGGCGGCGTAGGTGTTCGGGCCGGGTACGCCGTCGACGGGGCCGGTGTAGCCGTAGTCGGCGGCCAGGCGCTGCAGCCCGGTGTACGTGTTCGGTCCCGGGACGCCGTCGACGGGACCGGTGTAGTAGCCCTGGGCGAGGACGGTCTGCACGCCGCGCCAGCTGTTGGCGCCCATCACCCCGTCGATGGCGCCGGTGTAGCCGCCGCGCTGGGCGAGTTGCTGCAGGGTCGTCGCGTCCGCCGTCGAGATCGTCACGCTGCCGCCGGCCTGGGCGAGGTAGCCGCGCAGCCCGGCGTAGGTGTTGGGGCCGGGTACGCCGTCGATGGGGCCGGTGTAGCCGCCGCGCTGGGCCAGCCGCTGGATCCCCTGGTAGGTGTTGGTGCCAGGGACCCCGTCGACCGGGCCGCTGTACAGCCCGAGTTCCTTGATCAGGGTTTGCACGCCCTTCCAGCTGTTGGGGCCGAGCACGCCGTCGAGCGGGCCGACGTAGCCGCCGAGCTGTGCGACGCGTTGCAGGGTGAGGCCGTCGGACAGCGAGATGTCGGGCCCGGGGTCGGGGATCGGGTTCGGGCCCGGGGGCGGCAGGACCGCGGTGCCGAACGCGTCCGGCTTGGCCACGTTCATGTCGATGGTGACGCCCTTGACCGACCCTGAACTGCTGAACTGGTGGATGGCCCAGGTGGGGTAGGCCGAGCCGATGCGGGGGCTGCCCGGGGCCATGTCGTAGTCGGCGATCCACAGCTTCGCGCCGGTCGCCTGGGTCTGCGCCCAGGTGCGCGAGGTGAGCAGCGCCGAGTAGGTGTACAGGAACGGGGTGGCGCCCAGCGCGGCCTTGACCGCGTTGATGAAGGCCGCGGTCTGCGCGTCGGTCCACACGGGACTGCCGTCGATGCCCTCGACGTCGATCATCAGCGGGTCGCCGGCACGGTAGTCGTGCAGGTTGGCCAGGAAGTAGGCGGCGTCGCCGGCCGCCGTACCCCAGCCGCTCATCCAGTAGTGGCCGACCAGGAAGCCGGCGGCCCGGGCCGCGTCGACCTCCCGGACGTAGTACGGCGAGGTGTAGGGCTGGTGGGTGCCGTCGTTGGAGCCGCCGGCCTTGACGACGCAGAACCGGAACCCGGCGCTACGCGCGGCCAGGAAGTCCAGGTTCGCCTGGCTGGTGCCGACGTCGATGCCGTACACGAGGCTGCCGGCCGGCGGGGTCGGCGCCGGGCCGGGCGCGGGGGTGGTCGACGGCGGGTGCGATTGCAGCCAGCCGGTCACGCCGCGGATGGTGTTCGGGCCGAGGATGCCGTCCACCGGCCCGGTGTAGCCGCCGTCCTGGGCCAGGGACTGGATCGCGCGGTAGGTGTTGGTGCCGGGCATGCCGTCGACGGGGCCGGTGTAGCCGTAACCTTGGACCGCGGTCTGCACGCCCTTCCAGCTGTTGACGCCCATGACGCCGTCGACCGGGCCGGTGTAGCCGCCGCGCTGGGCGAGGGTCTGCAGCACCCGCTGGTCGTCGGCGGTGAGCGTGTATCCCGACGGGGACGGGTTGTTGCCCGGCCCGGGGGTGCCCGCGTCGGCCATCCGGGAGCCGACGTTGTCCATGGTCCAGCCGAGGTAGATCAGGCCGGACAGCGCGTTGTAGCGGGCCACAGACTGGGTGCCGATGCAGTATCCGCCGGGCGCGAAGTCCTCGCCGCCGGACAGCTTCGACGAGGCCATCAGGCAGCGGGTGCCGCCGCCGTCAAGGTCGAGGGCGACGTGGCCGGGATCCGGGTCGCCGTGGTCGGCCCACCAGTGGAACGCGCCGCGGGGCGCGGCCGAGTAGTCCGTGTTGTCGGCTCCGGAGGCGGCGTACGCCTGGTATGCGGTGTCCGCCGAGTCGCTGAGCCCGCAGGCCCGGAACATCAGGGCCTGGCACATGCCGTTCCAGTTGTAGCCGTTGTAGAAGCCGCCACCACCGGCGGTCGTGACGTTGGCGCGGGCCCACTGCTCGGCCCCCGCGACGGTTCTCGTCAACTCGTGCTCCTTGTATCTGGCGCGGCGCGGCCGTCCGCCGGTCCACCGCTGCGGGAAGTTCGGAAACGGATGTAGTGACGCTGGTCAGACGACCGAAAGTCGGGCCGAGGCGAGGATCGTCTCCGAGCCGACCAGTTGTGCGCGCAGCACCGGCCGTGCCCCGAGCGCGGAGGTCGGCACGGCGCCGAGCCGCAGCCACGGGTCAAGCTGCACGACCCCCGCGGCGTCGGTGTCGAGGTCCACGTATCCGAGCCGGCGCACCGGCTTGCGGCCCGGCGCCGCCTCAAACCACACGCTGCGGCCGACCGCGTGGAACTCGCTGATCGAGAACCGCACCCGGCGCCCGGCCAGCGGCAGGTGGCCTGCCGTGAGCGTGAACGCCACGCCGGACACGCCTCGCGCGGTCCGTCCCGGCGATCCGGCGACCGGCCACGTGTAGCCGCCCGCGGAGAACACGCCCTGCGTAGCCCCTCCGGACGGTGGCGGGCTCGCGGCGGCGGCCGCTGCCCCACCGGCCACCACCGGCAGCATCAGTCCGGGCAGCAGCGCCCCGGCCCCTTTGAGGACGGCACGGCGGGGCACTTCCCGCACGCCGCCATCGATCGATTCTGGCATCTGTCCTCCTTGAACTCGCCACGAACGCGACTTAGTGATCACATCCGACGGCCGGGCGGACGACAACCCAACGAAATCGCGGAATCCATGACAGGCAACCCGAACACGTTGAAATCGCAGACCAAACCACGAAGGGGACCAATCGGCGACGCACGCCGTCCGATCGGCCGACGGGGTCCCGAAATCGGCCAGGCAGCGATCTACCTTCCGGTGCGCAGCTGAAGTACCTTGATCGTTGCGTTTCGGGGGGCCGCTGTGACCCAACGAATCCGCAGACTTTGCGGCGGCCCCGGCCGCCGCCCACGGGGAGGAGCGGTATGAGCAGCCGGAGTGTGCGGTGGCGTGTCGCGGAACTGCCGACGACCAGGGCCGGCGTCGAGCGGGCGTTCTCGTACTTCATCGCGGGCGTCCGCCTCGGCACCCTCGCGCAGATGATCCCCGCCGTGCACACCGGCGTGGCGACCTCGCCGCACGGCGCCGCCTACCTCGTGTGCTGGATCGCCGCGGCCGTCGCCACCGTGACCGTGAGCGTGGTGACGCTCGTGCGCCGCCGTCCGCTCGGCGCTGCGGCCTCCGCGGCGGACTTCGCACTGGCCTGCCTGCTGCTGGCGCTCGCGCCGCTGGTACTGGAATCCGGCGAACGCTTCGGCACGTGGGTCGCCTACCAGCCCGGCTACGCACTGTCGATCATCATCACGGCCAGCGGCGTCCGCAGCCTCACCCTCTGGGCGGGCGGTCTGCTCGGCGTCGTCGTCAGCTACCTGGTGTATCTGGGCGCCTCCGCCGGCGGGTCGATGATTTCGACCGCCGTCGGCAACATCCTCACCTACGTGGTGTACGCGCTGGTCACCCGCATGTTCTTCGGCTACACGCGCCGCATCGCGCACGACGCCGACACTTCCCGGGCCCGGGCGGCCGAACTGGCCCGGCGCGAGGAGGAACGCCGCGCCCAGGTCATGATGCACAACGGCGTCGCCGTGATGCGCCTGCTCACCGAGCCCAGCACCGAGGCGGCCCGGTCCGGGCTCATCGACCTCGCCGAGGTCGAACTCCAGCGCATGCGCTCCTACCTGCGCGGTCGCGAGCAGCACGGGGACGGGACGGCCGCCGAGCCCGGCCATTCCGTGGCCCTCGCCGCGATGGTCGGGCGGGTGTGCGACCGGTTCGCCGACCTGAACGTCGACGCCCTGCTCGATCTCGGCGTCGGCCTGAGACTCCGCGCCGCGCAGGCCGACGCCCTGGAACGCGCGCTGGAGAGCCTGCTGCTCAACGTACGCGTGCACGCCCGCGCGGACGGCGTCGTCGTGCACCTCGACCAGGGTGCCGGTGGGAGCTGGACGCTGACCGTACGCGACGACGGTGTCGGCTTCGACCCGGCGGCGAGGACCGGCGGAATCGGGCTGCGCGAAGTCGTCGTCGGCGAACTGCGGAGGCAGGGCCTCGCCGTCCAGATCGAGTCCGCCGTGGCCGAGGGCACGACCGTGACGATCTCGTCCCGCCCCGCGACGGCGGCCGTCGGGTCGGGCCGTGACGCCCTCGCGGACGCGGCATGAGGCCCACCGTCGCGGTCGTCGAGGACACGTCGCTGATACGCGACTCGTTCGGCCTGCTCATGCCCGGCCTCGACGTGGTCGCGGCGGTCTCGACGGTGGAAGAGCTGATCCGCCGGCGACCGGTCGTCGACCTGATCGTGCTCGACCTGCACCTGGCGAACCTGGAGCAGCAGCCTGACGTGCGGCAGGGCATCGCCGCGATCCGCGCGCTGACCGGGTGCGGCTACCGCATCTGCGTCTACAGCCAGGAGGAGCGCCGGTTCGTCCTGGCCGCGTGCCTGGCCGCGGGAGCGAGCGGGGTCGTCTCCAAGGCCCTGCCGACCGGCCGTGCCGAGCAGTTGTTCCTCGAGGTCGCCGCCGGCGGCACCGTCGTGCCCCAGCCGGTCGTCGGGATCCTCGAGGTCCTGGTCCGGCGCGACTGCATCACGCTGCTCAGCGAGCGCCAGCGCCAGATCCTGCACGGCCGCGCCCGCGGGCTCAGCTACGCCCAGGTCGCCAAGCAGCTGTATGTCAGCGAGTCCACGTTGCGTGGCTACTGGCTGGATCTGACCCGGTCGCTGTCGGAGTCCCTGCGCAACCTCACCCCCGGCGAGATCGAACGAGCCCTCGGGCTCGCGCCGGGGGACCTCCTGGAGTTCTGGTCCGGGGAGGCGACCGACGCGAAGTCCTGGTGGCGCGCCGACAGCGGCAGGTGACCGGTCCGGCAGGGCCGCGGGGCGGATCAGCGCGACCGACGCCGCGCAGCGGTCGACGGACGCAGGCAGTGGCGAGGTACGGCGATGGAGCGGCGCCGGTCACCGCGGTGCCGCGGTGAGGCACCGCCGGGAAGGTCACGGAACGCGGCCGCGAGCAGCTGGTCGGCGCGTAGCGCCCGGATGACCGCACGGATGTGCGGCGGCGGATCGGCGACCGTCAGGTGTACGCCCCGTTGCAGCGCGCTGGTCCGGAAGAGCATCAGCACGCTGATTCCCGCGGCGTCGATCGCGTCGAGGGCGGCGACGTCCACGGTGAGCCGGTCGGTGGGATAGCGGTCGAGCGCGACACCGATCGCCCTTCCCAGCTGGTGTGCGGTGGTGGAGTCCAGTCGCCCGCGGGCGGTCAGGTACACGCCCACCGCCGAGGTGTACAGGCGCAGCTCCAGCTTGTCGGTCATCGGCCGCTCGCTCACGTCGTCGTGATGGTCGGGATCCGCTCACGGTTCCCCGTTCGGCGCCTTCTCAACCCTCGATTTCATCACGATTGGGCAACAAGCCGACGCTCCTGCTCGATCGGTCGAGAGTAGAGGGGTGGTCGCGATGGTCTTGCCGTACCTAGACGCTGGTGCAACGATGCAGTAACGCCATTCGCCGACCGGCGGGCCTCAGGGCTCATCCACGGTGGAACCGCCTCGATGAAGCGCTGATCCGCAGCAAACCCTCATCACCAGGAGTCGCTCATGCCCAACATCACCGTCGAGTTGCTTGCGGGACGCAGTCTCGACCAGCGGCGGCAGTTCGTCGAGGCGGTCACCGCGCAGGCCGAGGCGATCCTGGGCGCCCGGCGCCAGGACGTGCGAATCCTGTTCGTGGAGATCAGCGGCGAGCTCGTCGCCAAGGGCGGGGTGCTGGCCGTCGACGCCGAATGACGCCACGGCGCGAGCGGTGCGCCAGGTCGGGCGCACCGCTCAGGGCGTCGAGAACGTGCCGCGGGTCAGCTGCCGCCGCGTGGAGCCGCCAGGTGCAGGGCGACCAGCAGCGGCAGCGTCGGACCGAAAAGCAGCGGACCGACCGCGAGCGGCAGTGCGACCAGCGGCGCGGCCACCGCGACGGCCAGCAGCAGCAGACCTCGCCGCGGTGATCCGAATGCCAGGACCAGCGCACGACGGCGTAGGCGCGGCCGGTCGGCGAGCGGGCCGTCGACGGCGGCCGCCGCGGCCAGCGCAAGGTGGTACGGCACGAACGCGGTCAGCACCCCGACCTGAGCGGCCAGCAGCGCGAACGCCATCGGCGAGGGCTGCCCGGCAAGGAAGACGACATTGACGACGAGCACCGCGAAGGCCGCCGTGGACGCCAGCGAGTGCCGCCACAGCATCCGCCAGTAGCCGCCGAAGGCGCGCAGCGTGCCGGTGAAGCAGCGCTCGTCCTCGCCGGTGCGCCACCGGTACAGCGCGTGCCCGGCTGCGGCGTAGGCCGGCAGCCAGCTGACCACGGCCAGGCTGAGCAGTAGGAACGCGAGCCCGGCCAGGGCCGGGTAGGCGATCCACGCCATGGCCCGCAGGGCGAGCCCGTACCAGTTCGGCCCGCGCGGGCGTCGCCGCGACGGGCCGGCGGCGGACAGTACGGTCGGCGGCGTCATGGCAGTCATCCCAGCACACCCGTCCACGGCTGCGCGGAGGTGTGCAGGGTGACCCCGTCGCGGATCACGCGGGTGGCGGCGACGACGGCGACGCGGTCGCCGGAGATGATCACGGCGGCTGCGTCGGCGTGTACGCCCGCATCGTCGATCTCCCGGGACAGCGGCGCGACGAGCACGGTCTCGTCGCCGAAGGTCACGCCCTGGTGCAGCGCGGCCGCCCGGGCCGGTTCCGGTTGCAGGGTGCCGGTCGGCTCCAGCGCGGTGAGGAACGCGGTACGGGGCACCCGAGGGCTGGTCGCCCGTACCGTGTGCAGGTTCTTCGTGATGCGCAGGCTCGGCGTGGACGAGGTCGGGTTGGCGTCGATGACGGTGATGCCGGTGGTGAGCGTCGCGCCGGCCGGGGCGAACCGGGTCACCCAGGCCTGGCCGGGCCCGGACCGCAGCACCAGGCGTGATTCGTCGAGCTGCTCGGCGGGCCAGTCGCTGTGCAGCAGCATCGTCCACTCGCGGGGCGCGGTCGCGGCGAGCTCGTCAAGGATCACGATCCGGCCGCGCGGCGTCGTGACGAGGGTCCGGTCGCAGCGTACGACGCCGAGGCCGCGGTCGAACATCGCGCCGACCTCGGCGGTCGCATGGGCGAACCCGGCCTCGGCGAGCACGTCGCGCACCCTGGCCTGGTGCTCGTACGGCAGGTCTTTGTACACGTGGTAGCGGTCCTCGTTGGCCCAGCCCTGGCCGTCCACGAGCACGGTGTTGTGGTACTCGGCCCGTTTGCGGTTGCAGTAGCCGTCGTCGACGGCCAGGAACGCCCCGTGCGAGGCGAGCACGAACGCGCCCGCGTCGGGGTGGTGGTGGCCCGCGTTGAGGGTGGTCCAGCCCCGCTCGTTGCGCAGCCGCTCGGCGGTCTCCCAGGCGTGGTGCCCGCCGCCGGGGCTGGCTTTGAAGCTGACGAAGGTGGCGTCGTCGTGCCAGCCGGTCCGGGCGACGACCTGCCCCAGGTCGGGGAAGTGGGCGGTGGTCGGGGTGGCTGCGGCCGGATCGACGGCGGGCACGCTCGGGTCGTACCACAGCAGTTCCAGGTAGGCCTCGGCCATCACGCCCGGCTTGACGCCGGAGGCGTACGCCTCACGCCAGAAAAACTCGCGGGCGACCTTGTCCGCGAGCCACTGCGCCTCGCCGATGCGGTACGCGGAGGCGAGTTTGTAGTAGAGGGCGACGCTGTGTCCGCTGCGCCGATCGTGGCAGTCGCCGTGGTCGACGTTCTCCTGGAAGCCGGGCGCGCACTGGTGCAGCCGCCAGCCGAAGGTGTTGCGCAGGAAGCCGCCGTGCCGCCACAGGTCGTCGCCTTCGGCGTGCTGGACCAGGTCGGCGTAGACGGCCAGCCACGGCACGCCGTAGCGCCAGTAGACGACGCCTTCGGAGTCGGATCCGTCGGCCGGCATCAGTTCCAGCACGGTCTCCATGCCGGCGCGGGCCCGTTTGGTCCAGTCCGGACGGTCCAGCACGTAGCCGGCCGCGGCCAGGCCGGTGTGGCAGATCCAGTGGTGGTTCTGCCAGTAGCTCGACGACCACCAGCCGCCCTCGGTGGCCACGGCGTAGTCGTACAGCCGCTGCCCCTGCAGCTCCAGTTTCTCGCGCAGCAGCTCGGCCCGCTCGGGACCGAGGTCCTCGCGCAGCCAGCTGTAGGCCAGCGACAGCCCGTGCAGCAGCCAGCCCGCGTCGAGGTCGTGGTCGGGCAGGTTCGCCTTGCCCCAGTGCGGGTACGCCACGCAGGTGGAGATCCAGCGCCACGCCTCGTCGAGGTAGCCGCGCTGGCCGGTGAGCCGGTAGGCCAGGGCGAGGTTGGCCGCGGCCGGACCGAAGTAGGTGATGCTGGCCGTGGGGTGTTCGGCGGGCGGGTGCTGCAGCCGGTACCACTCGCACTGCTCGTACAGCCGCCGCCACTGCTCGCGGTGGGTGGTGGACAGCGATTCGCGCAGCTGGTCGAGACGGTCGGGAATGAGCAGCATGGTCAGCTCCTGTCCTGCGGGATCGTGCGGTACACCGAGCGGAAGGTGACCTCGGTGGCGTCGTGCGCGGTCCAGTCCACGTGGGTGCGGGACCGCTGCGGGTCGTCGGCCGGGCCGGGGCCGGGCCGGGCGGTGAAGAACGCCGCCGTGTCGGCGGTGTGCGTGCCGTGCAGCGTCCGGTCACCGGCCCAGACGGTGGTGACGGCATCGCCGACGGCTCGCACCTGCAGTTCGGTGTCGGGGCGCAGGTGCAGGGCGATCCGGCGGGGCCGGTCGGCGCGCACGGTCAGCTCGTCGGTCAGGCTGCCGTCGTGCAGGGTGAGCCGCCGCGTCGCGGTCACCCCGGGGTACGCGCTGTCGCAGGCGACTTCGACGCCGTGCGCGTCGGCGCGGACCAGGCGCCCGGCGCATTCGGCCTGCTCCTGCCCGTCGACGGAGAACGCGGGGTGGGCGGCGGTGGAGGCGTAGTGCTCGCGCCAGCCGGGATGCCCGTACGGGACCTGGCCGGGGTCGGGTTGCCAGGGGGTGTGCGGGCCGTAGAGGTAGAGGGCGAGCTTGTCCCGGTGTCCGTGGGAGCCGCCGTGCGGCCCGAAGTCGACTATCGCGGTGAGGTCGGGGCCGCGCAGGACGGCGTACCCGGCGTCGCCGAACACGGTCACCGGTTCGGGTTCCCCTGGTGCCGGCAGCAGCTGCGCGCTCAGCTCGGCCAGGTCGGCCAGTTCCTGGTCGTAGGCGGGCCGCCGGTACGGGCCGTCGTGCAGGGCGGGCAGCTGCCCCGGCCGGGCGATCACGGTCAGCGCACGGGCCATCGCGGCCAGCCGCGCCGCGACGTCGCCCGGGACGGCCACGTCCGGGCAGGCGCGCAACGCCAGCAGGTAGGCCCGCAGCACGAAGGCGTGGTAGTAGGTGCTGGCCTCCCATTCCCAGCCGTCGGCCCCGGTGGCGGCGAGCACGTGGCTGAAGACGCCGTGCTCGCCGGTGAGCCAGTCCGGGTCGCCGGTGCATACGGCGCCTGCGGCCAGGTGCCAGGCGGTGTAGTTGGAGCGGAACCGGTCCTGGGCGACCAGGGTGTCGCGGGCGAGTGCGGCGCGGGCGGCCAGGGTGCGGCGCAGCGGTCCGGCGGCCCCGGCGCGCATGGCGGCCTCGCCGATGGTCACCGCCCAGATCGACTCGGTAAGGGCCTGCTGGAACAGGTGCCCGCGGTGCATCCACGCGTCGGCGTCGTCGTTCTCGGTCGCGCCGAGCCGCTCGTACAGTGCGGTGTAGCGGTCCAGCAGGTCGACGGCGGCGGCGCGGTCGCGGGGTGTGCCGGTGCGGGCCAGGCGGCGGATCTCGCGGGCGCAGGCCTGGTGGGCCAGCACCGTCCACGCGCCGCGCACCTCGGGGGTGTCGATGCGGCAGCCGTGCGCGCAGGGCGCGCCGTCCGCCGGGAACCGCCCGCCGAGCAGGCCGACGTGGTCGAGTTCGACGCCGTGAGCGGGACAGACGTAGCGGTGCCACCAGCCGCCGCGCTGCTCGGGCAGCGCGACGACCGGCGGCGAGGCGACCGTGGAGGTCACCGGAACCACGCCCCGCCGTCGATGTCGACGGTGGACCCGGTGGTGTATCCGGCCGCGTCGGAGCTGAGCCACACGACCGCCCCGGCGACCTCGCCGACGGAACCCGGGCGCTTGAGCGGCACCCCGGCGACGATGTTCTGCTGGGCCTGCGGCGGCGTGAACGTGTTGTGGAACGCGGTGTCGCCGATGAAGCCGGGTGCCAGCGCGTTGACCGTGATGCCGTCGGCGGCGAGTTCCTTGGCCAGGCCCTTGGTGAGGCCGCGGATGCCGGCCTTGGCGGCGGCGTAGACGGCGGTGCCGGGGCCGCCGCCGTTGTGCGCGGCCAGCGACGACATGGTGATGATCCGGCCGCGGGCGCCGGCCTTGCGCAGGTGGGGCAGGGCCGCGCGGACGGTCCGGAACGTCGCGCCGAGGTTGACGTCGACGACCCGGGCGAAGTGCTCGTCGCTCATGTCGGCGACGGGCACCCGGCCGACGAGGTGGCCCGCGTTGCAGACGACGATGTCGAGGCCGCCGAGGAACGCGGCCGCGTCCTCGACCAGCCGGTCGACGGCGGCGCTGTCGGTGACGTCGGCCTGCAGCGCGACGGCGCGGCGGCCGACCGCGGTGACCGCGGCGACGACCTCGGCCGCGCCGGCCGCGGACTGACCGTAGTGGACGGCGACGTCGGCACCGGCCTGGGCCAGGGACAGGGCGATGGCGGCGCCGATGCCGTGGCCGGCACCGGTGACCAGGGCGCGGCGGCCGGTCAGGTCGAACATGGGGTGGTGACTCCTCACTTGATTCCGGCAGTGGCGAAGCCCTGCACGAAGTAGCGCTGGGTGAACAGGAACAGGACGATCATCGGGATGGTGGCCAGCGTGGACCCGGCCATCAGGTAGGCCCACTCGGTCTTCTCGACCTGCTGGAACGCCGCCAGCCCGACCTGGATCACCCGCAGGTCGTCGCGGGTGGTGACGATCAGCGGCCACAGGAAGTTGTTCCAGCTGTTCTCGAACGTGATCAGCGCGACCGTGGCGATCGCCGGCTTGACCAGCGGCGTCATCACCCTGCCGAAGATGGCGAACTCGCCCATGCCGTCGATGCGGGCCGCCTCCTCCAGCTCGGTCGGCAGCGACAGGTAGAACTGCCGGAACATGAAGATGGCGAACGGCGTCAGCGCGCCGGGGACGATCAGCACCCACCACGAGTCAAGCCAGCCGAAGCCGCCGCGACCCAGGTAGTCGTTGCCGCCGAAGAACGGCATACCCTTGGCGATCAGGTATTGCGGCACGATCTTGGTGTAGGTGGGGATCATCATCGTGCCGAGGATCGCCATGAAGATCAGCGATCTTCCGCGGAACGGCACCCGCGCCAACGCGTAACCGGCCATGGTGGCCAATGCGAGGTTGATGACGGTGTGCCCGATGGCGATGAGCAGGCTGTTGCGGAAGTAGGTGCCGAACGGAGCGAACCCCATGGCGTTGGGGTAGTTGGACCACACCCACTCGGTCGGCCAGATCACCGGCGGGTAGGCGGAGATCTCGGCGTGGCTCTTCAGGGACGAGATCAGCATCCAGGCGAACGGCACGATCATGATCAGCGCGCCGGTGGCCAGGATCAGGTGCAGCAGCACCCGCGAGGGTTTAACGCGCATCGTCGTCCTTTCCGGTCAGACGCCTGCTGATCACGGTCAGCACCAGCAGGAACGCGAACAGCACCAGGCTCTGCGCGCAGGCGGTCGAGATCCGGAACTCGCTGAACGCGGTCCGGTAGATCTCGAAGGTCATGACCGTGGTGGCATTCGCCGGCCCACCGTCGGGCGTGAGCACGTACACCTGGTCGAAGACCTGGAACGCGTCGATCATCGACACCACGAACACGAAGAACGTGGCCGGCTTGAGCAGCGGCAGCGTGATCGACCAGAACCGGCGCGGCCCGGAGGCCCCGTCGAGGTCTGCCGCCTCATACGTCTCCGGCGGGATGCTCTGCAACGCGGCCAGGTAGATGAGCATCTTCAGGCCGACGCCCTTCCACACGCTCACCACGATCACCGCGGCCATCGCGAAGTCCGGATCGGACAGCCACGCCGGACCGTTCACACCGAACATGGCCAGTACCGCGTTGAACAGGCCGATGTTCGGCTCGAACATCCACATCCAGACCAGCGCGATGGCGACCGTCGCGGTGATGTGCGGCAGGAAGAACGCCGCGCGATACCAGGCACGGGCCCGCATCTTCGCGTTGAGCAGCACCGCGATGACCACCGCCAGCGCCATCGCCACCGGGACGGTGAAGAAGGTGTAGACGACGGTGTGCAGGATCGAGGTGTTCCAGGTCTCGTCGGCGAAGATCTCCGTGAAGTTGTCCAGACCGGCCCACGTGACCGTGCCGGCGAGCACGTCGTAGTGGGTGAAGGCCAGCACGAACGTGGCGAGCACGGGGATGCCGATCCACCAGGTCAGGTGGATCAGGGCCGGGGTGAGCATGAGCCAGGCGGCACGCCGTCGTTCGTAGCCCAGGCGGCGCCGACGGCGCGGCGCGCGGGTCGGGCCGGGCGGGGCGCCGGCCGCGGGCGCTTTGGCCGGCAGCGAGGTCACCGTCACCGGTTCTCCTTCCATAGCGGCCGCGGGCGCGACGTCGGGGCATCGCGCCCGCGGCGGATCAGCATGATCCGGGCGGCGTCAGGAACGCGCCATCACCTGGGTCGCTTTCGCGGCGAGCTCGTCGAGAGCCTGCTGCGGGGACTTCTTGCCCAGCAGTGCCGACTCGATGGCGGCCTTGAAGTCGCCGCGGATCTCCAGCCAGGCCGGCACGCCGCCCTCGGAGAAGGCGGAGTCCAGGTTGCCCATCGCGAACTGCACCGACGGGTTGGCCTTGACGTATTCACTGCTCTCCAGCGCCTTGAGCGCGGGCACGTTGCCGCGCTGCTTGCAGGCGGCCAGCGCGGCGTCGCTGTCGGCGAGGAACTGCACCAGGGCCTTGGCCGCGGCGGGGTGCTGGGACTTGGCGGCGACGGTGCCCAGGGTGCCGCCCTGGAACATGGCGGCCCGGGTGTTGGCGATCGGGAAGAAGCCGATCTTTCCGTCCTTGACCAGGTCGGGAGCGTTCTTCTCGATCTCCAGCCAGACGTTGTTGTGGCCGACCATCATCGCCGCCCGGCCCTGCACCAGCGGGATGCCGGTGGCGGCGCCGGGCTGGGTGTAGCCGAAGTCCTCGGACTTGTCGGTCACGATGATGTCGGTCATGAGCTGCAGCGCGGCGACCGAAGCCGGGGAGTTGAAGGCGACCTTGCCGTCGGGGGTGAACAGCTCTCCGCCGTTGGCCCACATCAGCGGCAGGAACGTCTGGCGCAGGTCGTTGGACAGGATGTCCACGCCCGCGCGGACGAGCTTGCCGCCCTCCCGCTTGGTCAGCTTGCGGCCCATGTCGCGCAGTTCGTCGAAGTTCTTCGGCGCCGCGGACAGGCCTGCCTCGGCGAAGATGTCCTTGCGGTAGATACCGAAACGGGTGTCCAGCATGATCGGCAGGGCGTAGACCTTGCCCTGGTATACCCCCGGGTCGACCACACGCTTGTTGAAGCGGGAGGTCAGCCCGTCGGCGCTCTCACCGAGGTCGGCCAGCACGCCCTTGGCGGCGAACGGCGGGATCCAGCCGACACCCATGAGCATCACGTCGTACGGCCGGCCGCCGGCGATCGAGGTGGTCAGCTTCTCGTTGAGCTTGGCGTAGGTGGTGTAGTCGACCTCGACGGTGACCTTGGGGTGCTTCTGCTTGAAGGTCGCCAGCAGGCCTTCCAGGGTCTTCTGGCCTTCGGCGCCTTCGAAGATGGGGGTGAGCAGCCGGATCGTGCCGGACACCTCGCCGGTGTCGGTCGAACTGCTCGGCGCGGGCCCGCCGCAGCCGGCCGCGGCCGCCACGCCAAGGCCGAAGGCCGCACCCAGGACGGTGCGACGGGTCACCGCTGATGTCTGCGAAGCCATGTGCAAACTCGCCTTCCGCGGCATCGATGCCGCCAAACAGGTGGGTTCAGGGGGTGGTGCCCGAGCCAGGCCCGCCGGGCGGGCCCTACAAACCATCGGCCCGAAGGCCGGACGGCAATCATGCATCGATTTACTGGTGCAACGGTGCACTTAACCTAGGACCGCGTCTCTTCCTTGTCAACGGACCCGTGACATCACGTTCATATAAAGGAAACAGCCGCATCCTGCATCTGGTGCTGGAGCTGTGCGCCGGTACACTACGTTCACTCCGGGCCGGCAGCCCGAGGCTCAGCAAAATGGAGGCAGCACGTGACCGGTGTGACGATCTACCAAGTGGCCGAAGCCGCCGGCGTATCCCCCAGCACCGTGTCCAACCTGCTCAACGGCCGCCCCGGCCGCATGCTGCCGCAGACCCGCAAGCGCGTCGAAGAGGCCATCAGCCAGCTCGGCTACCGCCCCAACCGCGCCGCACGCCAGCTGCGCACCGGCCGCATCCAGGTCATCGGCCTGGTCGTGCCGTCGGTCGCCAACCCGTTCTGGGGCACCTTCGCCCGCCACCTCGAGCACGCCGCCCTGGCCGAGGGCTACCACGTGCTGCTGTGCAACAGCGAGCGCGACCCCGCCCGCGAGCGGCGCTACATCGAGGAGCTGTGGTCCGACGGCATCCGCGGCATCGTGCTGTGCTCCTCGCTGCCGTCACTGGAACACGTCATGCCGCTGGTGCACCAGGGACTGAGCCTGGTCGCCTTCGACCGCACCGCCCAGGCCGGGGACCCGCCGTCGCTGGTCAACATCGGCGTCGACAACGTCATCGGCGCCCAGCTGGCCACCCGCCACCTGCTGGAACTCGGCCACCAGCGGATAGCGTTCGTGTCCGGCTCCGTACGCAGCGTCAACCGCCGCGAACGCTACCGCGGCTTCACCGACGCGCTCGCCGACGCCGGCCTCGACCCGCAGCAGGCCATCGTGTGGTCGGGCGCCTCCGAGGAGCCGTACGGCGACCTCGACGTCGCCGGGCTGGGCCGCACCGCCGTACGCGACCTGCTCGCCGGGGACCGGCGGCCGACCGCGATCGTCGCCATCAACGACATGTGCGCCCTGGGCATCAGCGCGGGCATCCGCGACGCGGGGCTGGAGGTCGGCCGGGACATCTCGGTGGTGGGCTTCGACGACATCGTGCTGGCCGACCTGGCCTCGCCCGCACTGACCACGGTGCGCCAGCCGCTGGCCGACATGGCTGCCGAGGCCTTCTCCCAGCTGCGCGAACGGCTCACCGGCGAATCGACGGTGGGCCACTCCATGCTCGTACGTCCCGAACTGATCGTGCGCGCCTCCACCGGCCCCGCACGCTGAGCGCCCGTCGACCCGGCAAAGGCGTTGTGCGGTCGGGTACGGCGGGTAGCGTCACCGGGTATGGCAGATCACCAGCTGCTCCAGGACGATCCGCATCGCCGGGTGGTCCGCGTCGGAGGCACGGTCCGGCGGCCTGTGCATCCCTGGTCGGCCACCGTCCACGAGCTGCTGCGTCACCTCGAAGGCGTCGGCTTTCCCTACGCTCCTCGGTTTCTCGGTATCGATGACGAGGGCCGGGAGGTGCTCAGCTACCTCGACGGAGAATCCGGAAGTCAGGGCTGGGCCAAGGTGGCCGAAGACGAAGGCCTGGCCGCGATGGCTCGTCTGCTGCGCGAGTACCACGAGGCGGTGCGCGGCTTTCGTCCGGCCGCCGCGGCGGGGTGGGCAGCCGACCCCGGCATGTTCGGCATGGGCGAGCTGATTTGTCATGGTGACTTCGGGCCGTGGAACCTGGTGTGGCGCGGCAGCCGGCCAGTGGGCATCCTGGACTGGGACTATGTCTGGCCGAACCCGCCGATCCACGATGTCGCCTACGCACTGGAGTACGTCGCGCCGTTTCGCGACGACCACACCTGTCTGCGGTGGCTGGGCTACTCCACCCCGCCGGACCGGCGGCGCAGGCTGGAACTGTTCGCCGCGGAATACGGTCTCGACTCGGCTGCCGGTCTCGTCGACGAGGTCATCGCCGCGCAGGAGGCGGTGTGGGCACGGGCCCGCCGGCTCGCGGCGCAAGGGCTGCAGCCGCAGGTCGCCTGGCGGGACAGCGGAGTGCTCGACGCAGCGGCTGAACACATCCGCTGGAGTCGCGCCAACCGGCACCTGTTCGAATGAGTCCGAGAGCCGCACCGGTTTGGTTAGCACCGGCGCTCATAGCCCACCAGCACCGGGTATGGCGGGAAGGACGTCCTGGTGCGGGCCGGCGTCCGCTGCCAGCCGAGCTTCTCGTAGAAGCGGATCGCCCGGTGGTTCTCCTCGAAGACGCGCAGCCGGGCCAGGGTGACCCCGGCGGCGGACAGCCGCTTCAGGATGTCGTCGTGGGCGGCGGCCGCCAGTCCCGTTCCCCAGGTGTCCGCGGCGGTGCCGAAGTGCAGCAGTTCGTCACCTCGGGTGGCCGCGAAGCCGCTGACCCTGCCCTCTCGCTCGATGACGTACACCTCGATGCCCGGGTCGGCGATCTCCGCGACCCAGCGGGCGAAGATCAGGTCTCGCGGGAACGGATGGGTGTCCTGCGGGAAGATGTGCGCGAGCGCCCGCTGCGCACCCTCCTGTTGTACGTCGAGCAGGTCGTCGAGATCCTCTGGCTCGGCAAGGCGAAGCAGCATCCCGGTAGCGTCGTCCATCCCCATGATCGCCGCAACCGGAATCGGCTGCGTTCGCCGATGGGTTAGGGTGGCGATCCGCACGTCACAGGCGCGGGCACCGGGAACAGGGAGATCGAGATGGACCAGCCGGCAGATGACCGGGCAGTGTCGCCGAGTCGGACGTCGCGCTTGTTCCTGATGGCGCTCGCCCTGGCGGCCGGACTGGTGGCCGTCGACCAGCTGACCAAGTGGTGGGCCGTGGGGCTGGCCGGCCGGGCACCGATCAACGTCATCGGCGAGCTGGTGCGGTTTCGGCTGACCTACAACCCGGGCGCCGCGTTCTCGATCGGCACCGAGTACACCTGGGTGCTGACCCTGTTCGCGGCAGCGGCGGTCGGGACGATCACCTACGTCGCTCGCCGGGTGACGTCACGGGCCTGGGCCGTCGGGTTCGGCCTCATGCTCGGCGGAGCGGCCACGCACCTGCTGGACCGGCTGTTCCGCGAGCCCGGCTTCGCGCGGGGGCACGTGGTGGACTTCATCGACTACGGCCCGTTCGTGGGCAACGTGGCGGACATCGCCCTGGTGGTGGGCGTGGCGGTGATGTTCGTGCTCAACCTGCGCAACATCCCCGTGAGCGGACCGGCGGCGAAAGCCTCGCCCGACCGATCGGACGACGCGGCGTAGTCGAACGACGGGCCGCGGTGGCGAAGGCCGCGCGCCTTCGCCACCGCGGTGCACCGACGAGCCGGTCAGCGCCGGTTACGTGTGGCTGACCGTGACGCTGTAGATGATGACCTGCCCGTAGTTGGTGCTGCTGCAGGGCGAGGAATTGGTGCAGTTGGCCTGGGTGTAGGCGCCGGCCTTGAAGTAGGCACCGGAGAAGCTCTTGCTCAGCGTGGCCTGCAGGGTGCCGTTGTAGTAGGCCTTGACCTGCCCGCCGCTGACGACGAACTTGGCCTCGAAGCGGGTGCCGAGCTGGTAGCTGCTGGTGATGAGCTTGTAGTGGGTGTCGTCGCCGTTGGTGAGGTACAGGCTGCTGCCCTCGAGCCGGAAGACGGTCACGTCGTCCTCGGAGTCGTGGATCTGCCCGGCGACGACGTGGGGCTTGGTCGCCGGGAGGTTGGTGACGGCCTGGCTGATGACCAGGGTGTGGGTGCCCGAGGTGGACGACCAGCCGGCGTTGGAGGTGCCGTTGTTGGTCATCTCGCGCAGTTCGGAGCGGGGATAGCCGGATCCGCTGGTGGTGACACCGTTGACGGCGGAGCGGAACTGCACGCCGTCACAACTGGAGTTGACCTTGAACCAGGGGTCGACGGCGAACGTGTTCAGCGCCGGCTGCTTGATCTCGGTGGGACTCTCCGACGACCCGGTCGGCAGGGTCTCCTTCCAGTTGGTCAGGTTGAGGATCTGCGCCGGGTAGGTGCAGTTGCCTCCCCCACCACCACCGCCGGGCGAGCCGGCGCCGTAGATGTCGGTCTCGGTGATGCTGGTCCACTCGTTGAGGGTGTTGCCGTGGCCGACGACGCGCACGTAGCGGGCGGCACGGTCGGAGAAGTCGTACTCCTCCTGGGCGGTGGTGCTGCCCGACGAGGTGCGGTTGCCGATGGCGGTGCTCCACGAGGACCCGTCGGTGGACGTCTGGACGTCGAAGGTGAACGGGCGTTCGTCGCCGCGGTGCCAGCCCAGCGCGATCCAGCCGACGGTCTTGCTGGAGCCGAGGTCGTAGCGGATCCAGACCCCGTCGCCTTCGTCGGACCAGCGGGTGGACAGGTTGTCGTCGATGGTGTTGGCGGGCACGTTGCCGTCATCGCCGCTGGCCGTGACCGCGGAGATGGTCAGCGGGGTCGCGGCGAGCGCGGCAGGCGCCGACACCAGGGTGGCGAGCAGGGCCGCGGCCGCGGTGGCGGCCAGCGCGGCGGGGCGGATGGTGCGGTTCATGTGCGCCTCTTTCGTCGGAGGGGGTTATGAACCCGGTTCCTTCATTGCCGGACCTGGCGCTGCTGGCTCCGGCCTGCCGGGGCCGGATGACTCGTCGGCTCGGGTTCGACGAGTCGTCCGGTGTATCGATGCAGTGGTGTATCGATGCCCCAGAAGCTAGACGCGGACCCGAAGACTGTCAATACCCGGCCACACCACAGAAACAGCGCCGACATGTGGACGGTGCAGGGATCCTTTGCATCGCACCTGTACAAGGGCGTGATCCAAGTCGACACACGATGCGGGACCACCGCGACCCAGGAAGCGATCTGGACGGTGCGACGATCCACCGCATGAACCCGCTGAGGGCCAAGGAGTTCGGCCAGTCCGTTGACAATGACGACCGCTGCGCTCTAACGTCACACCGCTCACGTAAGGCACCGGTGTCCCCGGTGCCATGCGCCCAAGAACAGCTCGGGTGAGGGCGCCTTTCTCCGAAAGGTGCTTGCATGTCTTCGCGATCAGTCCTGCCGCGAGCCGCGGCGGTGGCGCTTGCCGTCTCGCTGTCACTGCTTGCCGCGCCCGCATCGGCGTCGGCCTCCGCCGACGTGTTGCATGTCGACCCCGTCCGCGGCGTCGACGACACGGGAGCCGGCAGCTTCACCCACCCGTACCGGACGCTGCGTGCCGCTATCGGCGCGGCGGCGTCGGGCGCCACGATCGTGCTGCGCCCCGGCGTGTACGCCGAGGACGTCGCCACCGTGCGCCCCGGTGTCACCGTCACCGGCCCGCCCACCGCGGTCCTGCAGGGCGCCGGCACGTCGTCGCGGGTGTTCCAGATCCACCACGACGACACCACGCTGAGCGGGTTCACCATCGACGGCAAGGTCTGCGACGAGCTGGTCGAGGCCTGCTACCGCGACAAGGCGATCTACGTGGTGAGCCTGGTCGCCGGCGACGGCGTGTCCGGCACCCGCATCCTGGGCATGCGGCTGACCAACCTCGGCGGCGAGTGCGTGCGCATGAAGTACTTCGCCACCGGCTCGCTCGTCGCCGGCAACCGGATCGGCCCGTGCGGCGTCCACGACTTCCAGGTCCCGAACACCACGACCGGGCAGAACGGCGAAGGCGTCTACATCGGCACGGCGCCCGAGCAGACCTACCTCAACCCCTCCCCCGAACCCGACGCCAGCAACGGCAACCGCGTCTACGGCAACGTCTTCGACACCCGCGGCGCCGAATGCGTCGACGTCAAGGAGGGCGCCAGCCACAACGACATCGCGTTCAACACCTGCACCGGACAGGCGGCACGCAACGGCAACTCCGGTGCGATCGAATCGCGCGGCTCCTACAACACCATCCGCGGCAACGTGATCCACCACAATGCGGCCGCGGGCGTACGCATCGGCGGCGACCTGCCCGGCGACGCCGTCGGCAACGACGTCTACGCCAACACCATCACCGACAACGCCCGCGGCGGCATCAAGGTCCAGGAATTCGGCCCGCACGGTCGCATCTGCGGCAACACCATGAGCGGCAATGTCGGCGGTGACCTGATCGGCACCTACGCCGACCAGGTCGCCGATCCCACGGCGGCGTGCTGAACGCCGACATCACCCTGCCTGCACGGGCGAAGGGCCGGGGCACATCACGTGCGTGCCCCGGCTCCTTCGCCCGTTCCGTTGCTGGGAAACAGGGTGCGGCGGCCTTCCGCGGACGAAACCATGCACGACATGAAAAACGATCATCTGTGGTACGCGCTGCCGGTGCTCACCGGTCGGCACGTCCGGCTGGAGCCACTGGCCGTCGAGCACGCGCCCGGCTACCTCGCCGCGGTCGGCCATGACGCCGCAGACGACGAGGTGTTCCGGTGGCAGAGCCCGCCCGGTGGCCTGGCCCGACCCGTCACCCTCGACGACGCCACCGGGCACATCACCGCCGCACTCGCCGCCAGAGCCCGGGGCGGCCGGCTGCCGTACGCCCAGATCGACGTCGCCACGGGCGAATTCGCCGGTACGACGTCGTTCTCCGATCCGGAACCCGGGCTACGGTCGCTGTCGATCGGCTACACGTGGCTGGGACGCCGCTGGTGGGGTACGGGGCTCAACGTCGAGGCGAAGCTGCTCATGATGGCGTACGCCTTCGAGACGCTCGCCGCCGTCCGGATCGCGTTCGTCACCGACATCCTCAACCTGCGCGCCCAGGCGGCGATCGAGCGGCTCGGTGCCGCCCGGGAAGGTGTCCTGCGCAAACATCGCCGACGTGGCGACGGCACCTGGCGTGACACGGTCCTTTACGCCGTCGTCGACGACGACTGGCCGACCGTCAGGAGCACCCTGCACAACCGCCTCGCCGCCATGACGGCACAGGCAGGCAGGAGCGCCGTCGGACTCCCGCAGGCTGGCCCCACCGACGCGTTCCGTGCCTGAGGAAGTGCGACGTCGGCGACCCGCGATGTCGCAGCACGTCAGTACGCGACGCCGACACCCTGGCCGATGGTCGCCGGGTCGCCCAGCGCGGCCAGCATGGCGTGTGCCACGTCGGCCCGGGAGATCGTGTGGCCCCCGACGACGTTGCCGCCGATGACCGTGCGGTATCGGCCGGTCACCGGCTTGTTGACCAGCTTGGGCGGCCTGACCACCGTCCACTCGGTCCGGCTCTGCAGGATCAGCCCCTCCATCACCGCCAGGTCCTTGTAGACGTCCCTGAAGGCCGCGCGAACCAGCGGCAGCAGGATCCGGCGGCTGAAGAAGCCCTCGCCCTCGGGCGGCGGGGCGAGCGGGGCGGCGCTGACCGCCACGAAGCGCGATGCCCCGCCCGCCGCCATGGCGGCGAGGATGCCGCGCGTCGCGTCGGAGGCCACGGTGCCGGCTTTGCGCCCGCGAGCGCCGACGCCCGACAGGACCGCGTCGCTGCCCGTCACCGCGGGCAGCAGGAGGTCCGGGTCGGTCAGGCCGGGGACCGTCGCCACTTCCAGGGCCGGGTGCCGCAGATCGAAGCTTGCCGAGCTTCGGACCACCGCTGTCACGGAGTGTCCGGCGTCGAGGGCCTGGCGCACGATGTGCCCGCCGATGCCGCCGGTGGCTCCGAAGACCGTCAGTTTCATCTGGTGCCCTTTCGGCATACGGAGGATTGGTAATTGTTACCGTACAGGACAATTCCGTGGACGTACAATATGTCGGTGCCTGAGTCATCGAACCGGCCGCTGGGCGAGCGGACCAACTTCCTGCTGTCGCAACTCGGCTTCCACACCGCGACGCGGTTCACCGATCGCCTGGCCCCGCTGGGCATCCAGCCCAACCACTTCGGCCTGCTCATGCACCTCGCCCAAGGCGAGGGCCGGACTCAGCAGCAGCTCGCCGAAGCGCTCGGCATCCACCGCAAGGTGATGGTCGGGCTGCTCGACGACCTCGAACGGCGCGGGCTCGCCGAACGCCGGCGGCATCCCGCCGACCGGCGCGCACACGCGATCCACCTGACCGACGCCGCCCGCACCCTGCTGCCCGAGGCCATCGCCATCGCCGACGCCGAGGAGCAGGACCTGCTGACCGGCCTCGACGGCGACGAACGGCGCCAGCTGCTCGCCCTGCTGCAGCGCCTGGCCGAACACAGCGGCAACCCGCGCGGCGTACACCCCGGGCTGCGCCGCAATCCCGGGCTGCCCGGCACGGGATGAGCGCTGCACGCCACCGGCTGGTTGCGGAGTGCGGTCGGCAGGATGCGCGATTGGCGAGCGCGCCGCTGGGTAGAGGTCTGCCATGACGCTTGTCGACGTGGTGGGCTATCCGGAGCCGCCGGCCATCGCCGGTGAGGCCGAGACCCTGCTGGGCTCGCTGGAAAGGCAGCGGGCCACGTTCGCCTGGAAGTGCGCCGACCTGGACGACGCCGGCCTGCGGACGAGCCTGGGCGCCTCGGCGATGACCCTCGGCGGGCTGCTCAAGCACCTCGCCTACATGGAGGACGTCAACTTCACCGGCGACCTGGCCGGAGCAGAGCTGCCCGCGCCGTGGCGCGACATGGAACGCGACGCCGAGCCCGGCTGGGAGTGGCGCTCGGCCGCCGACGACGACGCCGCTCAGCTGTACGCGATGTGGGAGCAGGCCGTCGACCGGTCCCGGCGGGCGGTGACCGAGGTGCTGATGACCACCGGCGTCGACACCGTCTACACCGCGCCGGACGGCAGCCTGCTCACGTTGCGCCGCCTGCTGGTCGACATGATCGAGGAGTATGCCCGGCACACCGGCCACGCCGACCTCATCCGGGAGGCCGTCGACGGCCGGGTGGGCGAGGATCCGCCCGGCATCGCTTATCCATTCCAGGTCGCCTAGCGCTCCAGCACGAACGCATTCGATAGGCGCCGGCGCTGCCCCCGAACTTGTCATCGGAGGGCCAAGCCATTCCTCATCGGGCACCGCGTCCGGGCACAGGTGCCCGCCCGCCCTTCTTCCACCCACCTCTGGGGTTGTCTACCGCAGGACCCGTAACAGCATTTGGCTGGGCCACACAGGCACTTTCATGCCCGTTCTGCGCCCCTCGGTCACTTCGACCACCGGACGGCCCGTGTGGTCACCGCAGACCTCGACGATCTGGCCTACCGCGTCCTTATCCAGGTCGATCGCCACGTAGTCGCCGATCGACACCATCTCGCCATTGCCGGTCAGCCAATTTGTCGGGCTACTCACTGACGAACTCCTCACGGACGGCGGTGAGGTGGTCGTAGATGCGTCGCACGGTATCGGTAGAGGTGTCCCACGTGTGCGCGTTGTTGATCCGGCGCATGAACCGCAGATCTGGACGGATCTCCGTCTCAAGCTCCTGGAATGTCTTGCGGGCGGTCATGGCTTCTCCTCGCGCCTTCCGTCGATGTAGGCCACCCACGGACGGCCTGTTCTCCCAGGGTGCGAGCCGGGAGGAAAGCCCTGACACACGCTTGGCTGGAACCGTCCGTGGGTGACTGCTCGACGCTAAGCAGCGCATATCGACGGACTCAACGAAGTTGCTCCAGGTTGCTCTGCAACAGCCCTCGGGAGCCAACTGGAGCTATGAGCGTCATTCAGGTGACGCCCGTCGATGGGAACGCGAGGGCCGACCGTCGGGGTGGTGTCTCACCGCCGTGTCGGTCCCACCAGGGCAGGATCGGCGAAACCTGGCGCACCATCGATGGCGCCCGAGACTGGCTCACCATCCGCGCCTACATCTCCACCCTCGCCACGAACGGACTCAACATCTACCAGGCACTACGGGACGCCCTCGCCGGAAACCCCCGGCTACCGCCCCTCCCCACCTGAATGGTCACCCTGCGTGTAGGTCCCGATAGCCGACAGGAGCAGTCCTCGCGCCTGCGACCCGTACAGGGCGATTGCATGCAGGCTGGCGAACGCCTGAGAGTAGGACGACAGCTCGTGAGCCTGCGTGATGTTCAGCCAACCTGACACCAACTCGACCTGGACCCGGTCGTCGTCGAACATCCAGAACGACTCGACGGGCCACACCACCCGGCGGTCGGCGTCCAGGGGGATGACACCGAAGCTCACGCGGGGAAGTGCAGACAGCTCCAGCAGGTGCTCCATCTGCTCGACCATGGCATCAGCACCAGCGATGTTGTTCCGGAGCACCGACTCCTCCACCACGACGGCGAATCGGTGATTACCCCTGTGCAGGATGGCCTTGCGTTCCATCCGGACCGCCACGGCCTCTTCCGTGTCGTCGACCAGTCCGCGGCGCTCAACCAGCGTGGAGAGGACGGCCTTCGTGTACGCAGCGGTCTGAAACAGGCCGGGAATGTTCCACGCGCTGTACGCCCTGAAGTTCCGGGTGCTCTCGTAGAGCGCCCTGACGGACTCCTGGGCGAGCTTCAGCCCTGTCCGCTCCATGCGGCGCCACTCGATGAACATGCCCTCGACTGCACGTACGGAGGCGATCAGTTCAGGGATCTGCTCTGGTACACCGCAGATGCGGCACCACACGCGGATGTCGTCGTAGGAGGGCGTCTGTTTGCCGTGCTCTATCTTGCTGACCTTCGACGGGAGCCAGACGGCACGAGCGCCCAGGCTCCGCCCCGTGAGACCGGCTCCAAGCCTGATCTCACGAAGACGGAGCCCAAGAGCTTCAAGGGCCTGCTGTGTGCTCGAAGACGGAGTGGGCACAGTCAGCTCGGGTTGTAGTCCTTGTGCGGGGTGGCTCGTTCCCACACGGCTTCGAAGGCGGACTGGCACTGCGCGATCAGACGGCTGTCCGTGCTGACCTCACGTTCCACAACAGTGCCGACGCCGTTGAAGTGGATGACCTGGACCGCGTGATCGTCGAACACCCAGTAGTCGTTGCCGGGGAGTAGAAGGTCGGTGGCGTTACTGCGGGGGAGCCAGCGCACCAGCTCCCCCGCAGCGATGTTCATGACCGACGTGACGTCGTACTCGTAGCGGATGTACTCGCTGATGGGCTCGCTGACGACACGGGCTCGGCGTACACGTACTCCGCGTTCGACAGCCGGCTGAAGGAGTTGGTGCCAGTTCAGCCACCACGGCTCGGGGCTGGAGAGATCTGGCCGGTGTCCTTCACGCCACGCGTGCAAAACGGGGTCGTCGAGCATATAGCCGTCGCGCATCTCCAGGTGCACAGCGCTGTTCTGGCATCTGGCCAGAAGCTCAGCGAACGTCGGCTGCTCCGCCACTGCTCTTTACCTCCGGGAAGAACTGCATCATCCGCTTCGGGATGCGCAGGACTGTCTCGTGAGCGGGGATGTCTCCGATCTCGGCGAGTTCTGCCGAGTCGGTGATACGCCATCCCTGGATCACGTAACTGTCCCCGTCATCCCAGATGGTCGGGCTGTCGTTGCCGGGGCTATCCGGGTCCTTGCCGAGGAACGTTAGCGACATGGCCGCCTCCCTGCGTAGGTGGGTTGCTCGGAGTTGCTGACAAGGACGCTAGCAGCGAAGACGTTGAATAGGTGATCACGGGAAACTTCAGGCAACAGGGTTGACGGGCGCGGCCGAGCAGGTGCACGGCCGCGCCCGGCGATCGGTCAGCTCACTGCCGTGAACGTCCAGCGCTGGTTGGCCGCGCCGGTGTACGACCACTGCTGGATGCCCGCGCCGTCGGCCGTCGACACGTCCTTGACGTCGAGGGCCTTGCCGCTGTGGCGGGCCACGATCCGGCAGGTCCCGCCGCCCGCGGCGAGCAGCTGCCACTGCTGGTTGGCGCCGCCCGCGTAGTCCCACTGCTGCACGCCCGCGCCGTCGGCCGTGGACACGTCCTTGACGTCGAGCACCTTGCCGCTGTGGCGGGCCGCGATGCGGTAGTAGCCGCCACCGGTGGCGGTGAAGCGCCACTGCTGGTTGCTGTTGCCGAAGTAGTCCCACTGCTGGATGCCGGCCCCGTTGCCGGTCGAGGCGTCGCGGACGTCGAGGGCCTTGCCGCTGTGCACGGACGTGATCCGGTAGTACGCCGTCTCCGACACCGGGCACGGGCCGGACGGCTGGCTCGGGCTCGCCGAGGGTGACGTGCTGGGCCGGGCCGACGGGGACGCGCTCGGGCTCGCCGAGGGCGGGGCGCTGGGCGAGGGCGGGGCGGAGCCGTTCCAGGTGTAGGTGGCCACCGCCCCGCCGGGCAGGGCTGCGGCGACGAACATGCCGTTGTACGCGATGCCGAACTGGCGGGCGTCGCCGCTGATGTTCGTCACCACCAGGCTGATCGAGCCGTCGGTGTTGCGCATCGCGACGTTGTGCAGGTCACCGGCGTTGTTTGAGCCGATGCGCACCGCGCCGGGACGGACGAACCGGCTCATGTGCCCGATGGTGTAGTACTCGGCGTTGCGGGTGACGGTCGTCCCGTCGATCGTGACGACGCCGGTGCACATACCGTCGGGGTTGCTGCCGCAGCCGCCGTTGACCGGCCCGCCCTGGGAGTTGAGGGCGAGGTTCCAGTTGAGTACGCCACGGGCCCAGTTGCGGACCGCGGCGACGTGGATGTTGCGGGCGTGCCACTTGAGGGTGTCGGCGAAGTACTGGGCGAAGGGGTCGGCGGCGCCGCGCCAGCCGGAGCCCTCGGTGAACCAGATGTCCTTGTCGGGGAACGCGTTGTGCAGGTTGTTCTGCGCCCCGGCGTCGCCGGCGTAGTGGTGGTAGCCGGTTCCGTCGATCCACTGGGCGGCCGGGCCGCGCAGCGCGTCGTACGGGTAGTTGGGCTCGGGGTCGTAGCCGAGGCGCTGGGCGTCGGCAGCGTCGTCGGGGTGCAGCGACCAGTTGTGGTCGTACGAGATGATCTTCACGTGGCCGAGGCCGGCCGCCTGGAGCATCGGGCCGAGCTCGCCGATGACCCGGTCCTGGTGCGCCACCGGCAGGTCGGTGCCGGGATAGTTGTCCGGGGTGCGGTTCTGCGGCTCGTTCTGCACCGTCAGCGCGTAGATCGGCACCCCGGCGGCCTGGTACGCCTGCACGAACTTCACCAGGTACAGCGCCCAGGAGCGGAAGTAGGCCGGGTCGTCCTTGATCCGGCCGCCGGCCAGCGAGTTGTTGGTCTTCATCCACGCCGGCTGGCTCCACGGGCTGGCCATGATCTTCAGGCCCGGGTTGAGCTGCAGGGCCTGGCGCAGCAGCGGCAGGATCCGCGCCTCGTCGTGGGCGATCGAGAACCGCGTCTGGTTCAGGTCGGTCTGACCCGACGGCAGGTCGTTGTAGGTGTAGTGCGGTCCCGACACGAAGTCCGACGCGCCGATGGGCTGGCGCAGGAAGCTCATGCCGATGCCCTCGCCCGGGCTGAACAGTGAGCGCATGACCTGGTCGCGTTGCGCGGCGGGCAGGCCGTACAGCAGCGCCGCCGACGAGTCGGTGATGGACGCGCCGAAGCCGTCGATGGCTTGGAACGTCTGCGCCGCGTTGACGTCGATCATCGTGCCGGGCCGGGTGCCGTCGGTGTTGAAGGTCAGGCTCGACCCTGCTGCGAGCAGCTGCGTCCGGTCGGGGGTGGTGATCCATGACGAGACGGTGGGTCCGGCGACCGCTTGCGCGGCCCCTGCGGTGACCACGGCCGCCACGGCGGTGAGGGTGGCGGTGGCCGCCGCGGCGGCCACCAGCCTGGTTCTGAGGTGCACGGTTCCTCCTGGTGTCGGGACGGAAGGATGCGGTGCTCGCGGCTCCGCGGCGAGGGGAGTTCGCCGCGGGGCCGACGTTCTTCGGGTGGTGGGGGGGCGGCGCCCCCGCCGGCCCCCCACCCGGGGGGCGGGGAGCGGGAGAGGCCCACCGCGGGCGCGGGGGGGGGGGGGGGGCGGGGGGGGGGGGCGGGGGGGGGGGGGGGGGGGCGCCCCCCCCCCCCCCCCCCCACCACCGGGGGGAAGGTCAGCGGTAGAGCCGCACGTCGGCGACGCTCCACCAGTTGCCGGCGGTCGCAGTGGCCTCGATCCGCAGGTGCCGCGCCCGGGTCGGTGGCACGTCGACGAGGGTGAGCTGGCCGACGCCGGCACCTGCGGCGACCTCGCGCCAGGTGACGCCGTCGGCGCTGGCCGACAGCCGCCAGCCGCGCGCGTAGTCGCCGAGGTTGCCGCCGCTGTCGATCGCCACGCGCCGGAACACGGCCTGCGTGCCGAGATCGATCTGCAGGTACTGCCCGGGAGCCTGGCCGGTCCCGCTGCTCCAGCGGGTGGACGCGTCTGCGTCGACGGCGGCGGCCGGGTTCTCCCCCGCCGGCTGGGCGGCCGCGGTGGCCCCGGGCAGCGGCACCCGGTGCAGCGGGTCGCGCAGCGACGGCGACGGCGGCCAGGTGAAGCTGGCCAGCGCACCGCCGGGCAGCGTGTACTCGAACAGCTGCGCGTCGACGGCGACGGCGAAGGTGCGCGGGTCGTCGTTCTCGTTGTGCACGACCAGCGCGGTCGAGCCGTCCGGGTTGCGGAACGCGACGTCGGTGATCTGCCCGTTCCAGCCGGTGGTGCCGAACGAGGTGCTGGCGATGCGGACCGCGCCCGGCCGGACGAACTTCGACAGGTGGCCGATCGTGTAGTACTCGGCGTTGGTGGTGACGGTGCCGTCGGGTGCCACGGTGACCAGGCCGGTGCAGGTGTCACAGCCGCCGAGGTGCGGCCCGCCGGACGGGTCGAGGGCGAGGTTCCAGTTGACGACGGACTTGGCGTGGTTGCGGGTCGCGCCGATGGTCAGCGTGCGGGCGTGCCAGACCAGGGTGTCGCGGAAGAACTTCGCCGGCGGGTCGTCGGGGCCGTGCGAGCCGGAGCACTCGGTCAGCCAGATGCCCTTGTCGGGGTACGCGTCGTGCAGCGCGGTCTGCGCGGCCGGATCGCCGTAGTAGCAGTGGTAGGCGGTTCCGGCGACCCACTTGGCGGCGGGGTCGGCCAGGACGTCGTACGGATAGTCGGTCTCCGGGTCCTCGCCCGGCGGGGTGGACGCGACGTCGTTGGGGTGGGTGGCCCAGTTGTGGTCGAACGCGAGGATCTTCGTACGCGGGCTGGCGGCGCGCAGCAGCGGCCCGAGCGCGGCGATCACCTTCAGTTGCGGGCGCACCGGCAGGTCGGTGCCGGGGTAGCCGGACGGCGCCCGGTTCTGCGGCTCGTTCTGCAGCGACAGGTAGTCGACCGGCACGCCGGCGGCGGCGTAGGCGCGCACGAACTTGACCAGGTAGCGGGCGTACGCGTCGTACACCGCGGGGTCGTCCTTGAGCCTGCCGCCGACCAGCGAGTCGGTGGTCTTCATCCACGCGGGCGGGCTCCACGGCGTCGCCATGATCTTCAGTTGCGGGTTGAGCCTGCGCGCTTCGCGCAGCAGCGGCAGGACGGCGGCCTCGTCGCGCGCGACGCTGAAGTGGCGCAGTGCGAAGTCGGTCCGGCCGGGGGGCATGTCGTCATAGGTGTAGTGGGCCGCGGCAGCGGTGAAGTCCGAGGACCCGATCGGCTGGCGCAGGAAGCCGACGCCGATGCCGATCGTGGGATCGAACAGCTGCCGCATGACCCGCGCGCGTACGGCCGGATCGAGGCCGTACAGCAGGCTCGCCGACGCATCGGTCAGCGAGGCGCCGAAGCCGTCCATGCTCTGGTAGGTCTGCCGCGGGTCCACCACGATCGTCGGGTGCGCCGACCGGCCCGGTGCGAACAGCACCGGATCGCGCTCCTGCAGCAGCTCGGCCCGGTCGACGGTGGTCACGAACACCCGCGCCCGCACGGGTGGGTGGCCGTTCGCCGGTGCGGCCGTCGCCGCGCCGCCCGCCGTCAGGGCAACGGTCAGCGCCACAATCGTCATGCCGACCAGGGGTCTTCTCATCACTCACCTCGGATCCCGCATCCGCCGATCCCGGTGGTTCGGAGCCGCGGACGCTCCATCTTGTAACGTATGAAACAAGAGTGAAACATCTATGCCCGGCAGACAATCACCCGGCACTCGAAGCTGTCAATATGTGTCACCATGACCATTTAGGATTGGCCCAACTAGCAGGCTTTATCCAAAAAGTTGGCCTGTAACAAGAGTTGAAACGGCCGTGGCGCCGCATGGTCCTCTATGCTGCTCCCATGAAACAGGCGGGTGAAACAGATGGCTAGCCGCGCCAGGGCCACGGTGCGCGACATCGCCGCCGAGACCGGCCTGTCCATCGCCACCGTGTCCCGGGTCCTCAACGGATACCCGCACGTCGCACCACGCACCCGCGACCTCGTGCAGCAGGCCGTCGACCGGCTCGGCACGCAGGCACCCGCCCCGCGGACCGCACCTGCGCGCCCCGGCACCCGCCACCGCAGCGCCGTCTACGTACGCTGCCCCTACCAGCTCACCGACTACTTCGGCCTGATCGTCTCCTCGATCGCCGAAACGCTGCTGGTGCACGGCAGGCACCTCATCCTCGACGCCGGGCAGCTCGCCCAGGACGAGCACGTCCTGCCCACACTGCCCGACCAGCCCGGCATCGGCGGAGCCATCCTCATCCTGCCGCCCGAACCCAGCGCGCAGCTCGAAGCCCTGCGCGACAGCGGCTTCCCGTTCGTGGTCGCCGACCCACGCACCCCCACCCCGCGCGACATCCCGGCCGTGTCGGCGGCGCACTTCACCGGCGCCCGGGCCATGACCGCTCACCTCGCCCAGCTCGGCCACCGCCACATCGGCGTCCTGGCCGGCCCGCACAATTGGGTCGCCGGCAGCGCCCGACTGGCCGGACACGCCTCAGCACTCGCCGACGTCGGCATCCTGGCCGACCCCACCCTGGTCCGCTCAGCCGAACCCACCACCGAATTCGGCTACCGGGCCGCCGGGGAACTGCTCGACCTGCCACGGCGTCCCACAGCCCTGGTCGGATTCAACGACAAAGCGGCCGTCGGCGCACTCGCCGCCGCCGCCGAACGCGGCCTACGCGTGCCCGCGGACCTGTCCGTCACCGGCTTCGACGACATCGACCTCGCCCAGGCGACCACGCCACGGCTGACCACGGTCCGCCAGCCCCTGGAAGAGATGGGCCGGATGGCGGTCAGCCTGCTGGCCCGCCTCCTCGAACGCCACCAGCTCGAGGCGCTGCACGTCGAACTCGCCCCCGAACTCGTCATCCGCGACTCCACCGGACCCGTCCCACCCGGCACGCACTGACCCATCGGGCGCGGCCCGATCAGTCGACGGACTCCCCCGCGATCAAGCGGATGGTGAAACCGCCGGGCCCGCGTTGCAGCGACACATACCCGCACAGCTGATGTGCCAGCCACAGACCGAGGCCCCCCGGCCCCGCACCGGGCATCAAACCGGCGACCGGATCGGACGGGCCCGTCCCCTGGTCGGTGACAGTGACGACCATCCGCCCCGGCACCGCCCACACCCTCAGCCGCACTGGAGCCCTGCCGTGCAGCAGCCCGTTGGTGACGGCCTCGCTGGTGCTCACGAGCAGCCCGTCCAGGTCGTCCTCGGGCAACCCGGCGATCACCTGCAACGCCGCGACCGCGTCCCTCGCCCGCATCGGCATCACGTCGACCAGCTCGACAGCCGGTGTACCGGCCTCGATCGGATCCGCCCACGGAGCCACCGAGGTGGCGAGGAATTCACGGGGGTCCTGGTACGCAATGCTGCGCTCGCGGCGCCCATCGGCGGTCACCACATGGGTGTGCGTACGCCGCGCATGATCGAGCACCTCCGGCGGGGCGGTGCGGGTGTCGTACGGGCACAGACCGTACATCGGGAAATCGTCGTAGACCTCGTTGACGGCCGCCTCGTAACGTGCCCACCACTCCCACGGCACCCCGACACCGGGATGCGGCACGTCACCGGCGATGCGGATCTGCGCCGCCCCGCCGGCCACGTACCCGGCCAGCATCTCGCGGTGCCGTTTGATCGCCACCGCCGGACGCAGGTAGTGCCGGCCACCGTCGATAAGGGTCACGCCGCTGTTCGGCCCCAGCGCCGAGCGCACCAGCCGCTGGTTGTGCTCGCCGAACAGGGACACGGTCGGCTCACCGGCCGCGACCCCGTCCCGCAGGAACGGCAACACGACCGCCAGGAACTCGTCGTCCGAGCCGTAGAAAGCGGTCTCGTGGAAGATGCCGTCGTGCCCGGCCGGTGCACCTGATCTCACGACACCACCACCGACTCGAACACCCGGCGGAGGTGGCCGTTGCGACCGAAGCCGTCGACCGCATCGACGAACCCGGACCTGCGCATGGCCAAAAGCTAGCACGGGGTCCACGGAACGGTCCCCGGACGACGGTCAGGCCGTTGACGAAGGGATCACCGGCTGCCGGAATTCGTCGTACACGGGCAGGCGCGCACCGTCGGTGTCACGAACGACCGCGCGATCGGCGAGTGGGCCGCCCAGCTGTACCGAAGACCACGCCATGCCACGCTCCGTACCGAGCCCGGCGCAGGTGCCACCCGGGTGTGCGCGGCTGGTCACGGTGCTCAGGCGGATCTCGGTCGGGGTCTCGGTCACCGACAAACTGAACTGACCCGAGCAGTAGCCGTCCTCGCTCCAGGCCACGCCGACGTTCAGATGCGCAGGGTCGGCGGTCGACACCTGCACCTCCTGGGGCTCGTGCTGCGTGACGACCACGCCGAAGTCGTCGGCGAACGGCCCGAGGCCCAGTCGCGCGGCACCGACGCACAGCAGTAGCGGCACCCCCAGCACGGCGACCGCCACGAGAATCGCCCACCGCCCACCGCGCCTGCCGTCCATACGGTCAGTATCGATCATCGACACTCTTTCCGCCGTCCCGACGACCCGGCACGGTCGGCCACCGGCGAACCCGGGCCGTCGTCAGCTGCCCGCCGCGGTAGACACCGCCGGCAACGAAGCCGAGGCGGATCCGTCAGTCCGCGGAGGCGTCAGGCAGCTGGGGTGGGCAGGGACGGCCGGGCCGGGTCGTCAGTTCGTAGTGCCAGATTTCGTTCGCGTAGACCTGGCAGAGTCCGTACGCGGCACCGTTGCGCTGGAGCCACCGATCGGCCTCGGGTGGTCCCGCGTCGATGGCCTTGCCGGTCACGTGGGTGGACCGGTCGGGGCTGTTGACGCGCCTGCCCGCCTCGTCCGGGCCGTACGAGGCGACGGCGTCGTCGAGCAGTTGCTGCTGATAGCCGTGGCTGCGCCAGCCCGAGTTGATCATTATCGTGACGCCGTCGCGGCGGGCGTCCGTCGCGGCCTGCTGGATCGCGGCCCGCAACGCGGGGTCGAGGTTGGCTATCGCCGGACGCTCGGTGTCGAACGGCGACACCGGCTTGCTCAGGTAGCCGTCGTCCGCGGTGAGCGCACCGGCGGGCGACGAGCCGGTCTGCGCGAAGTCCGTATACGCCGGCAACGCCATCAGCACCGTGGCGGCGACGCCGACACCGGTCCGCCAGGGCAGCTTCGGCCGCGGGGGTGGGCATGTCATCGGAACTCCTCTCCTGGCACCGCCATCGGTTGCGGTGACCCGGGAGCACCCACTCCAACACGCAGCGTGTTACCGGAAAGTGAGCCGATCGCTACACATGCCCTTAACATCAGCCATGCATCCATAGATCGCCAACAAGCTACTGTTAAGCCATTAATCGTGCATAACGCCCAATCAATTCGCCCCGCACGTGGGCGTAGCTTGAGATCGCGTACGCCCACGTGCAGCCAAAACGCGTCAGCCTGCGACGTCGGACGCGGAGTGCTCCTTCGTCGCAGCCCAGGTGGCGAGCAGTTCCAGGCCGTCGCCGGAAGGGGTCCCGGACTCGGCGGAGTAGGTCACGGGCCCGAAGTAGTGCTGGTTGCCGCGGCCGTCCTCGGCGGCCACGGCAACCGTTCCCGTCAGAGGCTGCTGCCGGTGACCGAGGTGCCGGACCTGGTGATGCGGTACGTGATCTGCGTGCCGCTCCAGAAGTGGAAGGTGAGTGTGACCGGGGCGCCGTCGTCGACCTCGTTGAAGAACTCCGGCTTCAGAGTGATCGTGTTCGCGCTGTAGTCGGGCTGGAAGTGCTGCCAGAACTCCTTGAACGACGTCCACTCGGCAGGCCCGGCGTTCGTGCCGTCGGCGTACTTGGCCTCCATGGTGGCGAGTTGGTCGCCACGGAACTGGGTGGGGATGACCAGGGAACTCGTCGTGCCGGTGGCGTTTGCCTGGGTGGGCGGGTCGTAGGTGATGATGCTGATCGGCCAGGGTCGGCCTTGGGAGAACCGGGCCTCGATGCCGGCGTTCACGCCATAGGCCCGGTTGCCGACCAGCCGCGTCACGGCTGCGGCGGTGAGGGTGAGCGTATTGCCGGACACGGTGTAGTCGCTGCCGCCGGCCAGAGCCGTGCTGCCCTGCCACAGTCCTTGGAACGACGTGCCGTTGAGGTTGAGCGTGAGGGATTTGCCCGTGACCTGGCCGGTGCGGGGCACATACACCTGGTCCGACGAGGCGGTGCCGGAGCGCGTCGTCCAGCTGGACTTCATCATCGCGAACACGCCGGGGTCGCGCCAGCTCAGGTCGTTGCGGTTGAGGAACTGGCCGGCGTCCCACACCATGGTGGTGAGGTTCCGGGTTCGGGCGTGGTAGCCCACGGCTTCCAGGAACTTCAGGAACTCGCCGCGTTCGATGACTCCGGGCCGGTTGTGGTCCCAGTTGAGCAGGGCCCACTCTCCGATGATCACCGGGATGCCGCGGCTCACGAAGGTGCTGTGCACACGGTCGAAGGTGCCGGTGAGGTCCTGTTCCACGTTCGTGTCGTAGCGAGTCCCGCCCGCGATGTTGACGCTGAACGGCCACCAACCGTAGAAGTGGACCGTTGCGGCGAGGTTGCGGTCGTTCAGCTCGTTGAAGGTGGCGGTCAGGGCGTCCAGCCGCCCCTGGTCGGCGTTCGTGAAGAGCGTGGGCAGTACCAGCAGCCGGGTGGCGTTGCCGCCGCCCGACTGGCGCACGATCCGGACGAAGTCGGCGTTGAGTTCGTGCAGCACCGCGTAGTTCTGCTCATCGCCCGAGGTGCCGGTGAACTGAGGTTCGTTGATGCTCTCGAAAACCAGGCGGGAGGAGTGGTTGCGGAACGCGGCGGCGAGCTGGGTCCACAGCGCGCTGTACCTGGCGCGTACGTTCGCTTGATCGCCGGGGTACGTGTTGATCCACTGCCAGGAGTCGTGATGCAGGTTGATCATCACGTAGAAGCCTTCGGCCAGGGACCAGTCGACGACCTGGCGGACGCGGTTCAGCCAGGCGGTGTCGATGGTGTAGGTCGGCGCCGCGCCGTGATGGTTGCTCCAGGTCACGGGAATGCGGATGCTGTTGTAGCCCTGTGTGCGTACGTGGTGGAGCAGGGCCTGGGTGGTCAGGGGGTTGCCCCAGGCGGTCTCGTCCGGGATGGCGTCGAGGGTGTTGCCGAGGTTCCATCCCGGCTGCATGGCCGCCACGGTCGCCATGGGGTTGCCTGGCTGGGGTGATGTCGACGGCGACGGCGACGGCGACGCCGACGGCGACGCCGAGGGCGACGCGGAGGCGGAGGCGCCGGCCGACGGGCTGGTGGAGGGCGAGGGCGTCCCGCCGACGTTGCCGGTGCAGGTGACGCCGTTGAGGGTGAACGAGGTGGGTGCCGTGTTGCCGGCCGACCATGAGCCGTTGAAGCCGAAGGAGACCGTCGAGTTGGTGGCGATCGCCGCGTTGTAGCTCATGTTCGCCGCGGTGACCTGGCTGCCGGCTGACGTGGTGGTGGCGTTCCAGGCCTGGGTGACGTGCTGGCCGGACGGGAATGTCCAGGTCAGATTCCAGCCGTTGACGGCGTCGCCGAGGTTGGTGATGTTCACGTTGGCGGTGAATCCGCCCGGCCATTGGGCCGACACGGCGTAGGCCACCCGGCATCCCGCGGCGGCCTGAGCGCTGACCGCTGCGGTCATGCCCGCTGCGAGCAGCGCGGCCACGCTGCCGGCTACCACGGCGGCCCGAAGTCGGCTTCTTCGTATTTCTTGCAGCCTCATGGGGACGTTCCTTTCGTCGTCGGATTCGTTGGGGTGCGCGGTCGGCGCGCGGTCATCTCGTGGCTACGCAGGTGACGGTCGGCGCACACCGCGCGCCGGCACGGCTCGGTGCTCTGCGGATGCTGCCCGATGCTTCCGCGACACTGCTTGGCTCCCGCAGCGCGACAACAGTCGCGACTGGATCCGCGAAAGTTTCGCGGCGGACGCTACGCCTTTCCTGGATGTTCGTCAATGGATGCCAGAACACGCCTACCGCCAAGGGCGATCAGGTCCCGCCGATGCCACAACACATTGACGGGATAGCCCACCTTCACTACGCTTCCGGCCAGAAAGTTTCTCTCCCATGTCCAGAAAGTTTCTACACTCTCGCCATGACTCGGTGCACATGGACGTGATCGTCGAGTCGGATGTGGATGAGGGTGCCCTCCGCGATCAGCAGGTGACCCGCACAGCACCGATACCTCGAAGGTGGTTCATACATGACAGCGGACGCCGACCAGCCGACATCGAGGCTGATCTCCCGCCGCGGCGTGCTCACGGGCGCCGCCGGGCTCGCCGGTGCGATGGTCACGTCCGGCGCCCTGGCCGGATGCGGATCCGACACCAAGACCAACGCACCCGGCACGACCGGCGCGGACGCGATGAAGCGAGCACTGCCCCGATATGTCCCGAGCACCTCGGTGACGCCTGACATCCCCAGCGTGACCGGCGCGAACGGGGCCGCCTCCGATCCGGCGTTCCTGAGCTATCCCGCCAACCCCGTCCAGACGGTGGCCGGTGTGCCGGGATCCGGTGGCACCTTCGTCACCCGAACGCCGCTGTGGGGGGCCGTCCCTCCGTCGAGCGGGAACACCTACTACGACGCGGTCAACGCGGCACTCGGCTCCACGCTGCGAATGCAGCCCGCCGATGGCAACACCTACGTCGACAACCTGCCGGCGCTGTTCGCCTCCGGCAGACTGCCCGACTGGACCCAGATCCCCTCCTGGGCCAACCAGAAACTGAACCTGGGCGCCGCCGTGGACCGGTTCGTCGACCTGACGCCGCACCTGGCCGGCGACAACGTCGCCAAGTACCCGAACCTGGCCAACATCCCGTCGGCCGCGTGGCAGGCAGGCGTCTGGAACGGCAGGCTGTACGGCATCCCGTCGTTCTCGTCACCCAACAACTTCCCGGGCTACCTGTTCTACCGCAAGGACCTGTTCGAGGCAGCCGGGATCTCGCCGGCGGTGAAGTCCGCCGAAGACCTGTTCGCCGCAGGCAAGCAGCTCACCGACCCGAACGCCGGCCGGTGGGCGTTCGACGACCTGTGGCCCTTCCTGCTGTTCCCGTTCCAGGTGGTCAGCACCTGGAACCCTGACCCCGGCGGCAAACTGGTCCATCAGTACGAGACCCCGGGCATGATCGAAGCCATCAACTTCGCGGCCCGGCTGGCCAAGGCGGGCTACGTGCACCCTGATGCCCTGGCCGGCAACACCGCCAACGGGCAACAGCGCTTCTGGAGCGGCAAGGTGGCCATCAGCGCGGGAGGCACCGGTGCGATGGACGGCGAGGACGCGAAGGGCGGCACGGCCGCCAACCCGAACTACAGCCGGCAGGCCTTCAACGTCTTCGACGCCGCCGGCAGCACCCCGGTCATCCAGCTCGGCCCCGGAGCCAGCTGGTTCAGCTACCTGAACCGGGACCTGTCCGACGCGAAGGTCCAGGAGTGCCTGGCGATCGCGAACTTCCTCGCCGCGCCGTACGGCTCCAAGGAGTACCTGCTCGTCAACTTCGGTGCCGCCGGGGTGGACTACACGATCGACGAAGGCAACGCGATCCTCACACAGCAGGGTCAGAAGGACGTGGCGACCAGCTTCCAGTTCCTGGTCAGCGGCCCACAGGCGACGCTGGTCAAGAACGGGTTCAGCCAGGTGGCCAAGGACTACGCGGCATGGCAGGCCGATGCGGTGAAGTACGCGGTCCGGCCGATGTTCTTCGCGATGAACATCACCGAGCCGCCGCAGTACGCCGCCATCGGCCAGCAGGTCGAGGACACGATCAAGGACGTCCGCAACGGCCGCAAATCGATCGACGATTACCGGGCCGCGGTCGATGCGTGGCGCAAGCAGGGCGGAGACGAACTGCGCAAGTTCTATGAGGGCATCCGCGACAAGCACGGCACCGGCCAGTGAGCGGCGCACCATCGGGGGTCCGGGGCGGTTCGGCCGCTCCCGGGCAGATCCGGCCGCGCCACCCCGAAAGCGCCGGCACGCTGCCTCGGCGTCCCGGCGTGCCCACGATGACGTGGCGGATGCAGATACGGCGTGATCGCACGCTGCTGGTGATGACGGCCCCGGTGCTCGTGCTGCTCGCACTGTTCGCCTACGTCCCGATGGTCGGCTCCGTCATGGCGTTCCAGCAATACAGCGTCTACACGGGCTTCTGGGAGAGCGACTGGGTCGGAATGGCGACCTTCCAGCAGCTGCTGGGCGATGCGCTGTTCTGGCAGGCTTTCGAGAACACCCTGGTGATCAGCGCAGTCCAGCTGCTCCTGTACTTTCCCGTCCCGATAGCCCTCGCGCTGCTACTCAACTCGATCATCAGCGGCAAGGTCCGTTCGTTCGTCCAGTCCGTCGTGTACCTGCCGCACTTCTTCTCCTGGGTGCTCGTCATCACGATCTTCCAGCAGATGCTCGGCGGCGCCGGCGCACTGAACTCGCTGCTGCGCCGGCACGGCTTCGAGCCGTGGGACATCATGACCGATCCCGGCACGTTCACGTACCTGCTCACCGCACAGGCGGTGTGGAAGGAGGCGGGCTGGGGCATCATCGTGTTCCTGGCCGCCCTCGCCGCGATCGACCAGCAGCTGTACGAGTCCGCCGCCGTCGACGGCGCAGGCCGCTGGCGGCGCCTGTGGCACGTCACCCTGCCCGGCATGCGGGCCGTGATCGTGCTCATGCTGGTGCTGCGGTTGGGTAACGCGCTGACGGTCGGGTTCGAGCAGATGCTGATCCAGCGTGACGCGGTCGGCCGGGACGCCGCCGAGGTCATCGACACGTTCGCGTACTACTACGGCGTCGTCAACAACAACTTCAGCTACGGCGCGGCGGCCGGCCTGTTCAAGGGACTGCTGTCCCTGGTGCTGATCCTTGCGGCGAACAGGCTGGCACACGCGTTCGGCGAGGACGGGCTCTACCGCAGATGACTATGACGACAACCCCGGCAACCGGCGTCCGGTCACCGCGCCGCGACACCCGCCGACCGCCCTGGGAGGAACGGCCCACCCCAGGCGGCCAGGCCGCCAAAGGCACGATCCTGTTCGTCGTGCTGGCCGTCGTCCTGGTCCCGCTTTATGCGGTGGTCCTCACCAGCTTGTCCGATCAGGAGTCGATAAACCTGGCCGGCGGCATGGTGCTCGTACCGCACCACCTGACCCTCGAGTCATACCGGGCGATCTTCAGCAACTCGTTGATCGTTCACTCGCTCCTGGTCAGCTTGACGATCACGGTCGTCGGCACGGTCTTCTCCATGGTGACGACCGTCCTGTGCGCCTATGGCCTGTCGCGTCCACGTTCCTTCGGCCATCGCGCGATCCTCATGGCGCTCGTCGTGACGATGTTCTTCAGCGGCGGGATCATCCCCACGTTCATGGTCGTCTCATCGCTCGGCGGCTACGACCGCTACTGGTCGCTGATCCTGCCCAGTGCCGTATCCGTGTTCAACATCATCGTCATGCGGGGGTTCTTCACCCACACCGCCCAGGACCTCATCGACGCGGCCCGTGTGGACGGCGCGGGAGACTGGCGCATCCTGTGGTCGGTGGTGCTGCCGACCTCACGAGCGGTGGTCGCGGTGATCACCCTTTTCTACGCCGTCGGCTACTGGAACTCCTTCTTCAACGCGCTGCTCTACCTGCCGGACAACGGCAAGTGGCCACTTCAGATGATCATCTACACGTACACGCTGCAGGGCAACTTCATGCCCGGCACGGGGGCCGTGAGCGGACAACACCTCGGACATCAGGCCCTCGCGCCGCTGTCCCTGCAGATGGCCGTGGTCACCCTGACCTTGATTCCCATCCTCGTCGCCTATCCCTTCGTCCAGAAGCACTTCACCAAAGGCATGCTGATCGGCGCGATCAAGGGATGAGCCGCATCGTCACGCTGGGCGGTGCGGCACACGTTCTCACCGCACGGAGAAAGAAGACCGAATGAGCCTGGTCCGAACCGCACCAGCCACAGCCCCTTCCGGGACACACCATTGGAGCAACGGCGCGTTCACCAACCCGGTGCTCGCCGGCATGCACCCGGACCCGAGCATCTGCCGGGTCGGCGACGACTACTACCTGGCCTGTTCGAGCTTCGAGTACTTCCCTGGCGTACCCGTGTTCCACAGCCGGGACCTGGTGCACTGGGAGCAGATCGGCAATGCGCTGGACCGGCCGAGCCAACTGGCACTGCCCGCCGAAACGCCGTCGTCCGGCGGCGTGTACGCGCCCACGCTGCGCCACCACGACGGCCGCTTCTGGCTGATCACCACGAACGTCGCTCCCGGCGGCGGCACCATGGTGTTCACCACCACGGACCCCGCGGGCCCCTGGTCCGAACCCATCGCCGTGCCCGGCGTCGCGGGCATCGACCCCGATCTCGCCTGGGACGAGCAGGGCCGTTGCTGGTGCACGTATGCCGGCATCGAGCAGATCCGCATCGACCCCGGCACCGGCCGGACGTTCGGCCCGCCGCGCAGCCTGTGGTCGGGCGCACCAGGCGCACAGGCCCCCGAGGCGCCGCACCTGTACCTGGTCGGCGACCGCTGGTACCTGCTGATCGCCGAGGGCGGCACGGAGCGGGGACACGCCGTCTCGATCGCCCGCGGACCGGCGCCCGACGGACCGTTCGAGCCGTGCCCGGCCAACCCGATCCTGACCCACCGCGGCACCAACCGGCCGATCCAGAACACCGGTCACGCCGACCTCGTCCAAGCCCCGGACGACTCCTGGTGGCTGGTGCTGCTGGGCGTCCGGCCGCGCGGTGGCACCCCCGGTTGGCACGTACTCGGGCGGGAGACCTTTCTCGCGCCCGTGACATGGGTCGACGGCTGGCCGGTCGTCGGCGACGTCGCACCGGCCATGACGGCACCCCCGTGGGCACCGCGACCGGTGGCGGCGACCCCCACACGCGACGACTTCGACTCCCGTTCACTGCACCCGCGGTGGGTCTCGGTGCGGGCCCGGCCCGCCGAACGCTGGTCGCTCACCGACCAGCCCGGATGGCTCGTGCTGCACGCCGCCGGCGGGTCGCTCGACGAGCCTGACGTGACTTTCGTCGGCCGTCGCCAGCAGCACCTGTCCTGCAGGGCACGGGCGCTCGTCGACGCCGGGCAGGGAAGCGGCGGTCTCGGCGTACGGGTCGACGAGGCGCATCACTATGAGATCGAGGTGGGCGAGGGGCAGGTGCGAGTCATCGCGCGGACCTCCTCCCTGCGTTCGACGGTTGCCACCGAGGCAGCGCCGGACGGGCCGGTCCGGCTCCGGATAGACGTGCTCACCTCACCACCAGCAGACTGGCATCCGCGCAAGGGGCCCGATGTGCTCCGACTCGGCGTGGAGGCCCTGGACGGCACCTTCGGCGTACTGGCCGAGCTCGACGGACGTCACCTGTCGACCGAGGTCGCCGGCGGCTTCACCGGCCGGGTCATCGGCATGTACGCCGCCGCCGGCACGGTCCGTTTCGACTGGTTCGATTACGAGCCCGTGGACGACGAAGCAGGTCCACGGTCGGACACACCTGGAGAAGCTATCCTTGCGCCGTGAACGGGTCCGGTCCGCGACCGGATGACGGCCGGCGAGGCAGCGCCGCAGAAACCATGGAGGGGGTCGGGTTGTCGCACGCCGAGCCGGACGAGTCGACCACCGACAGCGAACGCACCCGAGGCGACCTGGCCGGTCCGGTGACGATCTCCTACATCGCCGAATCCGCCGGGGTGTCCATCCCCACCGTGTCCAAGGTCCTCAACGGCCGCTCCGGCGTCGCCGCCGACACCCGCGCCCGGGTCGAGGCACTCGTCAGCCAGTACGGTTACCGCAGGCCGGCACCGTCGACCCGCAGCAACATGATGGAGCTCGTCTTCGACGAGTTGCAGCACATGTGGGGCGTCGAGATCATCCGCGGGGTGGAGCGGGTCGCCCGTGAGCACCGCATGGGTGTCGTGCTGACGGAGTTCGGGCCGCAGCGCAGCGCGATCCGCTACTGGATCGACGACACGCTCGCCCGCCGCCCGGCCTGCATCGTGACAGTCGCCCAGCTGTCGGAGCAGCAGCGTGGCCAGCTGCGGGCCAGAGGCATCCCGTTCGTGGTCGTGGATCCCACCGTCGAGCTGCCGGGCGACGTCCCGTTCGTCGGGGCCACGAACTGGACCGGTGGCCGCTCCGCCGCCCGGCATCTGATCGAACTCGGGCACCGCCGGATCGCGATGATCAGCGGCCCTGACCGTGTCCTGTGCTGCCAGGCCAGGCTCGACGGCTACCGCTCGGCCATGGCCGCCGCCGGCCTGGCGACGGACGCCGACCTGGTCGTGCGCACCGACCTCACCCAGGACGACGGCCGCGCGGCGGCACTGAACCTGCTGGCCCGCCCGAACCGGCCCACAGCGATCTTCGCCGGCAACGACCTGCAGGCGCTCGGCGTGTACCAGGCTGCGCGGTCGCTCGGGCTGCGGATCCCCACGGATCTGAGCGTGGTGGGATTCGACGACCTTCCGATCGCCGCTTTGATGGATCCTCCGCTGACCACCGTCCACCAACCGCTCACCGAGATGGCCGTGGCCGCCACCGAGCTGGCACTGGCCCTCGGACGCGGCGAGCGGACCCCACAGCTGGGCCTCGAGCTGGCGACCAGCCTGACGATCCGGCAAAGCACGGCTCCGCCGCCGGCTTGACGCTGCCCGGTGGCCACGACGTCAGAGGCGGGCCATCACCCGGTCGTACCAGCTGCGCCGTCCTGCAGTCATCTCCTGCGAGATGTGTGTCTCGGGCAGCAGCCAGTCGAACCCGTGCAGGGTGCCGGCCCACTGGTGCAGGTCCACCGTGCCTCCGGACCGCCACATGGCCTCGGCGAAGGCCGTGGTCTCGTCCCGGAACGGGTCGTTCGCGCCGCACATGATGTAGGTGGGCGGCAGCCCGGACAGATCTGTGCCGGTCAGCCGGCCCGGCACGGCGTGCGGCGCCTTCCGGTGGAGGGAGGCGTCGTTGCCGGTGATCGCCGCCCACATGGCCTGGAGCCCCGGCAGCATCGGCAGGTCGGTCGCGGCGTGCTGATGCATGGACACGCTGGCGAGGCGGTCGTCGAGCATCGGGCCGTCCAGGACGAGCCCGGCCCAGCGATGTCCGGCATCACGGGCCAGCAGCGCCGCGCCGGCCGCCAGGCCGCCGCCCCCGCTCAGTCCGTGCAGGAACACGATGCCGGGCGGGTACTCCAGCAGCGGCGCGTTCTCCAGCGTCCACACGAATCCGTCGTAGGCGTCCTCAAGGCCGGCCGGAGCGGGGAACTCCGGCGCGAGGGCATACTCCGCGGCGACGACGACGAGGTCGTGGCGTTCGGCGATGTCGAGGACCGGGGCGATGTCGCCTGCCACCGCCGCTCCCCCGACCTGGCCGCCGCTGTGCAGCCAGTAGATCGCGCCGCGGACGGCGGCTGCTGTCGGCGTGACGACGGTCAGGGTGATCGGGCGTCTGCTGCCGGCGATGGCGTGTTCGGTGACCTTGAAAACGCCACGTCGAACGACCTCGGCCGCCGGCAGCCGGTCGCCGCGGGACGTGAGGAAGTCGGCCAGGCCGTCCTGCTCCGGGTTGTGTCGTGGCCAGGTGTCGATGACGGGCTTGATCTCCGGGTCCCACGGCGGCAGTGGCCCGATGGCGGGCGGGTGGAGCTCTACCATCGTGCTTCTCCTCAGTTGCCGTTCATCGTGCTGAGACGGCCCGATCTGGCCACCTCGGCGAACGCGTACGCGCTCGGTTTGGGGATCCGGGCGAAGTCGTGGTCGTGATCCACGCTGATCAGGCCGAATTTCGGTCCGTATCCCTCCGACCATTCGAAGTTGTCGAACGCGGACCAGTGCAGGTAGCCGCGCACGTCCACGCCCTCGCGGATCGCCTGGGCGACCGCCGCGAGGTGCGTTTGCAGGTAGTCGAGGCGTTCCGCGTCGTCCTCGGTCGCGATGCCGTTCTCGGTCACGTACAGCGGAAGTCCGGTGTCGGCCGCGCGGTGCAGTATCTGACGGAGCCCGTCCGGGTACACCGCCCAGCCCATCTGCGTGGTGCGGAAGCCGGCGGGGGGCGGCGCGAACATCGTCGGCGATGCCGGGTCCACCCACTGCTTGCGGTAGTACTGCACGCCGAGCCAGTCGCCGCGGTCAGGTCCGGTCAGCCCGTCGAGGTAGAGATCGACTATCTCGTGCTGCATCGCCGCGTGGAACGCGACCGCGGCTTCGTCGTCGCGGACGGGCGCCAGCAGCGGCAGTTGGACGGCCAGGCCGGTGCGGCTGCGGTCGGTACCGTCACGGACCGCCCGCACGGCGGCGTGGTGGGCTTCGAGCAGGACCCGACCTGTCCGTTTCCACAGCGTCGGGTTGGTGATCCCGGGCGGGTGGTAGCCCTCCAGGTATCCGTGCAGAGCGACCATCTGCGGCTCGTTGATGGTGCAGACGAGCGGCATGAGCTCGCCCAACGCCTCGGCGACGTGCCGGCAGTAGCGGCTGAACAGGGACACTGCTTCGGGTCCCAGCCACCCGCCGCTGACGGCGAACCAACGCGGGAGGGTGAAGTGGTGCAGGGTGACCATCGGCGTCATGCCCGACTCGGCGAGTGCCGTCAGCGCGCGGCGGTAGTGAGCGATCGCGCTCGCGCTGAATTCGCCCGGAGCCGGTTCGATGCGGGACCACTCGAGGGAGAGGCGGTGCGCGTTGTGCCCCAGTGATCTGAGCAGTGCGAAGTCGGCCGCATATCGGTGGTAGTGGTCGATGCCGTCTCGGGAGGATTCTCGTGCTGCGGTGGCGGGGTGGTGCTCGAAATCCCACCAGTCGTTGTTGGTGTTGCCGCCTTCGACCTGGTGGGCGGACGTGGCTGCGCCCCACAGGAAATCGGCGGGAAAGTCGGCCACGCGGTCGTGCGTGTTCACGTGCATCTCCTCTTGAACGGCCCCGCCGGCCGGGTCGGCCGGCGGGGCCACCCTGCTACAGACCGGCCTTGTAGTCGGCGTCCATCTCAGCGAGGAGCTTGTCGGGCGTGGTCTGCCCGCTGAAGATCTCCTGGAGGCCGCTGAGCATGTTCTGCTGCACCTTCGCGGTCGGCCAGAGCTGGTCCATGAACGGAACCGTGCGGCCCTCGTTGATGAACTTGGTGAGCTCGGCCAGCGAGGGGTCGGCCGTGGCCCCGACGCCCGACAGCGCCGGGAGGCTGCCCTGCGCCTTGTTGAACACCGCCATGCCCTCGGGGGACATCACGAACGAGACGAACTTCAGCGCCAGGTCCTTGTTCTTGGCCTTGGCGTTGACGCCGTAACCGGCGCCGGCCGCACCAGGCATGAAGGTGCTCGCCGGGTCGTCGTTGGCCGGCAGCGGCTTGAGCACGAAGGTCCCGTTCGGGTTCTTGCCCTTCAGCAGCGCGATCACCCAGTTGCCCTGGACGATGCCGAGGGTCTTGCCGTTGGCGGCGAGCTCCTGGCTGGCCTCGTAGCTGGTGCCGAGCGGGTTCTTCTGGAAGCAGCCGGTCTTGTCCATCTCGATGTACTTGTTGAGCGCGGCGGCCCACTCGGAGCTCGCGAAGGTGGCCTGGCCCGCGGCCATCTTCTTGTCGAAGTCCTTGTCCTTGCTGTAGACCAGGGTGGCGACCAGCGAGTACAGCACCAGCTGGGTCACCCAGTTGTCCTGGTTGCCCAGCGCGAACGCCGGCGTGCCCTTGGCCGCCGCGGACCTGCAGAACGCGAGCAGTTCGGTCCACGTCGACGGTGCGGTCAGCCCGGCCTTGTCGAGAGCCTGCTGGTTGTAGACCGCGCCGATGCCGTTGACGCCGAAGACCGCGTTGTAGGTCTTGCCCTCGTACTGTGCGACGCCCTGCAGGCCGGCGGGCAGCTTGCTCGCCCACGGCTGGTCCGATAGGTCCAGCAGGTAACCGGGCTTGGCCAGCACGTAAGTGGCGCCGGGATTGCCGTTGCCAGGCCAGACGGTCATCACGTCGGGGGCGGTGCCCGAGGCGAGCTGGGTCCGGATCTGCTGCTGGTACTGATCGGCGCTGCTCGTGGTGTAGTTGACCTTGACGCCGGGGTTGGCCGCCTCGAACGCCTTGACGACCTGCTCAATGGAGCCCTGGTCGACCGAGGCGAGGGTGAGGGTGCTGTTGTCGGTGGATCCGTTGTCGCCGCTGCCGCAGGCAGCGATCATGGCCGTGGCCGTGATCGCGGCAACCAGCATTGCGCCTTTGCGTGCTTTCATGCTGTCTCCACAAAATGGCTGGGTTTCAGGAGTGGTTCGCTCAGCCCCGAGGTGCCGTGGCGCTGAAGGTGTATCGGCCGGACGCGAGCCGGAGCGTTGCCCCGGTGGTCGACGCCTCGACGCGGAGGACCCCCGGCCGGCCGCCGGCCGGCGCGTCGTTCTCCCGGACGCTGGATGCGTCGGCGGTGGGGATCTCCAGTACGGCGGTGCTGCCTGGCGGGATCGAGACGGATACGGTGATCCGTCCCGCGGCGAGTCGCCACCCGCAGGCGACCCGACCGCGTGCCGTCTCCTGCTCGGCTTCGGCCCAGGTCAGGCCCCCGCCGGGCAGGGGGCGCAGGAGGAGCTCGCGGTAGGCCGTCGAGTCCTTCGTCTGGTCGATGCCGGCGACGCGGCCGAAGAGCCAGTCGCCGATGCTGCCCAGGCTGTAGTGATTGAACGAGTTCATGGATGGGGACTGGAACCCGCCGTGTTCGGTCCAGCCGTCCCAGCGCTCCCAGATCGTGGTCGCGCCGTGGCGGATGGTGTATCCCCAGGAGGGGAACTCCTCTTGGTGCAGGAGTGCGTAGGCGAGGTCGGCACGGCCGTGGTCGGTCAGGACCGGGCCGAGCAGCGAGACGCCGACGAATCCTGTCGTCAGCCGGAAGTCGCGTTTCTCGATGTCGGTGGCCAGGTGGTCGACCGCCGCCTGCACCAGGTGCTCGGGCAGCAGCCCGAACTCCAGCGCCAGCAGGTATCCGGTCTGGGTGCCGCCGGCGACCACGCCGATGTCGTCGACGTATGCCGCGATGAACGCGTCACGGATGGCCGCGTGCAGCGTCCGGTGCTCGGCGGCGATGCCGTGGTGTCCGAGGACCACGGCCGCGTCGGCCACGATCTGGGTGCTTCGTGCGAAGTACGCCGTGGCGAGCATGTCTCGCGGAGTACGGGCGTCGACTTCGAGCCAGTCGCCGTAGGAGTTGCCGTCCCGGTTGCGCCAGAGCAGGTCGGGGTTGTGGCGCCGCACGTGCCCGACCCACGCGACCATCGCCTCGAACGAGTCCTGCAGCGCGGCACGGTCGGCGTAGGTGCGCCACAGGTGCCAGGGGATGATGACGCCCGCGTCACCCCAGGCCGGTGCACCCTCGCGGTCGAACGTGATGATGGGGGCGATGTCGCGGAAGGCGCCGTCGGAGTTCTGGCCACCCACGACGTCTCGCATCCATCGGGCGAAGAAGCCGGACACGTCGGCGTTGCGGCTGGCGGTCGGCGCGAAGATCTGCGCGTCGGCGAGCCAGCCGAGGCGTTCGTCGCGCTGAGGGCAGTCGGTGGGTACGGCGAGGAAGTTGCCGCGCTGCCCCCAGGCGATGTTGGACTGCAGCTGATTGACCATGGGATCGGAGCAGGTGAACTGCCCCGTCCAGGGCGTGTCACTGTGCAGGACACGGGCGACGATGTCCGCGTTCGCCAGCGTGCCGGGATGATTGCGGACCTCCAGGTAGCGGAATCCGTGGAAGGTGAATTGCGGTTCGAAGGTCTCCACTTCGTCACCGCGGGTGGTGTAGACATCGGTCGCCCGGGCTCGGCGCAGGTTGTCCAGGTACGGCTCTCCGCCGGAGAGCGTCTCCGCGTGCCGGAGCACGATCCGGCGCCCGGGCTCTGCGGCGCGGACGGTCAGCCGGACCCGTCCGACGAGGTTCTGTCCGAAGTCGACGAGGTAGCGGCCCTCGCCTCGGGCTTCGACCGTGACTGCCGGCATCTCCCGCACGACGCGGACGGGGTTGTCCGGCTCGGCGACCAGCGGTCCCGGGTCGGCGGCGAGCACCGCCACGGGCTGGAAGTTGCTGCCGGCGCAGTCGGGCAGGTCCCAGCCGGTCAGTTCCCACCGTGCGTCGACGTGCTGGCCCATGAGCAGGTCAGCGCTGCGGATCGCGCCGGGGTGCTCCACCCACTGGTCGTCGGTCGCCACGACCTGCTGCGAGCCGTCGGGGAAGTCGCACACCAGCTGGGCGAGGAAAGCCGGAGTGTCGCCGTAGTGCTGGGCGGCACGGCGCGGATCGAAGCCCACGTAGCCGCTCCACCAGCCGTCGGCGACGACGGCACCCAGCACGTTGTCGCCGGTTCGGATCAGCGAGGTGACGTCGTAGGTCTGGTACTGCTGGCGCTGCAGGTACTCCGTCCAGCCGGGCGCGAGCTCCCGGTCTCCGACACGCTCGCCGTTCAGGTGCGGCTCGTAGACGCCGCGGGCAGTGGCGTACAGCCTGGCCCGGATCGGCTGCCGGTCCAACCGGAACGCGCGACGCAGGTACATCGGCGTGTTGCCGACGGCCGGTTCGGGCTCAGGCGGGCCCGGCGGGTCGACGTGGGGAAGGGTGCTCGGGTCGCGCCCGACCCACACGGCCGTCCACTCGTCGGGGTGCAGCAGGGCGGTCTCGAACCAGCTCTCGGCAGTGCCCGCCACGTCACCGTGCTCGTCCCAAACCTGGACACGCCAGTGGTAACGGGTGCGCGACTGCAACTGCCGACCGGCCCACGAGACGAGCAGCTGCTCGGTGGAGTCGAGCCGGCCGGTGTCCCAGACCAGCCGGGCCGGGTCGTCGAGGTCGCCGGCGAGCAGCGCTGCGGTGATCCGGTATGCCGACTGTGCCGCTCCCCGCCGGTCGGAGGTCAGCTTCCAGGACAGGCGTGGACGGTGTGCGTCGATGCCCAGCGGCTCGTCGCGCTGTTCGGTCTGCAGGCCGTACGGTTGCAGGTCGTTCATGTCGGAGGTCATCCCTTCAGCCCTCCGGCGAAGCCGTTGATGATGCTGCGCTGCAGCGCGAAGTAGACCGCCAGGATCGGCACGATGCTGATCACCAGCGCGGCGAAGATCAGGTTCCAGTCCGTGACGAACTGGCCGACGAACCCGGACAGCGCGACCGGGACGGTCTGCTGGTCACTGCCGCTGAGGTACAGCAGCGGCGTGAAGAAGTCGTTCCAGATCGAGATCGCGTTCAGCACGAGTGCCGTGACGGTGATCGGTTTGAGCATCGGGAACACGATGTAACGGAACGCCTGCCACGGCGTGCTGCCGTCGATGAGCGCCGCGTCCTCGAAGTCCGGCGGCAGGGACCGCAGGAAGCCGACGTAGAGGAACGTCGTGAACGGCACCTGAAGCCCCACGTAGAACAGCACCAGTGCCCCTACGCTGCCGAGCAGGCCGAGGTCACGCATCGTCTGGTAGAGCGGAAGCGACGCGAGTTGGAACGGCAGCATCAGCCCGAGCAGGATCAGCAGGAACATTCCCTTGGACCAGGCGGCCGTGGCCCGTGCCAGCGGGTAGGCGGCCATGGCCGAGACGGCCAGGACCAGCACCACGCTGACGACCGTCACGAGCACACTGTTGATCAGGGCGTTGCCGAGGTCGCCTTCCTGCCACGCCGCGGCGAAGTTGTCCAGGGTGGGTGAGGTCGTCGGGATGATCGGCGAGGACGTGTCGGACGTCGGCCGCAGGGAAAGGTTGATCAGTACGTATAGAGGGAACCCGACGATCAGCGCGACGGCGATCATCGCCAATTCGAGTACGCCGGTGCGCCAGCCGTAGCGGTTCACGAGGCGCTCCTTTCGTTGCGGGCCAGGAACACGTACTGACCGGACGAGACGACCGCGACGATGATGGTCAGCACCACCGCGAGCGCGATGCTGTAGCCGAATTCGCCCAGGGTGAAAGCGTCCTTGTAGATGAGGGTCGAGATGGTGTCGGTCGCGTGGCCGGGTCCTCCGCCGGTGAGCGCGTAGACCTGGTCGAACAGCTTGATGCCGCCGATGATCGACAACATGAGGTTGATCGTGAGTGCCGGTGCCAGCAGCGGGCGGGTGACCGACCAGAAGCGTCGGAACGCTCCTCCCCCGTCGATGGATGCCGCCTCGTAGATCTCCTTCGGGATGGACTGCAGTCCGGCGACGAAGATGACCATGGAGTAGCCGGCGAACTGCCAGACGATGACGCCCACGATCGACCAGAGCGCGACCTCCGGGTTCCCCAGCCAGTCCTGCTGCAACGAGTCCAGGCCGACGGCGCCGAGCAGGCTGTTGACGGCACCCTCCGGGCCGAGCAGGTTGCGCCAGAGGTAGGCGGTCACGATCGGCGTGATCACGGCGGGGGCGAACAGGAAGACCCGCAGGACGTTGCGGGACTTGATCACGGTGTTCACGCCCAGGGCCAGCAGCAGGCCGATGCCGTTCTGGATGACGGTGATGGCGACCGCGATCAGCAGGGTGTGCCAGATGGCCTGCAGGGCGTCCGGGTCGTCGAGCATCGCACTGAAGTTGTCCAGGCCGATGACCGCGTGGTCAGGGTCGAGGCCGTCCCAGTCCGTGAAGGCGTAGTAGACGCCGCGGGCGCTCGGCACCAGCACGATGAACGCGAACAGTGCCATCGCCGGCAGCGCGAACCACCAAGGCGGAGTCCGCCTGGTGCGCGTCGTCCCCGAGCGCGGGCGCCGCACCCGGGAGTGCCCGCTGTCGGGCGTCTTCGGGTCGGCTCGTCGCCCAGTTGAGGAAACTGTCACTACGGGACCACCTCATCTTGAAACGATTCATCACTTGCCAAAGTTCGGTGCCAGGCTGAAGAGGTACAGAATTTGGGGAACGTTTCCCAATGTTCGGCAGACTCTAAGCGGCCGTCCGTGTGACGTCAATAGGTCGCGAGCGCTACCGAAGTGTTACCAGACCAGCTCGTTACGTGAGCGCTCAGGAAGTGATCCAAACGGACGATGATCCGGAGACCCGCGCTAGCTGTACGGTCCTGGGTAACGTTGCCTACAGGAGGACCCCGTGGATACGTCTCAGCCACCTCGGCGAGTCACGATCATCGACGTCGCCAGGCACGCCAACGTGTCCACCACGACGGTGTCCAAAGTGCTCCGCAACGCCTACGGAGCCAGCCCGGAGATGCGGGCGAAGGTTCGCGAGGCGATCGCCGAGCTGGGCTACCGTCCCGACGCCGCCGCTCGTGGCATGCGCGGCCAGACTTACACCATCGGGGTCATGCTGCCGACCATCCGCAACCCGTTCTTCGCCGACATCCTCGACGGGCTCACCGACAGGCTGCGCGACACCGACTACCAGATCCTGCTCGGAACGGGTGGTGACGGCGAGGACACCGAGGAGCGGATGACCGACGCGATGATCGACCGCAGGATGGACGGTGTCGTACTCATCGCACCGGTCTCCTCCCGCGCGAGGCTCGAGCAGATCGCAGGTCTCGTGCCCACTGTCATCGTCGGCCGGCACGGCAACTCACCGCTGTACGACGTCGTCACCGACGACGACTTCGTCGGCGCCGCGCTCGTGGTGGAGCATCTGAGCGCCCTGGGCCACCGCCGCATCGCCCACATCGACCACAGCGAGACCGACCCCACGCGGCTGCTGGAAATGCCCAACGCGGTGCGCGCCGAGGGTTATCGCCACGCGATGCGCGCACACGGACTCGCCGACGAGATCGACATCGTCGCTACGAGTTACACGCAGGAAGGCGGCTACATCGGTGCGCAACGGCTGCTCGCCCGGCCACGCCGACCGACAGCGATCTTCGCGGGCGCCGACTTCGTCGCCATGGGGGTCCTGGAGGCCCTGGCCGAGGCCGGGCTGAAAGTCCCTGAGGACATCTCCGTCGCGGGTTACGACAACACCACGTTCGCTGCGTTCGCACCGGTCTCGCTGACAAGCGTCGACCAGGCAGGCCACCAGATCGGCAGCAACGCGGCGCGCCTGCTGCTGGAACGCATATCCCACCGGCAGGCTCCCTCGTCCCAGGTCAAGCTGACACCGAAGCTCGTCGTCCGCGGCAGCACCGGGCGGCCGTCAGTGCCCGACTGACCGATACAGCGGCCTGCATAGGTGAGTCCCGGCAGCTCGCGGCTGCCGGGACCCGTACCAGAGGCGCGGGTTTCATGCCCGCGCTCTACACCTACCGATGCCGCGTCAGGGAGTGGAACCGAACCGGAAGGTGCCGGCGCCCACCGAGTAGATGTCGTAGAGGCCGCTGCGCTGCACGAACGTGGCACCCGACGTCAACGCGCTGCTGGTCGCCGAGGACGAGGCCAGCGGCACCCACACCTGGCCACTCGTGCCCGAGGGTGCGGTGACCTCGATCTGGAACTGCCCTGCGCTGTCCTGGGCCCACTTCACCGCGATCGAGCTGTTCGGCGTCGGAACCTGGCCCTGCGCCCAGGTCACGTTGGCCTTCTGCGGCTTGACCCGCCACGTCGTGTACCCGGGGTTCACGGCCGTCACGCCGAGGATGTTCTCCGAGAGCACCTGCGTGGGGCCGGCGGCCCAGGCGTGGGCCAGGCTGTCGAACCCGCGGTCCGGAAGGCCGTTGCTGTTCACGAACTCCCAGAACGTACCCGTGTAGTAGGAACCGGCGGTGTCGACCTGCAGACCCCACAGGCGCCGGAGCAGGTCGAGCGCGCCCGCGGTGTCGCCGCTGTCGAAACGGGCCATGACCTCCCACGTGTTGTTGAGCGGCTCGATCGTGTGGCCGTAGGGGTCCGCCATGCTCGGGGACGGCTGGCTGATCTGGCTCCCCCGCGCCAGCCAGCGCGACCTGAAGTAGCTCAGGATGCCCTGCACCCTGTCCGCGGGCGCCACGCCGAGACGGATCGCGTTCATGTTCGCGTCCAGCGGGTACACGTTGGTGCGGGTGTTGGTGTGGACGTACAGACCCGCAGACGTGTTGAACAGACGGCTGTTGATCGCGGCCTTGAGCGCGTTCGCCTTGTTGGTGTACTCGGTCACCTTCGCCGCGGTGCCGACCTTGCCCTCCATCCAGATCATGTTCTGCAGCAGCTCGTAGTAGGCGAGGCTGTACTCGGTGACCTCGCCGCTCTGCGTGGTCTGCCAGTAGTCGTTGTCGTTGGTGACGACGAGCCCGTTGGAGTTGACCCGCGTGTGGTGGTAGGCGGTGGCGTTCTCCAGCCTCGTACGCAGGCCGGTGATGAACGCCGTGTCGTTGGTGTAGCGGTAGTACTGGATCGCGATGATCGCCGAATACGCCGAGTAGGTCACCGCGTAGTCGAACTTCCCGCATCCGCGGAAGCCCACCGCGCTGGTGAGCCTGCCGTTGGAGTCCTGCAGGTTGAGGATGCTGTTGATGGAGCCCTTGATGTACGGGGCCGCGTTCGAGCCGAGCGACAGCTGCGCCACCGGGTCGCTGACGAGCAGGTCACCGGACCAGATGGCACGGTCGCGCTTGGCACCATCGAAGATCACCGGAACGTTGAAGCACGACGCGACACCGGTCGGCACCATGTCGAGCTGGGCGGTGTACGCCCCGGCGTACCACATGCGGTTGAGCTGGTCGTCGCTGGACATGAACCAGCCCTTGTACTGGGCCGGCGTGGCGCGATACGCCTTGAAGTTGACGCCTGCGCCGGTCAGCGTCACCGAACCGGCGCTGGTCAGTTGGATCGCCGCGTAGCGGAAGCCGCCGCGCAGCGAGCCGGTGTACGTCCGCGCGCTGGTCACACTCAGGGAGATGACCGAACCGTGGTCGTTGTTGTAGATGCCGCTGCTGTTCGCCGTCAGGAAGGGAAGCGCCTCGCTGGTCGCGATCCGCACCGTCCTGGCGGATCCGCCGGAGGAGGCCGAGACGGTCACGAAGGGCGTGCCGCTGACGTTCCTGCCGAAGTCGAGGACCACTGTCGCCGGCGTCCCGCCGGAGGACGTGGTCAGCACGGTCGAGCCGCTGCCCGTTTCGGTGAGCCCGGCTGCGTTGGTGACCGTTCCCGCCGTCCTGGTGATACGGACGGCCTCCGGGTTGTCGCTTGTCGGCGCGGGCACGAGTGCCTGCCAGTTCGGGTTCGTCGGCCAGGTCGGCAACGCGGCCCACGCCGCGGTGCTCGGCAGGCTCGACGCGACGACCACGCAGATCGTCGCGACGGCCAGCGCCCACAGTGACCTGCGGGTGGCCGTTCTGCGCCACGGCGCGAACGGTGCGGTACTCTCACGGTGCATCTGGATCCTCCTTCGATTGCGGCTTGGCTGCCGGGGTCCGGGTGTGTCCTTTGTTCGTGCCTCTGCTTCACCAGCGCCGTCCCTGAGCTACTCCGGGTACGGCGACCTTGTCCGATGCCGGTGCCTGCCAGCGATGTCATCGGACAAGGGACTTGGTGATGGGAGACGTGTGTAGCTGATTGCGGCGCGTTGTCAGCTCGGACAACGGAGTCGGCGCGCCCGACCGTCGGATGACGGCAGCGGCGTCCGGGTTCGCCGCTTGCCGGTGCGTCGTGATGACGACAGACCAGGGCCATCGCAGGGTCCCGCGGGTCCCTCGATTGAAACGTTCCTGCGGTCCGGTGGCGGTTGAGCAGCGTTCGGTTACCCGGGTTGCGTCAGCACTGGCACGTGGCCTCGCTATTCGGAACTCGGACGGCTCTGAAACCTTTCAATTATCCTTCTGCGCACAGAGTACGAGCCGCCTCAGCGTTCCGTCAAGGTTGCCCATATGTTTCGAAACCGTTGCGCACCAATCGAACCGGCCGGTTCTTCTGCCCAGAGGGCGTGGTGCTTTCGGCGGCGCTCGTAGGTGTCGTCACCCGCCGACCTGCGCCGAGCATGCCTGCCGAGGCGTGGCTACGAATGGGGCGCCGTGCCGGCCTGGACGGGACAACAGGCTGATAGCCGACGGTGACGGGATGGCTGCCTGGCGGGTGCGGGCAGCGTTGACCCGTTTCAACCGTCGCGTAGCGTGGTGGTGGCAGGCGCCGAGCATGGATGGGGAACATGGAGACGACGAGCATCAAGGAGGTCGCACGTCAGGCCGGCGTCTCGCTGGGCACTGTCAGTAACGTGTTGAACAGGCCGCACCTCGTGGCCGAGAACACCCGGCAGCGGGTGCTGCAGGCCATCCGCGAACTCGGCTACGTCCGCAACGATTCCGCACGTCAGCTGCGTGCGGGCCGGAGCCGCACGATCGCCATCGTCGTACTGGACGTGTCGAACCCCTTCTTCACCGACGTCATCCGGGGCGCCGAGGAGGCTATCGAGGCCGCAGGTGCGGTAGCGGTCGTGTGCAACAGCGGTCAGAGCGCCGCCCGTGAAAAAAGGCACCTGGAGCTACTCGAGGAGCAGCGCGTACAGGGTGTCCTCATCACCCCGGTCGACGGCGGCCGAGATTCCCAGCTGGTCAATCTCATCAAGCGCGGGGTCCCGGTGGTGCTGGTCGACCGCGGTATCTGGCAGTCGGACCGGTGCTCCGTCGCGGTCGACGACGTGCTCGGCGGCCGGATCGCCGGGCAGCACTTCCGCGAGCTCGGCCACGATCACGTCGCCTTTGTCGGTGGCCCGCTGACCATTCCCCAGGTCGCCGACCGGCAACGCGGCTTCGAGTCGGTGTTATCCGGGATCCAGGTGCGCACCTTCCTGACCGCCGAGCTGACCGTCGCGGCGGGGCGGCAGGCAGGCGACGCCATCGCGGACCTGCCCGCGCCTGATCGGCCGACCGCGGTGTTCTGCGCCAACGACCTGCTGGCCCTGGGGCTGCTGCAGGAGATGACGCAACGCGGGATCAACGTGCCCGACGAAGTCGCCATCCTCGGCTATGACGACATCGACTTCGCCGCGGCCGCGGCAGTGCCCCTGTCCTCGGTTCGCCAGCCCCGCGAACACCTGGGACGTGCTGCTGCCGAGCTTCTCCTGGAGGAGACCAGGTCCCCCGACACGCACGCACACCGGAACCTCGTGTTCCATCCGGAGCTGGTGGCACGGAAGTCGACGGCCCGCCCGGACAGCGCCCGGCGGCGGTGACGCAATCCGAGCCTGAAACGTTCTGACACGCGACGTGGCATCTGACGCGTGACGCTATCGGGTCAGGCGCGCCTCCAGTCCGGCCCACGTTGTCGCACTCGCGCCGGGTCGCGGCAGGTAGCGCCTCGGTGTGACGTGTCGATTCAGCAGGGCGCGCAGGTCTCGAAGCTCCCCGGAGATCGCACCGAGGGCGCGGGCCTGCACCAGTGCGTTACCGAGCGCTGTCGCCTCCACCGGTCCGGCCGTCACCGGCAGACCGCAGGCATCGGCGGTGAGCTGGCACAGCAGCTCGTTGCGAGACCCTCCGCCCACCAGATGCACGACGTCGACCGGGTGACCTGCCAGCTCCTGCGCCTGCCGTACGGCGCGTGCGTGCGCCAGCGCCAGGCTCTCCAGAATGCACCGCACCAGCGCTGCCCGCGAGGCAGGCACCGGCTGACCGGACCGCCGGCAGTAGTCGACGATCCGCGCCGGCATGTCGCCCGGCGGCAGGAAGACCGGGTCGTCCGGGTCGACGACGCTCACGAACGCCGGTTGGGCCGCCGCCTCGGCCAGCAACGCCGTCAGGTCCGCAGGTTCGCCACGCGCCTGCCAGGTGCGCATCGACTCCTGCAGCAGCCACTGGCCCATCACGTTGCGCAGGTATCGCACGGTGCCGTCGATGCCGGCCTCGTTGGTGAAGCCGGCCTTCCGGCTCGACTCGGTCAGCACCGGTTCTGCCAGCTCGAGCCCTACCAGTGACCAGGTGCCGCACGAGATGAAGGCAAAACGTTCGTCCCCCGCGGGAACACCGACCACCGCCGAGGCGGTGTCATGCGAGCCGACCGCCAGCACCGGCACGGAGGTATCCAGGCCGGTCTGTGCTGCCGCGTCCGCCGTGAGCCGGCCGATGGTGTCGCCCGGCCGTCGCAGTGGTGCGAACAGCTGCGCGTCCCAGCCCAGTGCGGCGATGAGCTCCGTCGACCAGGTGCCGCTTCGCGCGTCGAGCAGTCCCGTGGTGGAGGCGTTGGTCAGTTCCGCTCCTTCCTGTCCGGTCAACCAGTAGGCCAGCAGGTCGGGCAGCAGCAGCATGCGACGGGCCGTGGCGGCGGCCGGTGTGCCCTGGGCCGCCGCCAGTTGGTAGATCGTGTTGAAGGGCAGGTTCTGCAGCCCCGTGATCGCGTAGAGACGTTCCACGCCTAGTTGGTCGTGCACGCGTGCCATGACACCGTCGGTGCGCCGGTCTCGGTAGCTGATGGGATTGCCGATCAGCGCACCGGTCGCGTCGAGCAGGCCGTAGTCCACGGCCCACGAGTCGATGCCGATGCCGTCCAGGCCCTGCCGCGGGGTGCCGGACGCACGGACCGAGCGCCCAGCGGCCCTCAGCCCGTCGAGCACCCCGCGGTAGAGCGCCAGGACGTCCCAGTGCAGGGTCCCGCCCAACTCGATCGGTTCGTTGGCGAAGCGGTGAACCTCGGCCAGGTCGAGCACGTCGCGGCCGACGCGGGCGAGCATCACCCGGCCGCTGGAAGCTCCCAGGTCTGCCGCCGCTACCGTGGCGTACTGCGAGTGGGACATGGGTGGCGCAACTCCTTCGTGCGATCGATCAGGCCGCGCGGGTCAGCGCAGGAACGCTGCCGCGACCCCGGCGTCGACCGGGATGTGCAGACCGGTGGTGTGGGACAGGTCCCCGGCCGTGAGCACGAACACCGCGTTGGCCACGTGCTCGGGCAGGACCTCGCGCCCGAGCAGCGTGCGCTTGGCGTAGAAGGCGCCCAGTTCGGACTCCGGCACTCCGTACACGGCGGCGCGCTGTGCGCCCCAGCCGCCGGCGAAGATGCCCGACCCGCGTACCACACCATCGGGATTGACCCCGTTGACCCGGATGCCGTGCGCGCCGAGTTCAGCGGCGAGCAGGCGCACCTGATGCGCCTGGTCGGCCTTTGCCGCGCTGTACGCGATGTTGTTCGGGCCCGCGAACACGCTGTTCTTGCTGGAGATGTAGACGATGTCGCCGCCCATGCCCTGGGTCGTCAGGACGCGGGCGGCCTCCTTGGACACCAGGAACGAACCCTTGGCCATGACGTCGTGCTGCAGGTCCCAGTCGGCTTCGGTGGTGTCCAGCAGTGGCTTGGAGATCGACAGCCCGGCGTTGTTGACGACGAGATCGACGCCGCCGAAGGCCAGGCAGGCGCTGCGTACCATCTCGGTCACCGCGGCGGCGTCGGTGACGTCGGCGCCGACCCCGATCGCGACGTCGGTGCCGCCGATCTCGGCGGCCACCCGCAGTGCGGCGTCGGCATCACGGTCGGCGACGACCACGCAGGCGCCCTCAGCGGCGAGGCGGTGGGCGATGGCGCGACCGATGCCCGACCCTCCGCCGGTGACGACGGCGATCCGAGTGGCGAGCGGCCGTGGTTTGGGCAGCCGGGCCAGCTTCGCCTCCTCCAGGGCCCAGTACTCGATGCGGAACTTCTCCTGCTCGTCGATCGGCGCGTAGCGGGACACCGCCTCCGCGCCGCGCATCACGTTGATCGCGTTGACGTAGTACTCCCCTGCCACCCGGGCGGTCTGCTTGGTCGCGCCGAAGGTGAACATGCCGACGCCCGGCACCAGTACGACGGCGGGGTCTGCGCCCCGCATGGCCGGCGAGTCGGGTTCGGCGTGCTCGGCGTAGTAGCGGGTGTAGTCGGCTCGGTAGGCGGCGTGCAGCTCGCGCAACCGGACGACGGTCTCGTCGAGCGGCGCGGTCGGCGGCAGGTCCAGCACCATCGGGCGGACCTTGGTGCGAAGGAAGTGGTCGGGGCACGACGTGCCGAGCGCCGCGAGCTGCGGGTGGCGTTCACGGGCCAGGAAGTCCAGCACCGTGTCGCTGTCGGTGTAGTGGCCGACCTGCGGGTTGTCGGTGGAGGCCAGACCGCGCAGCAGCGGGGCGAGCTCGGCGGCCCGCTGGTGCCGCTGCGCTGCCGGCAGGGGTGCGAAGCCTTCCACCACGGGCCCGAAGGGTTCCGGTCGGCCGTGTTCGGCGATGAACTTCTCGGCCACCCGGATGATCTCCAGGGAGTTGGCTTCGCACTGTTCGCTCGAGTCGCCCCAGGCGGTGATGCCGTGCCCGCCGAGGATGACACCGATGGCCTGCGGGTTGGCCCGCCGGATGGCGGCGATGTCCAGGCCGAGCTGGAACCCGGGACGCCGCCACCGCACCCAGACCACGCGGTCGCCGAAACACTGCCGGGTCAGCTCGGGGCCGTCGGCCGCGGTGGCCAGCGCGATACCGGAGTCGGGGTGCAGGTGGTCGACGTGCGGGGCGTCGACGAGACCGTGCATGGCGGTGTCGATCGACGGGGCCGCGCCGCCGCGCCCGTGCAGGCAGTAGTCGAATGCGGCGACCATCTCGTCTTCGTGCTCGACTCCCGGGTAGGTCTGCGCCAGGGCGTGCAGCCGGTCGAGTCGCAGCACGGCCAGGCCCGCTTCGCTCAGGGTGCCCAGGTCGCCGCCGGATCCCTTCACCCACAGCAGGGGCACGTCCTGGCCGGTGACCGGGTCGTTGCCCGGCCCCTTGGCCGAGGTATTGCCCCCGCCGTAGTTCGTGTTGCGCGGGTCGGCGCCCAGGCGGCGGGATCGGTCCACCAGCTGCACGGGCGTCGACGTGGCACTTTCGCGGTTGTTCATCATGCTCCCCAGCCCGCCTGGCGGCCGCCGGTGCGGGTGGCTTCGATCTGCTGCTGGTAGCCGCCGGCGTGGTAGGCGGCGATGGGGTCGGGGTCGATGCCGAGTTCGGTGCGCAGCTCGGCGAGCAGCGGGCGGACGTCGGTGCTGAACGCGTCCATGAGCACCGCGTGGGCGGCCAGCACGTCGCCGGCCTGCTGGGCGGCGGCGAGCGCGTCGGCGTCGACCAGCAGCGCCTTGGCGACCGCCTCCTGGACGTTGAGCACCGAGCGGATCAGCGCCGGGACCTTGGCCTCCAGGTTGTGGCACTGGTCGAGCATGTACTCGACGCCGGAGTCGGGGCGGATCGCGTCGGCGCGGACCAGTTCGTGGGCGATCCGGAACAGCTGGAACGGGTCGGCCGCGCCGACCATCAGGTCGTCGTCGGCGTAGTTGCGGCTGTTGAAGTGGAAGCCGCCCAGCTTGCCGAACCGGTGCAGCACGGTCACCAGGAACTCGATGTTGGTGCCGGGCGCGTGGTGGCCGGTGTCGACGAGCACCTGTGCCTTGTCGCCCAGCGCGACGCAGTGGGCGTAGGAGGTGCCCCAGTCGGGCAGGTCCATGGTGTAGAAGTGCGGCTCGAACAGCTTGTACTCGACCAGCATGCGCTGGTCCGGGCCGAGCCGGTCGTAGACCTCACGCAGGGCGTCGGCGAGCCGGTCCTGGCGGGCGGCGATGGAGTCCTGACCGGCGTAGTTGGTGCCGTCGGCGAACCACAGCGACAGCACCTTCGAGCCGGTGGCGTCCATGATGTCGACGCATTCGAGCAGGTGGTCGACGGCCTTGCGGCGCACAGTGGCGTCCGGGTGGCAGACACTGCCGAGCTTGTAGTCGTCCTCCTGGAACACGTTGGGGTTGATCGCGCCGAGGCGGATGCCCTGGTCGACGGCGAAGCGGGCCAGGTCGGCGTAGTCGTCGACCCTGTCCCAGGGGATGTGCAGGGCCACGCTGGGCGCGGCACCTGTCAGGCGGTGCACCATAGCCGCGTCGGCGACCTTCTCGTACGCGTCGCGGGGAACCCCGGCCTGCGCGTACACCTTGAATCTCGTGCCCGAGTTCCCGTACGCCCACGATGGCGTCTCGATGCGCATGGCGCGCAGGGCGGCTTTGACGGCGGCGTGGTCTTTCATCATCTTCTCCTGAGCTTCGCCGGCGATGGTTTGCCTGGCTGGGTAGGGCGGGTGGCGCGGCGCGCCACCCGCCCGGGGCGTCACTTGACCGTGTCGACGTTCTCCTTGGAGATCAGCTGCACGGGGTTGTAGACCTCACGCTCGGCCGCGTTGTCGAAGGTGAGGGGGGTCTTGGCCAGGGCCTGGTCGGCGAGCTTGACCGTCAGGGCGCCCATCGCGGCCGGATCCTGCGCGACGGTGGCGGCCAGGCCGTTGGCCTTGATGGCCGTGATCGCCTCGGGGTCGGCGTTGAAGCCGACGGTCACGATGTCCTTGACCGGGTCCTTGCCCGCGTCCTTGACCGCGTTGGCGGCGGCCACGCCCATCGGGTCGTTGCAGGAGAACACGCCGGCGACGTCGGGGTTCTTGGCCAGGATGTCCTTCATGACCTTGTACCCCTCCTCCGCCTTGGAGTTGCCGGACAGCTCGGCGACGACCTTGAAGCCCTGCTTCTCGATCTCGGCCTTGAAGCCCGCGTTGCGGCGCGCGGCGTAGACCGCCGACGGCTCGCAGGTGATCGAGGCGACGTTCTTGCTGGTCTTGCCGTTGGCGGCGATCTGCTTGGCCATGTACTCCGCGGCGAGCTTGCCGCCGCCGGCATTGTCGGAGATGACGATCGCGTCGTAGGGCGCGCCACCGCCGCCGATGTCGTCGACGATCACCGGCACGCCCTTGGCCTTGGCCTTGGCGATGATCGGGCCGAGCGCGCTGGGCTTGAACGGGCTGATGATGAGCACGTCGACGCCCTGGTCGATGAGCGCCTGCGCGCCGGTGACCATCTCGTTCTCGTCGCTCTTCTCGTCGTGCAGCTTGAACTCCCAGCCCTTGGCCGTGGCGGCCTCCCGGGTGCCCTTCTCCATCTTCTGGAAGAACTCGTACTGCATGTCGTACACGGAGAAGCCGACGACGACCTTGTCGGAACCGCTCTGGTTGTCAGAGGGCGCGTTCGAGTCCGAACAGCCTGCCATGACCAGCGCGCCGGCCACGGCGAGCGACACAAGGATCTTGCTCTTCACTGATACCCCTCCCTGGGGATGTGGACGGTGCAGCGAGGTAAATCGTTTCAATTTCCTGGTGCACGTGACGCCCGCCGTGGCCTCACGTTGTGTTCACCGGACAGAGCCCGGCTGGGGCGTTCGCACGCCCAGTCCAGAGACCGCCCGCCGCAGCGAGCCGGGTGCGGCGAATCTGGTCCGCAGCCCGTCGATCGTCAGTGCGATGATCAGCACGCCGCCGAGCACGATGCGCTGGTATGCCGATGGCACGCCTTCGCTGACGAGCATGTCGTTGAGCACGCTGATCAACAGCACCGCGGAGAACGTGCCGATCAGCGTGGCCTTGCCGCCCTTGAGGCTGGTGCCGCCGAGCACGACCGCGGCGATCACCTTCAGCTCGAACCCGTCCTGAGCCGAGCCGTCCGCCGTCCACACCCGGGTGATGTAGGTCAGCGTGGCGATGCCGACGCTCACCCCCACGAGGGCGAAGACGAAGAACCGGAGCCGGGTCGGTGAGATGCCGCAGAACTTCGCGGCCTCGGGGGAAGATCCGTAGGCCAGCACCCGGCGTCCGGTCGCGGTGCGCCGCAGCAGCAGCCACGCTGCCGCGAAAACACCGAGCATGATCACGAACGGCACCGGCACACCGGCGACGTTGAGCCCGCCGATCTTCACGAACGGCGAGCCGATCTGGTCGTAGGGCAGGGTCTTGGGCCCGTCCTGGGTGAGGATGTAGGACACGCCGCGGAACACGAACAGCGTGCCGAGGGTGGCCACGAACGGGGGCACGCTCAGCCGGGTGATCAGGCTCGCGTTGATCAGGCCGCAGGCCAGTCCCGTGGCGACGGCGGCCACGATCGCGAGGGCGGTGCCGCCTGCGGCGAATCCGATGAGCGACACCACGCTGCACAGGGCCAGCTGCCCGCCGACGGACAGGTCGAACGCTCCGCTGGCGATGGCGAACGTCATGCCCGCGGCGACGATGCCGAGGTAGGCGCTCTCGCGCAGCACCGACTGGGCGTTGTCGAGGCTGAAGAAGTCGGGCGTCAGCACCGGTGCCACCGCCAGCAGCAGCACCAGGATCGCGGTGATCCCCCAGGTGTCCCAGAGCGACCCCAGCGAGGTCGAGGTTTTCATCGGGCGACCTCCGGTGCGGTGGCCGGCATGGTGGTGGCTTCGGCGCGGCGTATGCCCTTGATCGCGAGCGCGGCGATGAGCAGCAGTCCGACACTGATGCGCTGGTATGCCGGTGGTGTGTTGAGCAGGTTGAGTCCGTTGCGGATCGTCTCGATCAGCACGGCGCCCAGGACGGTCCCCAGGATCGACGCCCGGCCGCCGAGCAGGGCCGTGCCACCGATGACGACGACGGTGATCGCGTCGAGTTCGAAGCCCATGCCGAGCTGGCCGTTGCCCTTCTGCAGCTGGCTGGAGATGAGCAGGCCCCAGAATCCGCCGGCGACGCCGACGAGCACGTAGACGGCGATACGGATCCGGTCGACAGGCAGGCCGGACACGCGTGCGGCCTCGCGGTTGGAGCCGACCGCGCAGACCCAGCGGCCGAATCGGGTCCGGTTCATGGTCCACCAGGCCGCGGCGGTCGCGAAAACGGCCAGCACGATGGGCATCGGCACACCGAGCGGCCGCCCGCCGACCAGGTATTTCAAGGCGGCGGAACTGACGATCTGGTCGTGGCCGTCGGAGTAGGCCAGCGACAGCCCGCGGACGATGACCAGGGTAGCCAGCGTCGCGATGAACGGGGTGACACCGAGCTTGGTGATCACGAGGCCGTTGGCGAGTCCGATCGCGGCGCCGACGGCGAGTGCGACGGCCATCGCCACGGCGGCCGGTTGGCCGGCGATGATGGCGCTGCAGCATACGACACCGGCCAGGGAGACCGTCGAGCCGATCGACAGGTCGAACTCCCCCATGGCGAGGCAGAACGTCATGGCCAGGCCGGGCACGGCCACGATGCCTGCGGCGACGAGCACGTTCTCGATGTTCGCGCCGGTCAGGAAGCTATCGGTGGTGACCGAGAGAACGATGAGCACACCGAGTAGCGGGAGCAGCAGCGGCGCCTTGCGCATGACGGCGGTCATGCGACCAGCTCCGCGGAGAAGACGCGGCGCCCGGTCGTGGCGCACAGCATGACGTTCTCCTCGGTGCGATCGGCGCCGGTCAGGTGGCCGACGATCTGCCCCGAGGCGAGCACGTAGACGCGATCGCTGATGCCGAGGAGTTCGGGAAGATCGCTGGAGATCATGACCACGCCGGCTCCGTCTGCGGTGATCTCGTTGATGAGGTGATGGATCTCGACCTTGGCGCCGATGTCGACGCCCCGGGTGGGTTCGTTGAGGACGAGCAGCCGTCCGCCAGGTGCCAGGGCGCGTCCGAACAGGACCTTCTGCTGGTTGCCGCCGGACAGCTGGCCGATGAGCTGCTCCGGGCCCGTGGTGCGGATGGCCAGGCGGGTGCGGAAGGTGTCGAATATGCCGAGCTCGGCGGCCGGCGACAGCAGCCGGCCGAGCAAGCCGCGCACCCGGTCCAGCACGGAGATGGTCAGGTTGTGGCGCACGCTGAGGTCCGGCAGGATCCCGGCCGCCTTGCGGTCCTCGTGCAGGAAGCCGATCCCCGCCTTCATGGCGTCGTTCGGCCCCTTCGGCCGGTAGGGTTCGCCGGACAGCAGCATCCGGCCGGATTTCACGGCCACCGCACCGAAGATCACCTGAGACAGCTCGGGCTGTCCCGCTCCCGCCACGCCGCCGATGCCGACGATCTCACCGGCCCGCACGACGATGGAGACGTCGCGCAGCCGGCGCCCGGCGCTGACCCGGTCGAGCTCCAGCACGACGTCGCCGCCTGCGACGTCGTCGCGGTGGAACATCGAGGAGACGTCGCGGCCGACCATGAGCCGTACGAGTTCGTCGGAGCTGGTGGCCGACAGGTCGGTCGTACGCACGTGGCGCCCGTCGCGCAGGACGGTCACCCGGTCGGCGACGGCGAACACCTCGTCGAGGCGGTGGCTGACGTAGATGACGCTGCGGCCCTCTGCCCGCAGCCGACGGACCACGTCCAGCAGGCGGGTCACCTCGTCGGCCGACAGGGCGGCCGTCGGCTCGTCCATGACGATGATCCGGCCGTCCACCGACAGGGCCTTGGCGATCTCGACGAGCTGCTGCTCCGAGACGGTCAGGCTGCTGACGGGCGCCGTCGGGTCGATGCTCACGCCGAGTGTCGCGAACAGGGCCGCCGCCTTGCGGTTCATCTCGGCGTAGCGGATGCCGCGGTGGAACGGGTGGTACGGCTCGCGGCCGGAGAAGACGTTCTCCGCCACGGTGAGGTCGGGATAGAGGTTGAACTCCTGGTAGATGACCGCGATGCCGGCGTGCGTCGCGTCGGCGGGACGCCGCGGGCGGTAGAGCCGGTCGGCGAGGTGGATCGTGCCGCTGCTGGGGCGGTGCAGGCCGCCGAGGACCTTGAGCAGCGTGGACTTGCCTGCCCCGTTCTCGCCGACGAGTGCGTGGACCTCGCCGGGTGCGACGTCGAAGTGCACACCATCCAGCGCGCGTACGCCGGGAAACTCGACCGTCAGCCCGTCGACCCGCAGTAGGGCCGGTGCACTGCTGTCCACCACGCGTACCTCCCTCTCCGCACAGAGCCAAGATCATATTGAATCGTTTTTTAGATCGAGCTGGAACGAACGCTACGATCCGGTCGCAGGCCTGTCAACACATTGATGCTCGGCCGTTATGGGAGCGCCCTTTCAGGCGCCCACCCCCGGCCGGGGGGTAGTTGACACGTTTCATTTCGGGCGTACGCTGAAGCCCGCTCCGGACCTGGGGCCACCCGAATCCACGTCGACCGCGAGGAGCCATGGCAACCGTCAGCATCAAAGAGGTTGCCCTCCGGGCGCGTGTCTCGGTCGGCACGGTGAGCAACGTGCTCAACGGCCGCTCGACCGTCGCTGCCGCAACGCGCCGCCGCGTCCTCGACGCGATCGCCGAACTCGGCTACATCCGCAACGACTCGGCGCGTCAGCTACGGGCCGGGCGCAGCCGTACGGTGGCGATGGTCGCCCTCGACCTGTCCAATCCGTTCTTCACCGACGTGATGCACGGTGCCGAGATCGCCGCCGAGCACGGCGGGGTCAACGTCATGATCTTCAACAGCGGCGAAGACCCCGTGCGAGAACGACGGCACCTCGACATGCTCAGCCAACAGCGAGTGCTCGGCGTCCTGATCACCCCCGTGAACGAAGCCCACGACGCGAACCTGGACCAACTGGTCGAGCACGGCATCCCCGTGGTCCTCGTCGACCGCGGCTCCAGCAACTTCCACCGCTGCTCGGTCGCGGTCGACGACGTGCTCGGCGGACACCTGGCCGGAGAACACCTACGTCAGCAGGGCCATCACCGGATCGCCTTCGCCGGCGGGCCGTTCTCGCTGCGCCAGGTCGCCGACCGGCACGCGGGCCTGACCGCGGCACTCGGTGACGGCCCGCAGCCCCGGCTCGTGACCACGTCGAACCTCAGCGTCGCCGCAGGCCGAGGCGCCGGCCGCGAGATAACCGACCTGCCGGTCGACGAACGCCCGACCGCGGTGTTCTGCGCCAACGATCTGATCGCCCTCGGGGTTCTGCAGGAGATGACCACCCGCGGCGTCCGGGTCCCCCACGATGTCGCCATCGTCGGCTACGACGACATCGAGTTCGCCGCCGCGGCGGCAGTGCCGCTGTCCTCGGTGCGCCAACCACGCGAGCAGCTGGGTCGCGCCGCCACCCAGCTCCTGCTGGAGGAGGTCAACGAACCCGCCACCCACCAGCACCGCCACGTCGTCTTCCGGCCCGAACTCGTCGTACGCGAATCCAGCTCCCCCTCGACCCCGGCCAAACGCAGCCGCAGAGAGTGACACCGTGCGCATCGCCCTGTTCATCACGTGCCTGTCCGATGCGCTGTTCCCGCGCGCCGGACAGGCGACCACCGCACTCCTGGAGCGCCTCGGCCACGAGGTCGTATTCCCGCCGGCACAGACCTGCTGCGGCCAGATGCACATCAACACCGGCTACCAGCGCGAAGCCCTCCGCCTGGTCGAGCACCACGCCGACGTCTTCGCCGACGCCGACGTGATCGTGGCTCCCTCGGCCTCCTGCGTCGGTTCGGTGCGTCACCAACACGCCACGGTCGCGCGACGCTTCGGCCGCCCGGAGCTCGCCGACCGCAGCGCCGCAGTGGCAGCCAAGACATACGAGCTGTGTGAATTCCTGGTCGACGTCCTCGGCGTCACCGACGTCGGCGCCTACTTCCCGCACCGCGTCACCTACCACCCGACCTGCCACTCCCTACGTCTGCTGCGCGTGGACGACAAGCCCCTGCGGCTGCTGCGGCAGGTCCGTGGCCTGGACCTGAAGCAGTTGCCCGACGCCGACCAGTGCTGCGGCTTCGGCGGGACGTTCGCGCTGAAGAACGCCGAGACGTCCAGCGCCATGCTCGCCGACAAGATGGCCAACGTGCTGTCGACGCGCGCCGAGGTGCTCACCGCCGCGGACGCGTCCTGCCTCATGCACATCGGCGGCGGCCTGACGCGCCTGTCGGCCGGAAGCCGCACACTGCACATCGCCGAGATCCTGGCCGCCACCGACACCGCCGACGGAAGGCCCACCCGATGAGCCAGGTCTTCCTCGGCATGCCGGCACATGCCCCTGCGGACGTGCGCGCACTGCACGGCACGCAGCCGTTTCCCGCCGCCGCCCGAACCGCTCTCGCCGACTCCCAGCTGCGCCGCAACCTCGGTGCCGCGACAGCCACCATCCGGGGCAAACGGGCGGCGGCCGTGGCGGAAGTCGACGACTGGGAGCAGCTGCGTTTCGCCGGGCAGCAGATCAAGGCCGCCACCATGGCCCGCCTGGACGAACACCTGATACGCCTGGAACAGGCCGTCACCGAACGAGGCGGCACCGTGCACTGGGCACGTGACGCTGCTGAAGCGAATCGCATCGTCACCGAACTGGTGAAAGCTGCCGGAGCCGACGAGGTCGTCAAGGTCAAGTCGATGGCGACCCAGGAGATCGGCCTCAACGAGGCGCTCGCCGAGGCCGGCATCGCCGCGTGGGAGACCGACCTCGCCGAACTCATCGTCCAGCTCGGGCACGACACCCCGTCACACATTCTCGTGCCCGCGATCCACCGCAACCGCGCCGAGGTCCGGGAGATCTTCCTGCGGGAGATGCCCGGGGTGGACCCCGACCTCGCCGACGACCCCCGGGAACTGGCCATGGCCGCCCGCACCCACCTACGCCGCAAGTTCCTCACCGCGCAGGTCGCGGTGTCCGGGGCGAACTTCGCCGTCGCCGACACCGGCACGCTCGTGGTCGTGGAATCCGAGGGCAACGGCCGGATGTGCCTGACGCTGCCGCCGACGCTGATCACGGTCATGGGCATCGAGAAGGTCGTTCCGTCCTGGGCCGACCTGGAGGTCTACCTTCAGCTGCTGCCGCGCTCGTCCACCGGCGAGCGGATGAACCCCTACACCTCGACCTGGTCCGGGGTCACCGCCGGAGACGGGCCACAGGAGTTCCACCTGATCCTGCTCGACAACGGCCGCACCGCCGTCCTGGCCGATGATGTGGGACGTGAGGCCCTGCACTGCATCCGGTGCAGTGCCTGCCTCAACGTCTGCCCGGTGTACGAGCGCACGGGCGGCCACGCCTACGGCTCGGTGTACCCGGGACCCATCGGGGCGGTCCTCACTCCTCTGCTCACCGGTGTGCTCGACAACCCGACGCTGCCGTACGCGTCGACGCTGTGCGGCGCCTGCTTCGACGCCTGCCCCGTACGCATCGACATCCCGTCCCTGCTCGTGCACCTGCGCGCCCGCAGCACCGAGCTGCGTGCCGAGAGGCGCCTCGTGCCGACGTCCGAGGCCGTGGCGATGACCGTCGCGTCCTGGGTGATGTCGAAACCCCGCCTGTTCGCCTGGGCCACGCGCGCGGCCCGGCTGGGCCGGCTGATCGCTCGGCGCGGCCGGATCCGTTCCCTGCCGCCGCCGCTGTCGGCATGGACGGCGACCCGTGATGCGCCGGAGCCACCGACCTCGACCTTTCGCGAATGGTGGCTGAACGGCAAGGAGAGGTCATGACGACCGGTTCGGCCCGCGACGAGGTACTGGCCAGAATTCGTCATGCCCTCTCGGCTTCGCCCACCGAGCCGATCGAGCCTGTCCGCGGCTACCGGCGCACCGGGCAGTACTCCCCCGGCGCACCGCAGCTGTTGGACCGGTTGACCGAGCGGCTCACCGACTACCGCGCAGCAGTCCACGCGGCGACACCACGGACGCTCGTTTCGGTGCTGGAAGCGGCCCTCGACGGAACCCGCCGGGTGCTGGTGCCGCCGGGCCTGCCGGCCGAGTGGATACCCGCCTCCGCCGTCATCGACGACGGAGGCATGAGTCCGGCCGAACTCGATGCCGTCGACGCCGTCCTCACCGCGTGCACTGCGGCGGCGGCCGACACCGGCACCATCGTCGTCGACGCCTCACCTGATCAGGGACGCCGCGCCATCACGCTCATCCCCGACCGGCACGTGTGTGTGGTCCGAGCCGCCCAGGTCGTGCAGACCGTGCCCGAGCTCCTGTCTCGTGTCGACCCGCACAAGCCCCTCACCTTCATCAGCGGCCCGTCCGCGACCAGCGACATCGAACTCCGACGGGTGGAGGGAGTGCACGGACCACGCACGCTCATCGTCGTGCTCCTCTCCGATTGACATGATGAAAGCCCAGCTCGTCGAGCTGGGCTTTCATCATGTCTTCCGTACCGTGTCGCCCGGAGACGCGGACGATGTCAGGGGCGTCCGGCGAGGTTGAACCGCTGGTTGGTCCCGCTGCCGCAGGTGTACTGGATCAGCGTGGCGCCGTCGGCGGTGGACGCGCTCGTCACGTCGATGCACTTGCCGCTGCTGACGGACACGAGCCGGTAGACCTTCGCGGAGACCAGGCTCAGCTGGAACGTCTGATTGGCGGCACCGTTGCAGGTCCACTGGATGATTTTGGCGTTGTTGGCGGTGGAGCCGCCGTCCACGTCGATGCAGAGGCCGCTGCCCGCGTTGGCGATGGTGTAGGTGCCGACGCCCACGGGCTGGAACCGCCACGACTGCGGCGACGCGCCGCTGCAGGTGTTCTGCCGCAGCTGGTTGGCGGCGGTCGCGTTGACCGCGTCGACGCACTTGCCGCTGTGCTGCGCCACCGCGGTGGACGTGAAGGCGGGGCCGGTCGACAACGTCTCGGTCCGCACGACGGTGCCGTGCCGGCATCCGGCGCAGGCGACGGCGCTCAGACCGGTCCAGCTGTTGAGGTTGGAGCTGGTCGCGGTCCAGATCCCGCCGTTGGTGTACTTGTCGATGTAGATGCGCCAGGTGCCGTCGGTCATCTGCGCCAGGGACGGCCCCTCGTATCCCGAAGTCCACAGCGTGCCCTGGTTCGTCCAGCCGCTGGTGACGCTGGTCGTGCTGGTCCAGTGCTCGATGAACTTGGACGTCTCGTTCTTGACGAACGCGTGGTAGGTGCTGCCGGACTTCGCGACGAAGGTGTCGATGTGGTTGAAGCCCAGCCCGTCCATCTGCACCGGACCACCCCACGAGGTGAGGGCGGAGTTCTGCGCGGTGTAGACATAGGGCCGGAAGCACGCGGAGCAGGTCGTCTGCGCGATGCTCGCGATGACGCGGACGGTGCTGCCCTCCACGTAGAACTCAGGCGCCCACACGAACTTCGTGTCGGTGATGCCCGAGTTGATGGTGGCCACGTGCGTCCACGACAGCAGGTCGGTGCTGGAGGCGATGTTGAACGACGTCGAGTTCGTGGTCCAGGACTGGACGGTGTAGGCCACGAAGTACTTGCCGTTGAAGTTGATGATGCTCGGATCGCGCAGCACACCGGACGGGCCCCGGTAGTTCGTGTCGGCCAGGACGCCGAAGCTGGTGCCGTTCGTCGACGAGTACAGCCACAGCTCCTCGTCGGCGACGGCGTCGCCCTTGAACGTGGCGTAGACGAACGACGTCGCGGCGGACGCCGGCGCCGCCATCACCACGGTGCCGGCGACGATGCCGAGCATCGCGGTGACCAGCACCCGCGCAACCCGGTGCAGAGCAGGAATTCTCACTTGTACTCCGATCTCGGCAGGCCAGACGGCCACGGCCCACCTGACCTCTGAACCATGGATGTTTACGTAAACATCGGTGCGTGGCGTGCCACCGAAGCGAGGACTGGGTTTCGGGGGTGTTACGGCGAGGTCGAGTGTGACCGATAACATCCAAGACCGTCAAGGACGCGGGCGGGACGTCGACTTCGGACCCCGTCGGCGCTCGGGCCGAGCGGTGCGGAACACGGCCGGCGGGACCGGAGGGCATACGCGTTCCACCATTTCACCGTGTACATCGAGGCATCGGCACGGGTGTCGGGACACGACATGAAACCGCTGCGATCCATCGTCCACATTCGATTGCGCAAGCCAGCGCCTCCCGGGAGGGAGCGCTCACAGCATGCGATCCTCGATGAACTCTTGACGCACCCGTACCCCGATGGCATCATCTGTCCACGCCAATGTTTGCGTAAACATTGCCGACATGTGACGGACAGGCGCGTCGTCCCGCGCATCGCTGTTCCGTGTCCTCGATGGACGTTCACGCATTCAGGCAGGCCACAGCTCTCCCCCACACGGAAGGGTGAAGCAGAGTGCACCCCTCGACCAATCCCCGAAACCACCGGCGCGCTTTCGTCCGGGCCGTCACCGTCCTGCTGGCGCCCGCACTGGCCGGGCTTGTCACGCTCGCCGCCCCAGCCGCCGCCGCGCCGGTGACCATCACCAACGGTGTCCAGTTCACCGCCACCAACGGCAGCATCGTGCACGCCCACGGCGGTGGAATCCTCAAGGACGGCAACTACTACTACTGGTTCGGCGAGAACCGGACCGCCGACAACCACTTCTACGCCGTCTCCGTCTACCGGTCGACGGACCTGAAGAACTGGGAGTTCCGCAACAACGTGCTGACCCAGTCCTCGGCGTCCGAGCTCGCCTCGGCCAACATCGAGCGGCCGAAGGTCATGTACAACGCGAGCACCGGCAAGTACGTGATGTGGATGCACAAGGAGAACGGGTCCGACTACGGCGAGGCCCGAGCCGCGGTCGCGGTCTCCAGCACCATCGACGGCAACTACGCCTACCAGGGCAGTTTCCGGCCGCAGGGCACGTACATGTCGCGTGACATCACGATCTACAACGACAACGGCGTCGGCTACATGATCTCCGCCGCCGACGAGAACTACGACCTCATGATCTACCGCCTCACGCCGGACTTCCTGGGCATCGCGTCGGTGGTCGGCAACTTCTGGAACGACGCCCACCGCGAGGCACCCGCGCTGTTCAAGCGCGGCAGCACCTACTTCATGCTGACCTCGGGCGCGACGGGCTGGAGTCCCAACCAGGCCAAGTACGCCACCGCGTCCAGCATCTCCGGCCCATGGTCGGGCTGGGCCAACGTCGGCAACGCCACCACCTACAGCTCCCAGCCGACGTTCGTGCTGCCGATCACGGGCACCGCGGGCACCAGCTACCTGTACCTGGGTGACCGATGGGCAGGCGCGTGGAGCGGGCCGGTCAACGACTCGCAGTACGTCTGGCTCCCGCTCACCTTCCCCAGCAGCACCAGCATGAGCATGAACTGGCACCCGCAGATCACCATCGACGCCGCCGCGGGAACCATCACGGGAATCTCGCCCACCTACTACCGCGTGACCAACCGCAACAGCGGCCGGGTGATGGACGTCGTCAGCAACTCCACCGCGAACAACGCCGAGGTGAAGCAGTACACCTGGAACGGCGGCGGCAACCAGAAGTGGCAGTTCGAGGACGCAGGTGGCGGCTACTTCCGGATCGTCAACCAGAACAGCGGCAAGTGCCTGGATGTGGCCAACGCCTCGACCGCCAACGGCGCCAACATCATCCAGTGGACCTGTGGCGCCGGCACCAACCAGCAATGGCAGTGGGCTGCCATCGGCAGTTACTTCCAGATCAAGGCTCGGCACAGCGGCAAGTGCCTCGACGTGGTGAGCTCCGGGACCGGCGACGGTGCCGACATCCAGCAGTACACCTGCGGCAGCGGCAACAATCAGCAGTGGACCCGCACCCAGGTCTGACAGCCTGATCGCGAGGGCGGCGGCCGCCACGCCGCCGCCCTCGCCTCGCCCCATCCCTGCCCGGCCGCAGCCATGGCTGCGCATCCACAGCGATCCGGGTTCTCCCGTCGGGTCTACACCGTGGCGATCTCGAAGTGCACCGGCGTGGCCCGGTCGGCCGGTCCGCCCAGCGCGAGCAGGTCGACGTCGGTGGGCTGCGCCCGCAGCCCGGTCAGCGCCTGAGCCAGCGGATCACGGACGTCCAGGCCGATGGTGAGGAACGAGTGCAGCCCGTGCAGCCGGTTGCAGGCGTGCCTGACCAGGAAACGCAGCGTCTCCGGGTCGGGCGCGCACGGGTTGACCACGGTGCGGTAGCTCAGTTCCGCACCCGTGCGCGGCAGGCGGGGCGCCCGGAACAGCGGGGCCGCGACGTTGAAGGCGATCCGGGCAGCCGCCAGCCGGGGTGAGTAACCGGTGATGCGCATCTGCTTGATGTCGTGCTGGTTCCACAGGCCGACGAACCCGGCGAGCTCGCCGCCGGGACGCCGGGCCACCAGGTACTCCAGGTTCGGTCGGGTGAGCGGGAACGACTCGCAGACCGGAGCGAACTGGCGGGACGCGGCCAAGCGACGCCACAGCTCGACCATGTCGGGCTCGTCCGCCGGATCGGCCACCGACACCGTGAGGTCGCTGGGCGGGATGCTTCGGCGGGTCAGCAGGTCGATGCTGTGCGATCTGATGGTGGCCCGTCGGCGTACGCCGGGTTCGACCTGCCGGCGCAGCATCTCGACGGCGTCGTTGCCGGCCAGGACGGTGCCGATCAGCGGTGCGTCCGGGCCGGCCAGTTCACGGGCGGCGGCCTGCGCCCACTGCGCCAGCACGCGGGCGGCACCGCGCCGCCGGTACGCCGGATGCACCTTGAGATCACCGACGTAGCCGAGCACCGCCGGACGGCCGTCGACGAAGGACGGTCGGCGGGCGACCGCGACGCAGGCGATCGGGCCGTCGTCACCGTCGACGACCCCCACCCGCCAGGCGTCGCCCGCGATCCGGTTCAGCGCGAAGAAGTCGGGCCGCCGGTCGATGCACAGCGACAGGTCGCCCTCCATCGCGCAGCGGGCCGCCAGGGCGACCAGCGCCGTATTGTCCCCCGGCCGGGCGTCACGGACCCTCACGGCGTCACCTCGCAGATCGCGAAGCGCCGCTGGCACAGGCTGCGATCGGTGCGCATCAGCTCCTCGCCCCGCGCCCGGTCCTCCCGGACGGCGTGGCGCCAGCGCGGCGGCACCTCGGTCCAGCCCACGAAGTTGCGGAAGACCAGCCGGGCGCCCGGCCGGGCCGTGCGGACGATCTCGGTGAACAGCTCGTCGATCTCGGCGGCGCTCAGCCATTCGCAGATGTTGGACAGGGCGAACCCCGCCATGCTGCGGTCCGGCCGCGTACGCAGATAGTCGGTGAAGGTGCCGTCGACCAGGCAGAGGCGGTCCACCGGAACTTCAGCCTCCAGGTAGGGCGGGTGGCATCCCACCGGATAACCGCCGGTCAGCAGGTGGTGCAGGAAGTAGTTGCCGCCGATGTGCAGGTCGGTCAGCGTATGCTCGGCGACCTGGCGGAAGTGCCGGGCGTAGCTGGGATCCTCGACGTGGGCGAAGAAGCGCTCGTCGTAGGTGCGCCGCAGCACCAGGCGGTTGCACAGCACCTGGAACAGCAGCCGCCAGCCGAAGGTGTCCCAGTCCCGGCGGTAGAACTCCCGTTGCTGGTCGAGTGTCCGCAGGGCGAGCAACGTCCCGATCCGGCGCGGATGGACCACGCGCAGGGACCGGGCGATCAGGCGCATCAGCCGCTCGGTGACCCCCGCCTGCAGCACTCCACCGACGATCGCTTGCGGGTGGGCGTCCCAGTAGCCGCGCGCCCCGGCAGTGAGCGCGCCGCGGATCTGCCCGTACGCCAGCCGCCGCGCGTCCGGTGCCATGGGGACGCCACCGAGCAGCCCGAGCGCCGAGCCGGGCGACAGGTGCGCGACCGCCGCCGCCTTCAGTTCCACGAGGTGGTTCTGGGTGCGGTTGACGTCGACGCCGACGACCTCGGCAGCGCCCGCGGCGAGCAGCGAGAGCGCCGTACAGCCGGCGGAGCTCACCACGGCGATCGGGCCGTCCCACCGCCCGGTGAAGGCGGCGATCTCCAGCTCCGGGTCCTCCCGGACCTGGGCGAAGTACAGCCGGTCGTCGACGGCACCGGTCAGCTCGGTCCGCCGAACCGATGCCGGCTGCTGTGCCGTTTCAGGTCGCGGTGGCACTTCGGTCCTCGGTGACACGGAAGCTCCTCTCGATCAGGTCGGTGCACGCCGCCTCGACCAACGCCGTGGCGTTCTGCGCCCGATATCCGTGCCACGCCGCCCGCAGGCGGTCGGTCCGGAAGTGCTTGGGCAGGTACAGCTGTTCGGCGAAGGGCGTGACGGAAGCAAGCGCGGGCTGTAGCGGCCCGCCGCGCAGCCGCTGCGCGGCCTGTGCCATGTCGTGGAAACTGGCCCGGTCGCAGGGGATCGGGCGGGGCAGCATCCGCCGCAGAAAGCTCGGATCCTGTTCGAAGACGGCGAAGGCGGTGTCGATCGCGGTGCCGAGCGTCACCGGGCCGGGGCAGACCTGGTAGATGCCTGGCGGCGCGGTGAGCAGCGCCGTCACGGCGTCGACGGTGAACTCGGCTGTGGCCAGGCTCAGCGGCGTCGCCGGATCGCCCGGCAGCAGCGTCAGCAGCCCGGAGTGGTAGAGCCGCATCGTGTGGTGGAACGCGTTGTACTGCCCGACGGCACCGGTCGTGTCCTCGGCGATCACGGTCGGCAGGCGTGCCACCGTCACCGGCAGCCCCGGCGGGTCGAGCAGGCACTCCTCGGCCGCCCACTTCGACCATTCGTAGTGGTTGACGAATCCGGCGTCGTCGTGGCGGGTCTCGCGGACCTCGCCGCGGCGCCGGCCGGCGCTGTAGAGCGTGGACAGCAGCATCAGCTGGTCCAGCCGGTCGCAGCGGTGCGCGAACTCGCGTACCCGCGCCGTCCCCGCCACGTTCACCCGGCTGGCGGTGTCGTGGCTGACGTCGAAGCGGATGACGGCGGCGGCGTGGACGATCCGCGTGATTTGGCGGGGGTCCACGTGTGCGAACGGGTCGGCGTCGCGCAGGTCGACCGGCACGACGGGGGCGTCGGCGACGCGGGCCAGCCGGGCCCGCTTGCGGTCGAGTTCCGTTTCGTCCGCGCAGCGCACCGCCAGGATCAGGTCCTCGCCGCGCAGCGCGGCCGCGATCCGCTGCCCGAGGTAGCCGTCCGCTCCGGTGATCAGCGTGGTCATCGGGCCGCCACCTGCCCGGCCGCGGCGAGCAGGTCCGGCCAGCCGTCGGGCTCCGGGCCGTGCCGGTCGACCAGCGCGTACAGCCATCGCTCGAGGCCGAAGGCGAGACAAGCGGTGCTGGCCGGGACGCCGTCGCGGGTGATGGCGAACGCGGTCCCGAAGTGGTCGTGGTGGAGGTTGGCCGAGCCGAGGGCTAGCGAGCCGCCGTACGTCGCCTCGTGCTTGACCGGCTGGATGCGCTGCAGGAGGTGACCGGGGTGGCGCTCGGGGCGGAAGAACGGGTCGGTCGCCGGTGTCCAGTCCATCGGCAGGTCGATCAGCAGGGCGAAGTGGTCCACCGCCGCGCGGGCCTCCACCAGGAACGACGCGGTCTCCTCGGCCGTGCCGAGGCATACGATCTCCCGCATCGCGAAGCTCCATTGGCGGCGCAGCGGATCGTAGTCCGACTCACGCCGGAAGCAGGTGTTGCGCGTGGTCACGTAGCCGGCTGCGGGCAACTGCTCCCCCTGGTGCCCGTGGTAGACGTGATAGCAGGCCGCCGGAGTGAGCACGGCGGTCACCGGAGCCGTGCGGGTCAACGCGACCGCCCCGGACTTGTCCACCACCGGACCGTCGGCGAACTCGGCGAGGTTGGCCTCGGCCGAATCGAGCGCTGTCGCGAAGGTGACCTGGTGCGGGAAGGACCGCAGATGCCCGGCGAGGGACGAGGCGGGCAGCGTCATCGCGTACGCCTCCTCCTGCGAACGCCACCGGCTTGCGATGCACCGGAAGGCGCGGTCGCAGTCGTTCGCCAGCGCCAGCAGCGGCCCGGTCAGCCCGGCCTGGCCGCAGGGATCCCAGCGCAGCCCGATCCGGGCCAGGTCCGCCGGCCCGTTCACGACGGCACCCCGAAGCGCGCCATCATGGCGTCGATCCCGTCGAAGTCGCCCATCCGCAGCTGTTCCACGTCGATGGGTGCGCCGCGCAGCCGCTCGAGCAGGATGATGAGCTCGGGCAGGTGTACCGAACGCAGGACACGCAGCGTGAACAGCGCGGTGTCGTCGGTGATGGCGACGTCCCCGGCGTGGCGCCGCACGAACGTCCGCAGCTGCTCGCGGATCTCGGTCTCAGAACGCATCGGCCGGCTCCTCGGTGAGAACGCCCGCTGCCGTCAGGAACCGCAGGCAGTCCGACGACACCCGGCGCCGGTGGGCTCGCTGGCCGGGCGCGGACCAGGCCGCCTCCGCCAGCTCCCACGGGTCGTCGAGGCCGGCGTCGGCGTAGACGTCAGGGTGGTAGTACTCGCGCCAGGTGGCGGTCACGAACCGGCCGAGGTCGTGGCGTATCTCGGCGGCCGTCGGCGGATCCCAGTCCCCCGCCTGCCACAGCGCCGTCACGAGGCGCCGGCCGAACACCAGGTGCCGGGCCTCCTCGCGGTGGTGGCTGTCGTTGATGAAGCGGGCCAGCGGGTGCAGCCGCCCGTCGCGGGCCTGCACCCGGTTGTAGTGGTCCACGATCTCCTCGAAGATCAGCGTCTTGGCGAAGAACAGGAAGTCGTCGACGTCGCGCGGCCGGTCGGTCCCGAACGACGCCTGACGGCTGCGGTGGACCCGCGCGTACCGGGTGCAGAAGCCGCCGAAGTAGACGCTGTGTTTGTTCTCCTCGTCCAGGAAGTGGTGCAGGTAGCCGGTCGAGCCCGCCAGATCGCTGCGGTAGAGCCGCGCGGCGAGCCCCTGGATCAGCGCCTTCTCCCCATGGATGTTGAGGCTGTAGAAGCCGGCGGCCTCGTGGAAGGCGACCCGGCGGCGGGCCTGGTCGTCCAGGGCCGCCCACGCCGGCGTGCCGTTGAGGCTCACGTACTCCGGGGTGCCGAACCAGTCCCGCTCGGGGTCCACCGCGGACGGCCAGTCGACCAGGGTGTACGGGTTCTGGTGCGCCCGCACCGACAGCCGGCTGAGCCGGTCGGCGGTCTCCGACACCTGGGCCAGCGCGGTCGCCAGGGCGCTCATCGCCCGACCACCTCGAGCACCGCGCACTGCCAGTTGAGCCCGAACCCGGCCATCGGCAGCGCGATCCGCTGTCCGGGCCGCGCCCGCCCCGAGTCGAGCAGCGCCGACAGGTTGGCGATCACGTCGGCCGAGATGACGTGTCCGACGTCGGCCAGTGTCGGGGCCCATACCCGGGCGTGGTCGAGTTCCAGCAGCCGGGCGAGGATCTGCCACGCCTTCTCGTGCGTGTTCTGGGTGACCACCCAGTCCAGCTCGGCCGGGGTCAGCCCGACGCGTGCCGCGGTCTCCCGGACCAGCCGGTGGGTGTAGGCGAAATACGTTCCGACGGTCTCGTCGTCGCCCGCCCGGCCCAGGCCGCCGTTGGTGATCTGGTGCACGGTCAGCAGGCGGCACACGTCCGGGTCCCGGCCGACCACGCAGGCAGCGGCCCCGTCCGAGATCAGGTTGTACGCCTGCTCGTACCAGGCGCCGACGGGAAACCGGTCGGCGGTCACACACAACACCCGGCGCCAGCCCGGCTCGGTCGTCAGCAGCGCGCCCGCCACCCGCAGCGCCCCGAGCGCACCGGTACAGGCCTGTTGATGCAGCCCGACCACGATCGCCCGGGACATGCCGAACTCGGCCTGCAGGCGGCCGGCCGGGAAGTCCATGAGGTCCTTCACGTCGCGGACGGGACCGCTCCCGGCCTCGCCGCCGGGCAGGCACGTGGCGTAGACGATCGCGTCGACGTCCGTGAGGTCACCGCGGGCCGCGATCTCCGCCACCGCGGCACGTGCCAGGTCGTACGCGGTGTCGTCCGGTTCGCAGACGTGGTGCCACCGGAAACCGGCCGCTTCCAGGTCCTCCGGAGCCGACCGAAGCAGTCCCGCCTCGGCCGACTCGCGTATGTGCCGCTTCTGCGCGCCCAGAGCATGGGCAAACGATCCGATGTAGAGCCCGTTCATGGATCTCATGCTCGTACCGGCGGGCCGCACGGGCATGAGCTCGCGTACTCAGATGTCGCTGAGTCGATTGCCCTAGCCAGGTGGGGCGGGTGACGCACACGCGGAACAGATCGGCCAGGTGGGCCGACGTTCGACCGGCGATCCGGTTAGGGTGCGGCCGTGACAAGTGATCCGCTGCTGGCCGAGGTCTGCCGGGCGTTCGGTCTGCCCGCCGTGTCCTCCGCGAGCCGGCTGGCGCACGGGCTGATGAACCGCAACTGGCGGATCGCCACCGACGACGGCCGGGAATACGCCGTCAAGGAGCTGCGCGACGCGCCCGAGCACGCCCGGACGCAGCATGCGCTGCTGCGGCGGCTGGCGGAGCATGACATCCCGGTGGCGGTCCCGATCGCCGACGCCGCAGGCGAGACGGTGGCATACCTGGCCGGCGTCGGGTTCACGGTGGCGCCCTGGGTCGACGGCGAACACCTGCCCGGAGCGAAGCTGGACATCGACGCGTGCGACCGGTTGGGACGGCTGCTCGGTCGGGTCCACACGGCGCTGGTCGCGGTCCGCCCGGACCTGCCCGTTCCCGCGCAGGCGGATCCGCCGAGCCGGGCGGCGGCCGCCGAGTGCATCGAGCGCTACCTGGCCGCGATCGCCGCCCGGCCGGTTCCGGACCCGGTCGACCGGGTCGCGGCCGATCATCTGCGCTGGCGGCGGGCGTTGCTGGCGGCGGAGGTCCGGCCTGCGGGACAGGGGCCGGAGCGGGGCTGGACCCATGGCGACTTCCACCAGTTCAACCTCGTCTGGCGGGCCGGTGCCGTCGTCGCCGTGCTGGACTGGGACCGGGTACGCCGGCAGCCGCCGGGCACCGAGCTGATCCGCGCCTGCCTGCTGCATTTCGCCGGCGACGACGGCGTGCTCGATCTGGATCGGATCGCCGCCGTCGTGCGGGGCTACCGCGCGATCCGGCCCGTCGACGGCGAGGTCCTCGCCGACCTCGTCCGTCGGGCGTGGTGGCACTGGTTCACCGACTTCTGGCCGCTGAACTGGCGCTACGACCGCGGCGACACGTCCTGTGATCACCAGTTCATCAGCAACGAACGGATGCTGCGCTGGTGGACCGCGCACCGCCCGCAGGTTTGCGCCGCCCTGTCCGGCCGACCGGAGTGACGGCCCGAGATTGACATCAAGTCTGCTTGAGGTTGCAAGCTTCTGACCATGACAGACGGGGTTCTTGACGAGGTTTACCAGCGACTGCAGCAAACCGGGCCGGAACGGGACGGCTGGCTGTCCAACCACGCGCCCATGGCGGCGGAAGCACTGGTCCGCCACGGGCACGGCGCCCAGGTGCACGCCTGGGTCGACGGCTACGCCGACCGGCTGTCCGAACGCCCGCGCGGCATCCAGCGCATCTCGGCCGGGCAGTGGCGCGAGCCGCTGGGCGACCCGGTCCGCACCGGTGACTGGCTCACCTTCTTCGACCGGCAGCTCATCGAGCGGCCCTGGCGCGAGGTGCTGGTCGAGTGGTGGCCTCGGCTGCTACCGGGGGTGGCGGCCGGTGCCACGCACGGCGTCATCAGGGTCGGGCACGCCGTGCGCGCCCTGCTCGACAGCGAACAGGACGGCGACGCGACGCCGGCCCGGATCGCCGAACTGGGCGCGGGGCTCGGCTACTGGGCCGCCCGCTGGCAACCACTCGCACCAGCCGGCAGGGGCCCGTACCGGTCGACCGATCCGCGCTCGGCGCTGGACGCGGTGCCCCGGGTGCCGCACCAGCGATCGGGTATCCGAACCCGGCTGGCGCAGCTCGCCGACCTGCCCGGGTGGCCGGAGTCGGCCGGGGCGGTGCCCGGTGACGGCGAGTCCGGCGGACCGGCCCGACTGGCCGCCATCGTCGAGGCTGCGGTGCTGCGGTTCGGCACGCACGGGCACGGCAATCCGGTGATGCTGGTGCATGCGGCCACCGCGCCGAACGCGATCGCCCGGGTCCTGCCGGTGCTGCCCCACGCCCTATGGGAACCGAGCGTCCAGGCCGCCTGGGCGGCGACCGCCGCGGTGACGAGCGCGTACTCGCCCGCGGAGGCACGGGCGATGCCGGGTCGGGGCGCGGCGGACCCGGCTGACCTGATGGCACGCGGGTTGCACGACCGGGACTCGCATGGAATCAAGTTCATCGACACGGCCCTCGACGTGTACCGGCACACCGGCGGGCAGGCGGTGCTGGACGTGGCGACATACGCCAACGACCTGATCGCCCGAGACTAGCCGTGCGGCCGCAGCCGCATGCGGCGAAGTCGATCCGCGGGAGTCCTATCACGATCATTGGTCGACCGTTGACGCTCTCCGTTCGGAGACGCTACCGTCCGCGAGCCGGACCATGTTCTTGGTCCGACGGCTACGGGGAGGTAGTTCATGGGGGCAGTGTCGCGTTTGGCGACCCTCAGTGTCGCCACGGTGCTGGCGAGTTCGTTGGCGGTGACCGGCGGGTCCGTGCCCGCCGGCGCGGATCCGGTCGCGTTGCCGTCTCTGGTGGACGACGGTGTCTACCCTTATCCCGACGCGGCCGCGATCCTGGCGGCGCAGAACGTCAGGCTGATCTCCGGTGACGGGCACATCGTGCTCGCCGACTGCGCGACGCCGCCGCAGGGCGACATCGGCCTGCTGAAGGTCTACACGACCGACGAGACCATCGGCGCCGACGGCATCGGGCGGGTCTGCTTCAAAGTCAACGCCTCATCCGGTGTACTGAACCTGCAGGTCCCCGGCGTGTACGAGATCCGCGGCGACGGACAGCGGACCGGCACCGGCCACGAGGTCACCGCCGAACTCGTCAGCGACGCCGGTGAGGAGATCACCGTCGAGGTCGACCGCGACGGCAGCACCCAGGTGGGACTGGGTGCCGACCCGGGAGCCTCGCCCACCATGCTGCTGCAGCTGCGGACCGGCACCGGCCCCGCACCGGTCACCGGCGCCCAGGCGGCGGTCGGCAAGATCTCCCACCGCGGCCGGATGTGCACCGCGACCCTGGTCGCGCCACGCTGGGCGCTCACCGCCGGCAGCTGCTTCGCCGACAACCCCGCCCAGCCGCAACTGACCGAAGGAGCACCGGCCGGCGCGAGCCACGCCGTGTTCCCCGGGCACGCGGTCACCGCGATCGACTGGCTGAGCCCGCGACCGGGCCGCGACGTGGTCCTGGCCCGGCTCGCCACCCCGATCCAGGACATCGCTCCGGTCGTCCTGGCCACCGCCGCACCGACCGGCATCGCCTTTCCCGTGGTGGGCTACGGCCGCACCTCCGCCGAGCCGATCGCCGACCAGCAGCAGACCGCCCCGGTCACGTTCACCGCTGCCACCGGCACGACGCTGACCACCGGCACCGGTCCCCTGGTGTGCAGCGGTATGGCCGGCGCTCCCGCCCTGAACGGCGGCAAGCTTGCCGCCGTGCTGTCCCAGGCCGGCCAGGCAGGCTGCCCTGGTGTCACCGGCACGGACAGCAGCGTCACGGCTGCCCGCACCGACGACCTCACCGGCTGGCTCCAGGCCGTCACCGCCACCACCGCCGACCCGACGACCCTGCAAGGGGCCGCCGGCAGCAAGGTGAGGATCGGATCGGCAGTGGGCGCCGATCACCTCCCCGAGACCGCCTACGCCGGCTTCATCGCCAAGGAACTGGGCACCGTCACCCCGGAGACCGAGCTGAAGTGGGAGGCGGTGGAGCCGAGCCGGAACGTGTTCACCTTCGACGACGCCAACGCCATCGCCGACCTGGCCGAGCGGCACGGGCTGGACGTACGCGGTCACACCCTCGTATGGCACAACGCTCTGCCGAACTGGCTCAACGCGTATGACATCGCCGGCGAGCCGAACCGGCAACAGCTCAGTGACATCCTCGAGCACCACGTCAAGACCGTCGCCGGGAACTTCACGAACGGACGCGTGGACGTCTGGGATGTCGTGAACGAACCACTGGCCGACGACGGATCGCGCCGACCGGACTCGCTGTGGCAGCGGCGGCTGGGCGACGGCTACATAGCCGACGCCTTCCGCTGGGCCCGCGAAGCAGATCCGACGGCGAAGCTGTACCTCAACGAGTACGGCATCGAGACGGATACCGACAAGGCCCGTGCGCTCTACGAACTCGTCAAGGAACTCCAGCGCGACGGAGTCCCGATCGACGGCGTCGGCTTCCAGACCCACCGTATGCTCGGCGCGGACCGCCTCTCCGCGCTCAGCAAGGTGATGCGTCAGTTCAGCGACCTCGGCCTCGACGTCGCGATCACCGAACTCGACGTGCGCATCCCGGCGGTTCCGGCCACGAGCGCGCAGCTGGGCAGCCAGGCCGCGACATACGCGTCGGCCGCGAAGGCCTGCCTGCTCGTCCCGCGATGCGTCTCCGTGACCACCTGGGGCTTCACTGACAAGTTCTCCTGGATCAACGACGACCCGAGGTACGCCGGATGGGGCGAGGCGACTCTCCTCGACGTGGCCTACGGCAAGAAGCCCGCGTATCACGCGATGCACAACGTGCTCGCCACCACCGCGCGCCCCACGAGCGCCAACGCGGATCTGATCGGCGCCTGGCGGCTGGACGACTGGTCCACCACGATGGCCGGCGACTCTTCCGGACTCCAGCATCCGGCGACCGTCACCGGAAACGCACTGGGCGGCGAGGGCCGCACCCCGTCGGCGTCGGCATTCCGGGGCAACGGCGTGGACACCGGGGCCGCCACCGGCTCAGCCGTGGTGACCACGAACTCGTCCTACACCGTCTCGGCCTGGGTCCGGCTTGACAGCAAGGCCGCCGACCAGGTGATCGTCAGCCAGGACGGCGCAGCTGTCAGCGCGTTCACGTTCGGATACTCGAAGGCGACGGACCGCTGGGCGTTCAGCATCCCGAGCACCGACGCCGTCGGCGCGACACCGCAGGCGGTCGAGTCGAAAAACCCGCCCGTGGTCGGCCAATGGACTCACCTGACCGCGGTCTGGAACAACGGCTGGCGCCACATGCAGCTCTACGTCAACGGCAAGTGGGAGAACACGTTCCCGGACGCGACCCACGAGGCGACCAGCTGGCCGTCAGCCGGAGTGCTGCGAATCGGCCGAGCCGCGTCGGGCAAGGCGTTCCACGGCGCGATCAGCGACATCCGTATCCACAAGCATGCGGCGACCGCCGGTGAGATCGCCGGGTATGCCGACCCGGCGGTGGGGCGCTGGGAGTTCAACGGCAGCCTGAACGACACCTCGTGGTTCTTCCGCGACGGCGCGATGCGCGGCGACCGAGGAGCGGCCTTCACCGCGGGCGAGGCAGGCACCGCCGCCAAGGCGTTGCAGGTGACGGCGGAGGATTACGTCGACTTCCGTGGGCGTCAGGCGCTGTTCACCGACCGCTCCTACTCGGTGTCGGCCTGGGTCAGACTCACCGCTGCCGGGCAGTCCAACCAGATCGTCGCCACCCAGGACGGCCCCGGCGGGCAGCACGCGTTCGTCCTCAAATACCGGGGGTCGGACAAGAAGTGGGCCTTCGGCATCCCGACGGCCGCTTCGGGCAGCACAGCGTACGTGGAGATCGCTTCGACCAGTGTCGCCGCGGCGAACACGTGGGTGCACGTCACCGCCGTCTGGGACGGCACGTCGCAACGCCCCAGGCTCTACGTGGGCGGCAACCTCCAGGCCACCGGCAACGTGACGACCTCGTGGGCTTCATCTCCCACCGGTTCGTTCCATGTCAGCCCGTCGTCGACCGTGAAGTTCGTCGGCGCCGTCGACGGCGTGCAGATCTTTCAGCACGCCCTGACGGACGCCGAGGTAGCTGCGCTGGTGCGCGCGGCGTGACATTGCTGCTTCTCGCGGGCGTCATGATCATGATGCCCGCGAGAAGCAGCACCCACTCGGTCGGCCGGCACGACCAGAACCGCGAGGACGAGCAGGACCAGAGTCCACTCCGCCACGGCACCGATCCGTCGGCGGCGGACCGCCCGGTGATCGCCGACCATATCGGCGATTGCGGCGGCGAGGTGGCGGTGGTCCGATGGCGCGATGGAACCGTTCAGCGCGATCGCCATGCTGGCCGCCAAACATGGCATCGTCATCGTCCTCGGCGCGCTGGGCGGCGACGACAAACTCGCCGGCGTGGCGGGCGAGCTGTTCGCGTCACTGACGGCAACCGAGAACGGCATCGACCAGCGGCTGGCCGGCATCGAGGCGCAGCTGGCCGACCTGGACAAAAAGCACTACCAGATCGCGCTCGGCAACGGGACGCGGTACCTGTTCGAGGCGAATCTGGCCGGCGACCCTGCCCGCCGGGCCGCGGACCTTGAACTGGCCCGGCAGCAGTTCATCCAGGCCCTGTCCGCAGCCGGTGAGTCGTCGCCGCTACGGCGCGCCACGGCAGGCCGTTACCTGTTGCTGGTCTCCATCGCCACCGGGCGTACGGCGGCGGCCGCCGCTTCGCTGCCCGACGTGGAGGCGGCGCTGCTCGATGCGGCGCTGGTCGCCAGAGTGAACGAGTTCGAACCCGAACGGGAGGCCCAGCGGCTGGTGCGCAGCCAGGGTGCCGGCGGCCTGTTCGGCCGCGACGCCAAGCTGAATGCGGCACGCGCAGCGGTGCACGCCGAGGGCAGCGAGTCGATGCGGCTCATCGGCCGGATGCTGACCGAGATCTCGGTGCTGGCACCGGCGCTCGGCCTGCCGAGCCGGCTGAGCCCGATCCCCGCGGTCCGCTGGGACCTGCAGGTGCCGCATGACGGCGGCCGGATCGCCGGCATCGGCTGCCGGTTCGAGGTCAAGGACTGGCGGCACCGGGTCGGACCGCTGAAGACGCACGCCTATCCGATCTCTGCGGAGCTGACCTTCGAACCGCCCCTGCGCCGACCGGTCACCGTCCTGGTTCGCATGGCCAAAGGACCGCACCGAACGCAGCTCCTGGCCGCCGGCACGAGCCGGCTCGAAGTGCCGTTCGACGGCTACACCGACGAGCTCACCGAGCGAGCGCAGCGCATCGACATCTGCCCCGACGAGCAGGTCGGCGGGATGCTGACGTTCGCCCCGCAGTCCTTCCAGCCGTGGCAACCCGGCATGTGGCAGACGGGCACCTGAACGCGAGTCGCCGACCGGCTGGAAGCCGCCTCGACGCCGTGCCCATCGATCGGTGGTGCGGTCGGCGGCGGTCAGCGCAGCGTCGCAGTGAAGGAGCGGCCGAAGGCCTGGCGGGTGACGACGTCGATGCATGTGCCGCCTGGCACGGCGCTGACCCGCACCTCCTCGTCGGCCGACAGCGCCTGCATCCGCCGGCCGTGGATGACCAGCGAAATCGACTCCCGCTGCATCGTCGGGTCGGACACCGCGACCGAGGTGGTGCCGTCCCGCCCGGCCCGCATGATCACCGAGGCTGGGCCGCCGATCGCGAGACGTCCGGCGTGGTGGGTGCCGGTCGCGAAGACGTTCGCGGCGATCAGGCCCAGTCCCGTGTGTTTGACGGCCTGGACCGAGGTCGTGATGGCGAGGACGGAGACCGGTCCACGGGCGTACGACTCCAGTCGCCGTGCCGACGCGCCCGGGACCATCGCGTACGCCATCGAGGCGGATGGCGCGGCGGCGGGCTGCTCGACGAGGACCGCGAAGACCTTCTTGCTTACCTGCGTGTCGGGATTGGCCACGCGTACGCTGCGGCGGCTGCGGACCACGTCGTCGAGGGCGACGGTCGCCTGCTGCTCGTCGAGGAAGACGTATCCGACGGCGGTGCCCTGACTGCCGTTGGCGTAGCGCAACCAGGCCAGCCGAGCGGCGCCAGGGCCCGACCAAGCCGTGCCGTCACGCAGCGCGCCGGTGAGGTCGACGGCGTCCGACGGGGCGGCGATCCGGGTGTCGATCGTCGTCGTCACCGCCCGTCCCGCAGTGTCGCCCAGCCCGGCGGCGAGCACGACGATCTCGTCGTCGAGCATGAACCAGGACTTGGTCGCGTCGGCGTTGCGGTAGACGACGAAGTCGTCCGGCAGGAGCCCGGCCTGCTTCGCCGCGTACGCGGCATCGTCGGCCTGGACGAGCCCCACCGCGCCGTACGCGTCGAGGACGGCACCGCCGGAGTACGTGTTGGTGCCGCGGGGGAAGTAGACGTAGGTGTTCTGCGACTCGGAGGACGAGGTGAAGCCGAGTTGCGGATTGTCGTACCAGGCGGTGCCGTACAGCTCCGGGACGGTGCGCCGGTGCTCGACGGGCGCGGTCACGCCGCCGAGGCGGTAGGGCGAGACGGTGGTGTAGTAGTCGACGCCGTAGGCCTGGGTCTGGTCCTGCCCGGCCAGGTAGAGGTAGTGGGCGCCGTCGCCGTGGAACCAAGGCATGAGGTTCTCGCCGCTCATGTACTCGTACTTGCTGATCCTGCTGGAGCTGCGGGCGAGCGCGAAGGCGTAGCCGGGGCGGCGGTGGACCGTCTTGTCCATGGCGTTGAAGGCCACATGGCGTGCAGCGGGGTTGAGGTCGCGGGCCGGCACCGCGCTGTCGGCGAGGATGTCGGCGTAGCGGGCGATGCTGACGGGTGAGACGAAACCGGCCGGGTTGAGGGCCGACCGTGCGGACTCCACCACGTGCTTGACGTATCCCTTCAGCGCCGCCGCGTCGCCGCCGGTGGCGTAACCGGAGAGGTCGACGACGGCCTCGACGACCGCGGCCACGTCGGTGTACCCGGTGGTGGTCCGGGAGACCGCGCGCCCCTTGACGATCTCCATCATCCAGCCCTCGAAGATCAGCGGGGCGAAGCCGTCGACCACCCAGCCCTGCACGACACCGACCAGGTCGCCGCCCTGGGCGTAGCTCGTGCCGTCGAGGATCTTGACGGCCTGGACGACGCGGGTGAGCAGACCCTTGCCGTAGGAGCCGGTGTAGGCGACCGAGGCGTGCTGGAGGAAGGAACCGTCGGCGTAGTAGCCGTCGGTGACACCGTTCTGCAACCGGTACGGGTCGACCGTGGCGAAGACGGTGAGCTGGTCGGCGATGGCTTTGCTGATGCGGGCGTCGTCGCCGAGCACCGCGCCCTGGAGGATCCGGTTCGTCGTGATGTCGGCGAGGTTGGCGCCGGTATGGAAGCGCGAGCCGAGGTCGACGTCGCCGTGCCTGCCGTTGCGCAGGTAGGCGTCCATCGAGGCGACGTAGGCGGCGGCGAGACCGGGCCGGTACCCGGACATCTCGTCCATGAGCAGCACGAGCGTCTTGCTCACCGCGGCGGAGATGCCGATCTCCCAGTTGAACCAGTTGCCGTAGTAGCCCTTCGACTGGTCGCCGTAGTGGTTGTCGTGCAGCCACGCGAGAGCGTCGATGACTCGGCGTTGGACGCTCAGGTCGCCGCGCAGTCCGGACGGGGCACCGGGAACGCGGGTCGCCAGGGCGATCTCGTACAGGTACCGGAACGACGTCGTGAGGTTCGGGTCGCTGGTGCCGAGCGCGACCCCTTTGAACAGCTCGCCGGGCCCGGCCCCGTCCATCGCGGCGAGCCAGGTCCGGGCGGCCGACCCGATGGCGGTGAGCCTGGCGGTGACCTCGGCGCGCGTGTTGGACGCGGCGGTGCCCGCGAACATCGCGACGGTGTTGTCGATCAGCAGGGCCTGATCGGTGGCCGCCGCGGCGGTTCCGGCGCCGGGCGGGGTCGCGGCGCGGGCCCGAAGCGGTTGGGCCACGGCGAGGAGCGCAGCGGCGGGGATCATCGACAAGGCGCCGCGGCGGGAGATCTGCACAGGTGCTCCTAGTTCCGAACGCAAACGGATCTGCTGTCTGCGGCAGCCGGCGACGGGGTCTCCCCGCCGCCGGCGCCACGCTTGCTCGACCTCGTACGACCTGGCGCCGACGTCGAATGTCACCACTCGCGGTCAGGCTCGGGTGATCCGTACCGCATCGGCGATGACGTAGCCGGTGCCGGAGGTCCACCGGCTGACACCGACGACGTTGGCGTCGCCCGCGGCCAGGTTGAACACACCGAGCGAGACCCATCGGCCGCCGTTGACGCGCTGGTTCACCCGCACCGTCTGGTTTCCGCCGGTGGTGGCCACGATGTACGGCGTCGAGTCGTTGTAGCCGGCGTTGGCCGGGTACCAGACGGAGACGTCGTAGGCGGCGGTCTGCGGGATGTTCACCTTGTACCAGGCGGAGTCGCTGGCCAGCACCGGATCGGCGAACCGGTAGTCGGCACCGAACCGCTCGCTGGAGTAGGTCGAGGTGCCCCAGTTGGCGCTCGCCGTGAACCGGCCCGCGGTGGTGTTGTCCACCGTCGTGCTCCAGGCCTGCGCCGTGGAGACGAACCCGATGCCGTTCGGCACGGCGCGCTGCGCGCCGTCGGACGGGGTGTTGCGTACGGACACGGAGGTGGCGCCGGGCATGCGTGCCACCAGGGTGCTCGAACCGCCGCCGTCGAGGTTGATCGCATCGTCGGCGCCCAGCGACTTCATGTAGTTGGCCAGCTCCACATAGGTCATGCCGACGCTCGCGGTCGAGCGGCCGTCGACGACCACCAGCCACATCTTCAGGCCGTCGGCAGAGAAGCCCACCGCGGTGCGGGGGTTCTTCGGGTGCGAGACGGTGGTGACCACGCCGTCCTTGACCAGCACCAGGTTTCCGCCGATCGCGACCTGTGCAGCGCCGTCGCCGCCGCGCGGTGCATAGTTCACCGTGACCGTCTGGCCGACCGCGAGGCCGGCCAGAGCGTCGGCACCGGCGTTCACGCCGAGCACGACGACGGTCCCGTTGGCCACCTTGCCGCCCGGGGAGGTGCTCACCTTGGTCACCTTGCCGGCGGTGACCTCGATCTCGCGGGAGCGGGTGGCGCTGTCGAGGACCTGGCTGCGCGGCTGGTCGCCCCACAGCGGGTTGTAGACGCCGATGCCGTTCGCCGCGATGTTGGGCGAGTTGAAGTTCGTGGCGGTGAGTTTGGCGCCGCCGGGCAGGGTGACCGTCGCGTCGAGGAAGATCTGGGCCAGGCCGCCGCGGCTGGCCGCCCCGGCAGGGTAGAGCGCCGCCACGTCGTTCCAGCCCGAGGCCGGGCCGTTGAGCAGCGTGCCGTTGTCGAGGCCGATGCCACGGGGCGCCCCGGTCGCGCCGATGTCGAAGAAGTCGCCGTTGACGGCGGCTATCGCCCCGACCCGGTTGGCCTGGGTGGTCAAGGTGGCCGTCGCGCCGACGGTGCCGGGGTTGAGGTACTTGGGCTTGAGCGTCGGTTCGGCGAGGTCGGCGGTCAGGATGTTGACCTGGTTGGGACCGCTGATCGAGGTGTTGGTCAGGGTCAGGCCGGGTGCGAGGGAGGTGGTGGCAAGCGTGCCGAAGTCTGCCGCGGTGGCGACAGCGGCAGCGGGGGTGGGTAGCGCACCGGCGCCGGCGAAGGCGAGCAGTGCGGACAGCAGGACGGCAACGGCTGGTCGGCGCATGACGTCTCCCGGTCGGAGGGGTCGAGGTGGTGATGCGTCGCGCGTAGATAAGTGTCGCCCCGTTGTCCTTCGCTGGCAAGAATTTTCGTCCGGCGATGCGCCGCCGATGGCTGCGTGTCCTTCTTGGTCGGACGACCGCGCCGGGGATCACGGCTCGGGCATGTGCCGGTCACCGCACCGGCACGATCGCCGTCATCGCCGTGCGGGCCGGTGCCGGGCGGCGGCGCGAGCGGCGGATGAGCCATTCGGCCACCGCCAGGTTGATGAGCCATCCCGCGGCCATGGCGGTGAACCGGCCCAGCTCGTCCGGCGCGTCGCCCGCCAGCAGCCAGGGCAGGTGGGTGAAGGCCTGGGTGCCGGCGCCCAGCCCGATCGCATAGGCACGCATCATCCAGGCCCGGTGCGCGGTGAAGTCCCCCTGTCGTACGCGCACGAAGCCCAGCACGACGGCCAGCGCCATCGCGCCGCCGAACACCAGCCGCAGCAGCAGCACACCGAGGCCGTCGATGGGCGGCAGGTCGTAGGAGACCGCCATCCACATCCCCGTCAGCGCGGCGACCAGCCCGCACGGAATCAGCACCCGTCCGGCGGCACGGTGCCACCCCGGCCTGCGCCGGCGCAGCCGGGCATCGAACTGGAACGCGCCGAGCAAGCAGTACACGGTGGCGCCGATGATGTGCAGCACCACCGGCAGCGGTTGCGCGAAAAACCTGGCGTTGCCGTCGTCGATCGGCGCACCGGCGGCCAGCTCGGACACCCGGAAAGCGCCGGCCACGACCGGCACGAAGCTCAACGCGATCAGCGAGTACGGAACGAGGCGAGAACGTTTCATCACGTGCTCGATGGTGCGGCCACGCCGAGCGGCGTTCATCGTTCTTCAGGCTCGCAGCGGCGGCACCGGCTCATCCTTTGGTACTACGACCTGCCCGGCCCGTCTCGTACGCCCAGATCGCCGCTTCGACCCGGTTGCGGACACCCAGCTTCGTCATCAGGCTGCCCACGTGGGTCTTCACCGTGCTCAGGCTGATGAACAGGTCGGCGGCGATCTCCGTGTTGGTGCGCCCGGCGGCCAGCGCGCGCAGCACCTGCTCCTCCCGGTCGGTCAACGGCTCGACCGGCTGACGGGGCGCCGCCTGCGGATCCTGCCGGGCGAAGGCGTGCAACAGGCGCGTCGTCACGCTCGGCGCGATCAGCGCATCCCCTTTGGCGGCAGCATGGATCGCCTGGCTGAGCAGCGCCGGACCGGCATCCTTGAGCAGGAACCCGCGCGCACCCGCGCGTAGCGCCCCGTACACGTAATCGTCCAGATCGAACGTGGTGATGACGACGACGGCGAGCGGCCGGGCGACACCCGGGCCGGCCAGTCGTCGGGTCGCGGCGATCCCGTCCAGCACCGGCATCCGCACGTCGAGCAGGCACACATCGGGACGCAGCCGCTCGGCCAGCCGCACCGCCTCCAGGCCGTCGGCCGCCGTGGCGACCACCTCGAGGTCCGGCTGCGCGTCGACGATCATCGCCAGCCCTGTACGCACGATCTCCTGGTCGTCGGCGACCAGGACTCGGGTGCTCACCGGGCCGGCCCGGCCAGCGGCAACTCCACCGCCACGCTCCAGCCACCGGCCGGATCGGGCCCGGCCCCGAACACTCCGTCCAGCAGCCGTGCGCGCTCACTCATCCCGGTCAACCCGTACCCCCCACCGATGTCCTTCGCCGGCGCGCCGTCGTCGTCGACCCGCAGCCGCACCACATCGTCGCCCACGCTGACCCGCACCTGCACCCGGGTCGCCTGCCGCGCGTGCCGCAACGCGTTGGTCACCGACTCCTGCGCCATCCGGAACAGCGCACCGGCGACCGGCGCGGGCAGCGCCGCCAGGTCACCGTCCACGTGCACGTCGACCGGCAGACCCGCGCCCGCGGGACGGGCCAGCCACCGCAGATCGGCGGCGGTCGGGGCCGGAGCGTACTCGGCCGGTTCGTCCTGCCGCAGCACCCGCACCATGGCGCGCATCTCCGCCAGCGCCCGGGACGCTTCGGCCTCGATCACCCGCAGCGCCTCTGTCGCCGCCTCGGGCCTGGTCGGCGCGGCCGCCAAACCGGCCTGGGCCCGGACGGCGATCGCCGACACGTGGTGGGCGACGGTGTCGTGCAGGTCCCGGGCCAGCCGCTCCCGCTCCACCAGGCGCACCTGCTCCAGCTCGCGCCCCCGGGCCCGCACGCGGTAGCGCCGGGCCAGACCGCTCGCGGCCACCGCCGATACCACCGCGAGCGCCCCCACCGAGTCCGCGGCACCGGTGGTGCCGGCCCAGGCCGACAGCGCCATGCACCCGGACATCACCGCGGCGCCGAGCACGATCTCGCTGCCCGAACCCCACCGCGTCAGCGCGTACGGCAGCAGCAGCAGGTAGACCATGGTGTAGGTGTCGGGCACCGCGTCCCCCGCGAGCAGCGGGATCAGCGCGCCGACCCCGAAGGAGAGCAGCACCATCGGCAGCGGGCGCTCGCGTCGCCACAGCAGCGTCGCCGCAAAACCGGCAGACAGCAGCAGCGAAGCCGTCGGCAGCCCGGGCCGGAGCAAGCCCTCCACCGCGGTCAGCGCGAGGACGACACCGACGAGCAGGTGGTCTCGCCGGCCGCGGCGCGGGATCGGCACCGGGCGCCGCTCACGCCAAAAAGACAGTCCACGCACGACCCGATGGTACGAGCCGGCGCGGCTCGGCAGATCAGCCCAAAGTACGCCCCGAATATCCGGTTGTGCCCGAAACCCGACAACGCACGAAGCGAACGTGACCTGCCGCGCTAAGCCGGCTCCCACAGCAGCAGCTGGCGATGGTGGCTGAAGCCGTTGCGCAGGTAGAAGTCCACCGCCCGGCGGCCGGAGTGGACGGAGACGTGCAGCAGGTTCCGGGTCCGGGCCTCGTCAAGGATCGCGGCCACCAACGCGCCGCCGATGCCGCGGTTGCGGTACGCCTCGCGCACCTCGACGGCCTGGACGTCGCCGTACCGCCGGTCGAGCGCGTTGTTGCCGGGCACCCGTTCCGCGACGAGCAGCCAGGCGACGCCGACCACGTACCCGTCGATCTCGGCCACGAACGGCAGATGCGTCTCGGCGTGGGCGGCGACCCAGTCGGCGTACGCCGGGAAGTTTTCCGGCTCGATACCGCGCAGCTCGGCGAGCGCCGCCACGTCCGCCACGCCGGCCTTCCGCACGATCATCCGCCGGAGTCTACGGCCTGAACGGAAAATGATGAGTGAGCGGCCGCGTTGATGGCTCCGTCCTGGTCCGGAGTGGGGTGGGTGCGGTTCCTGCGTCATCGGGGCTGGTTTTGCCTGCGCGTGTGCGCGGGCCAGAGCCTCACCGTGCGTGGGGACCTTGGCCACCGACCCGGATACTTGCCCGGCCGGTCGTGGAGGTCTTGCAGCGCATGCGAAACGACAGGGGCGCGCCTTTCTCGCACTTGATCCTCGGGAGGGCGTCAGCCCGCCAGGTTGAGGTCGACCAGGAGCGCGTCGGCGAGGCTGGACTCGACGTCGTCGGACCGCTGCGGGCGCGACGACGGAAGCACGAACTTGTAGCCGACCTGGCGCACCGTGCCGATCATCGCTTCGTACTCGGAGCCGAGCTTGGCGCGCAGGCGCCGCACGTGCACGTCGACGGTGCGGGTGCCGCCGAAGTAGTCGTAGCCCCACACCTCGCGCAGCAGCTGGTCGCGGGTGAAGACCCGGCCCGGGTGCTGGGCCAGGAACTTCAGCAGCTCGAACTCCTTGTAGGTGAGATCGAGATGCCGTCCCTTGAGCTTCGCCGCGTACGTGTCGGGGTCGATGGTCAGCTCGCCACCACGGATCACACCACCGGCAGCCGCGGTCGCAGAGTGGAGGCGGCCGGTCGACATGCGCAGGCGGGCCTCGACCTCGGCCGGACCGGCGGTGGCCAGGATGACGTCGTCGACGCCCCAGTCGGCGTTGACGGCGACCAGGCCGGCCTCGGTGACCACGGCGATCAGCGGCACGCCGATGCCCGTCGTGTGCAGCATCCGGCAGGTGGCCCGGGCCTCGGAGAGTTCGGAGCGCGCGTCGACCAGGACCGCGTCCGGGCTCGGGGCCGACACCAGGGTGCGCACATCGCGGGGAGCGGTGCGCACGGTGTGCGGAAGCAGGTCTATCGCAGGGAGCACAGCGGATGGTTCACCGGCACGTGCGGTCACCAGCAGCAGGATGTCCACGGGTCGCCTCCGTCATTCGCGGTTCGTGCCGAACGGGCGACCGCTGCGCGCACCGGCAAAGGCCGATGTCGCAGGGGATGCGGTGCCACGTCGGTCCCGGCGTCACTGACGGGTGATTAAGGCATGAGCATAGTCGAGGACACGGCAAAGGCCAGCGATTGATTTCTTTGTCACTACTGTCTTTGCGCTGGTATTCCTGGCAGTTTTCCGGCATGTTTCCCCGTTTCGAACGGCCACACCGGCCGCCTACCGGTACGCACCTGCTCACCTGACGCCAGGCGACGGCATCACCGATTTGCGCGCTGCTATCCGACGATCAGCTGACCTTGCGTTGATCGCATGTTCGTGCGAACCTCGTCATGTGAGTACGCGCAGGGTGACCGCCGATGTGAAGACCGTGCTGGCAGCTGTACCGAATCCGCCTGTTGTCTCCAGCAGCGACGCGGTGTTGGCCGCGTTGGCGGACGCGCACGGCCGCCGCATGCGGGCCGAGGAGGAGATCCGGCTGCTGCTGGCCTACGGCCGCCAGTTCGTGTATCCGCACCCGTACACGTTCGGCGAGCTGGCGTCGGCGGCGGGGATGTCGGTGTCAGGGGTGCGTACCGCGTACGGACAGCAGGACGTCGACAAGGTGGCGGCGGCGACCGGCCTGGAGCCGGTGCCCTCGGACGGGGAGGAAAGTTGACGTGGAGGCGGCCAACGTCGGCGTGCAGGGTGACGACCCGAGCAGTGCGGTCGTCGCCGTGTCCGGCGAAGTCGATCTAGCGGTCCGCGACGACCTGCTGGACACCCTGCACGCGACGATCCATACGCCAGGGGTCACGAAAGTCGTCGTCGACCTCTCCCAGGTCTCCTTCCTGGACTCGACCGGCCTGCATGTCCTGCTCACCGCCCGCGCCTCGGCGCTCGGTTCGGGCATCGACTTCACCGTCGCCGGAGCCACCGGCATCGTCCAGCGGGTGCTGACGATCACCGGGGTGCTGAAGCTGCTGACCGGTGAAATGGACACGGACCCGGCAACACCTGGCCCGTGAACCGGCCGCGTCCGCCGGCTGAGAGTTCGAGCCGCAAGTCGGCGGAGAAACGGTTGAGGTTGCTGATTCGATGAACGCCGTGCGGCCGGCCACGGTGCTCGCCGAAAGTGACGGCACGCCATCCGCGGCCGCCGGGTCCGGGGCACAACGCGATCGGCATGGCCCCGCCTCCGACGTTTATGCCGTTCCTGACCTGGAAAAGATCAGGATGTTGGCGGCAGACGAGCGGAGGACGGCATGAGCATCAACGACGACGACCTGACGACGACGGGCACACCCGGCACCGAGGGCCCGGATGACGCCGGAGCGGGCGAGAAGGTCGACCCGAGCGAGCAGGACGGCGGCGCTGACGGCGGCGCCGACCTCGAAGGCCCCCTGGACGCCGGCGCCGACGACGCGGTCGACTCGGCTGAGCACGACGGCGGAGCCGACGGCAGTGCCTGATCGGTTCGACCACGGCGCAGCGCCCGGCCCTGACGGGTCGGCGCTGCGCCGCTGCGTCGGCGACCCGGCGGAATTCGAACGCGTCCACTGGGGCGTACGGCCGCTGCTGCGCCGCGCGGGCCGCCACGACGACCTGCTCGACCTCACCGCCGTCGATGAACTGCTGAGCGAACGCGGCCTGCGCACACCGTTCCTGCGAATCGCCGACGCCGGCACCGTGGTGCCCGCACGGACCTTCACCGGCGGGGCAGGGCTGGGCGCCGAGGTGACCGACCAGATCCGCGACGACAGGGTGCTCGAACAGCTCGCCGACGGCGCCACGCTGATCTTTCAGGGGTTGCACCGGATCTGGCCGCCGCTGCAGTCCTTCTGCCTCGACCTGGCCCGCGAGCTGGGCTGCGCGGTGCAGGCCAACGCCTACCTGACCCCCGCCGGAAACCAGGGCTTCGCCACCCACTACGACACCCATGACGTGTTCGTGTTGCAGGTCGCAGGCGTCAAACACTGGCAGGTGCACGAGCCCGTTCATCCCGACCCGCTGGAACGCCAGCCCTGGGGCGGCCGCGCCGACGAGGTCGCCGCGCAGGCCATCGGGGCCCCGTACCTCGACCATGTGCTCGACGAAGGCGACGTGCTGTACCTGCCCCGCGGCTGGCTGCACGCCGCGTCCGCCGTCGACCGCACCAGCCTGCACATCACCCTGGGGCTGCGCCGGCCCACCCGCTACAGCATCGTCGAGGCGCTGCTCGGCCTCGCCGCCGAAGACCCGCAGCTGCGCGCCGGCCTGCCCCTGGGCCTGGACCTGACCGACCCGGCCGCCCTGGCACCCCACCTGGCCGCCACGGTGCAGGCGCTGCAGGACGCCGTCGTCAAGGCCGACGCCGACGACGTCGCCCGCCGCCTACGACCCGGCCAGTGGACCGCCCACCGACCGGGCCCGATCCGGCCTGTGGCACAGGCCGCGTTCGCCGACACGCTCACCCTCGACAGTCGCGTACAGCCACGCCCCGGCCTGCACCTGGCCCTCGGGCAGGGGCAGGTGGAGCTCGCCGATCGGACCGTCGGCTACCCGCCCGAATGCGACCAGGCCGTGCGGGCGCTGCTCGCCGGTCCCGCGGTACGCGTCGGGGAGCTGCCCGGCCTCGACGAGCAGTCCCAGCTCGTGCTCGTGCGGCGCCTTCTGCGCGAAGCCGTCGTGACCCCCGCCTGAACCCGCCCGCAGTCCCGAGGAGTCGGCCCAGTGCTGCGGTGTTTCTTCGTCGACTACATCGATACGGCCGGTATGGTCTGGTCTCACCTTGCCGCGGCGGGTGAGCCCGGCCGGCAGAGGGCACGGCTGCCTGTGGCGTGAGGAGGACTCGCATGACGGCTGTTGACGACGGGGTGGACCTGGAGCAGGTGGCGGCGCTGTTGCGCCACCGGCACGAACAGACCATCGAGCAGATCCGTGTGCAAGCGGCCGAGTCGCACAACCTGCGGCAGGCTGCACGGCATGAGCCCGGCGACGTGGCCGACGCCGGTTCGTTGATCAGCGACACCGCCCAACGTGACATCGTCACGGCCGCGCTGACCGAACAGGCCGAGCGCCTGTCGGCGGCGCTGGACCGGCTGCAAGACGGCTCGTTCGGGATCTGCGGCAAGTGCGGGCAGCAGATCCCGCTCGCCCGGATGGAGATCATGCCGTGGGCCACCCACTGCATCGCCTGCCAGCAGCGCGCCGAAAGGGGCCGCTGACCTGGTGCGAGATGGTGTCTCAGGCGGCCGGAGCAGGACTGCGCAGGGCTATCTCGTCGAAGAAGCGGTAGATCGCACCGATGACCTCGTCGTAGCCGTCGATGTCCTGCGGCTTGACGACGTAGGCGTTGGCGTGCGAGCCGTAGCTGGCCTGCACGTCGTCGGGGTTGCTGGAAGTGCTGAACACCACGACGGGGATGGTCGACAGCCGCTGATCGTTCTTCACCGCGGACAGGACCGTATGCCCGCTGACGCGGGGCAGGTTGAGGTCGAGCAGCACGAGGTCGGGTCGAGGCGAGGAAGCGTCCTGCAGGAATGTCAGGGCCTGGTCGCCGTCCTCGACGTGGAAGATGCTCTCGGCCAGGCCGAACGTGTCGAGGGCGTCGGCCACCAGCAATGCGTCGCCGGCGTCGTCTTCCACCAGGAGGATCCGCAACGGGGAGCGGTCCGGCACCGGAAGCCTCCTAGCCAAAGCAGCCCGCTGGACGGGCCGTCGGCGAACCCTATCAACCAGGTGCGGCTGACGCGACGGCGCAGGCCACAGGGCCAGACGCGGGGTGTCCTCGATCAGGCCCCGGCCTCGGCCTGAAGGCGCTGCTCCAACCGCTCCTGCTCGTGCAGCGGCTGCTGTTCGGCGGCGATGAGCTCGTCGCGGGCTCCGCTGGTGGCCCGCACCAGTTCGTCGAGTTTGAGCAGCACCGCCCGCGACTCCCGGCCGGCGGCGTGCTGCACGAAGAACACCATGATGAACGTGAAAACCCCGGTCACCGCGTGCAGCACGCCGATCCACCGATCCGTGAACCCGCCCACGACGCCGCCGAACAGCCACAGCCCGGCGAGGAGCACCGCTGCGACGGCGGCCCATGCGGATCCGGCGAACTCCACGACCCACCGGGTCGCCGCAGAGATCGTGCTACGGGCGCGTACCTGTTCCTGCTGCACAACTCGCTCCTGGGTGCCAACGGGTTCGATCGGGCTACTGCTCGCCGGAACCAGCGGCGAGTCTCGCCGCGGACTGGATCTGCCTGGCGTTCGCGGCGACCGCGCAAGGGGCCGGCTCACCACAGCCTCCGCAGGCCGGATCGTCTGCCGAAGCGGGCTGATGGACCCGGAGGAGTTCGGTGGCAGTACTCACGACCACGCTGTCGGCATCGAACAGATACACGGGGCTCCCCCTTCGATACGGCACCGGTTCAACGAGCGTCTGTGGACCGTGGATATCCGCGTGCGTCATCGCCAAACGTGTTCCGCACGGCCACCTTGAAGAGATCGGTCCCGGCGCAGCGAGCGGTCAGGCGGCCGCGGTCATCGGCGACCCCTGCCGGACCAGCCGGTTCCGGATGGCCAGCACCACGTCGGTGGACGTGTCCCACCCGGTCTCTGCCCAAATGCCACGCTCGGCGGCACGCAGCCGGTAGGCGGCTTCCCGCTCCGCTGACGGCAATACCCGGTTCGATGTCACGGTCTGCACGGTCGGACCCCCCATTGTCGGCATGCGAGGGGCGCGGGCACCGCAGCGAAGCAGCCCAGAGAGCGCATACGCGAACCGCCCCCACTGAATGTGGCGTCGCCTTGAACCACGCCCACGGTGCGGCATCGACGTTGGTGCCCGGCGCGAGACAGGTACGCCCCTCAGCTGCCGTATTGCCGTAACGGCCACGGGATAAGCATCGATTATGTTCACTCATGCCGAGGTGCTCAGGATGCCGCGCCCGTGCTGCGCGAACGGCTCGGCCGAGGCGGGCAGGACTTCTGCCACCTGCGGCGAAAGCCGGGGCGTGCGGGTGTCGACGTATGCTGGCCGCCGGCGAAGGGAGCGCGGATGATCCGGGTGTTGCTGGCCGAGGACGTACGCGTGCTGCGGGAGGCGCTGGCTGAGCTGCTGGGCTTCGAGGACGACATCGAGGTGGTCGCGGCCGTCGAGCGGGGCGATGAGGTCGTCCCGGCCGCGTTGCGGCACCGGCCGGATGTGGCCGTGGTCGACATCGAGATGCCGGGCCTGGACGGACTCGACGCCGCGGCACGGCTGCGACGCGAGCTGCCCACCTGCCGGACGTTGGTGTTGACCGGGGTGGGACGACCGGCCAACCTGCGCCGTGCCGTGGACGCGCAGGTGGCCGGATTCATGCTCAAGGATTCCGGGCCGCGCGAGGTGGTCGACGCGATCCGCGCCGTGGCCGCCGGCGGGCGGGTCATCGATCCACACCTGGCCTACGCGACGCTCGGCTCCGGCGGCAGCCCGCTCACCGAGCGGGAGACCGACGTGCTGCGACTCACCGCCGCGGGCGCGACGCCGCGCGAGGTCGCTGCGAAGCTGTTCCTCACCTACGGCACGGTCCGCAACTACCTGGCTTCAGCGGTGACCAAACTCGACGCCAGGAACCGGGTCGACGCGATCAGGATCGCGGCCGAGGCGGGCTGGGTGTAGCCGAGCCTCGACAGGCCGCAGTGGAACGTGTGCGGTGAGCACGAATCCGTCGCCGTCGGGCTCGGCGTCCAGTCGTCCGCCCGCGGCGGCGAGCCGTGCACCCAGGTTGACCAAGCCGGTTCCGGCACCGACCGTGCGGCCGGGGTTGCCGTCATCGGCGACTCGCAGCCGTGCCGCCTCATCCCGTACGGTCAGCGTGATCCTGCAGGTGCCTGCGGTGGCGTGGCGGACGACGTTGGTGACCGCCTCCCGTACCACCGTGGCCAGCAGCGTGTCGATGTCGGCCGGCAGGGCGACGGCACTGACCACGACCTCGGTCCGGATCCCCGACGCGTCGAGGAGCGAGCAGACGGCACGGAGCTCCTCGGCGAAACGCAGTTCCGAGGTGCCTGAGACCGCCGCCTGGATGTCCGCGAGCCCGCGCAGGGCAAGTGCGGCCAGCTCATCGAACTCGCGTCGGGCACGGGCGGGGTCGGTGTCGACGAGCCGCGTGATCAGCTCGCACTTCAGGCTGATCCCCGTGATGCTCAACCCCAGCAGGTCGTGGACGTCCCGGGTGACCCGCAGCCGCTCCCGGACCACCGCCAGCCGGGCCAGTCCTTCCCTGGCCTCCGCGAGTTCGCGTGCCACTTCCGGCAGGCGGCAGAAGGCGTACACCTGGATCAGTGCCCCGGCCAGGCCGGCCACCAGGTAGACGTGGTCTCCGAACGTCGCACCCGGCCGCAGGACCAGCAGCAACTCGGCCGTCACGATCACCAGGACGCCGAACGACCACGGCGGACGCCATCGGTAAAGCACCGCACCGGCCGCCAACGTGATCGTGGGAGCGAAGTGCGGGCCGCTCACCGCGACCGCCGTCGTCAGGATCACCAGGTGCAGGGGCAGGGTCCACCGCCAACGGCGGGCCGGGTGACCGGTCACCTGTGGCGCACCGTGATACATCTGCAGGACCGCGGACACGGCCAGCGTCAGCAGCACGAGCACCCAACCGGCGAAGCTCGGCTGAACGTAGAACGCGAAGTTGACCAGCACCAGCAGAGCGCAGTTGACGGTCGTCGCCAGGGTGAAGGACCATGCCAGCCGCGGCGAGATCGTGGTGGTCGGGGACGAGACGGCGTCCGGATCGGTCTGCCCGCCGGATGGTTGCCGCCGCGTGTCGATGATCGACCGTGCGGTGTGCGCGGCTCGCCGGGCGGTCGCCGCGATCTCGGACAGCCTTGCCCGTGCCTGCTCGCCGTCCAGGCCGAGCCGGCTCAGCCGGACCACCGAGGACAGGTCCGTGCCCAGCGTGACACGCAGACGTTCGGCGTTGTCGAAACGTTCCTCGGCCACCGCGAGCGCTGCGTGAGCGGCTCGTTCGGCTGCCACGCGGCGGGTCAGGTCGGTCAACAACATCACGCCGAACAGGTTCGACCCGACGAGCACATCGATGACCAGCCTGCCGACCAGGGCGAACCCGTCCGCGCCCGCCTCGCCGAACACCGCGCTCAGGCCGACGTCGAGCGCGATCAGAAGTGCGGCCGTCAGCCAGGAGATCCTGCGCGGCATGGTGAACAGCACCGAGGCGACGACCGCGCCCGCGACCGGCCCCCACACCTCACCCATCAGGAGGTACGGACCGAAGGCCAGCGCTGCCTGCCCGGCCATCACCCAGGGCATCGCCCGAGACGACGGTCTCCGCGATCCGATGAGCAACACCGTCGCCGCGAGCCCGCCGACCGCTCCCACGGCGATGACGCCTGACAGCGGGCTGATCCCCGAAGGCCCGTAGTCGCCGGAGAAGACGAACCCGCTACGAGCCACGAACCAGGCGGCGAGTGTGGTGATCAGCAACGCCTGGGCCATGTGGGCGCGTCGCCCCACTGCGCCTCCGTGACCTCGATGAAGTGCATATTGCACAGTGTCGACCTGCACCTGTCAACGTGATGGGCGGCACTGTGCGAGGGCGGTCGGTGCGCTCCTGCACTGCCGCCGCCGCCAGGCACGACGCAGGATCGGATCATGACGGACAACACCGGGATCCGGCCGTACCGGATCGACATTCCTGAAGCCGACCTCGCCGACCTACGTGCCCGACTGGACCGGACGAGGTGGACCGACCCCGCGCCCGGGGCCGGCTACGGGGTGGGCCTGGACCAGGTGCGCCGGCTCGTGGAGCACTGGCGGTCCGCCTACGACTGGCGTGCCCAGGAAGCGCGAATCAACCAGCATCCCCAGTTCACCACCACCATCGACGGGCAGAACATCCACTTCCTGCACGTGCGGTCGCCGGAACCGGCGGCGATGCCGCTGATCCTCACCCATGGCTGGCCCGGATCAGTCGTGGAGTTCCTGGACCTGGTCGGCCCGCTCACCGATCCGGTCGCGCACGGCGGCGATGCGGCTGACGCGTTCCACCTGGTGATCCCGTCCCTGCCGGGTTTCGGCTTCTCCGGCCCGGCCGCCGACACCGGCTGGGGCACCGTACGCACGGCCGCGGCCTGGTCGGAGCTGATGTCGCGCCTGGGATACGAACGCTACGGAGCGCACGGCAACGACGCCGGCTCGATGATCTCGCCACGGCTGGCCACCCACGCCGGTGACCGAGTCGTCGGGGTACACGTCATGCAGGTGTTCTCCTTCCCCTCCGGGGACGCTGCCGAATTCGCCGGCATGTCCGAGCAGGACATGGCCCAGATGCAGCAGCTGCAGTGGTTCATGGCGGCCAAGTTCTCGTTCAACCAGCTTCACTCGCAGCAGCCGCAGACCCTCGCCCACGCGCTGGCCGACTCACCGGCCGGCCTGCTCGGCTGGAACCTGCAGCTGATGGACGACGAAGCGATGGGCGGCCGGCGCCTCGACGACGACTTCGTGGTTACCAACGCCGCCATCTACTGGCTCACCAACACCGCCGGTTCGTCGATCCGCTTCTACCACGAGGACGCCAACGCCGCCCACGCGCCAGCCGAGCCGAGCACGTTCCCCCTGGGTGTGGCCGGTTTCGGGGGCGACTTCACGGGGGTCCGCCGCTTCGCCGACCGCGACCACAAGAACATCACGCAGTGGCACCTGTACGACGCTCCCGGCGGACACTATGCCGCCCACCTGGAGCCGGAGCTGGTGACCTCCGACATTCGGGGCTTCTTCCGCGCCCTCCGCTGAGTTTCGGATCCGGCATCAGCGGCGGTCGGCTGCGCCCGATGACGTCGGCTTCCGTGGTCGAGGCCACAACCGTGCCGTCGGTCAAGTTCGGTGGGCTTCGGCCACGGGCCGCAGTCAGCAAGCGATGGGCGGACACGGCAAGAACGGCGACACCACACCGGCCGCGAGCTGCGCAGCAGTCTGATCGGACGAGGGCGGGGGATTGCCGACCATGGCCGGCAATCCCCCGCCCTGCTGCGGCCGCATCAGGACGCCGGTAGCGGCACCCTGCGCCCGCGAACCGTATTACCATAAGGCAATCAAGCGGTAATAGGCCATGAATAGGTTAAATACGGGCAACAAGTATCATTCTTGCCGCCCGCGCTACACAGCGGCCGGGTAGGCCGCGCTCGTCGCACCCAGGGCGCACAGACCCTGCGGTCTCACCCGTCAACGGTAAGGGGACACCCATGCCCGCCAAGAGCAAGAAATCAGCGATCCGGCCGTTCACGGTGGAGATACCGCAATCCCAGCTGGACGACCTGCGTGCGCGTATCGAGGCCATGCGCTGGCCCGAGAAGGAGACCGTCGACGACCTGACGCAGGGCGTGCAGCTCGCGACGATGCAGTCGCTCGCGAAGCACTGGGCGACGGCGTACGACTGGCGCAAGTGCGAGGCACGACTGAACTCGTACCCGAACTTCATCACCGAGATCGACGGGCTCGACATCCACTTCATCCACGTCCGTTCCCCGCACGAGAACGCCCTGCCGCTCATCGTCACGCACGGGTGGCCGGGATCTGTCGTCGAGCAGCTGAAGATCATCGATCCGCTGACCGACCCCACCAAACACGGCGGCAAGGCCGAGGACGCCTTCCACCTGGTGATCCCGTCGATGCCCGGCTACGGCTTCTCGGGCACGCCGAAGACCACCGGCTGGGATCCCGACCACATCGGACGAGCCTGGGTGGAGCTGATGAAACGGCTCGGCTACACCGAGTTCGCGGCGCAGGGCGGCGACTGGGGCGCGCTCATCGTCGACATGATGGGCGTGCAGGCGGCCCCGGAACTGCTCGGCATCCACACCAACATGGCCGGCGCGGTGCCGCCCGAGATCGACAAGGCGGCGCTGGCCGGAGCAGAAGCGCCGGCCGGTCTCTCGCAGGAGGAACGCCACGCCTTCGACCAGCTCGCCTTCTTCTACGGCAAGGGCCTGGCCTATGCGCAGGAGATGGGCAACCGCCCGCAGACGCTGTACGGCATCGCGGACTCACCCGTCGGCCTGGCCGCCTGGATCCTCGACCACGACGCCCGCAGCACCGAGCTGATCGCGCGTGTCTTCCAGGGCAAGAAGGAGGGCCTGACCCGCGACGACGTGCTGGACAACATCACGCTCTACTGGCTGACCAACACGGCGATCTCCGCATCCCGCCTGTACTGGGAGAACAAGTTCGCCTTCTTCGCACCGAAGGGCGTCGGCGTGCCCGTGGCCGTGAGCGCCTACCCGGATGAGATCTACTCGGCGCCGCGCAGCTGGGTCGAGCGGGCGTACCCCAACCTCGTCCACTACAACAAGCTCGACAAGGGCGGGCACTTCGCGGCCTGGGAGCAGCCGAAGTCGTTCACCGAAGAGCTGCGGGCAGGCCTGCGCCCACTGCGCCATTGAGATCGGGCACCGCCTTGGCGGCGGTCAGACCAGGTTGACCAACTTGTATCCGGCGTTGCGGCATCTGCGGATGAGGACCAGCTCGCCGGACACGGTCAGCTGCTGCATCGAGCCGAACTCGCTGAACTTCGTGAAGGTCGACGCCGCCACGGCCGCGTCGGAAAGATCGGTCAGCGCCACCTTCACCTCGGCGTCGGCGACCCGGTCGGAGGCCTCGGCGAACTTCGCCGCCACGGCGAGGAACGTCGGCTCCAGCGCCTCCAGCTCCTTGGCCACCGTCGCCTTGTCGCCCCGCTTCTCCGCCTCGAAGCCGCGCTGAATGTGCTGCTGCGTCTGCGTGTTCAGAGTGGCGTACAGGCCGTCGGCAGCCTCGCAGGCGGCCGGGACGCTCGCGAGCACATCCGACGCGGCGCTGCTCGCCGGGACGACAGAGGGCCCGGCCTGCGGCTCGGCCGCGTCACTGCACGCGACGACACCCGTCATGACGACGGCCAGCAGCACGGATACGGCGGTACGGCGCATTCGGAGAGCTCCTCGACGGTTCACGCTGGGGCGGCGCCGTCCGCACAATGTGGAGGGCGCCCCGCCGCACCCTAGTTGATCGTGGCGAGCGGCAGCAACGTGATCCGCCCCGCCACCTCAATGGCCACGCATTCCTGCCTCAGCGAGCGCCACGGCACGCCTGCCACATGCCGCGGGTCATCTCGTACTCGACTTCGCCCAGGTCCGCGCCCGGGAGCGGGTCGTCCCAGACCGGAAAGTACGTGCGAACGTGCCGCATGCCGATGGCCTCCATCACGCCTCGGGACCCGGTGTTCACTGCCATGGTCTGCGCGATCACCCGGCTCTGCCCGACGGTGTCGAAGGCGTGCCGCAGCAGGACGCGGGATGCCTCGCTGGCCAGACCTTTCCGCCAGTGCCGACGGACGAGGCGGTAACCCAGGTCTGTGACGGTCGGGTCGTCAGGTTGGTCCGGACCGTGCGCCGGCGGGAGCATCATCAGCCCGATGAAATCGCCATCGTCCTCACCTGCGGGTGGCGTCGAGTCAAGCGCGCCGCCGTCAGACGCGAACGCCATCCAGAAGCCCAAGCCGTCCACCTTGCGTCCCAAGGCCATCCGCTGCGAATGAGATGCGACCACCTCGTCCCGGGATCGCGCCCGGCCGCTGATGTACCGAAGCACCTCCGGATCGGAATCGAGTTGGACTTCCAGCTCCAGATGCCGGTCCGCAAGCGGGACCAGCAGCAGGCGATCAGTCCGCAAGATCGGTTGAGGCATTCCGCAACGATCACATAATGGCGCCGATGGCGCTATCCGATTTTGTCGCAGGTCACACGCACTTCCCATGGTCATGGGCTGGTTCTTGGTTCGTCAGGGGTTACCCCTCGCCGCAACCTACCCGTCGGTTGACGACCGGGTAGGCAACGTGGCGGACACACAAGTAAAGCACCACCGAAATCTGGCCCTCCTAGCGTCCGGACCCAAGATCCCCAACCTCGGGAGGCGTCCCCCCCGCCTCCCGGACGTCCCTGGAGGTTCACCCCTTGGGCCAGACACGCCGTGACTTCCTCCGCCAGATCGGCATCACCGGCGGCGCAGGAGTCATGTTCCACACCATGGGAGCCCTCGGGCTCACCACGGCGGCCAACGCTGCCGAGACCCCGCCGTTCACCCCACTCACGAGGGACGCCCTGCGAAGCCGGGGCGACAAGTCCGTCATCGTCATGGGCGGCGGCATCGCCGGCATGACCGCTGCGTACGAGCTGCTCAAGGGCGGCTATTCGGTCACCGTGCTCGAGGGCCGCGACCGGCCCGGCGGTCGCAACTGGACCGTCCGGCGCGGCACCACCTTCACCGACCTCAAAGGACAGACCCAGACCGCCGGCTTCTCCAAGGGCCAGTACATGAACGCCGGCCCGGGGCGCATCCCGCAGATGCACGTGACGCTGGACTACTGCAAGGAACTCGGCGTCCCGATCGAGGTCTTCACCAACCAGAACGCCGACGCGTTCCTCTACCGCGAGAACGTCCCCGGCGCGCTCAACGGCGTCCCCGTCCGGCAACGTGCCGTGAAGGCCGACGCCTACGGCTACACCGCCGAGCTGCTGGCCAAGGCGACCAGCCAGGGCGCCCTCGACGCGGAGCTGACCGCCGCGGACAAGGAGGCCCTGATCTCCTACCTGCGCAGCTTCGGCGCCATCAACTCCGCCAACGAGTACGTCGGCGGCGGCCGCCGCGGCTACGCCCCCGAGCCCGGCGCCCATCTCGAGGCCGGCACCCCGCTCCCGCAGTACGAGCTGTCCGACCTGTTCCGCTCCACCCTGGGCAACTACTTCTCCTTCGAGATGGGCTTCGACCAGGCGATGATGATGTACCAGCCCATCGGCGGCATGGATCGCATCGCGTACGCCTTCGCCGAGGCCATCGGTGCCCGCCGCTTCCGTTACAACGCCGAGGTCCTGGCGTACCAGAACACCACAGACGGCGTCGCGGTCACCTACACGACCGCCGGCGGCCCGAAGACCATCACCGCCGACTTCGCCATCAACGCGATGCCGCCCCACATCGCCGCGAAGATCCCCAGCAACATGCCCGCCGAGGTCGTCACGGCGCTGGGCTCGGTCAGCAAGACCAACGCCGGCAAAATCGGCATCGAGTACGACCGCCGCTGGTGGGAGGAGGACTTCCGCATCTACGGCGGCATCACCAACGCCAACACCAACATCGGCAACATGTGGCACCCGTCGTACGGCTACCACGGCAAGACCGGCACGATGATCGGCTACTACAACACCGGCGCCAACGCGAACTTCTACGGCGCCCTGACCCCGGCGCAGCGGCTCACCGAGGCGGTGGCACAGGGCAAGAAGATCTTCGGTGACGTCTACGGCGAGGGCATCACCACGTCGTTCAGCCAGGACTGGGCGTCGGCGAAGTTCTCCGAAGGTGCCTGGGTCAGCTGGCCCAGCGCGGTCGGCGGCCAGACCGGGGCCGGCTACCGCAGCCTCCTGCAGGCCTCCGGCAACGTCTACTTCGCCGGCGACCACCTCAGCCACGCCATCGCCTGGCAGCACGGCGCCATCACCTCGGCCCGCGCCACCGTCGAGCAGATCCACGAGAGGGTGACCGCCTGATGCGCATGCTCCACCACCTCGGTGGCCGCACCAAGATCGTCCTGGCCGTCGCCCTGACCGCCGGCCTGGTCGCGCCGACGACCGCGGTCGCCGCCGGCCTGTTCCCACCCCGACCGGGCACCACGGTCTCGGTGCTGCCGGCCGGGCAGGACAACCCGTCGATCGCCGACGGCGTGGCCATCGGCCGCGGCACCGCGATCTACAAGACCAGCGGCCTCGGCCCCGGCGGTCTCAACACCGCCGCCGCGGCAGGCACCGAGGCCCGCTACATCGACCCCGTCGACCTGGTCGACGGCCAGCTGCCGCCGGGCGTGACGATCACCGAGGCGCAGGGCCTCAACGTCCTGCGTCGCATCGGGGAGAACCTCGCCAGGGCCGGTCTCTCCTACGACGACGTCATCACGATGCGCGTCTTCCTCCAGAACCCCGCCGGCCAGGAGAAGATGGACTTCGCCGGCTGGAATCGTGCGTACCGGCAGTTCTTCGCCAACACCAGCCTCGCCACCGGCGAGCCGGTCAACGTGCCGCTCGGCTCGGCCGCACCCGCCCCGCCGATGGTGGCCAACCCGGCCAGGCCGTCGCGGTTCGCGCTCGAGATCGAGAACCTGCCGGTCAACGGCTGGCTGGTCGAGGTCGAGGTCGACGCGGCCTACCCGGCCAAGAACGAGTAGCGCCTGACACCGTCGCCCACCTCGCCCTCATGGTCAACCGGCGAGGTGGGCGATCCTATGATCGAAAGAGCCGGGTCGGGTCAGGCCCGCGGCGCGAAGGGGTCCTCCGGCGGAAAGCAGCCGTAGTCCTGTAACGGCATGGGCTCGTCCACCACGATCTGCTGAAGCCAGCCGGCGGGAGAAAGCCCGTCCGGACGGTCCACCACGCGGATACCGGGCAGCGGCGCACCGCGGCCTGCCTCGGGATCCATCGAGCTGCCGATGGCGTCGCCGGCGAGCTGCCCGTCTCGGTCCAGCAGCGCGTGAACTGCATCGTAGACGTCGACGATCGCGGCGGCGGCCTGCTCCTCGGTCAGCTCGGGCTCGGCCTCTCGCAGCGCTTGGCGCGCGGCTGCCAGAAACCGTTCAGGGTCGACGATGACCACGTCACGCCGGGACCGGACGCTGACCGTCATACCCGCTCTCAGTGCCACCGGATGCATGGCACCAATATTGCGGCACTGTCGCGCTCACCTGGCATGAGGTCGCAGGATCGTGCGACGAGGCAGATGGGGCGCGCCTGGAGTCAAGCTCCCAGCCGGTGGGCTGACCTACAGTCGGTGGCTGGCGGTCGACATTCAACCGAGCGCCGCCGAGTGTGTCTAATATGTCACTCCCATGACGAGCTTCCCGGCAGCGGCCCTCCGCGTACGCGACGAATCCCTGCCGGAGTACGACCGGCTCCTGCACCTGCGAGAGTGCACCTTGCGCTGCGCGCCCTACGGGTTCCGTGCCACCTGGCACCATTTGATCGTCAACGCCGGAATCCCGCAACGGCTCGAGGACGACCCGGCCGCGCTGAGTCGGGCAGTGGACGAGCTGTCTGCGGCACGGGCGATCTGGCAGCGGCACGCCGCGGCTTTCGCGGCCGAGCGCAGGGCGGCCAAGGCACGGGGGCAACGTGCGGTGCCTCTGCGTGACCGGTGGCAGCAGCACGGGATCTTCGGCATCGCGTTCTGCCCGGACGCCATGCGCCACCCCGGCGATCCATTGCCGGTCATCGTCGGGCGCCTCATCGACGTCTACGGCTCGGGGGCGTTGGTCGACGATGAATGTCCCCTGTGCGGCGAGCCGCTGCGCAAGAAGATCTGCGCCCGGTGCGGAATCCAACCGCACGGCCGCGATGGCGGCCCGCGACTGACGGCGGCTTCGCGTACGCGATACCTGTGGCGTGAGATCTGGAGGCGTACGCCCATGACCGGGTTTTCGCCACCGATGCTGGCTGCGCTGCGCAACGCACGACGGCTGGTGGCAGAAGTCCCGGCGAGCGAGCCGGGCCGCCGCGCCTTCGTCGACATCGTTCCGGGCCGGACCGATGCCGATCGTGCGGCCGAGCGAGAGGGCTGGGTTCGAAGCGACCCTGCCCGCACGTACCAGGTGCAGCACTGGGAGTACGACGAACAGCTGCTTGACACGTTCGACTACGACGTCGGCGCGACGTGTATCGCGACCATGTCCGCGCAGAACCACGTCGACCTTCTTTCCTTGCTGGCCGACTGGGGATTGGCCCCGATGCGGTTCGACTACCCGTGGAATACGGCCGACCCGCGTTGATCTTGATGCCTTGCACGTAGTACGGGCCCGCGAACGCCCCGTTTTGATCAACCTCGAGGACGACGCCTCCGGGAAAGGCGCGGAAGCGGGACCGGGGCACCTCCAGCCTGGCGATCGCTTCGCCCCAGCACGACGGCGCAGAGCACGCAGGCGGCGGCAACGACCGCGGTACCGGCCAGGGCCGGGTAGTACCACCAGCCGTACGCACCGGCCTGCGCCGCGTGCACGTGGGCCTCGTACGCCAGCACCGGGTCGAACATCGACCAGGGCAGCAGGGGCAGTCCGATAAGTATCACGCCGGTCCCGAGCACCGCGACCGTGCCGATGCCGGGCCGCCCGCCACGCTGGGCCAGGCGCAACGCCGGCACCGCGACGGCGAGCGCTCCCGCCGTCACGACGGTGAGGTTGACGACCACGTCGAGCAACGGCCCGAAGCGCCAGTCTTCGACGTTGATGTTGTGGTGTCGTTCCACGTACCGGTCGAGGGCCAGGTCGACCGTTGCCACCACGTACGCGCTGATCGCGACGGCGCCGGCCGCGAACGCCGCAGCGACACGCAGGAGGGCCCTCGCACCGGCCGCGCTCCTCGCGGTCCATTCGGTCATGCGGCCAGCATGAACCGGCGGGCCGAATGATGGCGATCCGGGTCTGATTCACGACGCTCACCAGCTCCCACATCAGCCGTCCGGACCACTGATCACTCGCGTTCACCGAACGCGCTGAATGCGAGCGGCGAAGGAGCTGTGGGTGAAAGATCCTCAGGCGGGCTCGGTAGCACCGGCGGCCCGTGGCGGTGGCCGCGGTCAACCAAGAACCGATTCCACCCGTCTCGCTGGCCCAGTTCCGCAGCTCGATGCCGGTCGATCAGCTCGGGACGGCTGGGCCTCCCGCTCACCTTCTTGTCGCACCGAGGTCGGCACGAACGGCGCGCCTCCAGCGACGGGCCGCCGGCCAACGGCGAGAGCCGCCGCAAGAGTCGCTACCGTGAGGCATCCCCACAGCACGGCCGAGTCAGCCTCGAGCAGCCCCATGAGCGCGGCCGGGGCGCATGCCATGCCGAGTCCGGTGGAAAGCTGGAAACGCACCAGGGCGCGGCCTAGTTGCGCCGGTGGCGTGGCCGCGATCGCGAGGGCGGTTCCGCTTCCGGTGTACAGGATCTCGCCCAGCGTGTAGACGACGCCGACCACGGCGATGGCCACCGCCCCCATCCCCTCGCCCACCCAGAAGCCCAGATAGGACAGGCTGAGCACGACCCCTGAAGCGGCGAAGACCGCGCCGCGGGCCCATCTTGACAACCATTTGACGACGGGTACCTGAAGCAGGATCACCAGCACGGTGTTGCCCACGAACAGTGCCGCCGGCCAGACGGCGCTTGCCTGCATCCGGGTCACGAGCAACGCCGGCAACACCACCTCGAGCACGCTGAAGCACATGGCGAACGGAAGGTTGGCCACGAGCAGTACGGCCATGCTGGGCGGCGTGCCGGCACCAGGGTCGTGCTTCGGCACCACGGCGGTCACTCTTGTCGACAGCGCGAGCCCGCCCGCGACAAGGAATGCCAGGGCGGTGACGGCCATGAGGCCGTTCAGGACGTTCCCGCCACCGGCCACGGCGATCATCGCAAGCAGCGCGCCCGCGCCGAGCCCGGCGTTGCGCACCGATCGCGCCATCGCGAGCGCGGCGTCCCGTTCGCGTCCCTGTCTGAGCGCTGCCACCACCGCCGCATGCGCCGCGGGGAAGGACTGACCGCCGACCCCCAACAGGACCGAGGCAGCAGCGAAGGCGACCAATCCGTGGCCTGCAAGCAGTACCACCACCCCGGCGACGCGGACGAACAGCGTCGCCGCGACCACTGCCGACCGCGCCCCCCGGTCGATCCACCGTCCCACGAGTGGGAGCACGGCAAGTCCCGCCAGCAAGCCCGCCGACAGCGCGACACCCGCCTCCCCCACCCCCAACCCGAGCACGGTCACGCCATAGAGCACCAGGAACGGCCGCAACATACCGCCGCCCACCGAATCGACCACCAGGGCCGCCACATATCTGCGCACGCCGTCGAATCTCCCCGCACCCAGGCTGGGACGCTCGCGGGTTGACGGGGATCGTCAACCCGCGGGCGGCCGGGCCGGGTGAGCGGGCACTATGGGAGCATGGCCATCTCGATCGACATCACCAGCGTGGCGCAGGAGCGGTTCCTGTTCGCGCCCTCGCCGCTGGCCGAGCTGACCTCGATGCTGCATGCGCTGTCCGAGCCCGGCCACCACCCGGCACTGCACAGCTGGATCGCGGCCACCTCCGCCTCACTCAAACCGGAACTCAGCGAGCGCATGATCGAGGCCGACTTCCTCTGGCGGTCCTCACGTGCCGACTTCTTCGTGCCCAGTCGGCCGCGGGCCACGCTGGCGGAGGAGCTGGACGAGATCGATCGGCTCGACGACGAGACGTACGTGTTCTCAGCGTTGATCACGACCAGTTGCGGCGCGACGCCGCTGTACCGCCGCTTCTCGCGCGAGAAGGCGCTCGAACTGGCGTTTGCCCGCGGCCCTCGGCAGGCTGAGTTCGCCGAGCGGCTGCTGGCCGACCCGCCGCGGGTGCGGACCTGGGTACGGCGCCTGCTCGAGGACTGCGAGCAGGCGTTCTTCGCCGAATCGTGGGCACGGGTGCAGCACCAGCTCGCCGCGGACTCCCGGCACAAGGCGGATCTGCTCACGCACCACGGTCTTTCGGCCATGCTCACCGCCGTGTCACCGTCGGTCTCCCTGCAGGACCACCGGATCGTGGTCGACAAACTGCAGGACAACACGACTACCGCGCACGGCAGCGGGATCACCTTCATCCCCAGTGCCTTCGGACACCCTCACCTGCTGGTGGTGCACGCCCCGGGCTGGCCGCCAGTGATTCAATACCCGGTCGCCGAACCGCGCCTGCCGCACCCGATCCCGCTGCAGGTCGTGCAGCGGCGTATCGACGCCCTCGCGCACCCGGTGCGGCGCAGGCTCGCCCGCACCATCGCCCGCGGACCGCACACCACCGGCGAGCTCGCCGACGCGTGGCAGCTGACCGCGCCCGAGGTCTCCCGGCACCTGGCGGTGCTCAGACAGGCCGGTCTGGTGACAGTCAGCCGACGCGGGCGATATGTGCTCTACCAACTCGACCTCACGGTCTGCGCCCGACTCGGCGCAGACTTCGTCGAGGCGATCCTGCGTTAGCCCCTCGGCCGACCGGAACGCCGACGAACACCATGACGGCATCGTCGGCGAACGTCGCCGAGAAGTCCGCCCAGCCCCCGCCGCGGACGGCGGCGTTGAACGAGTCGATGTGGGCTCGCAGAGCGTCGTCGAGTTCGGTCACGCGAAGCACCTCCTGGCGTGGCGGAAGACTCTCCTGCCTCGATCTTCCCCGCCCGGCACCGGGCTCGCAGCTCGGGCAGGTCCGCGCCCGCCCGACACGATCCGTGCCCGCGATCCGTACCCGGTTCCGTGGTCGCCACGGATGCCCGCCGGAGGGGGCGGCGGAGATGCTGGAAGCACGAAGCCCGAGCTGAGGAGAGCCGACATGCAGGCCACGAAGAAGTCCACCGCCGCCACGAACGCCGCCGAGAAGTACGACGGGTTCACCGACGAGGAACGCGGCGCCATGAAGGAGCGCGCCCGGGAGCTGAAGGCCGCCACGCGCCGCAGCCCACGCGGCGCCAAGGCGGCGGACGAGGAGAACGCCGTCCTGGCGAAGATCGCCGAGATGCCCGAAGCTGATCGCGTCATGGCCGAGCGGATCCACGCGATCGTCAAGGCCGGCGCACCGGACCTGATCCCCAGGCTCTGGTACGGCATGCCCGCCTACGCCCTGGACGGCAAGGTGCTCTGCTTCTTCCAGAGCTCGCAGAAGTTCAAGACCCGTTACGCCACGCTCGGCTTCAACGACGTCGCGTCGCTCGACGACGGCACGGTGTGGCCGACCGCGTACGCGCTGACGAAGCTGACCGCCGACGACGAGGCCCGGATCGGCGCGCTCGTGCAGAAGGCCGCGAGCTGAACGCCGCGACCTGCCGGAGCTGACGGCCGACGGCGGAGGCCCCACCCGAGGTGCGGGGCCTCCGCCGTGTCGACGTGGCCTGCGGGCCGCATGCACGAGGCGGGCGACATCGGTCGGCTCACTAGGATGGCGCCGTGGACACCGCAGCCTCATGATCCAGTTCGCTGCCGTGCCGGGGCTGAGCATGGGCGTCCTCGGGCGGCTGGAGATCCGGCGGGCGGGCAGTCCGGTCACCGTCGCCAGCCCGAAGCAGCGGGCGCTGCTCACGCTGCTGCTGATCCGCCCGGACCGGTTCGCCACCGTCGACTGGCTGACCGATGCGCTATGGGACAGCGCGCCGCCGCCCAGCGCCGAGACCACCCTGCGCACCCACGTCGCGGGGCTGCGACGCGCCCTGGAACCGGATCGCGCACCCGGCGCCGCGCCCGCGACGCTGCGCAGCAGGGACGGCGGATACCTGCTCGACGTGGACGCCGACGCCGTGGACGTCGCCCGTTTCGCGGCCCTCACCAGCCGAGCCGCCACCGCACACGCCGCGGGCGACGCGGTCGCCGCCGAACGCCACTACACCGCGGCGCTGCGGCTCTGGCGGGGCGAGCCGCTGCCCGACGTCGCGGACCTCGCCGCCGCGTTGCCCGAACTGGCTCGCCTGCACGGGCAGCGGGTGCAGGCCGAGGAGGGGCGGCTCGCCGCGGCCGTGGACGCCGGCGGGCACCTGCGGGTCCTGGCCGAGCTGCAGGCGTTCACGGCCGCCCACCCGCTGCGCGAGGACGCGCGTGCACAGCTGATGGTGGCGCTGTACCGCTGCGGCCGCCAGGCCGACGCCCTCGCCGTGTTCGCCGACGTGCACCGGCTGCTGTCCGGCGGATACGGGCTGGACCCCGGCGAAGGGCTGCGCGCCGTACACCGGGCGATCCTGGCGCAGGACCCGGCCCTGGACGTGCCGCGCGGCGTGATCCGGCAGTCCGTTGCCGAGCCCGCCGCTCAGCCCCTGCCCGGCCGCGCCGCCGAACTGGACACGCTCGCCGCCGCCGTCGCCGGTGCGGTCGGCGGCGCTGGCCGGGTCGCGCTGGTGGCAGGCGAGCCCGGGATCGGCAAGACCACGCTGGTCGCCCTGGCCGCGGCGGCGGCCGCGGACGGTGGCACACCGGTCGTACGGGCGCGCTGCCCCGCGGTCGGCCAGGCCCCGCCGTTCTGGATCTGGATCCAGGTGGTGGGCGAGCTGGCCGGGGCGCCGGGCGCGGGGGACGCCGCCCTGGCGGCGCTGGGCGTGAACGCCCCTGACGCCACCCCCGGAGCCGACCCCGCCGCACGGTTCCGCCTGTACGAGGCCGTCGCGCGGCTGATCGGGGCCGCCTCCCGCGAGCGCGGCCTGCTGGTGGTGCTCGACGACCTGCACGCCGCCGACCCCGACTCGCTCCTGCTGCTGCGCTACCTGGCCGGCGCGCTGGCCTCGACGCGGGCGCTGGTGCTGGCCACGACGCGGCCGTACCAGCACGAACCCGGGCTGGTCGCCACGACCGCGGAGCTGGCCCGCACGCCCGGCTTCACCCGCGTGGACCTGACCGGCCTGGACGAGGCCGCGATCGCGAACCTGGTGCGCCGGGAGACCGGCGCGGATCCGGCCCCGGGTGCGGTCGCGGCGCTGTCGGGACGCACCGGCGGCAATCCGTTCTTCGTCACCGAACTGCTGCGCCACGGCGGCGCGGGCGAGCTCCCGCCGACCATCCGGGACACGCTGTGCCTGCGGCTGGACGCGGTGCCCGCGCCGACCCGGGAATGCCTGGACGTGCTCGCCGTCGCCGGTCACGGCCTGCGCCTGCAGGTGCTTGCCGATGTGCTCGGCCGGCCCGCGGCCACGGTGGCCGAAGAGCTGCAGCCGGCGTACGCGGCACGGCTGGTGGCCGAGGACGGCCCCGGCCGGGCCGGGTTCGCGCACCCGCTGTTCGCCGAGGTCGGCTACGCGACGTTGAGTCCGCCCCGGCGGGCGCTGCTGCACGCCCGGCTGGCGGGCGCGCACGAGCGGCTGGGCGGGGCCGCACCCGCGGAGATCGCCTACCACTACGGCCGTTGCGCGGGGCTGGGCCACGACGGCGACCACCTGCGCTGGCTGCTGAGTGCGGCCGACGACGCCACGCGGCGGCTGGCCTTCGAGGATGCGTTGACCCATCTCGACCTGGCCGCCGACCGGCTCGCCGACAGCGCCGCAGTGGCCGAGGAGCTGGCCGTGCACCTGCGGCGGGCGGCGCTGCTGCAGGTCACCGTCGGCATCGGCAGCGACGCCGTGGACCAGGCCTGCGTACGCGCACGCGAGCTGCTCGGCCTCGTCCCGGCGGGCACGGACCTGGCCTCGGCGCGCTGGGTGCTCGGCGAGCTGGCCGCGAACCGGGCCGAGTACGTGATCTGCCTGGAGCTGGCCGAGCCGCTGGCCGCCGACGGCGACCCGCTGACCCGCGCGGCAGGCTCCTACCTGCTCGGCGCGGCCTGCTACTTCCTGGGCCGGCTGGCCGAAGCGGAGCGGTGGCTGACCACGTCGGCGGAGCTGCTGTCCGGGATGGACCCGCGCGTGCTGGGCCGGGAGGTGGCGCGGCGGCCTGCGCTGGCCGCCTACAACTTCCGGGCCCTGGTGCGGTCGTTGCGGGGTGAGCGGGCCGCCGCCGATGCGGACCTCGCCGCCGCGGCGGATCTGGCGGACCGGCTCGACGACCCCTACGGCCGGGCCAACGCGCGGCTGTATGCCGCCTGGCTGCAGCTGCAGGAGCTGGACGCGCAGGCCGGGCACGTCGCGGCGCTGCGCTTCCGGGAGCTGGGCCTGGCCCACGGGATGCCGCACTTCGTCACGACGGCCGAGGTGTTCGCGGCGTGGGCGGCGGTGTACGCCGGTGACGCCGCGCAGCGGCCGCGGATGCGCGCGGCTTACGAGGCGCTGTACCGGCTGGGGCTGCGCGCCACGCGTACCGTCACGCTCAGCGCCATGGCCAACGCGCACCTGGCCGTCGGCGACCTCGACGGCGCTGCCGCGCTGGCCGCGGAGGGGCTGGCCCTGGCGGAGGCGACCGGTGAGCGGGTGGTGCTGGCCGAGCTGCTGCGGGTGCGCGCGGTCGCGACCACCGACCCTCAGGGGCTGCGGGCGGCGGCGGCCATCGCCGCCGAGCAGGGCGCCCGGCTGCTCGCGGCACGGGTGGCCGCGTCCGCCGAGCAGCTGTAGCCCACCGCTGCGCGGCTCCGCATCGGGCCGATCCCGCCGGACCGCTCCGGCGGTGACCTTGCACGCGGGCCGATCGCGCCGCACCTGTCCGGGGACGACCTGCACGGCGGCCGCGTGGAGGCGGGCCCTCCACGCGGGCTCCATGCCGCCTCCACGCCAGGATGGTCCGCTGGACGGGCACCGATCCCCCACGTGAAGGAGTCATCGTGTCCACCCCAGCGAGCCCCATCGATGTCGACGTGCTGATAGTGGGGTGCGGGCCGGTCGGCGCGCTCACCGCCAACCTGCTCGGCCGGCGTGGTGTCAGCACCCTCGTGGTGGAGCGCAGCCGCGAACCGCACGGCCAGCCCCGCGCCTTTTCCTGCGACGACGAGGCGCTGCGCATCTACCAGCAGGCAGGGCTGCTGGCCGAGGTGTCGGCCGGGATGCGCAGCGCGCCGGTCGTCGACTACACCGACGGTGCGGGCCGGCCGTTCGCCGAGATCGCGCTGTCCGAGGTCGACTTCGGGCTCGGGCACCCGCCGCTGCAGTTCTTCGACCAGCCCCGGCTGGAGCACGCGCTGCGTACCGGCCTGGGCCGGTTCCCGCACGTGGCGCTGCGTCTGGGCGTCGAGCTGGAGGCGCTGCACCCCGGCGACGGCGGCGTGACCGCCCGGATCCGCGACCTCGGCACCGGCCTGACCCGGGAGGTGCACGCCCGGTACGTGCTGGGCTGCGACGGGGCGCGCAGCACGACCCGGGCGCTGGCGGGCATCGGGCTGCGCGGGTCCACGTACGAGGAGCCGTGGCTGGCCGTCTCCGGTGACCTGCCGGCCGACGCGGTGCGGCTGGACCGGACCCGGTTCGTGTGCGACTGGCGGCGGCCGGCGTTCGTGTCCCCGGCCGCGGACGGCGGCTACCGGCTGGAGTTCATGCTGCGGGCCGGGGAGACCGCCGCGCGGCTGGAGCACCCTGCGGCGGTGGCGGAACTGGTCGCGCCGTATGTCGACCCGGCTCGGTTCCAGGTCCGCCGTGCTGCCGTGTACACGTTCAACCATCTGGTCGCCGACCGGTGGCGGGCCGGGCGGGTGTTCCTGCTGGGCGACGCCGCGCACCAGATGCCGCCGTTCATGGGCCAGGGGCTGTGCAGCGGGCTGCGCGACGCCGCCAACCTGGTCTGGAAGCTGGACCTGGTGCTGGCCGGGATCGCCGAGCCGGACCTGCTCGACACGTACGAGCAGGAGCGTCGCCCGCACACCGAGGAGATGGCGGCGATCACGGTACGGGTGGGGCGGGTGTTCCTGGCGCGCAGCCGGGCCGGTGCGAAGCTGCGCGACCTGCTGCTGCGCGGCGTGCAGCTGGTGCCGCGGGTGCGCCGCTTCGTGCGGCATTTCGAGTTCAAGCCGCTGCCGGTGCACCGCCGCGGCTGGCATGTCGGCGCCCGCCCGGCGGGGACGATGTTCCCCCAGCCCCGGGTCGCGGTCCCCGGCTCGGCGCTTCCGGTGCCGCTGGACGACGTGCTGGGCGGAGGCTTCGCGCTGATCGGGCCGGAGGTGAGCCCGGCCGTCGCCGCCGATCCGCGCTGGCACGGCATGCCGGTGCGTTTCATCAGGGTCTGCCCGGCCGGGACGGCCCCGGCAATCACGGACGGGGACTACCGGGAGGTGGCCGATGTGGACGGGCGTCTGACGGCTTGGTTCGCCCGGCACCGCGCGGGTGTGGCCGTGCTGCGCCCCGACCGGTTCGTCTACGGCGTGGCCGGTGATTCCGCCGCGGCCGAGCTGGGCCGCACCTTGGCCGGTGCCCTGCGGGCGGGCAACCGGACGGCGGCGTCACCGCCGCGCGTCGGCTGAGCGGCAGCACGTATGGCCGGGCGCTCCAGGCGCCCGGCCATACGTCAAGTCTTCGCGAACTACGGCGCAACCGGGTTCGACGCTGCGGCGGAGGCACCCGCCGCGCTGATGAACCTCCGGTGGCCGGAGGGGTCAGAAGGGAGCCTGGTCCTCGCCGAGCAGCGCCAGGACGGTGTTCTTCGATCCGCCCTTGCGGCTCTGGACGATCACCTTGCCGGAGCGGCCGTCCGGCATCTCCAGCGTCAGGGCCATGCCGACCGGAATCTCTACGCCGGTCGCATCGGTCGCGACCCGGAAATCGCCCGCCCACGGGCGGAGGCCACCCTTGCGCCCAGGCTCGGAGAAAAGAGCGGCGGTGCCGGACGTACGGGTGCCGTCAGCGGACAGCAGCACTGCGGGACTTCGATAAGTAGCCATATGCCCCCTACCTTATACGACTTCGGACCCGGATGGGGTGACGGAGGACTCACGATCCACCCGCCGGTGCAGCCGGACACCCGTACCAGAACCACGCCAGTCTTGATCATGGTGCCACCCGGCCCGGCTCCTCCCGTAGGGTGGGCCTCATGTCGCGAACCAGGTACGTGTGAAGGTAGCCCTGCTCGGACCCGTGGCCTGGCGTACGCCGCCACACCACTACGGGCCGTGGGAGCAGGTCACCAGCCTGCTCGCCGAGGGCCTGACCGCTCGCGGGGTGGACGTCACCCTGTTCGCCACGCTCGACTCGCTCACCTCGGCGACCCTCGACGGCGTGTGCGCCCACGGCTACGCCGAGGACCCGGTCATGGACGGCCGCGTCTGGGAGGCGATGCACGTCGCGCACGCGTTCGGCAGATCGGCCGAGTTCGACCTCGTCCACAACCACCTGGACTGGCTGCCGCTGGCCTTCTCCGAGCAGTGCCGCGCACCCCTGCTGACCACCGTGCACGGCTTCTCCGGCCCGGCCATCCTGCCCGCGTACGCCCGCGCCCGGTCGCGATACGTGTCCATCTCGGACTCCGACCGCTCCCCCGACCTCGACTACGTCGCGACGATCCACCACGGCATCGCGTTCGACCGGTTCCCGTACCGCTCCGCACCCGGGCACGGGCTGGTCGTCTTCGGCCGGGTGCACCCCGACAAGGGCACCCGGACCGCGATCGAGATCGCCCGGCAGGCCGGGCTGCCGCTGACCATCTGCGGCATCGTGGCCGACCAGCGCTACCACGAGGAGCAGATCCTGCCGCACATCGACGGCGAGCAGGTCGTCTACCTGGGCTCGGTCGGGCCCGAGCAGCGCGGCGAGATCCTGTCGTCCGCCGCGGCGCTGCTGCATCCGATCGCTTTCGCCGAGCCGTTCGGGCTGGCCGTCGTGGAGTCGATGGCCTGCGGCACACCCGTGGTGGCATACGCCCGCGGTTCGATGCCCGAAGTGGTCGACGAGGGCGTCACCGGGCACCTCGTGCACAGCGTCGCCCAGGCGGTGGCGGCCGTGTCCCGCATCGGCGACATCGACCGGCAGCGCTGCCGCGACCACGCCCGAGCACGGTTCTCCGCGGACCGGATGGTCGACGACTATCTACGTCTCTATCACACGATCGTCGATTAACACCTGCTTACTGCTACCGTCAAGGTGCTGAGACGCCCGCAAGGGTGCAATGTGGTTCCCGGGCGACGCCCTGGGAGACCCGGACCGCTCGCCGCACACGCAGGCCGAGCGGACGCCTTCACCGCGTGAGGCCGCCTTTCCTGAAGGAAGTGCGCCGATGAACCGGAAGGCACCATCGATGCCCACCAGCTACGGCTTTGTCAGCACCCACCCGCCGACCGCGTGCGGACTGGCCACGTTCAACTCCGCCCTGTCGACCGCGCTGTGCCCGGACGGCATGCCCGGCGGCATCGTGCGCGTCACCGCCGCCGGGGAACCGGACACCGCGGACCCCAAGGTCGTCCACACCTGGTCGACCGACGACGCCGACGGCTGGCAGCTCGCCGCGAAGACCCTCGACCACTTCGACGTGGCCGTCGTGCAGCACGAGTACGGCATCTACCCCGGCGCCGACGGCCACGACGTGGTGCCGATGCTCCAGCAGCTCACCGTACCGAGCATGGTGGTGCTGCACACCGTACTGGCCACCCCCACCGCCCGGCAGAAGACCGTGCTCGAACAGATCGCGCGCGCCGCGGACGCCGTGGTCGTCATGACCGCCACCGCCCGGGACCGACTGGCCGCGGGCTACGACGTCGACCTCGGCAAGGTCACCGTCATCCCGCACGGGGCGCACGACCACACCGCCGCCCCGGCCGACAAGGGCCCGCGACCGCACCTGCTCACCTGGGGACTGCTCGGGCCCGGCAAGGGCATCGAATGGGCCGTGCGCGCCCTCGCCCGGCTCCGCAACCTGCCGCAGCGACCCGTATACACGATCGCCGGCAAGACCCACCCGCGCGTGCTCGAACAACACGGCGAGCAGTACCGCGACGGCCTGGTCGAGTTGACAAGGGTGCTCGGCATCGCCGAGTCGGTCCGCTTCGACCCCGTGTACCGCGACGACGCGTCGCTGGGCCGCCTGATCCGCTCCGCCGACGTGGTGCTGCTGCCCTACGACTCCCGGGAGCAGGTCACCTCCGGTGTGCTCATCGAAGCCGTCGCCGCGGGCGTGCCCGTCGTCGCGACCCGCTTCCCGCACGCCGTCGAGCTGCTGACCGACGGCCCCGGCCTGCTGGTGCCGCACGGCGACGCCTCGGCCATGGCCGACGCCATCCGCACGATCCTCACCAGCCCCGACGCCGCCCGCCTCGGCGGTGCACCCGGCACCGCCATGCTGTGGCCCGCCGTCGCGGACCGGTACGCCGCGCTCGCGCAGCGGCTGCTGACCAGCGACCGGGCCCTGATCGCGGCCGCTGCGTGAAGGTCCCCGCACCGAACTTCGCCCACCTCATCCGGCTGACCGACGACACCGGCCTGTTCGAGCACGCCAGGCTCGCCGTCGTGCGCCGCGAGCACGGCTACTGCACCGACGACGTCGCCCGCGGGCTCGTCGTCACCAGCCGCGAAGCCGATCCGTCGGCGGAGCTCGTCCGGCTGTCCGAGTGCTACCTGACCTTCCTCAACCACGCACAGGCCAAGACCGGGGCGTTCCACAACCGGCTCCGCCACGATCGGCGCTGGGAGGACCAGGCCGGACTCGGCGACTGGTGGGGACGGGCGCTGTGGGGCCTGGGCACCGCGGCGGCACGTCACCCGGCGGCGTGGATACGCGACTCCGCGCTGACCGCGTTCCGGCTCGGCACGTCGCAGCGATCCGCCTACCCACACGCCATGGCGTTCGCCGGACTGGGCGCAGCCGAGGTGCTGCGCGCCGACCCGGGTGACGTCGACGCGGCCGCGCTGCTGGCCGACGCCGCCACCGCGGTGGGCCCACCCGGACCGGACCCGGACTGGCCATGGCCCCTGCCCCGGCTGACGTACGCCAACGCCGCGCTCGCGGAGGTCGTCATCGCCGACGCAGCGGCGCGCGGCGACGACACCGCCCTGGACACCGGCCTGCGTCTGCTCACCTGGCTGCGTGACGTCCAGACCGGCCCGCACGGCCTGCGCGTCGTGCCGGCCGGTGGCTGGGCCCGCGGCGAGCAGCGGGCCGACCGGGACCAGCAGCCCATCGAGGTCGCCGCGCTCGCCGACGCGTTCGCCACCGCCGCAGCGGTGACCAGGGACCCGTCCTGGAATGCCGACCTGGATCGGACCGTCGCCTGGTTCCTCGGCGCCAACGACGCCGCCGCGGTCATGTGGGACGTGAGCACCGGCGGCGGCTACGACGGTCTGACGGCGTACGGGCCCAACCTCAACCAGGGCGCGGAGTCCACCTTGGCATTGCTGTCCACGTTGCAGCACGCGCGGACGACGGTGCCGGCGTGACGGCCGCCGAGCTCGCCGTCAGGCATGAAGTGACGCTGGAACCCGACCCGCGGCGAGTCATCGTGAAACTGTTCGTGCCCGGTGAGGACGCCGTGATGGCGCGCACCCGGGCCTCCGGCCTCGTCGAACGGGTCACCGCGCTCGACGACGAGGCCGCCGCGCGCCTGCTGGACGAGGTCATGCACAGCTTCGGCAGCCGGCATGACGAGCTCGCGGCCACCTTCCGCCACCACTTCGACCTGGTCCGGCACCGGGTGAGCTCCGACCGTGAACTGCCGCCCACGATGCGGACGCTCATCGGCGCGTTCTTCAGCCACGAGTACGCCGTCGAGGGCGCGGCCCTGTGCAACCCGTCCATGGTGGAACACCCCGACCAGTCCGGACTGTCCGACGGGCAGCTACGCGTGGCCGTCAGCCTGCGGCAGATCGGCGAGGGCCACCTGTCGTCCATCGGGTTCGCGACCGCCGTCCTCGGACCCGGCAGGGACCTGACCCTGACGCCGCGGTCCGGCTCGCTGGTAGTCGGGGCGCGCGCCAGTGCGGTGCACCGGCGCGACCTGCTTGCCGCCGGGCTGGACGAGGAGGCGTACGACGACGAGGTCTCCGCGACGGTCCTGGGACTGCTGCCGGAACGCTTCGACGACCAGCAGTTCGAGCAGACGCTCACCCGGATCCCGCCCGACCTGCTGCACAGGGCCACCGCGCAGCGCACGGTGGAACAGCTACGCCGCACCATCGCCGACAGCTACTCGGTCGTCTTCCCGGCGCAGGTGCCGCTCAGCCGGCGGGTGCTGTGGCCGAACAACCCGGCGGAGAGCAACGGCATGGAGGACGCCCGCTTCGTCAAGGTCAGCGACGAGAACGGCGAGCCGGCCTACCGGGCGACCTACACCGCCTACGACGGACGGCAGATCGCCTCGCGGATGCTCGGCAGCGCCGACCTCACCCGCTTCGAGGTGACGCCGATGCGCGGGCCCGGTGCCCGCAACAAGGGGGTGGCGCTGTTCCCCCGCACGATCGAGGGCCGTCACGTGGCCCTCTGCCGGTCCGACGGCGAGACCCTCGGCCTGACCACCCTCGACGGCGACAACCGCTGGGGTGAACCCGTGCCGCTGCTGCGGCCCGGACGCACCTGGAGCCTGATCCAGGTCGGCAACTGCGGCTCGCCGCTGGAGACCGACGCCGGCTGGCTGGTGCTCACGCACGGCGTGGGACCCATGCGGCAGTACGCCATCGGGGCGATCCTGCTGGAACTGCACCGGCCGGAACGGATCATCGCGGAGCTGCCGGGGGTGCTGCTGGCTCCGGCGGCGGGCGACCGCGACGGATACGTCCCCAACGTCGTCTACTCCTGCGGCGGGCTGCTGCACCAGGGCACCCTGTGGATGCCCTACGGCGCGAGCGACGCGCGGGTGGGTTTCGCCACCGTCGGCGTCGCCGGCCTCCTCGACGCCATGCGAGAGGCGTGACCAGGTCGACGGACCCGGTGGCCGCCTTCGCGAACCGGCCTGCCGGCCCGCGCACCGCCGCTGCCGGCGGGTCGCCGAGGTGAGGTGCGAGATCGCCGCCCCGCGGCAGGTCTGAGCACCGCCCGGAGGGCGTAGGCTGAAATTGCCGCTCCGGACCCCGGTGGCCGCCATCGCTTCAGTGCAGGCGCCGCTGATGAGGTCGACATCGATCGACGGATTCGGCATGGACGATCGACCGGAACGGGTATCGCAGACCGGCCGTCCGTCGACCATGCAACATGGCAAATCAGTAGAGGACGGTCGATCATGCGCAACATCTCCGACACCGACAAACTCGCCGAAATCCCCACCACCCGCGCCGGCACACCCCCGGCCAGGGTGTCTCTCACGCCCCGCCGGGCCGACCGAGCGGTTCTCGACGGAGGCTGGTGGCCGCGCTCCTGGAACCCGGCCGTGGAACTGCCCGCCCTGGTCACAGCACTGTCTCAGCGGTATGGCCCGATCCGCCATCTCATGCTCAACGACGCCACGTGGCCGGATCACATCCGGCGTCTCACCGTCGGCTCGCAGGTGGTGCGCATCGGATGGTTCGCGACCCAGGACCCCGCGCTGGCGATCGCCCTCACGGCCCGAGACGAGCAACTGGACCTGCTCGTGGTGCCGCCGTCGACCCCGACCGCCGCGGCCGAGCGGGCACTGGCCGCAGCCGCCGACCCGGCCGATCTCACGCACGCCGCCGACATCATCGCCGCGCTGACCGCACCCGACCCCGCAGGCACCAGTCGGGTCGGCGCACCGGTCGACGGTGGTGGCCGCAACACAGCAGCACCGGTCCCGGCCGGTGCCGCGAACGCCGGAGCGTAGGCACGCCGACTCGGGCGGCACCTGCAGGCCGCCGCCGGACCGCCGTCGAAAGCGGCCCTCCGGCGGCTCCTCGCGTCACGTCCGCCGCCGCACGGCCCGCAGGGCTGAACCGATCTGGGCATCGCACGCGTCCTAGCATTGCGATCACGGTTCGCCACTGAAGGAGGCTCGATGCGGGTCGACACGATCACGTCAGGCGACGACGCGCCGATCACGGTGCACACCACCGGCACCGGGCCGGGCATCGTCGTCCTGCACGGCGGCGGTGTCCCGCAGCAGCACTACCACCGGCTGGCAGAGGCGCTGGAGCACCGGTTCACGGTGCATCTCTACCACCGCCGCGGCCTGCCGGACGCGGCCCCGCTGGACGGCACCGAGACCGTCGCGACCGACCTCGCCGACCTGTCCGCCGTGCTCAAGCACACCGGCTCCCGCAGCGTGCTCGGGCACGGCAGCGGCGGCTTCCTCGCCCTGCGCGCGGCGCTGAGCCTGCCCCTGTAACGCGTCGCGGTATACGACCCGAGCATGTCCGTCCTCGGCCGGCCCGCGGCGGACTTCCTCGACCCGTTCGAGCAGGCCCTGCGCGCCGGTGACACCGCCCGTGCGCTGACCGTGCTGGAGCGGGCGACGCATCCCGACGGGCCGGCGGCCAAGCTGCCGTTCGCGATGGCGCTGCGGCTCAATCGGGCACTGCTGCGTCGACCGGGCAGGCGCGCCATGGCGGACCTGCTGCCCACCGTGGCTCCGGAGATCCGCCGCATCCGCGACCACGACGGGCCGCCCGGCGACTACGCCGCTATCACCGCCGAGGTCCTGCTCGCCGCCGGTGCCCGCAGCCCGGAGTACTTCGCCGAGAACTGCCGGGCGCTGGCCGAGGCGATCCCCCACGGACAGGCGATCATCATTCCGGGCGGGGCTCACGACGCCCCCACCATCGCCCACGACGAGTTCGTCCGGCCCGTCTCCAGGTTCCTGGCCGGCTCCCCGCTCAACGCCTGACCCCCATCACTCCACGGCACCAGCGACCCGCGAAACCTCGGCTCGACGCCACGCGTGCTGTCCCCTGGCCTGCTGACGGAGCACCGATCAGGCACCGGCGCGCGCTGTCGACGTGCCGGGCTGTCACCTGCGGACGCGGCAGGAATCGCGTCGGTCATGCAACCTTCGACGGCGAAACTTCCGTTACAAGGCAAGTGATGCAAGCGCCGACCGAGTTCGGTGCTTTTGTGCGGCACGCGCAGACGGAGGCGGAACGCGTGCTTGTCGAGCAGGGACCGGCGGGCCCGTGACCACCGCCGCACCGACGCCGCAGAGGTAGCACGTCTGCGCTTCGGAGCGGCCGCAGGCACGGCCACCGAGGGAACGGGGACAGCACGATGTGCGGAATCTTGGCTCACTTCAGTTCGGACGGAACCGCCGGCACGTGTGTCGACATGATCGCGGCTTCGCTGCGCGGACTGCACCACCGCGGTCCGGACGACACCGGCGTGGTGCTCATCGACGGCGATGCGGTGTTCGGCCACAAACGACTCGCCGTCATCGACCTGGCCGGGTCCCACGAACCGCTGTACTACCGCGACGACCGTTATGTGCTCACCTTCAACGGTGAGATCTACAACTACCTGGAGCTGCGCGAGGAACTGCAGCGCGACTGCGGAGCCGAGTTCAGCACCGACGGTGACGCCGAGGTCATCGTGGCCGGCTACCACTACTGGGGCGAGACGGTGCTGGACCGCCTCCGCGGCATGTACGCCTTCGTGATCTGGGATCGGCAGGCCAGACAGGCTTTCGGTGCCCGGGACCAGTTCGGCATCAAGCCGATGTACCTGATGCAGGACCCGACCGGGCTCTACCTGGCCAGCGAGAAGAAGGCCCTGCTGCCGTTCCTGGACCGCACCGCCGCCGCGCCGGAGCGCATCGACCCGGCCAGCCTCAAGTACTTCATGACGTATCAGTACGTGCCGGAGCCGCGCACCCTCGACGTCGGCGTGGAACGGCTGGCCGCGGCGGAGTGCTTCACCTGGACACCGGCCCAGGGCATCCGCCGGCGCCGCTATGTGCGGCCGCAGTTCGCGCCGGCGGCCGAACCGGCTCCGCAACGGCTCTACGAGCAGATCGCCGACGCGCTGCGCGACAGTGTCCGCATGCACCTGCGCTCGGACGTGCCGGTCGGCGCCTTCCTGTCCAGCGGCATCGACTCCACCGCCATCGTGGCGCTGGCCCGCGAAACCCATCCGGACCTGAGCACCTTCACCGTGGGCTTCGACATCGCCGGATACTCCGAGACGGACGTCGCGCGCGAATCCGCGCAGGCCCTGGGGGTGCGCAGCATCCCGACCGTCGTCACCGCCGAGGAGGTGATGGCGGCACTGCCGCGCATCGTGTGGCACCTGGACGACCCGGTGGCCGACCCGTCGCTGGTGCCGCTCTACTTCCTGGCCAGGTCGGCAGCTCAGCACGTCACCGTGGTGCTGTCCGGAGAAGGCGCGGACGAGCTGTTCGGCGGCTATGCCATCTACCGCGAACCCCTGTCGCTGCGGCCGCTGACCAGCCTGCCGGACCCCCTGCGGCGCGGCCTGCGGGCGGTCTCCCGGGCCGTGCCCGAAGGGGTCAAGGGACGCGGTTTCCTGGAGCGGGGAACCAAGCCGCTACGCGAGCGGTTCAACGGCAACGCCCGGATCTTCTCCGACGACGGCGAGCTGGCTCGGCTGCTGCCACGCGGCGACAGCGCGGTGCGGTTCACCGACATCACCGCGCCGCTGTACGAGCAGGCGACCGCGGCCGGCCTGGACGACTCGACGGCCATGCAGTTCATCGACCTCAACACGTGGCTGCCCGGCGACATCCTGACCAAGGCCGATCGCATGTCCATGGCCCATTCCCTGGAGTTGCGCGTGCCGTTTCTGGACAAGGAGGTGTTCGCGGTGGCCAGCCGCATCCCGCTCGAACTCAAGCTGCCCCGGCACTGCCCGTCCGTCACGAAATACGCCCTGCGGCAGGCGCTGCGCCGGATCGTGCCGGCGGCCATCGTCGACCGGCCGAAGATGGGCTTCCCCACACCGACCCGGGTCTGGCTGGCCGGCCCGATGTTCGAGTGGGCCCGTCATGTCCTGCACACGTCAGGTGCCGGCGGGCTGGTCAACCTGCCATACGTGGACGGTCTGCTGCGGGCGCACCGGGCCGGCGAGGCCGACCACTCGCGGAAGATCTGGACTGTCCTGATCTTCTGCCTGTGGCATGCCGTCTTCGTCAGCGGCACAATGGATCCCTTCAGCGGCGGCGCTGTGCACGCCGCGTCCCGCCTCGCCCGCTCATGATCAGCAGCACTGCACCGACAGCCGTTCGCGCCCTTCATCCCGGTCGATATCGGAGGCATCCGTGTCCACGCTGCCCGACCCGGCCTGGCCGGTGGTCGTCCTCGCGTTGATCCAGGTGGTCGACGGGGTGCTGTGCGTCAAGCCGGCGCGTTTCGTCGCCGAGTGCCTCGAGGCCGTGCGCTGGCCGCGCCGGCTGTGGCGGCTGCTGCCGCCGCTCAAGTTCGGCGCCGCCGCGGGGCTGGTCGCAGGAGTATGGGTGCCGCTGCTCGGGGCGCTGACCTGCGCGGCCCTGATCGCATACTTCATCGTGGCGATCGCCATGCACGTCGCAGCCCGCGACTTCGGTCGCAACCTCTTCGTCAACGCCGCGGGCATGCTCGCCATCAGCGTCGCCACGGTGAGCTACAGCTTCCTGGCCTAGCCCGGCAGCCGGTGCCCCGGCTGCCGGCTGCCGGTGCGGCGCGCACCTCGGCCGGCCCTCGGCACCCGCGCGGTGCGGCGGCACCGCCGTGCCGAAATCCCGCCGCCACCACGCGCACCGTCCACGGTCAGGCGGCGGGCATGTTCTCCCAGGCCCGGTGCAGGCGCCCGGTCAGCGCGGTCTCGGCCGCCTCCATCCGCTCGACGGCGTGACGCAGCGCCTCGGTCTCGCTCTGCGGACGGGCCAGCGTGTTCGCCCAGTCGTCCTGCGTGGCGGTACCCTCGTCGGCGATCTCGCGGTGGATGTCGCCCAGGGCGGCGAGGTAGTCGCGGGCGGCCGTCTCGATCTCCGCATCCAGCACGCTGCGCTTCTCGATCAGGAAGATGTTGAGATGCCGGGTCTGCTCGCCCAGCGCCTCCGCCGAGATCGCCCCGCCGCGGGACAGGATCTGCAGCTGGCGCAGCCGTGTCTGCAGCTCCTCGATCACACCCGCGCTGCGCTGGCTCAACTCCCGCGTACGACGGTTGCGCTCGGTGCGCCGCCACTGCAGGAAGCCGAGCCCGACGGCCAGCGCGCCGCCGAGGAATCCGAGCACCGGTCCAAGAATGTCCACGGTCGACATAGTGCAGTAGACCGATGATCTGCCGCGAGAGGGGAACCGCACCCGGATCTGTCGGCTATCCGGCCGTGGCCCGATCTGCTGCGTCCCTGCCGTTGGCCCGCGCCACCCCGGAGACCGTCTTCGGCCGCTCCGCGATCTGTGTCGCAGGTGAGGCGACCGTGAAGGGCCCGCGGCACAGCAGCACGCCGGTCGCCACGACCCAGAGCACCACCGGCGCCAGCGCCACCCGCTCCAGCACACTCGTGAACAACCCCCGGCCGATCGCCAGCAGACCGAACACCAGCAACAACACCAAAGGCAAGGTCACCCCGAAGAACACCCGCGCGGTACGCCGAAGCACCGGCTGCAACGAGATCAGTGCCACCGCACCCATCGCCAGCACCGCCAGCCCGACAGCGAACACGCTCGCACCGGCGTGCACCAGATCCGGCGCCGTCGACGGCTCGTAGGGCGGCAGCGGGCACCCGGGCGTACACGACACCGCCGACGAGACCGCGCCGAAGACGCTCGCGGTGACCAGCATCGTGAACACGTACGGCACCAGCCGCCGCAGCGCCACCCCGAGCAGGGCCAGCGAGCCGGCCAGGGCCACGATCCCGGCCCGGTAGATCCCGTCACGTGGGCTGGAGGCCACACCGCCCTCGCTGACGTAACCCCGCGTCCACGGCTCGGGCAGCACGCCGAGCGCGTACATCACCGCGGCGGTGCCCGCGACCGCGAGGACGACGGCGAGCCCCGCCGACCATCGGGATCTGTCCAAAATCATGATCCACCCTACCTCCGCGGATCCGGCACGCATCTCGCAGACATGTCGTCGCCACCACGGGCGCCTGCCCGGCTACTCGGCCGGCACGATGATCGGCGTACCGGCCACCGGATCGGGCACGATCACGCAGGCCAGGCCGAACACCTTCTCGATCAGCTCCGCGGTGATGACGTCGCGCGGTGCGCCTTCGGCGACGATGGCCCCGTCGGCCATCGCAACGATGTGGTCGCAGTAGCGGCTGGCGAGGTTGATGTCGTGCAGTACCGCGACGATCGTCTTGCCGGCCTGCGCGTTCAGGGTGCGCAGCAGACGAAGCAGCTCCACCTGGTGATTGATGTCCAGGAACGTGGTGGGCTCGTCCAGCAGCAGCAGGTCGGTGTCCTGGGCCAGGGCCATCGCGATCCAGACCCGCTGGCGCTGGCCGCCGGACAGCTGCCGCAGCGGGCGGTTCACCAGGTCGGCGGTGTCGGTGGCGTCGAGGGCACGGGCGACCGCGTCGTGGTCGCGGTCGTTCCAGGTGCGGAACCAGCCCTGGTGCGGGTAGCGGCCGCGGGAGACGAGGTCGGCGACGGTGATGCCGTCGGGAGCGACCGGGGCCTGCGGCAGCAGCCCGAGCACCTTGGCGACCTCCAGGGTGCTGAGGTCGGCCATGGCTCTGCCATCGAGCAGCACGTTGCCTTCGCGCGGGCGCAGCAGCCGGGCCAGGCCGCGCAGGAGCGTGGACTTGCCGCAGGCATTGGCGCCGACGATCGCGGTCACCTTGCCGTCGAGTACGGTGACGTCGAGGTCGCGGACGATGGGTTCGGCGTCGTAGCCGAGGGTGAGGCCCTCGGCGCGCAGTCGGCTCATCCGCCTGCTCCTTTTCGGTTGGTCGTGGCGAGCAGCCACAGCAGGTACGGTGCGCCGACGGCACCGGTGACGACACCGGTCGGCAGCGGGGTGGGCAGCAGGTGAACGGCGACGAGGTCGGCGCTGAGCAACAGGACCGCGCCGACCAGGGCCGCGGCGGCGATGCCGCCGGTCGCGGGGCCGAGCAGCCGGTTGGCGATCGGGCCGGCGACCAGCGCGACGAACACGATCGGCCCGGCAACCGAGACCGCCAGCGCGACGAGCAGCACCGCGGTGGCCAGCAGCGCGGCGCGGGTGAGCTCGACGCGTGAGCCCAGTGCCCGGGCGGTGTCGTCGCCGAGTTCGAGGACGCGCAGCTTGCGCGACAGGATCACGGCCAGCGGCAGCAGGACGACGAGTGCGCCGCCGAGCAGTTTCAGCTCGTCGTCGCTGGCCTGCCCGACCGAGCCGGTGAGCCAGTGCATGGCCTGCCGGGCCTCGAATAGCTCCGCCTTGATGAGCATGTAGCCGGTGAGGCCCTCGAAGAACACGGCTATGCCGATGCCGATGAGTATCAAGCGGTAGCCGCTGATGCCGTCACGCCAGGCCAGTAGGTACATGATCAAGGCGGCGGCGACCGCGCCGCCGAGTGCCAGCGCGCAGACGGCCAGTCCGCCCACCTGGGCCAACACGATTCCGCTGACGGCGGCCAGGCTCGCACCGGCGGTGATCCCGACGAAGTCCGGTGATGCGAGCGGATTGCGCAGCAGCTGCTGGAACACGGTGCCGGACGCGCCGAGGGCCAGGCCGACGGTCAGCGCCGACAGCGCGGTCGGCAGCCGCAGGCCGCGTACGACGAAGTCGACGCTGGGGGTGTCGGCCAGGTGCAGCACGGAGGTGATGACCTCACCGGCGGTGAGCCGGAAGCTGCCGACCATCATGGTCAGCACGAACAGGGCCGCTACGGCGGCGGTGAGGCCGGTCGTCGCGGTGAAGGCGCGCACGGCGCGGTGGCGGCGGGTGGCGCGCAGCGTGGCCGCGGTGGCGGCGCTGGTTCGGGTGGCGGTAGCCGTCATGTCATGCCTCCGACAACCTGGCGTAGCGGACGATGCCGATGAAGACCGGCGCGCCCAGGACGCCGAGTACGACGCCTACCTGCAGTTCTCCGGGGCGGGCGACGACCCGGCCGACGATGTCGGCGAGCAGCAGCACGATCGGTGACAGCAGCATCGAGTAGGGCAGGATCCAGCGGTAGTCGGGCCCGCAGATGAACCGGGCCAGGTGTGGCACGATCAGGCCGACGAACACGATGGGGCCGCAGGCGGCGGTCGCGGCGCCGGCGAGCACGGCGACGATCGCGAACGCTGCGGCGCGGGTGAGGCCGACGCGCTGGCCGAGGCCGCGGGCGGTGTCCTCGCCGAGGGCCAGGCCGTTGAGTGCCCGGCCGCAGGCCAGTGACGCGACGAGGCCGATGATCAGGAACGGTGCGACGCCGGTGAGGATCGGCGCGTATCGCCCGGCGAGTGAGCCGACCTGCCAGAACCTCAGCTCGTGGAGGGCGTCGACGTTGGTCATGACGATGCCGGTGGTGAGCGAGCCCATGCCCGCGGTGACGGCCGCCCCGGCCAGGGCGAGCTTCACGGGGGTGGCGCCTTCCCGGCCCAGGGACGCGATCGCGTAGACGAGCAGGGTCGCCAGGATGGCGCCGGCGAACGCGAACCAGATGTAGACGCCGACGCCGCGCACCCCGAGCACGGTGATGGCCAGGACCACGAAAGCGGCCGCACCGGAGTTGACGCCCATGATGCCGGTGTCGGCCAGCGGGTTGCGGGTGACGCCCTGCAGGACCGCGCCGGCGACGCCGAGGGCCGCGCCGACGCCGATGCCGAGCAGGGTGCGCGGCACGCGCATGTCGACGGTGACGGTGTGCTCGATGGAGCCGTCGCCGTCGAGCCCGACCAGGGCGCGCAGCACGTCGGCCAGGCCGATGTCCCGCGAGCCGAGGGTGATGCTGAGGAAGGCGACCAGGGCGAGGATCACGCCGAGCACGGCGAGCCCGGGCCCGAGGGCCAGAGCTCGCCGTGCTCGCACTGTTGAGCTGCTCATGTGCGGAGGATCAGCTGCCGACGTTCTCGTCCGCGGCCTTGATCGCCGTGGTGAGCTTGTCCAACTCGATGGCGAAGTTGCCGTAGGTGTGCAGCCAGTACGCGGGCCAGGAGACGACGGCGCCGGCCTTGGCGGCCTTGATCGAGAACCAGGTCGGCTGCTTCTTGCCCCACTCGGTGTTGGCGGTGGCGGTGTAGGAGCGGCCGTCCCACAGGATCAGGTCGGGCTGGTACTTGTCGGCGTTCTCCCAGCTGAGGTTCTCCCAGTACGGGAAACCGGGGTCGGGCTTGTCGGGGTTGACGACCTTCAGGCCCCACTTCTGGAAGTCCAGCAGCTCCGGCGCGAACTCGGGGTTGGCGACGTAGACCTTGTCGTCGGCCGGGGACATGGCCAGCACGGTCAGGTTGGGCTTGGTCGCGACGGCGGCCTTGAACGCGGTGACGGCGTCCTCGAACTTCTTCTTCGATGCGGCGATCTCCGGGGCGTCCACCTTGGCGCCGAGGCTCTTGGCGAGGGCCTCGTAGCCCTCGGCCAGGTCGACGATCGACTTGCCCTGCGAGACGCCGACGACCGGGGCGAGCTCCTTGAGCTTCTTGCTCTTCTCGTCGACGCCTTCCTCGAGGCCGCTGTGGGCCTTCTCGGCGGGCCAGTAGTCGCCGACGATCAGGTCCGGCCTCAGTGCCGCGGCCTTCTCGACGTCGATCTTGCCCCACTCCTCGCCGAGGATCTCGATACCGGTGAGGTCGAGGCCCTTGAGGTTGGGGTCGGTCTTGACCGACTCGTCGGCGTAGACGCCGACCGGCTTGATGCCGAAGGACATGAGCGCGGCGGCCTCACCGGCGTGCGCGATGATCCGGGTCGGCGTCTTGTCAGCCTTGACGACCTCGCCGTTGCCGTTGGTGAACTGCCACGGGCCGGCCGAGGTGGGGGTCGTGGCAGGAGTATCGGTCGATGCGCAGGCGGCGAGCGTCAGGCTCAGTGCCGCTGCGGCAACGATCGGGCGCCAGATGCGCATGAGGAGGTTTCCGTTCTCACTGAAGAAAGGGTTGCCTAAAGTTAGGTAAGGCTAACCGCGGTTGCAAGCACCGGGAAGCCTAGAGGTGATCCACGTCACCACCCGCTAAATCGCCCTCTCCTCGCCCAGTCCGAACGCGACACCGCGCTCCCGCACTTCTGATCGTCGCGCGAGGTGGGAGTATTCGACATCTTCGATGCGCTGCGGGGACCCGCCGGTGTCGTCTAGGTATGCCTAGGCCGCCCGGACGCGTGCCTAGGAGAGCGCGGCCGGCGAAGATACGCCATCACTGCGGATGGAGGACTGCCCGCGCGAGCCGAACATCGATGTTGTCGGCAAGACAACGCACGGACTGAGGAGTCTGCGATGTTCGGATCACCGGAGTTCTACTTCGATCTCGCCAAGATGCATCACAAGGAGCTCATCGACGAGGCCGCCCGGGAGCGGATCGCGGCACGCGTGCTGCGGCACCGCCGGTCGGGCGGCAAGACGCGTGACCGCGTACACCGATGAGAGCGAGCACACAGGCCCGGGAGCCCGAAAGGGGCCCCGGGCCTGTCCGTCTGCGCCGGTACGCTGTCGCGCGTGGGAAGTCAGCGAGGTGGGGTGAGCTCGACGATGGTCGGGCGTGACCGTGAGCTGCGGCAGTTGACGCAGCTCGTGGCGTCACGTCGGCCGGCGGTGGTGTTCGTCGGCGGCGAGCCCGGCATCGGCAAGACCCGGCTGGTCCGGGAGCTGCTGCCGACCCTTCCCGAGCAGGCCGTGGTGCTGGTCGGCCAGGCCGAACCCGACTCCCTGGCCCGGCCGTACGAGCTGCTGCTGGACGCGATCGACGGCACCGACGGCGCCCGGGTCGACGCCGACCAGCTCGCTGCGCTCACCGACGCGCGCCGCAGCCCCGTCGAGCGTCTGCACACCGGGCTGGCACTAGTTGCCGACCTGGTCGGCGACGACCCGTCGGTGATCGTGTTCGAGGACCTGCACTGGGCCGACTCGGAGAGTGCCGCGCTGTTCGAGCGCCTGGCCGACACCGACGGCCCCCGCCTGCTCATCGGCACGTACCGGCCGGACGAGGTCAGCAGCCGGCATCCGCTGGCGTCGCTGCTGGAGCGGATGGAGCGCCGGCACGCCGTGGCGCACCTGCGGCTGGAGCGGCTGACCGAGGCGGAGACGGCGGCCCTGCTGGCCACGGTCACCGGCAAGCCGGTGTCGTACCGCACCGCCGCCGCGCTGTATCACCGCACCGGCGGCAACCCGTTCTTCCTCGAGGAACTGCTCGGCTCATGCCAGCCCGACGACCTGGACGCGCTGGTCGAGCAGCCGCTGCCGTGGAGCCTCGCCGAGGTGCTGCGCCGCCAGGTGGCCAGCCTCGACGCCGACGCGCAGCGGGTGGTCGAGGCCGCCGCGGTGCTGGGCCGCCGGGCCCCGTTCGACCTGCTGGCGACGGTTACCGGCGCCGGCGAGGACGAGCTGATCGGCGTCCTGCGCGACCTGGTGGTGCGCGGGGTGCTGGTGGAGGCCGGCGAGGACGAGTTCAGTTTCCGGCACGCGCTGGTGCGCGAGGCCATCACCGGGCAGATGCTCGGCCGCCAGCGCCGCCGCCTGCACGAGAGCGCCCTGGAGGCGCTGCTCGACGGCGGCGACGCCGACCCGGCCCTGATCGCCCATCACGCGCAGGCCGCCGGCCGGTACGCCGACATGGTGTCCGCGGCCCGCCGCGGCGCGGTGCTGTACCTGGCCATCGGGTCGGCGTACCAGGCGTTGCAGTTGGCCGAGATGGGCATGGCCGAAGACCCCGAAGACCTGACCCTGCTGTCGGCCGCGGCCCGCGCGGCGTGGCTGGCCGGGCTGCTCGGCGACGCCGCCGGCTACGCCCAGCGCTGGCGCGACCTGGCCGGCGGGCCCGCCGACCGCGCCGACGCGCTCTACCTGCTGATCCGGCTCGCGTGGGAGACCGACGACGAGCCGTGGCTGGAGCGGGTCACCGCCGACATCGAGCGACTCATCGCCCAGCTGCCGCCCGGCGCGGACAAGGCACGGGCGATGACCGCCGTGGCGCAGTCGGCGATGCTGCGCGACCACGACGACGAGGCCCTGGAATGGGCCGACCGGGCCCTCGCCCTGGCGGCCGAGTTCGAGCTGCCGCAGATCCGGCTGGCCGCCCTGGTCGAGAAGGGCATCGTGCTGACCGGGCACCCCGACCGGTCCGAGGAGGGCCGGGCGACGCTGTCCGGGCTCGTCGACGAGGCCGAGAAGCTCGGTGAGTGGGTGCTGGCCGCGCGGGCGCTGAACCGACTGGTCAACATGCCCCAGACGTCCTCGCTGACCGAGCAGGCCGAGCTGCTGGAACGGATGCGCGGCGACGCCGAGCGGGCCGGGTTCGAGTCGCTGGCCGTCGCGGCATACTTCCAGGGTCTGGCCCGGCTGGCCATGCGCGAAGGCGACCTGCAGGCCGCGATCGGCGCGCTCGACGAGGGCCGCGCCCGCGACCGCGGCTATCTCCACTCCGGCCGCCGCGCCGACTTCCACGCGGTGTTCCTCGCCGGCCTGTGCCTGGAATCGGGCACCCTCGACCGGGTGCAACGGCTGATCACCGACCTGTCGGGCATCGAGAAAGTCGACCCGATGGTGCTCGACGGCCTCGGCTTCCACCTGGCCTGCCGCCGCGGCGACCTCGACGGGGCCGACAAGCTGCTCGACCAGGTGCTCGACGGGCTGCGCCGCCAGGCGTGGCGCAGCGGCGAGCAGGCGCATGACCTGCTGTCCGCGGCGCTGTACGTCGGGCTGCCGCTGCCCCGGCTGCGGCAGCTCGCCTCCGAACTGCTCGACGGGCAGGTCTGGGACCACTGGCGGGCGCTGGTCGAGGCGCAGCTCGCCGAGGTGTGCGGGCAGGACTCGGCGGCGCTGGACGGCTACCGTTCGGTCGCGGAGTCGCCGATGCTGGCCCTGGCCGTACGCGGCACCGCCCACCTCGGCGCGGCCCGCTGCCTGCTGGCGCTGGGCCGCGACGCCGAGGCGGCGGGCAGCGTCGAGCGCGCCGGGGAGCTGCTGCGCCGCTGGACCGGCTGGCGGGTGGAGCAGCTCGGGCAGCTGCGGGCGCAGTTGGGCCTGGCTCCCGCCGACGGCCGCCAGACGGTATCCGGCGTCGCCGCGTTGACGACCCGCGAGCGGGAAGTGGCGCTGCTGGTCGCCGACGGCCTGACCAACGCGGAGCTGGCCCGGCGGCTGTACATCTCGCCGAAGACCGCGGCCGTGCACGTGTCGAGCATCCTGCGCAAGCTCGGTGTCGCCTCCCGCACCGAGGTCACCACCGCCCTCACCCGCTGACCACCCCGCCCGGCCCCGCGGCACCGCAACGCGCCGCGCCGTGCCGTGCCGTGCCGTGCCCAAGATCGCTCGACTTGCCAGGCAAACGGGCGAATGCGTGTCGAAGATACGCACAGATGCCAGGCAAGTCGGCCGATCCAGCGCGGCGGGTCGGGTGTCCGAAAGAGATCCGGCCGGGCTGTCACATACCGGCGACGGGCCGAGTCATACCGGTGAGAGGCACCTGACAGCACGCTGAGGAGCACATCTGATGTCCACCACGTACACCGTCGTCACCGTCCTGGCCGCCGCATGGGTCGGTTTCTCGGCCGCGTCCGTCTTCGCCGGGGCCAAGTGGGTCGTCGAGCCGCTGGCCGACTACGGCGTGCCCCGTTCCTGGTGGACCTGGCTCGGTGCGGCCAAGGCCGCGGGCGCACTGGGCCTGCTGGTCGGACTGTTCGTCCCGGTGGTCGGCGTGCTGGCGGGCATCGGGCTGGTGGGCTACTTCACCGGCGCGGTGATCACCGTGCTGCGCGCCAGGTCGTACGCCCACGTCCCGTTCCCGCTGCTCTACCTGGGCCCGGTCGTCGCCTCGCTGGTCCTGGCCTCCACGGCCTGATCAGGGCCGCCGAGGCGGGCGCCGACGCGAGGCGATTCGGCCTGCGGCTCGGGCTCAGGCACTGTAGCAACGCCGACCGGAACCTGATGATCCACTGGTTGCCGCGGCCGTCCCGGATGAACCGGGACGGCCGCGTGGGCCATGGTGACCTCGTCAGGCGGGGTACGGAGAGGTCGCCTTCGCGGCTTGCAACGCTCGCGCCCACCACGTCACCTGGTCGAGCAGTCTGCTCGCCGCGGCGGCGGCTGCTGCCGGGTCTTTCAGCCGTCCGGCGCCGTCGAACTGCTTCCACGCGGCGTGGAAGCTGACCGTGTCCCGGGTGGTGACGGCGTGCAGTTCCGCGAAGACAGGGCGCAGGTGCTCCACGGCCCGCAGGCCGCCGGAGAGACCGCCGTACGACACGAACGCGACGGGCTTGGCGTGGAACTCCCGGCCATGCGAGTCAATCATGTTCTTCAGCGCGGCCGGATAGCTGTGGTTGTATTCCGGGGTCACCACGACGAACGCATCCGCGGCGTCGAGCCGGTGCGTGAGACCGGACGATTCCGTGGTCGGCGGCGAGCCGGTCGGGTCGGCTGCCAGGTCGACCAGATCAACCCGGACGTCGTTGCGGTGCTGTGTCTCACCGACGAACCAGTCGGCCACCGTCGGGCCGAATCGTTCGGGACGGACGCTGCCGATGACGACGGCAAGCCTCACCTGGGTGTTGGGCACGTGTTCTCCTGAGAAAGTCTGAGCGCGAGGGCGGCTGCTGCCGACCTGCGGTCCGTCGGCTGCCGAAGCGATCGATGCGGGCGGGTCGTTCAGGGGAGGTCGCTGCTGCCGCCCAGATTGTCGATCATGCGGCGCAGTACGTTGAGCGCCGCGACGTATTCGGCAGTGCTGATGCCTTCGTGCATCTGGGCGTGCGCCTCGGCATTGCGGTCTCGCGCCCGCACCAGCCCGGCCTGCCCCGCGTCGGTCAGTGTCAGCCGCGCGGCATCCTGCCTCATCCACCCGCGGGCGGCCAGGTCGTCGAACACCGCTTCAAAGTCGGTGTCGAGGTCGTCGAACGGGGCCAGGCGTTGCGCGAGTGCGGCGCGGTCCCATTTTCCGGGCGAGCCGGCGACGTGGTTCAACGTCCACCAGTGCGGCTGGGTGAGATCTTCCACGGCCAGCTCCGCCCGGATACGTCCGACGACGCGCCGGTATGCCTCGCCGCTCCAGTAGCCGATGGGCTGGGTGGCGAGCTCCTGGGGGGAATAGTCCTTCATGACCACGATGCCGTTCCTGTCGATTGGCTGGACGGATACGGACCACGCTAGAAGTTAAAGATCACTTGAGGTCAAGTCCGACCGGTTCCGCGAGTCGGGGCACACTGGCGGCGGCACCGGCACCGCCGCGGGCAAACCGGTCGCGCACGCGAAACGATCACCGTAAGGTCGCGCCCGTGACCGAGGACATGTTCCGCACCGAACGGCTGACGGTGCGCCATTTTCAACCCCACGATCTCGACGACTTCGCCGCGCTGTGCGCCGACCCGGCGGTGATGCGGTACGTCGGCGACGGCTCGACCCTCGACCGGGCCGACGTCGCCTACTGGATCGAGGTGTGCGAGCGCCGGTACGCCGAACGGGGCTACGGCACGTCCGCGGTGTTCGAGCGGTCCTCGGGCGACTTCGTCGGCTACTGCGGCGTGGTCCGGGCCGGTGATCGCAACTTCGACGAGCTGGTCTACGTCTTCCACCAGCGGTTCTGGGGCGGCGGCTACGCCACGGAGGCGGGCCGGGCGATGCTGGGCCACGTCTTCGAAATCTCGTCGCTGGACGAGATCGCAGCGACCATCGACCCGGACAACCACGCCTCCATCCGGGTTGCCGGCAAGCTGGGCATGGTCGAGCAGCCGGGCAGGGACGCCGGTGACGGCGAGCCGACCAGGTTCTACGCGATCAGCCGGCAGCAGTACGCCGACCGCTGAGCCGGCCGCTGCGGCGCGCCGCAGGTCAGGGACACCGCTCTTGACAACACACCTCCGTCGATGTTTTCTGTGAACGTTCACAGCTGCCGCCCGGTCTGCTGTGGATGCTCCCCCCGATGTGTCTGTGAGCGACTCACACATCAGGAGGAATCATGCACAGAGCAAAGGCACTGCTGGCCGCGGCGGCACTCGCCGCGGTGGCGGCGCTGGCCGCGCCCGCGCTGCCGGCCGCGGCGGCGTCGACGGTCACCAACCCCGGGTTCGAGTCCAACGGGGCGAGCCAGACCCCGACCGGCTGGTCCGAGTCGGGCACCGTCGCGGCGTCGAAGAGCGAGGCGGGTGGGCGTAGCGGCAGCTACCGCGGCACGCACTGGTCGGCTTCGGCGTACACCGTCGAGACGTACCAGACCCTGACCGGCCTGACCACCGGCTCGTACACGTTGAGCGCCTGGGTGCGCTCGGGCGGCGGGCAGTCGGCGGCCTACCTGGCGATGAAGAACTGCGGCGGCGCGCAGGCGCAGGTCAACATCCCGACCAGCAGCAGCACCTGGGTGCAGGTGTCGGTGACGGCCAACGTCACCTCCACGTCGTGCACGCTGAGCGTCTACTCCAGCGCCTCCGCCAACCAGTGGATCAACGTGGACGACGTGACGTTCGTCAAGGGCACCACCGGCGGCACGTCGCTGCAGGTCAAGGGCGGTGACCTGTCGTCGCTGAAGAAGAACGAGGACTTCGGCGCGCTGTACTACACCAGCTCCGGAACGCAGGGCGACGCCATCGCCATCCTGAAGAACGCGGGTATGAACTACGCCCGGCTCAAGGTGTGGGTGAACCCGGCCGACGGCTACAACAACAAGGCCCGGGTGCTGACCATGGCGCAGCGGATCAAGGCGCAGGGCCTGAAACTGCTGGTCGACTTCCACTACTCCGACTCCTGGGCCGACCCGGGCAAGCAGGTCAAGCCCGCCGCCTGGGCGAACTACTCGCTGGCGCAGCTGAACACCGCGGTCTACAACCACACCTACGACGTGCTCAACGCGCTCAAGGCGCAGGGCACCACGGCGGACATGGTGCAGGTCGGCAACGAGATCAACCCCGGCATGCTGCTGCCGACCGGCAGCACGTCCAACTGGGGCAACCTGTCCCAGCTGCTCAAGTCGGGCGTCAACGCGGTCAAGGCGGTCAACTCCTCGACGCTGGTGATGCTGCACCTGGCCGAGGGCGGCGACAACGCGACCTTCCGCTGGTGGTTCGACCAGGCCGTGGCGTACGGAGTGCCGTTCGACGTGATCGGGGCGTCGTTCTACTGCTACTGGCACGGGCCGCTGTCGGGGCTGCAGGCCAACCTCAACGACATGGCCTCCCGGTACGGCAAGCCGGTCATCGTCGCCGAGACCGCGTACGGGTTCACCACGGCGCAGGACGACGGCGAGACCAACATCTTCAACTCGTCCATGGCGAGCACCTGCGGCTACCCGGCGAGCGCGACCGGGCAGCGCGACGCGTTCCAGGCCGTGGTGAACATCGTCAAGAACGTGCCCAACGGGCGCGGCATGGGCGTCTTCTACTGGGAACCGGCGTGGACCGCGCAGGCGGGCTCGGGCTGGGACCCGGCCAACCCGTCGTCGGGCAACGGCTGGGAGAACCAGGCCCTGTTCGACTACAACTCCCGCGCGCTGACCGCGATGTCGGTGTACGGCTCCATGTAAAGAGCGACGCCGCCGGGTGGTAGGGCACCCGGCGACGCCGCCGTTGACAGCCGACGCGACTGTTGCGAGTATGTGAACGCTCACAGACACATCGGCAACATGTCCGACATCTGGCGTCACCCCGCACCGCGCGGACGACGGCCGCTCAGCAGGCGACGTCGATTACCCGCACGCCGCCCGCCGGCACCGTCACCCCGGCGGGAAACGACGTCCCGTCGAGCACGTCCACGCCGGCCGCGTCCGGCACGACCACCGGCTCGTCGCCGTGGTTCAGCAGGAACAGGTGGCCACCCCGCCGCACCGCCTCGACCGTGTCCGGCAGGCCGCGCGGGCGCGACACCCCGGCCGCGTCCAGGGCCGCCGAGAGCAGCGGCCGCAACCCGTCCACGCTGCTGGCGACATACCAGGCGGTGCCCCGGCCCAGCTCGTGCCGGGTGACCGCGGGGTGCCCGGCGTCGGGGCCCGCGGCGAACTCGGTCACCGTCACCGCTCCCTTCGGGCGGACCCGCTCCGACCAGACCCGGGCCGTGCCGCCGTCGGACAGCGCGACCGTCTCGTGCTCGCGCAGCGGGTGGAACTCCTCGACGGACAGTCCCAGCACGTCGCGCAGCACGCCCGGGTATGCCCCCGGATGCACGGCGTCGTGCTCGTCGACGATCCCGGAGAAGTACGACACCAGCAGGTGCCCGCCCGACTCGACGAAACACCGCAGGTTCTTCGCCGCGGCCTCCCCGAGCAGGTAAGCGCTGGGCGCCACGACCAGCTTGTACGCCGACAGGTCCGCGGCCGGGTGGACGAAGTCGACGGTGGCGTGCTCGCGCCACAGCGCGGCGTAGTACGCCTCGACGCGCTCCCGGAAGTTCAGGTCCACGCTCGGACGCCACTCCAGGTCCAGCGCCCACCAGGACTCCCAGTCCCAGACCACGGCGACCTCGGCGGCCACCCGCGTGCCGCGTACCCCCGAGAGCCTGTCGACCTCGCCGCCCAGCGCGACCACGTCGCGCCACAGGTCCGAATCGGTGCCGGCCTGCGGAAGCATCGCCGAATGGAACTTCTCCGCCCCGGCCCGCGAGGCCCGCCACTGGAAGAACAGCACCGAGTCCGAACCCCGCGCCACGTGCGCGAGGCTGTTGCGGCGCATCTCCCCCGGGCGCTTGGCGATGTTGCGGGGCTGCCAGCTGACCGCGCCGGGCGAGTGCTCCATCAGCAGCCACGGCCGGCCCCCGCCCAGCGAACGGCTCAGGTCCGCGGCCATGGCCAGGTCGATGTGGTTGTCGGGCTGCTCGGCGTTGAGGTAGTGGTCGTTGGAGACCACGTCGACCTCCGGCGCCCAGCGCCACAGGTCCATGGACTTGCAGTTGGTGACCATGAAGTTGGTGGTCACCGGCAGGTGCGGGGTGGCCGCGCGCAGCACGTCGCGCTGCAGCGTGAAGCAGGCCAGGTTCTCGGCGGAGCTGAAGCGGGCGAAGTCGAGCCGCTGCGCCGGGTTGACCACGGTGTGGTTGGCGCGCGGCGCGTCGATCTCGTCCCAGTCGCCGTAGCGCTGGCTCCAGAACGTGGTGCCCCAGGCGGCGTTGAGCGCGTCGAGGTCGTGGTAGGTCTCGCGCAGCCAGTCGCGGAAGGCCTGCACGCTGGCGTCGCAGTAGCACTCCCCCAGCGGGGCGCCGTACTCGTTGTGCACGTGCCACATGACCACGCCGGGGTGGTCGCGGTAGTGCTCGGCGAGCCGGTGGGCCAGCTCGACGGTGGCGTGCCGGTACTCGGGCGAGCTGGGGCAGGCGGTCTCGCGGCTGCCGAAGCCGATGCGTACACCGTCGCGGTTGACCGGCAGGGTGTGCGGATACCGGCGGGCGAACCAGGCGGGCGGGGCGGCGCTGGGGGTGGCGAGGTCGACGCTGACCCCGTTGGCGTGCAGCCGGTCGATGATCTCGTCGAGCCAGCCGAACTCGTAGCGGCCCTGCTCCGGTTCCAGCAGCGCCCACGCGAAGATGCCGAGGCTGACCAGGTTGACCCCGGCCTGGCGCATCAGCGCGACGTCCTCTTCCTGCACCTCGCGGGGCCACTGCTCCGGGTTGTAGTCGCCGCCGAAGGCCAGCCCGCGCAGCCGCGGCACCACATGTTCGGTCTCGGACACGAATCCCCCTGACAAGCACGGCACGTCTGTGAACGTGCACAGTAACGGACCACCCGCCCCCCGCAAAGAGCCGGGCGATCATCGTCCGTCCCGCCCGCCCCTCCTGGCGCAACTCTTAAAGAGTCGCGGCATCGGCGAACCCTTGACAGGCCAAGTCTTTAAGAGTTGCGGCGAGGGCGGGGCGGCGGGGCCGGCGGGCGGGGCGTGTAACGCCTCGGACACGGAGTCTTGACGGGCTCGATATGGGCGAGCACACTTTGCCGCACTGTGAACGTTCACAGAGAATTCGCCATTCAACGGAGGACCTATGCGTACGAAGCGGCTCAGGATGGTGATGTCCGCAATGCTGGTCGGCGCCCTGGCAGCGGGCTGTTCGGGCGGTGGGCAGGAGGAGACCCCGCAGGAGACCGGACCGGTCGAGCTGACGTTCTGGACGTGGGCTCCCAACATGGACAAGATCGCGGCGGTGTGGAACGCGGCGCACCCCGACATCAAGGTCACCGTCAGCAAGCAGGCGGGCGGCGACGAGGCGGCGGCGAAGTTCCTGACCGCGGCCAAGGCCGGCAACGCACCCGACCTGGTGCAGGCCGAATACCAGATGCTGCCCTCGTTCGTGGCCGCCGAGGCGGTCGCCGACATCAAGGGCGAGGTCGCCGGCGTACGCGATCAGTTCTCCGACGGCATCTGGAACCTGGTCACCCTGGGCACCGACGGCGTCTACGGCCTGCCGCAGGACAGCGGCCCGATGATGTTCTACTACCGCACCGACCTGTTCACCAAGTACGGCATCGCGGTCCCCAAGACCTGGGACGAGTACGCGGCCGCGGCCCGCACCGTGCACGCCAAGGACAAGACCGTCTACCTCGGCGGTTTCTCCAGCAAGGACCCGGGCTGGTTCGCCGGGCTGTCGCAGCAGGCGGGCGCCAAGTGGTGGTCCATCACCGGCGAGGCCTGGAAGGTCGGCATCAACGACGACGCGACGAAGAAGGTCGCCGACTTCTGGGGCGGCCTGGCCAAGGACGGCGTCGTCGACACGCAGGCCCCGTGGACGCCGGAGTGGAACGCGGCACTCAACGGCGGAAAGATCATGAGCTGGGCGTCGGCGGTCTGGGCACCGGGTGTGCTGAGCAGCAACGCCCCCGACGGCAAGGGCAAGTGGGCCATCGCGCCACTGCCGCAGTGGAGCGCCGGGGAGAACTACTCCGGCTTCTGGGGCGGCTCGTCCATCGCGATCGCTGAGGGCTCCAAGCACAAGAAGGCCGCGGCGCAGTTCGCGTCCTGGCTGAACACCGACGCGAAAGCCCTCGACCTGCTCATCAAGGAAGCCGCGATCTACCCGGCGGCCAAGAGCGGCCAGAACCTGATGACCACCGCACCGGAGTACTTCGCCAACCAGGCCGACTTCTGGCAGCAGGCGACGAACATCGCCGGCACCGCGCGGGGCTTCACCTTCGGCCCCAACGTGAACGTCGCGTACAGCGCGTACAAGGACGCCTTCGACAAGGCGCTGCAGAACAAGTCCTCCTTCACGGACGCGCTGGGCGCGATGCATGACGCGACCGTCGCCGACATGAAGAAGTCCGGCTCCCCGCTGGCGAGCTTATAGATGACCACGCCAACCCGGGGCGCCCGCGCTGATCGCGCGGGCGCCACCCCCTACCTCTACCTGGCCCCCGCGGTGGTGCTGTTCACCCTGTTCATCGCCGCGCCCATCGGGTACACCGCGTACCTGAGCCTGCGCCGGGTGCAGTTCTCCGGGCTGGGCCTGGGCAAGAAGTCGCGCACGGAGATCTTCGTCGGGCTGGACAACTACCGCACCGCGGTCGCCGACGGGGAGTTCTGGGCGGGCTGGCTGCGCGTGCTCGGGTACGCCGGCCTGGTCCTCGCCCTGATGCTGGGTCTGGCCCTGGTGTTCGCACTGCTGCTGGACTCGGCCCGGGTGCGGCTGGCCCGCTTCTCCCGCATCGCGATCTTCCTGCCGTACGCGGTGCCGGGCGTGGTCGCCACCCTGCTCTGGGGCTTCCTCTACCTGCCCAGCCTGAGCCCGATCCACGCCACGCTGCGCACGTTCGGCTTCGAGAACGTGGACCTGCTCAGCCCGAGCACGGTCATGTTCTCCATGGTCAACGTCGCGATCTGGGGCGGCACCGGCTTCAACATGCTGGTCCTCTACACCCAGCTGCGGGCCATCCCCCGCGACTACTACGAGGCCGCCCGCATCGACGGCGCGGGCGAACTCGCCATCGCGCTGCGGGTCAAGGTGCCCATCCTGGCCCCCGCACTGGTGCTGACCACGGTGTTCTCCATCATCGCGACGATCCAGGTGTTCACCGAGCCGATGACGCTGCGGCCCATCTCCAACGCGGTCAGCTCCACCTGGAGCCCGCTGATGAAGGTCTACCGCGACGCGTTCGTCACCGGCGACCTCTACAGCGCCGCGGCCACGTCGCTGGTCATCGCCGCGATCTCGGTCGTGCCGTCACTGCTGTTCATGCGCCTGGTGCGCCGCCAGGCCTTCGGGGAGGAAAGATGACGACCAAGGGGGTACGCAGACCGCTGGGTCTCGCGCCCACCGCGGTGCTGCTGCTCGGGGCGCTGTACTGCCTGCTGCCGGTGTGCTGGGTGCTCGCCGCGTCGACCAAGACACGCGGGGAGCTGTTCACCACCAACGCGTTCGCACCGGGCACCGGCCTGTTCAGCAACATCGCGGACCTGTCGGCATACCGCGACGGGATCTTCTGGCAGTGGATGGCCAACACCGCGCTGTACGCGGGCGTCGGCGCGCTGCTGTCCACGGCCGTGTCGGTGCTGGCCGGATACGCCCTGGCGAAGTTCCGGTTCTTCGGCCGCAACATGATCTTCAACGTGCTGATCGGCGGCATCCTGGTCCCGGCCGTGGTGCTCGCGGTGCCGCAGTACCTGCTGCTGGCCAAGGCCGGGCTCGCCAACACGTACTGGGCCGTGCTGCTGCCGAGCATCCTGCACCCGTACAGCATCTACCTGGCCCGTATCTACGCGTCCGCGGCCATCCCGGACGCGCTGCTGGAGGCCGGGCGCATCGACGGGGCGGGCGAGCACCGGCTGCTGCGGGTGGTGGCGGTGCCGCTGATGCTGCCCGGCATGGTGACGATCTTCCTGTTCCAGTTCGTCGCGATCTGGAACAACTTCCTGCTGCCGTTCATCATGCTCGCCGACGACGAACGCTTCCCGCTCACCGTCGGCCTCTACACGCTGCTGGCCACCGGAGCCAACCAGCCCGCGCTCTACAACCTCGTCATCACCGGCGCGCTGCTGTCGATCATCCCGCTGATCGCGCTGTTCCTGACCATGCAGCGGTACTGGCGTACGGACCTGTCCGGCGGGTCTGTGAAAAGCTGATGACCGTGACCAACAAGCGGCGTCCCACGATCCACGACGTGGCCCGTGCCTCGGGAGTCTCCCGGGGCACGGTGTCCCGCGCCCTCAACGGCGACCCCTACGTGAGCACCGCCGCGCTCGCCGCCGTCACCCGCGCCGTCGCCGAGACCGGGTACGTCGTCAACCGTGCCGCGCGCAGCCTGGTCACCCAGCGCACCGGCACCGTCGTCATGGTGCTGTCCGAGCCGCAGGAGAAGCTGTTCGAGGACCCGAACTTCAGCGTGCTGCTGCGGGTGGCCACCCGGCGGCTCGCCCAGCGCGACGTCGCCCTGGTCATGATGGTCGCCGGGGACGACGGCGACCGCGAGCGCGTGGTCCGCTACCTGCGCGGCGGCCACGCCGACGGGGTGCTGCTGCTGTCCGCCCACTCCGGCGACCCGCTGCTCGCCGAAATCGAAGGGCTCGCCATCCCGGCCGTGGCGTGCGGTGCGGTCCTCGGCCGCGAAGGCGTCATCCCGTACGCCGCCGCCGACGACCGCGAAGGCGCCCGCCAGATGGCGCAGTACCTCGTCGACCAGGGCCGCAAGAAGATCGCCACGATCACCGGGCCGCTGGACACCCCCGGCGGCCTGAACCGCCTCGAAGGCTTCTGCGACGTGCTCGGCCGCAAGGCGGTCAAGAAGCTCATCGCCCACGGCGACTACTCCCGCCACAGCGGCGAAGCCGCCATGCACGAACTCCTCGACCGCGTCCCCGACCTCGACGCCGTCTTCGTCGGCTCCGATCTCATGGCCGCCGGGGCTCTCGCAGTCCTGCGCGAACGCGGCCGCCGCGTCCCCGAGGACGTCGCGGTCGGCGGCTTCGACGACTCCGCCATCGCGGGCTCGACCCACCCCAGACTCACCACCGTCCGCCAGCCCCTGGAACAGGTCGCAACGGAGACCGTACGCCTCCTCCTGGAGCTGATCGACGGCGCCGACACCGTCGAATCCCTCGTCCTCCCCACCGAACTCGTCACCCGCGAATCCGCCTGAAGGCAGCGCACCCGCCTCGCCCGAAGGAAGGGCACCTTCTTATCGCAATACGTAGAGGAAGGTGCCCTTATTAACACCGTCGCGCAGTGGCCGCAGGTCGCAGCCGTCGAGGTCGAACGCACTACGCGCCGGGCAGGCGTGCGCCGGGCGGCAGCCAGTCGTCGTCCAGTTCGAACTCGAAAAGCACACCGTCGGCCTGGTCGGTCGGCCCGACCGTCTCCGCCGGGCCCATCGCTGCTCCGTCCACGAACTGCTGCCGGTACGCCACCCCGTCAGCCCACCGGTGCACCGTCATCCAGAGGCTGAGCCCGGCCGCGAAGCTCGTCGCCACCCTGCAGTGGGCCACGCTGTACGCCGCGTCGAGCCCGTCCGCGTTCGGATTCACCCTCAGCTCCCCCGACCCTCTGGCGGTGAACCGCAGCGGTCCCTGCACCTGCACCGACATGCCGCTGTCCGCAAACTCCGCCAGCATCCGGGACGGCAGCTCGGGATCGGTGCGGCCGACCCCGAAATACATGCTGGGACGCATACGGACGGCCTGACCCGGCCCCAGCACGGTGATCGTCGAGACGTCGTAACACCTCTCCGGGTTCATCCGCACCTCGCGCCAGCGGTCCCGGTCGGCTGGCAGGCCCGCCGCCGCGAACATCGCGGCGGCTCCCGGCCGGCTGCCGTCCCACAGGTCGTCACGATCGGCGATGACCCGCGCGAACGAGGCCTGGTCGCCCGTCGCCTCGCCCACCGCGGGCAGTCCGTCGGGGAACGCGACCCGCAGGTACGGCCCGAACTCGACGGTGCGGTGCAGTTCCGCGGCGGCGAACGCGGCGCTGAGCAGCTTGCCGAAGTCGGCGACCCGTTCGCAGACCGTACGGATCAGCAGTCGGCGTGGCAGCTCCCGGGTCGGGACCGTCAGGCGGTGCGAGCGCGGCACGAACGGCTCGACGAAGCTGTGATCGAAAGCCCGCGGGGCCACGGCGACGCGCACCAGCAGGTCGACCGCCTGCGGATCGTCGGCCAGCGCGGGAGCCAGCGCGGCGCAGGTCCGCACCGCCAGACGCGGATCGTCCAGCCATTCCCGCGGTGCCTCACCGAGCTCGCCCAGCCCGAGTACGTACGCGGCGCACTCGCGGCGGTCGGTGGTGGTCCGGGCCGCATCACGGTGGTGGGCGACCACCTCGGGGCACCGGTCGGCCAGGTCGGGGTGCCGGACGAGCGGGACGAGGGTCGAGGCGGCCAGGGCACGGGTCCATGCGGGCCAGGCCGCCGGCACCGGCCATACCGCGCCGAAGACGGTCGGCAACAGATCGAAGCATTCGCGGGCCGCATGGGCGAGCAGCACGCGGCCCGGGGCGTCCTCGTCCGTCCACTCATGAACGGCCCGGCGTGCCGGGTCGGCGAGGTAGGCATCGCGCCAGGCGAGCACCGCGGCGTCGACCGGTGGCGGGCTCGGCGCGCCGACCGCGGTCCGGGCCACCTCGCCCAGTAGGAACAGCAGGCTGTCGCGGACGCCGCCGTCAAGCGCCGGATCGTGCAGCAGGGGCAGGATCGCGGTGATCGCGGGCGCGGTCGCGGGCGTCAGCCGGCCGGTGCCGTGCAGCCGCTGGATCAGGAATACCCCGGCGTCGGATGCCGCGTCGGTGTCGTCGCCACGCAGCGCGCCCAGACGCGCAGGTAGGTCGGCTGCCAGGCCGTACGCGTGGAAGAGCCGGTCCCAGCGGATCTCCTCATTCGCCACCGCCGGAGCCTAGCCGCCCCGGCTCCTCAGGTGGGGGCACCGAACGGCTGCTGTGATCGCAACTCCGTATACGAGAGACGGTGTGCTGTCCCGCGTCGGCCGCCGGACCCGTGGTGACGGATCCGGGCCCTGTGCTCGGGCTCTGCTATGTCCGCGGCCACGAGGGCATCATCGTCACCCTGGCCGGACAGCTCAGCTGAGTGCCGCCACGAGCCGGTCGTGTTCGGCTTGAGTGCCGATCCGGGCACGGTCCTCGGGGTGGTCGACGTACCACCTGATCGCGGCCGCCACGAGCTGCGGGTGGGTGTCCCAGCCGAGCGGGAGCACGGGACTGCGGCGCATTCGCGCGGGCATGAGGTCGGGCCGGGCGACGGTCAGGGCGAGGGTCCGACTGGACACGGCGGGATGCCGAGGGAACCCGGGGGCCAGCGCCTCCCAGGGGATGTCCGTGCCGCCGGGTCCGGACATCCTGATGCCTTCGGCACGCAGTTCCAGCGTGGGCATGCCACACCAGATCATGACGGCGAAGATCGTGCCACACGCGACGGACGCCGTGACCAGCAGTCTGGCGCCCAGTCCGTGATTGCTCAGGTCGGCGAAGGCGGTGCGGCCCGACAAGAGCAGAAGCCCGAATCCCAGCAGGCGCGACGTGTGGGACGACGTGACGAATGCCCGGTCCGTCACGGTGAACGCCGCGGCGCCTCCGGAACGGCGGATGAGCATGTAAATCATCACGCCGAGTCCGCCCAGCGGCGCAGCCGCCCGCAACGGCCCTTCCCAAAGGCTGTCGGCGAGCACTCCGTCGGCGAGGACCTGGCTTGCCAGGGTCGCGGTCAGGATCAGTACGAGGATGATGCGGGTGCGGATCAGCGGCCGGATCGGGATCACGGCGCGCAGCGTACACAGCCCCTGCCCGCCCTGCCGCCCTCCCGAATCCGCCCGAAGGAAGGGCGCCTTCAGATGTCTGTACATGGTGGAAGGGCACCTTCTTACACTGTGTGGCGCGGCGCTCTTCTCTGCGCTGGTCACGCGGGGGGTTCAGGTCCTCATCGCGCGGAGCGGGGCGCGCACGGCCGCGGTAAGGTCAGCCCTGCTCTCGGGGGTGCCGGGCGGCGGGGCCGTCAACGCGCCCGCCCCGGCGAGGCGGTCGAACAGCAGCCCGTCCACGCAGGCCACGAAGTGGTCACCGGCCCGGTCCGGGTCCGTGGCGCCCGCCGCCGCCAGCATGGCGCGGGCCTGCACGCGCGAAGCGGCGCCGTGGCCGAGGATGTCGCGGAGCTCCGGATGGTGGGTCGATGGCCCGGCACGCCGACTGGGACGCGCCCCTGATCCCGCACTGAACGACATGACCAGGTCGCGATGGGCGGTCAGGTTCGCCGGACACGGGCTTGACGCTGACAGGCGATCCGTCACGGTCGACCGGACTTGCGAGTCAGCGCAGGTCACGCGAGAGGTGTGGAGGCCCGCGTCAGCACGCCCACCGACCGCAGGCCGCGGTGGGCGTGATGCACGGCGGCGATCCCCGCCAGGGCGTCGCGGCCCAGCGCGCGGTACGCGCCGGTCAGCAGCCGCAGCGAGTCGGCGCGGAAGGCGGCGGCGTCCATCCAGTGCAACTCCTGGCCCAGCACCAGCGCGTACGCGGGCGCACCGACCGCAAGTTCCCGCTCCGCCTGCGCGATCCAGTCCCGTACCTCGGGGGCTCCTGCGCGGTAGGCCTGGTAGCGCTCGTTGGAGCGCTCGTACCCGCCGCGCGGGTCGCCTGCGTCGGCGGGCAGAGCGGGGCAGAGCGCGCCGAGGATCGGCGGCCGGTGCACATCGGCCCAGCGACTGGGCCCGTCGACCGCGCACGCCTGCCGGTCGGCGTCACCGAACTCCTCGACGAGCTGCCGAAGCGCGTCCCGGCGCCGCTGCGCCGCCGGATCGTCCATCTCCGGATCGAGTGAGGCGTCCTCGTCCCGCTTGTCGATCTGCCGCAGGATCTCGCCCAGCCCGGACCGTCGGCCACCGGTCCAGGTCTCGGCCGAATCACGGGCGTAGTTGTGGACCACGAACGAGGGCGGCTCGGCGGGATCGTCGTACCACAGTCCGAAGTGCAGTCCGTCGCTGTCTCCCGACATGATCGTGACAAACTCCGGCGGGTCGCAGCGGAACCGGCTCTCCAGCCGCTCGTCCAGGCCGTCACGGCCGGTCAGCGCGAGCCCGTCGGCGTCGAAGTAGCTGGTGATGCCGTCCGGACGGAGGCCGAGGACGTCGTCGGCCAGGTCGCGGCCCTCCTTGCCGAGGCTGTCGAAGAACGCCGCGAACACCGCCATGTGCCGCGGTAGGCGCAGGCCGTACACGTCCCGGAAGCGCGTCCCGACACCGTCGAAACGGTCGTGCATCACGGACAGCGAGGCCTCGCGCCGTGCCCGGTCCGGCAGTGCCGCGGTGTCGTCGTCCATGCGCCTGCCTCCGTCGGCGATCTGCTCGACCCGCCACGATGCCACACGCACCGCCTCTGCGCGCACCGCCATCGGACCGCACCACACGCGGCCGATCGGACTCACCGCGGTCATGGCGTCAGCGGGGCTCGTCCAGGATCCGGCGAAGGTGCGGGTCCAGCGTGCGCCGCGCTCCGGCCAGCGCTTCGTCGAGCTGTGCCGGTGTACTCACGCCGACGATCGGGGTGAGCGCCGGTTGGCCGCCGACGAGCCAGGACAGTACGACCTCATTACGGGACACGCCGAGTTCCCGGGCGACTTCGGCGAGCGCGGCCAGGCGCCGGGCCGTGCCGGGGTGGTCGTAGACCTCGTGCAGTGGCCGGTCGTCCCGGGTGTAGGCGCCGTTGAGCAGTGCCGTGTACGCCCACAGCGACATCGATGGTTCGGCGGCGACGTAGTCGAGGACCTCGTCGGTGACCCAGCCGAAGCGGTGGCCCTGGTCGGGCACCGTCGCCCATGGACGCGGGTAGACATAGGAGTGGCGCAGTTGCAGCGCGGAGTAGCCGGCGGTCGCGCTCACGTCGGCGATGCGGCGGGCGCGCTCGACGCGCCATACCGGATGGTTCGACGCGCCCAGCCGTCCGACGAGGCCGTCGTCGACCAGTCGGCCCAGGGCCGCCACGGTCTCGGCGAGCGGCACGGACCGGTCTTCCATGTGTGCCCAGTAGACGTCGACGTGCTCGGTGCCCAGCCGCTTGAGGCTGCCTCGCACGGCTCCGCCGATCGCGGCCGCGGACAGGCCCTGCCTGTTCGCGGGCCAGTCCCCGGGGGTCGTCGGCTCCGCGCCGACCTTGGTGCTCAGCGTGACCCGGTCACGTGTCCCGGGCCGGGCGGCCAGCCAGCGCCCGATCACCGCTTCGCTCTGACCGCCGTACCCGCTCGGGTCGGCCCAGAACGAGTAGCAGTCGGCCGTGTCGATGATCGTGCCACCGCCGTCGACGAAACCGTCAAGCAGTGCGAACGATGCCTTGTCGTCCAGTCGGGTGCCGAAGTGCATGGTGCCCAACGCGAGGTTCAGCTCGGTCATGGCGCCGATGGTGGCACCTGGAGCGCACTCCAGGTCAACTCCGAACTCTCGAGTGCGGCTGGGGCAAGGACGGCGACCTCGACCGTCCGGAGTGCACGCGCAAGCACTGTCGAACCAATCGGTATCGCCTGTGCGCCTGCGGATACGACTGCCTCGGGGCCCGCCCTGCGGGAAGGACGGTGCTTTGGTGATCGACGAACGGCGAGGTCTCCGGTGAAGCCCGCGAAATTTGTGTCTCGCACGACATAGTGACGCCTCGCCGGTCGCGTGTAGATGGGTGACACGAGGGAGGAACCTGATGGACGAACTCGCCGAGCGGGAGTTCCGGGAGTACGTGGCGTTGCGGCAAGGGACGCTGTATCGCGTCGCCTACCTGCTCACCGGGCATCACCAGGACGCCGAGGACCTGCTTCAGGTCGCGCTGACGAAGCTGGCGTTGCACTGGCCCAGAGTGCATCGATCGGGATCACCGGACGGGTACCTCCGCAAGATCCTGTATCGCCAGCACATCAGCATCTGGCGGGTCAGCCGAAACCGTCGCGAACAGACGATGGAACTAATGCCCGAGGTGAGAGCGGTCGAGGATCCGGCCGGCGAGACAGTCCTCAAACTGGCGTTGTCACGGGTTCTGGGCGAGCTGACCCGCAAGCAGCGGGCAGTGGTGGTGCTGCGTTATTACGAGGACCTGCCCGAGGCCGAGGTGGCTGCGCTGATGGGCACCTCGGTCGGGACCGTTCGCAGTCAGGTTCATCGCACTTTGACCCGCCTTCGTGTGCTGTATCCGGAACTGAGATCCATCGAGGAGCTGGTATGAATTCGCCACACGAGCCTGATCTGAAAGCAGCCATGCAGCGGCTGTCGGACGTTGCCGGGCCTGCGGACCTTGCCGATGCCGCACTCCGGGGCGCCAAGCGCATGCGGCGCGTGCGTGGCGCCCTGACGACACTGGCCGCGGTGGCCGCCGTGGGCGGCATGTCCCTTCCGTTCACGATCCAGGAGAAGCCGCCGGCCGTTTCGCCCGGATTTGCCGCACCGTCCAAACCTGCCGCACCGCCCTCGAGTCTGGGTGGCTGTCAGGCCGCGCCCATGGTCAACCCCACGACCAAGGAGGTCGCGAACGAGCATTGGCCCAAGTATGTGGCGACGGTCCTGAGCTTGCTGCCCGACCGCAGTGACTACGTCGTACAGAACACCCATGACCTCTGCAATTGGGGCGAGCCGGGAACCTCGAACGCATACACCGTGATCAACCTAGGTCACGGTCGCGAACACGGCCATCTGACCGTGAACCTGTATGTGTACGAGAACCAATGGGTGCCCAACTCCTGCGCCGACCTGAACGCCACGGCTCCTAAGTCGGGCATGAGGGTCCTGTTCTGCCAAGAGGGCGTGAATGCCCAGCCCATGCTCTACGGAACCGCATACTCCGACACCACGGTCACCGTCGGAGCCGTCTATGCGGATCACCGGGCAGTGGTCATGGAACGCAATGACAAAGAGGCAGTCGCGGTGATCAGTGTCGACGATCTGAAGGTCGTAGTCGCCGACCAGGATCTGCTGAACCTCATCCCGACAGCGGATGGTCCGCTGCCGACTTCGTCGGCCAAGCCGGGAGTCGAGGCGTCCACACCCCCGAAGCGGTGACTGAGCGGGCGATCACCGCGGAGAGCCTTGCGCGTGATCGCCCACGGTCTCCCCTCGAGGTGCTGAATTTGAGCGCCTCGTGGCGGGCCGTTCAACTGACGCGCAGGCGGCCCAGATACCGGCATGGGATGGCCGTCGTTCCGGGCGGGCCGGCCATGTACGTCGCCACGTCGATCCGATCCAGCTTCCGCAGTCCTGAACTGTTCGACCCGGCCGGCACCGCGAACATGCGTGACGTCTCCAACACGAGCGGCTTGGCGAAGTCCCGGTCATCGGGCCGGGTCGGCAGGCCGGCGCGGTAGATGCCGTGCACCGCCGTCGCGAGCGTGAAGCCGGCACCGGTGAGCAGGCCCCGTCGCAGCTGCGCGACGTCGCCCAACGCATCGTTGAGCTGCCGGACCCGCGACGGCTCGACGGGCACGGTGAGCAGCCGCTTGAGGATGTCGGCCCGGGTCGGCTGCCCGCTGCGCGCGCCCGCGCCGGCCGCGTTCGCCCCGCCGGTCTTCTTCGACAGGAGGCGTTCGGGCATCGCGAACATCCCGTTCTGCTCCTCAGGATGCGTGCCCCCGCGCGGCTGGCGGACGAACGTGTTCCGGATGAGTTCGGGCGCGGCGTAGCCGACGAGCGCGGCGTTCGCGACCAGGACGACGTTCGTGGCGGAGACCTTCTGCGACGGGTCGGCGCCGACCAGCCTGCGCAGCACGTCGACGATGGCCGCTTGCGTGGGGAACAGGTCCCGGTGCTGGTCGAACAGCCAACCAACCTTCTCGATGCGGTCCGGTAGCGCCTTCCACGCCGCCCGGCCCGCCGCATACGCGGAGTACGTCTTCCACTGCTGGTAGCCCTGCACCTTCAGCAGCTCCGCGGCCTGCGCCGCGAAGCGCCGGTCGAGCACCACGTTCTGGAAGTACGCCTCGTCGCAGCAGACCAGGTACTCCTCGCCGGGTACGCCCTGGCCGCGGCTGATCATGGCGTCCTCGAAGGAGCCGGACAGCTCCAACAGTTCCGGCAAGCCGTCCGGGACGTCCACCCGGACGTGCGGGATCGACGACTCCGGCATGCGGTCCAGGAACGCCTCGGCGGCCGCCCTTGCCGCCCGCGCGGTCTCCGCCGCGTACTCGGCCGCCGCCTTCGCGGCCCTGGCCGCTTCCGCCGCGGCCTCCCCCGCCGCTCTCGCTGCCGCGGCCGCCTCCGACGCGGCCTCCGCCACGGTCATGGCGGTGCCGACAGCGGCGCTGCCGGCCGCCGCTGCGGTGCCCACGGCCGCCACGGCCACGCCGAGCCCCAGTTCGAGCGCCTCCTCGGCGGCGCAGCCCATGAGCGCCATCATCAGGCCTTCGGCCAACTTCTCCGCCATCTGCCGGGTGAGCTTCTTCGCCGAGTACGACTCGAACGTGAACTTGAACCGGTACAGCAGGATGCCGGGCTTCTCCCGCGACACCTCCAGCTCGACCTTGGCGGTCTTGAGACCGTTCCTGGCCATGCCGATGCGCAGGACCGCATCGAAGGCCCGGCTCCAGCGCAGTTTGAGAATCTTGGGGTTCCGGTCGGGGTACACGGTCCCCGGCTTGAACGGCATCCTGTAGCGGGAATAGGTCTTGCCGCAGTCGGCCACCTTCTCGTCGCCGGCGATGCGGCCGGTGTCACTGCAGGGCTTGATGTCGTAGAACTCGAACCTGTCGCGCTTGTCCACCCCGTTGACGACCGCGGGCGGCACCCGCGCACCCTTGAAAGTCAGAACGTCGGGCCAGCGCAGCTTCCCCTTGACCCTGGCGTCGGCCTGCAACCGGCTCTCGCTGACGCCGAGCCATTCGACCAGGATCTCGATGTAGCTTCGCCGGCTGAGCTCGTCGGACCAGTCGCTGCGGTAGCCGCGCTTCGGATGGAACTCCAGCGCGCCGCCGGTGACTTCGAGGTAGTCCTCGATGATGGGCCACTCGACCTCGAAGCCGAGCAGCATCGCGCCGTAGCGCTCCACCAGCTCGCCCGGGGTGTGGAGGAATTCGAACTCGGCCATCTTTCGCGTGCGCCGTCAGGCAGCCGCTGGCTTGACGTCGATGCTGATGTCCAGCCCGCTCGTCGGCGAGTAGTCGAACCAGCTGGCCACGAGCGAGGCACCTGCCCCCGCGGAGATGTCCGCGTCCAGGCCCGTGCCGCCCTCCGCGCCGTCGGCACCGAACGAGATGAGGTCGTAGTCGTTGCCGGAACCCGGCAGCCGGTACACCAGCTCGCGGCCCCAGGCATCGGTGAACGGCCCGGGAATCGGCAGCTCCGACAGCTGTGCCGGGTGCCGGCCGTTCGCCTCGTGATACACCTCGATGGCGCGCACCACCCGCTGCATCGTCTCCCATGTCGCCCGCTGCTGCGGGTACAGCAGCGGGCGCGCGTGCAGTTCGGGATTCGCCGGCGGGATGCCGGTGTAGTTGGTGCGCCCGAAAGCCGCGACCTCCTCGCCGAGGGACAGGTACGGCGAGTTGCCCGTGCCCCCGAACACGCCGGTGTCGAGCAGCTGGATCAGGTCGTGCTCGAAACCCGGCCGCACCGGAATCACCACGCGGACGTATCCGGCCCGCAGGAAGTCGCGGTGCGCCGGATCGGGGTGGTCGAACAGCATCTTCTCGCGGCCGAGGTCGTCGGAGCCCCAGAAGTACGGGTACAGGAAGTAGAGCAGGTTCTCCCACTCGACGGCATGGTGCAGGAACTTCACGAGGTCACCGAAGCCGGACGCGGTCAGCCACTCGGACTGGCTCAGGCGGCGCGTCGCCGCGCCACCCGCGACGCCGAACAGCCCGTCGTCGGACAGGTCGTCCGTCTCGAACCGCAGCAGCCGCTGCACCACCTCGCCGACGTCGTCGGGTGCCGCGTCGAAATCGGCGCCGAGCAGCCACAGCAGCGTGCACCGCACCAGTTCCTCGCGCTCCAGCCGGCGAAGCGACAGCGTGTCGGAGCCGGCGAGCCTGCGCCACAGCCGGTCCCGCTCCTCCTGTAGGCGTGCCGCGTTCTCCCGGTGCGCCACGGCCTGCGCCTCCCGCAGCGCGGTCCAGCACTTGTGCTGCCACGCCTCGAAATGCTCCGGCGTGAGCTTCACGGTGTAGCGGAAGCTGGCTTTGATCTCGGTGCCCGCCCCGGCGATCAGCTGGACGGTGCGGCGGTCGTCGCCGCCGAACGTGTCCAGGCTGATCTCGTACACACCGTCGCCCGAACCGCTGCCGGCGTTCGGGAGCTTCCTGCGCTTGGCGCGCCAGTTCTCGTCGGAGATGTTCAGCAGCGGCTCGGTGTTGAAACCGCCCCAGTAGCTGAGGATGCAGGTGACCGTCGGCTGGACCCGGTAACCCGGCGGTGGCACGAACTCGATGATCGCGCCCTTGCCCGCTTCGAGGTCCACCTTGACGGTCTTCGGCTCCTCCGGTCTCGGCGGAGGGTCGAGCGTTATCTGGTGGGTGCGTTCGAGGTTGCGCCAGGTCCCGTCGGTGATCTCGTACGGTGCGAGCTTGAAGGCGAACGGTTCGGCGAGCTGGCGGTCCAGCTCGGCCAGCCGGCGGTACTGCGCCCACAGCCGCGCGCCCGGATTGGGCACCGCGAGGTCGAACGTCAACCGCATCCCGTACCGGAACAGGTCGGTGCGCCACTTGCGCATCATGCGGAAGTAGTCGACCCGGATCGCGCGGTCCTCGTACGGGTTGGTCAGCGTCCGCAGCGAAATGTCCTCGACACCCTGCCGGGTCGCGAGCTTCACCGAGACCTTGTGCTCCTGCCGCGCCCGCGCCGACGCCTTCTCGGTGATCTCCCGGGACCGCTGTGCGCTCTGTTTGACGGACTCGCGGGTCTCCGTCGCGTTCTTCAACCCCACGGCGACGGTCAACGACACGCCCGCGCCCGAACCCGTGTACGAAGCACCGAAGTCGAACGCGCTCGAATGCCGCCGCTCGTTCTCCGCCGACATGGACGCGTCGGTCTTCTCGGCGACGCCGCGCTCGCTGTAGGTCTCGAAGTAGTCCGAGACGATGTTCTCGTACTCCTGGCTGGAGGTCGACCACTCCTTGTGGGAGATGGTCACCGTCTCCATCGGCGTCATCGGCACGGTGAAGACCAGCTCACCCTGTTCGGTGCCGGCCGGGTACATCTCCAGGCGTTCCAGATGCAGCGTACCGACCGGCGACGCCCCCACCCGGCGCGCGAACACCCGCGCCACCAAGGAGGTGAACCCGCCGCCGCGCCGCTCGACCAGCTGGTCGGCGAAGCGTTCGATCGCCGCGGCCGGCACCGTCGCCGCCTCGCGGGCGATGCCGGACCGGCGGCCCGCATCGTCCAGGCCGCGCAGGAGGCGGGCCAGCGACGCCATCCCCTCTCGCACGGACTCCTCGCCGTGCGACCCGGCCATGCCCTCCAGCCACGCGACGTCCTCGGGCGAGGCCTTGAGCTGGCGCACGAAGCTCAGCTTGTCCAGGGCGCGGCCAGGTACGCGGGCGGCGTGACTCCGCTCCTCCTCGGTCAGCTCGACGGTGACGTAGCTTGCGGTGAGAAGCACCCGTTTGCTGTTGACCAGATCCATGCCCCACTCCCGCCGTCAGGTGTACGCACATGGTGTGCGGTCGACGGCCGATCCGCGCGCGATCCATCGCCTGTGCGACAGATGCTCCACCCGGCGGAGGGATGGCGCCCGGCTTGTCGTCCAACCTCCTCGGCCGATCAGCCTGCCGATCGGCCGGGACCACGAATGTGCTTGCCCGGCGTCGTTCGGATGGTTAGCGTCCACTGCCACGCCTCCACGCGAAAGGCACTCGCATGGCGCAACGCCTGCCCCGCCCGGTTTCGCTCTCCTCGTACCTGCTGATCGCCCTGGCGGCGGTCGCGCTGACCGATGCCGTCGTCTCGGCAGTCGGCCTGATCCGGCTCGACGACGCGAAACCGGGGTTCCTGGCGTCGGTGCTCGCCCAGCAGGTCGCCGACCCGCAGCTGGTCGTGAAGACCGTGGAACAGGACCTGCGGTGGCATGCCGTGATCGCCGCGGCGATGCTGGTGGCCTTCGGCGTGCTGGGCCCGCTCATCCGCCGCCCGTATGCGATCGCCCGCAACCTGGTGTGGATCATCGGTTCGGTCGCCCTCTTCGTGCTCTCCTGCGCTGTCACCGCCAACTCCGACTACACGGCTCCGACCGACGGGATGCAGCGCTGGTGGGCGCTCACCGAACTCGGACTCCTACCGACCTGGCATCCCGGCATGCGCAGCGTATTGACCACGGCCGAACTCGCCCTGCTGATCCTGGGATGCCTGCAACTGCTCCGGCAGGACGCGATGGATCACTACCGCACGCAGACCGTCGAGCTCAGCCTGAGCACGGTGTTGGCCCGGCGGCAGGAACGGCTCGAACGCGAGGGCGCCTGAGCCGGTCAGGGGACCGCGCCCGGCTACGAGTCGCGCTAAAGGTAGTCGAAGTATCGAACCCACCAGCTGTTGTCCCCGGGCGAGAAGACAGCTGGGTCCCACGTGCCGTCGTAGCGTCGCCAGAGGGGACCTTCCGGGATATGGGTGTAGCCGAGTTCGGCGAGCGCCGCGCTTGCGCGATCGCGGTCGCCGGTGTGCAGCAGGTCTGCCGCCTCGGCATCGGTCCATACACCTGGGTTGTCGACGGCGAGGACGGCCAGTCCGCCGAAGTTGCTGACGACAATGACGAGTGGACGACCGGTCGCTGTCGCCGTAGCGGGGATGTCGATGCGGCCGTGGAGACTGGCGTCTTCCACATGGCGGTCCACCTCGCAACGGCAGCCGAACGCGGCGTCGAGCCGCTGTGCCAACCGCTCGAACCGTGCGCGCTCGGCGCGGTGGTCGTAGCCGATGGGATACTCCAGGCGATCGGGGTCGTCCAGGGATCGCAGCAGCTGCCAAAGCTGGGCGTCGTCGTTCAGCACGGGCTCATTGTGCCGCCGTCGGCGACCTGGGCGTCGGCCCGCGCCGACCGTGTTCACGGGCCGTCGAGGCCGAGCAGCTCGCCCGGGGTGCAGTCGAGCACGTCGCAGAGGGCGGTCAGGGTGCTGAAGCGGATGGCGCGGGCGTGGCCGTTCTTCAGGACGGAGAGGTTGGCCACGGTGACCCCGACCCGGGCGGACAGCTCCACCAGCGTCATGCCGCGCGCGGCCAGCAGTTCGTCGAGGTGCACCATGATCCGGTGTTCGGTCGGCTCCCCCATCAGATGACGGTGTCCAGTTCCGCGCGCATGGCCACACCCCGCGAGATGAGCTGCGCGAACGCGGCGAAGATGAAGCCGACCGCGAGCCAGCCCAACGGCGACTGCTCGGGATCGACCCTGGCTCCGGAGCTGAGCATGGTCGCCGACAGCAGCCACATCGCCACGTTGCCGACCGCCCATACGCCGAGACCGCCGAAGGCCGTGATCTTCGCGACCAGGATCAGCTCCCGGACCGTCCGCGTGGTGAACGGGTCGGTGTCCCGTGCTGATCTCAGCAGTTCCGACAGCCGGCGCGCGACTTCGGCGGCCAGCAGCAGGCCGGGCAGGACGGTGGCCAGGTAGAGCATCCGCTGCGCCAGTGTCGGGTCGGTGACCTCGAAGACGACCTTGCCGAGCGGGTCGACCACGACGCCCGGCACGACGCCGCCGATCCGGTCGAGGCCGGACAGCAGTTCGGTCGGCAGCGCCAGGGCGACCGGCGATCCGGGGATGAACGCGATCACGAACAGCGCGACGCCGACGCATAGCGCCGCGATGTAGACGAACGTGGCCGTCCCCTGTAACCGTCCCAGCCACTTCGTGAGCTGCTTGCCTTCACCCATGACGGCCTCCCGGTCATATCGAAAAACGATACGCATATCGAAAAACGATATGCCGGTACGCCGTGCGCGTCAAGCTCGCCTGGCGGCGAGCGGGTGCCGGTGGTCCGGCACCCGCTCGGCCGGGCGTCAGTTCAGCAGGGTCACCACGGGGAACGTGCCGCTCGCGATCGGCAGGCGCTCAGTGGTGTTGTTCTTGATGTAGCCGAGGCGGAACTGAGCGCCGGGGCTCAGGCCCAGGCTCGCCAGCGGCACGGCCGCCTCGATGACGGTGTCGTTGCGGACGAACGTCACCGCGCCCAGCGGAGTCCAGGACCAGCCGCTGCCGCCGTGGTCGTACAGGTTGGCGTTCTCCAGCATGTAGTCACCGCCGGACGGGTTGGTCCAGCCGGCCGCGTTGTAGCCGGTGCCGGAGTTGTTGTCGGTGTTCAGGAAGAACTGGCCGAGCACGTTCAGGCCGGTGCCCTTGACGCACAGGTAGAGCGTCGTGCCGTTGTTGGTCACCGACACCGACTGCACGCCGGTGCCGCCGGACAGCGCCGGTGTCACGCTCGCCCAGTCGCCGGCCGAGCCGTCGACGGTGATGGCCGGATAGCCGCCGCCGGACGACGCCGTGGTGAAGGTGCCGTTGGGGCTGTTCGTGGTGCCGCCGGCCGAGACCGAACGCACCCGGAACTGGTACGCCGTGCCCGGCGACAGCCCCGACAACGTCACCGAGTGACTGGTCACGTTGCTCGCACCGGTCGCCGTCGAGCCGTAGGCGGTGGAGGTGCCGTACTCCACCACCGACGACGACGCCACGTCCGTGGTCCAGGTGACCGTCGCACCGGTGCTGGTGACATCGGCGTACTGGACGTTGCTGACGACCGGTGCGCCGCCCCCGCCGCCGGAGCCGTTGAGCAGGGTCACCACCGGGAACGTGCCGCTCGCGGCCGGGAGCCGGTCGGTGGCGGAGTTGTTCTTCAGGTAGCCCGCCCGCAGCTGTGCGCCGGGGCTCAGCCCCAGCGTGGACAGCGGGATCGCCGCCTCGGCCGCGGTGTCGTTGCGGACGAAGGTGACCGCGCCCAGCGACGTCCAGGCCCAGCCGCCACCGGCATGGCGGTACAGGTTGCCGTTCTCGAGCATGTAGTCCGCGCCGGACGGGTTGCTCCAGCCGGTGGCGTTGTACCCGGTGGCGGGGTTGTTGTCGGTGTTCAGGAAGAACTGGCTGAACACGTTGAGCCCCGTGCCGCGAGCGAGCAGGTAGAGGTTGGTGGCGTTGTTGGCCACCGACACCGACTGCACGGTGGTGCTGCCGGTCATCGCCGGGGTGATGCTCCCCCAGTCCCCGACCGACCCGTCGACCGTGATCGCCGGATAGGAACCGCCGGACGAGGCCGTGGTGAACGTGCCGTTGGGGCTGTTCGTAGTGCCGCCGGCCGAGACCGACCGGACCCGGAACTGGTATGCCGTGCCCGGCGACAGCCCCGACAACGTCACCGAATGGCTGGTCACGTTGCTCGCACCGGTCGCCGTCGAGCCGTAGGCGGTCGAGGTGCCGTACTCGACGACCGACGACGACGCGACGTTCGTGGTCCAGGTGACCGTGGCGCCGGTGCTGGTGACGTTCGAGTACTGCACGTTCGAGATGACCGGTGGCTGCGCTGGGGGCGGCGAGCTGGACGGCGTCGGGGACGCCGACGGTGGGGTGCCGCCGCCCGGCACGGTGAACTTGACCGACGAGCCGCCGAAGTTGGCCACCCGCAGCCACGTCCACACCTCGGTGCCCGCCATCGAGGCCGGGAAGACGTAGTCGCGGTCGAACTCGAACTCGGCGCGGGTGCCCGACTGCACCACCCGCACCGGCCAGCCGCGGTTGGTCGGCGCGCTGGGGCTGCTGAACTTGAACACGTCGCCCTGGCCCGCCCCGGCGTGCGGTAGCAGGTATGCCTGGTTCAGGTTCTCCAGGTAGAGGCGCGAGTCGGGCGAGGTGGGCCAGGACGGCTGCCAGCCCGTCGGCCCGTCCTTGTCGTAGTCGAAGTAGATCATCTCCTGGGCGAGGCTGATGGTCTGCTTCGCCTCGACCATCATGAAGAACCGGTTGCCCACGAACTTCACGTACACCTTGGTGATGCCCTTGGCGTTGGCGCCCGCGGGATCGCTGAAGATCGGCGTCTCCGCGGACCACTCCCCCACGGTCCCGTCGGCCACGAAACCGCCGTAGAGGTTCGTCGGATGTGCCCCGGCCTGGCTGGGCGAGGCCAGCCCCTGGGCGTCGAGCCAGTTCTTGGCGTCGTCGTAGACCGCCGAGTTGAAGTGGTTCGCGCCGGAGACGTCGTAACCGAGGTAGCCCGAGTTGTTGACGACCTCGTTCATCCACTTCTGGGTGCTCGCGGCGGGCACCCGGAAGTCGATGATGGCGACGTTGAAGCCGTCGGCCTGGTCGGCCTGGGCGTCGACGTACTCCTTCCAGAAGCCGCCGAAGTTGTCGCGGCTGCGATAGGTCGGCGAGGCCGGGTTGGTGTTCCAGTTGGCCTCGAAGCCGGGGCTGGTGTCGTAGAAGCCGGGGATGTACGTGTTGTAGTACCAGGACTCGGTCACGAAGATGTTGATCGCGTGCCGGTAGCGGGCCGCGAACTGCGAGGTGCCCTCGTCGGGGTTGAAGTACCAGTAGCCCCGGTTGGAGGCGACGACCTTGCTCGGGTCGACCGCTTTGATCTTCTCCACCAGGTCGACCATGCCGCCCGCGGTGAACCCGAAGTTGCCGCGCGGCCCCCAGGAGATGCCCGGTCCCGCGCCGCCGACCGGGTCGGGGGTGTCCACGGTGTCGAGGAAGACCCCGTCGTAGTCGCCGTCGTGCACGATCTTGTCGACCTGGTACGTGACGAACTTCTGCCAGGCCGGGTCGCCGCCGTTGATGTAACCGCCGCCGTACGTCGGGTTGACGTCGACGGTGCCGTCGCCGTCCTTCCAGTAGCCGCCGTACAGGTAGCGGCTGTCGTTGACCCAGGTGCCCTGCTGGTCGAGATACCACGGCATGACGCCGTTGTTGCGCCAGGTCAGGCGGTTGCCCCAGGACGAGTAGTTCGCGCCGATAGAGGTGCCCGCGTAGTTCGCGTAGCCGTCGGCGTAGGTGCCGTCCGGGGTCGCGCCGCCCTCGACGTTGAGGTAGGAGCCGGACGCGTTGTAGTTCCACGGGTTCGGGCCGTGCAGCGGGCCGGACGGGCCGCTGTGGCCTGCCGGGAGAAGGCCCAGGTCGATGCCCTTCTGGATGGTCATGTGCCCGCTGTGGCCGGGGATGATCGTCGGCAGCATCTCGCCGACCGACAGGTAGCCGAGCACGATCGCGTCGTCGGCGCTGCCGAGCACCCCGTCGACGCCGCGTTTGATCTCCTGGACCTGCGCGGAGGTGACCGACTCGAAGTAGAAGTGGTCGGCGGTCACGTTCAGCACGCGCAGCGTCGGTTCGAGGACGACCAGGTCGTACGCCTTGAGCTGGTTGACTTTCGCCTGGTCGAGTGCGCCGTACCAGAACGCGGTGCGGCTGTTCGCGCCGAGCGTGGGGACCTTGCCGTAGAACGGGGTCCGGCCGATCTCGAAGCCGGCCGCGGCCGCCGGGGCCGCCGTGACGGCGACGATCCCGGCGGTCAGCGCGGTGACGGCTGCCAGGGCTCCAGCAAGCAGCCTGGCCCGGACGCGGCGTGCGGTTGAAGTGGTGCGGTGCGGATGAGCTCTGTCGTTCATGGCACCTCGCCTCTGAGAAAACGGATCAGCTGACGGTGATCACTGCGGTGTAGATCTCCGGCGAGCTGCCGGAGCCGTGGAACACCACCCGGTGCGGGCCGGGCGGCAGGCCGCCGAGCACGTCCTGCAGCACGGCCGTGGGCACGCGCCAGACGTAGCGGTCGTCGTCGCTGGACACCAGCGGGCTCGGCCCGTCGACCGGCGCCCAGCTCCAGCCGGTGCCGGTGTGGCGGTAGAACCAGGCGTTCTCGATGAGCAGGTCCGCACCGATGCCCGCGGTGGCGAACCCGGTGCTCACGTCGTTGTCGACGTCGATGAACAGGTGGTGGAAGTCGAACGGCAGGTTGTACTGCGCCTGGTAGGTGACGTCGGCGGCGCCGACCGCTCCGGACGCGTCGGTGATCGGGTCACCCGAGGGCGCCGTCGTGCTCACGGTGAGCGGCCCGGTGGCGGCCGAGCGGTTCCCGCTGCGATCGCGGGCGTACACGGCGAAGCTGTACGCCGTGCCCGGCTCCAGCCCGCTGACCGGCACGGTGACCGTGTCCCCCTGCGTGACCAGCCACGACGGCAGCGACAGCAGCGGCTGCCCGTCGACCTCCACCTCATAGCCCGCGAGGTCCGGCTCGGCCGACGCGGTCCAGGCCAGCCGCACGCTGGCGACCTTGGTCTCCGCCGCGTGCAGCCCGGCCGGGGCAGCGGGCCGCTGCCCGTCACCGGGCGGCGTGGCCAGGGTCAGCGCCCGGCCGGGCGCGGAGACGTTGCCCGCCGCGTCGTGCGCGCTGACCGTGATCCGGTACGTCCGGCCCGGGTCGAGGCCGGACAGCGTCGCCACCGGCAGCGCACTCACCGATCCGGTCACCCGCACCCCGTCGACGTGCACGTCGTAGCCGGTGACCCGGCCGTGCGGGTCGGCGGCGGGCAGCCATGCGACGACGGCCTCGGTCGGGCCGGACCGGACCGGGAACGGCGTGCCGAACACCCTCGGCTCGGCGCTGTCCGAGCCGCCGTCCGACGCGGTCGCGAGCTGCTGTGTCCAGTAGTCCTGCGGCGGCAGCGAGTCCCAGGGGTTGGCCAGCACGTCCGGGGTGACGTACAGGTAGCCGGCGTTGCGCTGCTTGCTGAGGGCGACCGTGTTCGCGAGCTGAGTGGCGGTGTCGGTGGCGTGCACCAGGTGCCACAGCTTGCGCGGGTCGAGCGCCCGGTGCCAGGTCGGCGGCTGCCAGCCGAGGTACGTCTCGTAGGTGCCCTCGAACGTGAGGATCACGTCGGCGGCGTCAGCGTAGCAGGGCTCGGTGTCGATCCCGGGGTTGATCACCGTGAACGCGCCGGGGTCGGCCTTCTTGGTGTGCCGGTCGAGCATCCGGTAGGTGTCGACGTAGGTGTCCTGCGGGCCGCAGACGTTCTGCACCTCGTCGAAGAAGATCCCGGCGAGCCCGTCCGCGCCGTAGAGGCGGTACCAGGTGGCCGTGTCCTGCTGGACCTGCGCCGCCCAGGCGGCCGGGGTGGTCTCGTTGAGCCTGGTCGCGCGGCCGGTGCTGCCGAGGTAGCCGGTGGCGACGTAGCCGAGCACGCGTACCCCCGCGGCCTTGGCGGCGGCGATGGCGGCGGCGTAGTTCGGGTCGCGGGTCTTGCCGGGGCCGGAGAACGGGTTCGCGACTGCGATCCCGACGCCCGGGGTGTTCATGCGCTGCCAGAGGGCGGCGCCGTCGCCGCCCGGGTAGAAGTATGCGGGCACCGCAAGCTGCTGCGCGATCCCGTCCGGGGCGGCGGCTTGGCCGGGTGCCGCCGGGGTGAGGACGGTGAGCAGTGCGATGATCAGTGCTGATAGAGCCGCCGCCCGAGGGTGCAGGCGTCCGCGGCCATGCCGTTGCAGCATGGTCGTGTCTCCGATCTGGGGTATGGGGTCAGCCCTTGTTGCCGCTGAAGGCGATGCCTTGGATGAAGTGGCGCTGCATCACGGTGAACAGCACGATGACGGGCAGCGAGGCGAGCAGGGAACCGGCCATGAGCACCGGGTAGTCGGTCTGGAACTGGCCCTGCAGCGAGGCCAGGCCCGCCGACAGGGTCATCTTCTCCGGGTCGGTGTTGACGATCAGGGGCCAGAACAGGTCGTTCCAGGACGCCAGCACGGTCAGGATGCCCAGCGCCAGCAGGCCCGGCTTGGCCAGCGGCAGCATGACCGACCAGTAGATGCGCAGCGGGCCGGCCCCGTCGAGGCGGGCCGCCTCGTCGAGCTCCTTGGGCAGGCCGAGGAAGAACTGGCGCAGCAGGAAGACGCCGAACGCGGAGAACAGGCCGGGCACGATCACCGCGGCGAGGGTGTTCAGCCAGCCCAGGTCGGCCATGATCTCGTACTGCGGGATGACGAACAGCGGCGGCGGCACCATCAGCACGGACAGGAACAGCCCGAAGATCAGGCCGCGGCCGGGGAAGCGCAACCGCGCGAACGCGTACGCCGCCATGGAGCAGAACAGCAGCTGCCCGGCGGTGCGCGCGGCGGCGATCAGCGCGGTGTTGAGGAACTGGTCGCCGAAGGGCAGCAGTTCGAACACCGCGGTGTAGTTGGACCAGCGCCAGTCCGGCGCGAGGGTCGGCGGCACCCTGGTGGCGCTGGTCAGCGTCTTCAGGGAGGTGAGCAACTGCCAGACGAACGGGATCACCATCACCGTCGCCCCGAGGAGCAGGGTGAGGTGGGTGCCGGTCATGCGGCGCCGGTCAGCCATAGTGCACCCACCGCTTCTGGAGTCGGAACTGGATCGCGGTGAAGACCACGATGAGCACGAGCAGCGCCATCACGATCGCCGCGGCGTAGCCCCGGTCGTTGGTGTAGAACGCCTTGTCGTAGAACAGCCCCACCACGGTCTGGATGCGCGGCATGGCGGGGTTGGCGCGGGCCGCCTGGCCGCTGCCGGCCATCACGTAGACCAGGTCGAACAGCTGCAGGGAGCCGATCACCGAAAGCACCGAGACGAAGAAGAGCGACGGTGACAGCAGCGGCAGAGTGACCCGGCGGAACTGCGCCACCGGGCCGGCTCCGTCGATCTCGGCCGCTTCGTAGTACTCACGCGGGATCGCCTGCAGGCCGGCCAGGAACACCACGATGTTGTAGCCGAGGCTCGCCCAGATGCAGACGGCCACCAGCGCGTAGAGCGCGGTCGCCGGGTCGGCGATCCAGTGCGGGCCCTCCACCCCGATCAGCGACAGTACGTAGTTGACCAGGCCGAAGTCACCGTTGTAGAGCCAGCGCCACACCATCGCGACGGCGACCGGCATGGTCACCACGGGCAGGAAGAACAGTGCCCGGTACACCGAGACTCCGCGCAGCCGGGGCCGGTTTAGCAGTGCCGCGAACACGATCGCCACCGGGATGCCGAGCAGGCCGAGCAGCGCGAACAGCAGGGTGTTGCCCAGCGCCTGCAGCACCTCCTCGTCGGCGAGGAGAGTGCGGTAGTTGTCCAGGCCGATCCACTCGTGCCCGCCGAACGGGCCCCACTCCGTGAAGGAGAAGTACCCGGTCTGCAGCACCGGCCACAGGTAGAACACGGCCAGGCCCAGCCCGGTCGGTGCGATGAGCAGGTATGCCCATCCGGCTTCGGCTCCCCGGTGGCGCCACTGGCGTCGCCGCCGGGCGGGCACCGGGGCGGGCACCGCGGTGCGGACGTCGTCCGCGGTGCCCGTCACGGTAGCGGTCATGATGCGGTCCTACTCCTTCGCCAGCAGGGCGTTCATCTGCGCGGCGAGTTCCTTGGCGGCTGCCTCGACGTCGACCTCACCGGTGTAGGCCTTGGTCAGCTGCTTGAACTCCTCGTCGTTCCAGGCGGCGGTGTTGCGCGACACCGGGTACGGCACCGCGTAGCTCACGGCGTCGAGGAAGATCTTGCCCTTGAACTGTGCGTTGGCGGCCAGCCAGGCGTCCTGCGTGCCGGTGTACGCCGGGATGGGGCCCTTCTTGCCGAGGATCTCGGCGGCGGGCTTGGAGCCGAGGAACTTCACGAACTCCCACGCCTGCGCCGGGCTCTTCGTCTTCGCGGACACCACGTTGGCCAGGCCGTGGATGATGGTGGCCTGCTTGACGCCGGTCGGCAGCGGGGCCGCGTCGACGCGGGTCTTGGTGTACTCGTTCTTCGAGAACTCCGAGACGTTCCAGGAGCCGCCCCAGTACATGGCGAGCTTGCCCGACTCGAACAGCTGGAGCGGAACAGTGTCGGTCATCGTCTTGAGGTCCGGCGACTGCTTGTTCTTGATGAGGTCGGTCCAGAAGCGCAGGCCCTCGATGGTGGCCGGGTCGTCGTAGCCGGACTTCTTGCCGTCGGCGGAGATCACGTTGCCGCCGGCCTGGTAGATGGTGTTGTAGTAGTACTCCTGGCCGGCGAGGTTGGCGCCGACGGCGTACACGCCCTTGGCCGGGTTGCTCAGCTTCGCCGCGGCGGTCTTGAAGTCGGCCCAGGTCCAGCCGTCGGCGGGGTACTTCACCCCGGCGGCGTCGAAGAGTTCCTTGTTGTACCAGACGCCGACGGTGTCCATGTCCTTCGGCAGCCCGTAGACCTTGCCTTCGAAGGTGTAGAGGTCGACCAGCGCCTTCGGGTAGACGGTCAGGTCGAGCTTGGCCTGGTCGACCTTGTCCGACAGCGGCATGATCACGCCGTTGTCGGCGTACAGCTGGATGTTGGGGCCGTTCATCCAGAACACGTCCGGCGCCGCGCCGCCGGTGACGGCGGCCCGCAGCTTGGTCCAGTAGTCGGCCCACGGCGTGAGCTGGACGTTGATCGTGATGTTGGGGTGGTCCTTGGTGAAGGCGGCGGCAAGCTCCTCCATCACCGGGACCTGGTTCTTGTCCCACACCGCGTAGGACAGGGTGACCTTTTCGTCACTGGCGGCAGGCTCTTCGCCCCCGCAACCCGCGGCGGACACGGCGAGGGCGGCGGCCAGAACCGCGGCCGCGCCTACCCGCACTGCTTTCCACATCTGAAGAACCCTTCTCGCAAGACCGACATCATCGGGGATTCACCGGGGTCGCGGTGCGGCGGACGGTGACGTGGCGTCACCCGCCGCCGCCGCGACCCGTGTCACATGTGCTAGCCCAGTATTAATGGAGTCCTGAATAAGTTTGTCAAGACCTGCTCGCGGGCTGCGGCATGCCGATGTCTCAACGTGCAGGTCGGACGGGTGCTGCCACGCCGGTGCGCACGTCGAACAGATGCTCCTGCAGATGGTCCAGCGATAGTTTCACCGCGCCGAGCGCAACCGCCTCGTCGCCGAGCGTGGAGGTGACGATCTCCGGAATGCGTACGCAGCGCTTCTCGATCTCCCGGCGCAGCGGGTCGAGCAGCACGTCGGCGGAGCGGGAGAAGCCGCCGCCGAGCACCACCAGCTGCGGGTCCAGCGCCAGGACCAGCGCAGACGCGCCCAGCGCCAGCTCTTTCGCGTAGCGGCGCACCACGGCCACCGCCTTGCGGTCGCCCTCGCGGGCGCTGGCGAAGACGTAGCCGGCCAGGTCGTCGGGGTCGGTGCCGGCGGGCGCGCCGGTCCACGTGCGCAGGTGCTCCTGGGCGCGGATCCAGCCCAGCTCGGGCAGCGCCCCGATCTCGCCCGCGGCCTGGGCGAAGCCGCGGTGCAGCCGGCCGTCGATGATCAGGCCGGTGCCCGTGCGCAGGCCCGCCAGCAGGTAGACCACGTGCTGGGCATACCGGGCCACGCCCCGCCAGGTCTCGGCCAGCGCGGCGAGCCTGCTGTCGTTCTCCACCAGCACGGTGCCGCCGACCAGGCGCCCCACGTGCTGGGCCAGGTGCACGCCGGTCCACTCCGGGAACGCCACCGACAGCACGACCCGGCCCGCCGCGTCGACCAGGCCACTGGTGCCGACCGTGGCCGCCCAGATGTCGGCCCCGGTCAGCCCGGCCGCGGCCAGGCATTCGGCGACCGCCGCGTCGACCGCCCCGAGGCGCTCGGCCCGGCCCGCGGTGATCGCCACCGGCGTGCGCACCGTATGCCGGACCTCGCCGTCCAGGTCGGCGGCCAGCACCCGGATGGTATGTCCGCCGATGTCCACGCCGAGCACCCAGCCGGCGTCGGAGCGGAACCGGTAGCGGCGGGCCGGGCGGCCCATCACCCCGGGCGCCGGCTGCACCTCCTCCAGCCAGCCCTGGCTCTGCAGCTGCAGCACCACGTCCTCGGTGGAGGGCCGGGACAGCCCGGTGTCGCGCGACAGCTCGGTCAGCGTCAGCGCCGGTCGGCCGCGCAGCACGTGCACCACCGCCAGCGCGTTGAGCTGCCGCAACCGCGAGAGATCCCCACCTGCGAGCTGTTCGGTCACCACCGACCCCCTTTTGCACACCGCGCTGCCATGTTACTAATTATGGAGACCTTCAAAAGTAACTCCTCCACGGGATGGCTGAGATGACTGTAGACGGGGTGCGGCTGGTCCTGGCAGGTGCCGGACTGCGCGGCATCGGATACGCCCGCCGCGCGGCCGCCACGGGGGCGGCCCGGGTGGTGGCCGTCGCCGAACCGGACCCCGCCCGCCGCGCGGCCTTCGCCGCCGAGTTCGGCGTGCCGGCCGGCCAGGTGTTCACCGACTGGGCCGAGCTCGCCGCCGCCGGGCGGCTCGGCGACGCCGCGGTGATCGCCACCCAGGACCGCATGCACGCCGACGCGGCCGTGGCCTTCGCCGGGCTGGGTTATCACATACTCCTGGAAAAGCCGATGGCCACCACTGAGCCCGACGCGCTGCGCATCGCCGCCGCCGTCGACGCGGCGGGGGTCATGCTCGCCGTCTGCCACGTGCTGCGTTACACGCCCTACACCCGGGCGCTGAAAGGGCTGCTCGACAGCGGCACGATCGGCAAGCTGGTCAACGTCCAGCACCTGGAGCCGATCGGCTGGTGGCACTTCGCGCACTCGTTCGTACGCGGCCACTGGAACAACTCCGAGACCTCGGCTCCGCTGCTGCTCACCAAGTCCTGCCATGACATCGACTGGCTGCTCTACCTGATCGGCGCAGCGCCCAGCCGGGTCAGCTCGTTCGGCGGGCTCGCACACTTCCGGCCCGAGCAGCGACCGGCCGAGGCCGCCGACCGGTGCCTGGACTGCCCCCTCGAACCGAGCTGCCCCTACTCCGCGCCCCGCCTCTACCGCTCCTGCCTGGGCGACCCGGCCAGCGAGTTCTGGCCGCTGTCAGCGGTCACCACCGACCACACCCCCGCCGGCATCGACGCCGCGCTGCGCGACGGCCCGTACGGGCGCTGCGTCTACGGCAGCGACAACAACGTCGTCGACCACCAGGTCGTCGCGATGGAGTTCCCCGACGGCGCCACCTGCACGTTCACCATGACCGCGTTCACGCCCATGGAGCACCGGCGCACCCGGCTGTTCGGCACCCACGGCTACGTCGACGGCGACGGCCGCCTGCTGCACGTCACCGATTTCCGCACCGGCGAGCAGCACACCATCGACACCGGCACCCTGGCCGACGGTACCGCGGGTGACGGCCACGGCGGCGGCGACGACGCCATCATGGACGCCTTCATCAAGGCCGTGGCCTGCGGGGACGCGTCCGCGCTGCACTCCGACGCGGCCGCGAGCCTGGCCAGCCACCGCGTGGTCTGGGCCGCCGAGCGGGCCCGCACCGACGGTGCGACCTTGACGCTGGCGGGGATCGGCGAGCGGCCCGCAACGGGCCACGAGCCGCAGCGCGCGGGCAGGACCTCGTCGTAGGCGATCGGTAGGTGGATCGGGCCGCGCAGCAAGGGGCTGGGCCGGTACGGGGGCGGGTCCTCGACCAGGCGCAGCCCCTTCAACCGTCCGGCGATCCGGTGGAGCGCGAGCCGGCCCTCCAGCCGCGCCGGTGCGGCGCCGAAGCAGTGGTGCGATACCTGAGAGCCAGACCGGATTCGCCGTCTCACGGGTGAGGCCTGCTCGACGGCCGGACACCTAACGTCACGGCGTGCGAATCAACGACTCGAAGGACATCACCGTCAGGATGGCGCGGTGGAGTGCCACCCACCCTTGGCGCGCGATCGTCGGCTGGTCCCTGTTCGTGGCGGTCTGCCTCGGCGTGGGCCTGTCGGTGGGTACCAACCAGGCCGCGGGCCGGGACTTCTGGATCGGCGAGGCCGGGCGGGCCGAGTCGATCGCCACCCAGGGCGACGTGATGCGACCGCCCGTGGAGAAGATCCTCATCTCCGCGACAGGCGATGGCGGGTGGAACGCGGCTGAGGCGGACCGGGCCGCGGCGGATGTGGCGCGGCGGATGTCCGCGCTGCCCGAGGTCGCCGCCGTCGCCGAGCCGGTGCGCTCCGCCGACGGGTCCGCCGTCATGGTCGCGGTCACGATGGCAGGCGACGTCGCCCAGGCCAAGCAACACATCACGCCGTTGCTCGAGCAGACAGCCGCGGCGCAGGCGGCGCACCGCGGCGTCGCCATCAAGCAGACAGGCGAGGTATCGATCTCGAAGGGCGTCAACGATCAGCTCGGCAGCGATCTCGCGCGGGCCGAAGCGTTCACGCTGCCGGTGACCTTGTTGATCCTTTTCATGGTCTTCGGGACCCTGCTGGCGGCCGGTGTGCCGGTGTTGCTGGCGTTGTCCTCGATCGCGGCCGCCGTCGGCCTCTACGGCCTCGCGTCGTACGTCTTCCCCGACGCCGGTGGGGCTGTCGTCAGCGTCATCCTGATGCTGGGCATGGCGGTCGGCGTCGACTATTCGCTGTTCTACCTCAAACGCGCGCGGGAAGAACGCGAACGGGCCGGTGGCCGGATCAGTCACGCCGCCGCGGTCGAGCTTGCCGCGGTCACCTCGGGGCGTGCCATCGTGGTGTCGGGCTTCGCGGTCATCGTGTCGCTGGTCGGCCTCTACCTCGCCCACGACGTCATCTTCTCCTCCATCGCCACCGGTTCGATCATCGTGGTGGCCGTGGCGATGGCCAGCTCGCTCACCGTGCTGCCGGCGTTGCTCGCGAAACTCGGCCACCGCGTGGACGGTCGCCGCGCCGTGCCGCACAGCCCGTCCACACCTGCCGACGGTGTCGAAATGACAGCCGGCAGGCGTGCGCGGTGGTGGCCGGCGCTGCTGCGTCCCGCGATGCGCCACCCGGTCGCGACGCTGCTCGCCGGCACGGCGGTGATGATCACCTTGGCGATCCCCGCCCTGAGCATGAAGCTCAACGTCGAGGGCAGAGAGACCTTCCCCAAGTCGATTCCCGCCGTCGACGCCTACGACCGGCTGATCGCCGCTTTCCCTGCCGAAGGCGTCGCGCACATGGTGGCCGTACGCGCCGACGGGGCAGGACCGGGCGAGATCGACGCAGCGCTCCGCCGCCTCGCCGCCGCCGCCGAGCGGGATCCTCTGTTCACCGGCACCGCGGTCACCAGGATCTCCACCGACGGCCGGATCGGCGTGCTCGACCTGGCGATCGCCCACCCGGCCAGTTCCGAGCAGGCCGAGCAGTCCCTGCGACGGCTGCGAACCGACCTCGTCCCGAGCACGGTGGGCGGCATTGCGGGGGCGGCGTACGCCGTCTCGGGTGAGCCCGCCCGTGGCTTGGACTACTCCGCCCACCAGGCGTCGCGGCTGCCGTGGGTGGTCGGCTTCGTCCTGCTGGCGACGTTCGTCATGATGACCGCCGCCTTCGGCTCCATCGTGATCGGGCTGCTCGGGGTGCTGCTCAACCTGCTCTCGGCGGCTGCGGCGTGGGGCGCGCTCGTCATCGTCTTCCAGGGCACCTGGGCCGAGGACATCCTCGGATTCACCTCGACCGGGTTCATCGGCTCGCGGATACCGCTGATGGTGTTCGCCATCCTCTTCGGCCTGTCGATGGACTACCAGATCTTCGTCCTCAGCCGGATCAGGGAAGGCGTGAAACGCGGTCTGCCCACGCGCCAGGCCGTGTTCGAGGGGATCACCGGTTCCGCGAGCGTGGTCACCAGCGCCGCGGTGGTCATGGTGTCGGTCTTCGTCAGCTTCATGCTGATCAACCGGATCGAGATGAAACAGGTCGGTCTCGGCCTGGCCGTGGCCGTGCTGCTCGACGCGGTGATCGTACGGATCATGATCCTCCCCGCGGCACTGACGCTGCTCGGCAGGGCGAGTTGGTGGCCCGCCCGCCCGGCGGAGTTGGCGCAGCCCGGCGCGCAGGCTGTTAGCTAGACGGATGACCTGGTGGCTTGCACTGACCGAGGCCGCCGTGCGGGCGCCTGTCGCTCCGGCCCGCCGCTGGCTGTGGCCGGAGCGACAGGGCCGGCAGGTGCTCGTCATGATCGTCTGGGCGTCGCTGGCGGTCGGTCTCACGCTCGGCGCGATCGCCGAGCTGACCGCGCAGGTGCAAGCCCCGGCCAGCCTCATCGCGCTGCTCGGGGTCGCCCAGGCGGCACCGCTGGCGATCGCCGGCCACCGGCCGCTGCTCGCGTGGCGGATCATGTCGATCGGCATGTTGGCGGGCGTCGTCGTCCGGACCGGCGACGACGTGCTGATGCCCTGGGCGGTGAGCTCGTGGATCGCCATGGTCGTCGTGTTGTTCCAGGTGGTGGGCGCGTGCGAACGGCGGGCGGCGGCGGGCGCCTGCGTGCTCACCGCGCTGGGCGTCGTACTCCCGGCGGTGTTCCTCACCGGCATGCCGTTGTGGTACGCGCTGATCCTCTGGGCGATCATCGCGATGGTCTTCGTCTTCATCGACGCGGTGGCGGGCCGGTCCGTCGCCGAGGCCCGCCTTGCCGAGCAAGCCGAGCTGCGCCGCCTGGATCTCGCCCGCCAGGCGGTGCTCGAGGAGCGCAGCCGGATCGCCCGGGAACTGCACGATGTGGTCGCCCACCACATGTCGGTGGTCGCGCTCCAGGCGGAAGCGGCACCGTACAAGATGCCTGACCTGTCGCCCGCGGCCCGGGAGACGTTCGGCGTGGTCCGCGACGCGGCCCGGTCGGCTCTCGCCGAGACCCGACGGGTCGTCGGGCTGCTCCGGCAGGACGACGACGCGGCCGAACTGCTCCCCCAGCCAGGTCTTGACCGGCTCGATGCCCTGATCGCGAGCGCGGGTGAGGCCGGGCTCATCGCCCGCGCGGCGGTGACCGGAATGCCCCGCCCGCTGACCGCCGGTGTCGATCTGGCGGCTTACCGGATCGTGCAGGAGGCGCTCAGCAACGCGGCCCGTCATGCGCCGGGTGCACGCGTTGCGGTGGACATCCGGTACGGCGAGGATCGGCTTCACGTGTCGGTCGTCGACGGCGGTGCGGCAGCCTCGCGCCGGGGCCGGCCCGAACCCGGCGGCGGCCACGGGCTGGTGGGCATGCGCGAGCGAGTCGCCATGCACGAGGGCGTGCTCACCGCCGGACCCCGGCCCGGCGGCGGATTCGCGGTGATCGCCGAACTCCCGTACTGATGCCGGGCCGTCGTACCGGCCTCGGCCCCACCGACCGGAATAGGATCTTGACTGTGCCCATACGCGTGCTGATCGCCGACGACCAGGAGATGATCCGGGACGGGTTGGTCTCCCTGCTGTCCGCCGCGGACGACATCGAGGTCGTCGGCGAGGCTGGTGACGGCCGCGAGGCGGTCTCCCTCGCCGCGTCGCTGCGACCCGACGTGGTCGTCATGGACATCCGCATGCCGGTGATGGACGGGCTCGCCGCCACCGCCGAAATCCTCTCCGGCGGCGGCGACGGACCACGCGTGCTCGTGCTGACCACGTTCGACCTCGACGAGTACGTCTACGAAGCACTCGGCTGCGGCGCCAGCGGGTTCCTGCTCAAGGACGCACCCGCCGCCGAGCTGATCAACGGCGTGCGGCTCGTCGCCGCAGGCGACGCACTGCTGGCGCCCTCGGTGACGCGGCGGTTGATCGGTGACTTCGCCCGCAGGCGGCGGCACGAGCGGCCGCGAACGGATGCCGCAGCGGCGTTGACCCCGCGCGAACTCGACGTGCTGAGGCTGGTCGCCCGAGGACTGTCCAACGCCGAGATCGCGGCCGAACTCGTACTCGCCGAACAGACCGTGAAGACCCACGTCGGGAACATGCTGGCCAAGCTCGGTCTACGCGACCGCACCCAAGCCGTCGTCTTCGCCTACGAGAACGGCCTCACCGCGCCGAACAGATGACGGGGCGCCCACCGGGCCGGGTTCAGGCGGTGCCGAACAGTTCGGCGAAGCGGCCGGTGAACAGGTCGGCACCCTTGTACTCGGCGACCGCCGTGGCCGGGACCGCGGCGGGACCGTCGGGTGTGGCCATCTGGCCGACACCGCCTCGCGTGCCGAGCGGGAGCAGGATCATCGGATCGGGTGCGGGCCGGTAGCTCGCCGTGGGTTGCCCGCCACGCAGCCGCGCCATGATGTTCTGCGCCACGACCTCGGCATGCTGCAACGCGTACGCGGCCATCTTGGCCTCCGCGAGATCGGTGATGTCGCCGATCGCGTAGACGTGCTCGTGCCCGTGGACGTTGAGGGTCTCGGTGACGCGGACCTGTCCCTGCGCGGAACGGGTCGTGAGCCGGCCGTCGGCGAGATAGTCGGTGTTGACGCGCACGCCGTGGGCGCGGAACCAGATGTCGGCGGTGATCTCACCACCGTCGGTGGTGGTGACGGTGAAGGTTGCGGCCCGGCCCGGCCCGGTCGGCGGCGGCGCGGTCAGGCCGGTGCCCAACCGCAGCCGGATGCCGGACTCCTCGAGCTGGCGGTGCAGGTCCTGGCGCAGCTCCGGCGCGAAGCCCGGCAGCAGCTGCCCGGCCGGGTCGACGAGGGTCAGCCGCTTGTCCGGCCAGACCTCCCGGATCTCCCCGGCCAGCTCCAAGCCGACCGGCCCGGCGCCCACGATCAGCACCCGCTCGGCGTTCAGCAGTTCCTTGTGGGTACGCCGGAGGTCGTCGAGCGCCTCGCCGGTGGAGTCGGCGTCGGGCTTGGCCGGGTAGGCGTAGTCGGAGCCGGTGGCCAGGACCAGATGGTCCGCCTCGATCCGACCGCCCGAGGCCAGGGTGACGCCGCCGGGGTCCACCGAGACCGCCCGGTCCCGGATCACCCTGCCCCGGGTGAGCAGCGTGTCGAACGGGAAGAACATGTTGCCCGCCCAGTCGGGCCGGACCAGTGCCCGCAGCGACGCCGCCGCGTTGACGAACGCGTCCCGGGGATCGATGAGCACGACGTCAGCCTCCGAGTCCAGCGCCTTGGCGACCGCCGAACCCCCGTAACCTCCGCCGATGACCGCCACCGTACGACTCATGACTTCACGCTCCCGCAGACCGAAGTTGACTTCCTGCCATGACCCTGGCCGAGGAGAACGCCGTCAGGGAGGCCGGGCTGAGGGTGGTAGCAGCAGGGACACGCTCCCGGGCGCCGGCGCTGTTAGGTTCGGACGGTGAGCGACAACGAGCTCGGACTGTTCCTGCGGGTGCACCGTGAAGCGGTCACGCCGGCCGCGGTCGGGCTGCCCGCGGGCCCCCGCCGCCGGGCCGCGGGGTTGCGCCGCTCGGAGGTGGCGGCCCTCGCGGGCGTCAGCGTGGAGTATGTGACCCGGCTTGAACAGGGACGGGACCGTCGGCCGTCGCCGCAGGTGCTCTCCGCGCTCGCCGACGCGCTGCGGCTGACCGCCGGCGAACGCGTGCACCTGCACCGCCTCACCAAGGCCGCCGACCCCGGCTACAACTGCCGGGGCGACGCCACCCCGGCGCACACCGTGCGCCCCACCGTGCAGGCCCTGCTCGACCGCCTCGAGCCCACCCCGGCGGTGCTGCTCAACCGGCTCAGCGACGTACTCGCCCACACCGCGGGCTTCGCCCGGCTGGCGGGACCGACGGGCCTGCTGGACGCGGCGACGCCCAACCTCGCCCGGTTCGTGTTCACCGACGGTCGGGCCCGCGGCGCCTACCCCGACTGGGACCACGTCGCCGACGAGCAGGTCGCCGCGCTCAAGCAGGGCCCGTTCCGGGCGGACCCGCACCTGGCCGCGCTGGCCGACGAGCTGACCGTCACCGCAGGCGACGCCTTCACCCGGCGGGTCGACACCGTTGCCGCGCTGGCGAAGTCCAGCGGCATCCTCCGGCTGGCCCACCCCGAGGCGGGCACGCTGCGGCTCGCGTACGAGACGCTTGACCTGTCCGCCGACGACGACCAGCGCCTGATCGTGCACCTGCCCGCCGACGAGCCGACATCCGCCGCGCTCGACCGCCTGAACAGCCACCGAGCGCAGCCGCTACGCCTGGTGGTCGGATGACACCGCGCGGCTGCAGGAGGCGGGCGACTCAGGCCCCGCCCCGGGCGGGATGGTGCGCCGCACGCCGAGCAGCTCGCCACCGACCGGCAGCACGGCGACGGCGACGGGCACCGGGTTCACGTAACTGACCTGCTCGCAGGCCGCGCTCGCGACCAGGCGGCTCGGAGTCGTCTGCGCTCTGGCGTCGCCCCGTCACCGGCATCCCCGGATGGACTCCAGCGCGCTGTCGCGACGATCAGCGGATCGCAGGTACCTGTCATCCCGTGGCCGTATGTCCCACGCGCACATCAACCCGCAGCAGGTAGCCGCAGGCAGCGTAGTAGGGCATGTTCTGGTCATGAGGCGAACTGATTCGGAGGTCGCTGTGGTCAGCTTCAGGGTTCCGCGATGGATCTCGGAGGCCGGCTGGGACATCTCGCTCGGCATCGCCATGGGTGTGATCATCATGGTGTTCAGTGGTGTCGGTCCGTCGGGCGTCGACCGGCACCCGATCGACGCGGCAGCGGCCGGCCTGGCGGTCGCCGCGACGGTGGCTGTCGTGGCACGCCGCATGGTGCCGCTGTTCGCCCTGCTGGCCGCGAACGCGATCACGGTCACCTGGTTCCTGATCGGCTACGACGGGCGGCTGATCACCATCGCCCCGTTGATCGCCACCTACACGGTCGCGTCCTGCCGGGGTTGGCGGCTCGGCATCGTCGGCGGGCTGATTTCGATCGCGGCGACCATGGTCGCCATCAGGAGCTTCTTCCAGGCGTCCTGGTACGACGACCGCACGATCAACGCGGCCACCCTGGTGGCGGCGACGGTGGCGCTGGGCGCGGCCGTCCACTACCACCACGCGTACGTCAAGCAGGCGCAGGAGCAGGCGGAGCGGCTCGCTGAGACCCGCGCCGAGCAGGCTCTGCGACTGGCCGCCGAGGAACGCCTGGAGATTGCCCGCGAGCTGCACGACGTGTTCGGGCACACGATGGCGGCGGTGAGCGTGCAGGCGGGTGTGGCGGTCCACGTGATGAATCGACGCCCGCATCAGGCTGCCGAAGCGCTGACCGCCATCAAACGGGTCAGTGACGAGGGCTTGGCGGAGGTACAGGTGTTGCTGGCGATCCTGCGGGGTGAGGATCCGGGCACTGCGGCGTTCCCCGGGCGCCTTGCCCACGTCGGCAAGCTCGTCGCCACCACGCGCGACGGGAACCTGCCCGTCGAGTTCACCGTCAGTGCCGCGGTCCGGCAACTGCCGGTGGAGGTGGAGGTGGCGGCCTACCGAATCGTGCAGGAATCGTTGACCAACGTGCGCAGACACGCCCGCGCGGACGCGGTGTGGGTGGAGATCGACTACGGCGATCGGGACCTGACAGTGGTGGTACGCGACGATGGCGCAGGTCCTGCCGACGCGGCGGACGACGTCGGCGGGCATGGCATCGTGGGCATGCGGATGCGGACGGTGGAGCTCGGCGGGATCTTCTCGGCTGGCCGACTGCCGACCGGAGGGTTCGAGGTGCGTGCCGTCCTACCGGTGGCGAGGGAGACTCATGCCTGATCTGATTCGGGTGCTGGTTGTGGATGATCAGGCACTGGTGCGGGCGGGATTCCGCGTTCTCGTCGAGACCGAGCTGGACATGATCGTCGTGGGCGAGGCCGGCGACGGCGCGCAGGCGGTCGAGGAGGTCCGGCGCACCCGCCCCGACGTGGTGCTGATGGATATCAGGATGCCCGGCGTCGACGGGTTGGAGGCGATCCGGCGGATCGCCGCCGATCCCGACCTGGCTGCGGTCCGCATCCTCATCCTGACCACGTTCGACCAGGACGACTATGCCATCGCCGGGCTGACCGCAGGAGCGAGCGGGTTCATGCTGAAGACCACCGATCCGGCCCAGCTGCTGCACGGGATCCGGGTGGTGGCGGGCGGCGAGGAGCTGCTCTCGCCGGGGCTGACCCGCAGACTCATCGCGTACGGCGTACAGCGGCGTGGCGGCGCGACCCGCCCCGGCAGTGTCTTCGACCGGCTCACGGTGCGGGAGCGTGAGGTGGTCGCGCTGGTGGCGTTGGGGTTGAGCAACGAGGAGATCTGCGAGCGCCTCTTCATCAGCATGCCCACCACCAAGACCCACATCAGCAGAGCGCTGAGCAAGCTCGACGCCCGTGACCGTGCCCAACTGGTCGCCTGGGCCTACCAGTACGGGCTGCTGGACGCCTCGGCTCAGCTCTGATCAGATCGCGAGGTGCCGAGAATCTCCGCGAACGGCGTACCGTCGTGGTACTACGTTCGCGCTGCGGTGGATACGGTCCTGGATCGACGCGAGTGCCACCTCCCGTTGACAGCATTGGTCCGTGAAACGTCGAAGCTTCCTCGCCTTGACCGTACTGTCCGGCATGTCCGGGCTGGTGGGTTGCGGCGGCGCCGGATCATCCGAGGGCAATGCGGCGCCGTTGACCTACACCAATCGACTCCGTCTGCCCCCGTTGCTGGAGCCGGAGGCGGACGGTGACGGAGTCCGCCGGTTCGCCCTGACGCTGCAGACCGGAATGACCGAGTTCTTCGCGGGAAAGCCTGCTGCCACCTGGGGTTTCAACGGTTCCTACCTGGGACCGACGTTGCGCGCCCGCAAGGGTGACCGGGTGGCGATGAAGGTGACGAACCAGCTTCCCGAATCCACCACGGTGCACTGGCATGGCATGCGGCTGCCCGCGGTGATGGACGGCGGTCCGCACCAGACGATCGAGCCGAAGGCCACCTGGACTCCCGAGTGGAAGATCGAGCAGTCGGCGACGACGTTGTGGTACCACCCGCATCCGCACGGCGCGACCAGCATGCACGTCTATCGCGGGCTCGCCGGCATGTTCATCATCGACGATGCGGAGGCCGACGGCCTGTCGCTGCCGTCGAGTTACGGTGTGGACGACTTCCCCATCATCGTGCAGGACAAGACCATCGAAGCGAACGGCACGCTGTCGGAGGACACCCGGCCGACCTTCGGCATCATGGGCAACCACATCCTCGTCAACGGCACCTACGACCCGTTCCTCGAGGTCACGACGTCCCGTGTCCGGTTGCGCATTTTGAACGCATCCAACGCCCGCACCTATCATCTCGGGTTCTCCGACGGGCGGCCGTTCCACGTCATCGGCACCGATTCCGGAATGCTGCGGAAACCGGTCCAGACCGACCGGGTGTTGCTGAGCCCTGCCGAACGGGCCGATGTGGTTGTCGAGTTCGCCACCGGCGACGAAGTGGTGCTACAAAGTTCGAGCGGCGACGATGACATCGATGAAGGCGACTTCAATCTGCTGAAGATCCGTGCTGCGGGCCGGCTGAAGGCGTCACCGGCGCTGCCGGGGAAGCTGACCGCCGCAGCGCCCATCGCGGCATCGCCAGGCGCCCGGGTGCGACGCTTCACCCTCAACGGTCATGACGCGGTCAACAAGCGGGAGATGGACATGTCCCGGATCGACGAGGTGATTCCCGCTGGAGCCCTGGAGATCTGGGAGATCGAGAACACCGTCTACGCTCACAACTTCCACATTCACGAAGCCGCCTTCCGGGTGCTGTCCATCGACGGCAAGGCCCCGCCTGCGTATGCCGATGGGCCCAAGGACACCGTGTACATTCCGCCCAAGGCCACGGCGCGCCTCGCCGTGCAGTTCGGGCGGCACACCGATCCCGTGATGCCGTACATGTTCCACTGCCATATCCTGCGCCATGAGGACGAGGGAATGATGGGGCAGTTTGTGGTCGTGGAGCCTGGCACCGAGGGCAGCGTATCGCGGACGATCCCGACGCACGGTCACGGCTGAAACGCGATTCAGGCTTCGTCCGCACCTGTTGTGGTCAACGGTGCCGGAACCTTTGTGGCCTACGGTGCCAGCGTCGCCGCCAGTGCGGCCGGGTCGTCGAGCCACGGGAAGTGCCCGCCGCCCGCGATCGTCACCACTGTCGCCGACGGGAACAGCTTCGCTACCTCGACGGCGGCGGCCGGGGTCGGGGACGCGTCGAGCTCGCCCGCGATCACCAGCACCGGCGCGGTCAACGCGGCCAGTTTTGCCGTGAGGGCGTCCCGATCGGGAAAATATCCCTTGAAGAACCCGTCGCGGGCGGCGGGCGCGAACTCGGTCAGCCCGGCGGCGGCATGCGCGGCGGCCACCGCGTCCCACCGGCCGTAGAAGAACGGCGACGAGGCCAGCATGAACGGGTGGGCGTCCGTCTCGCCGGCGTCGTCGGGCAGCTCGTCCCACGCGTCCCAGGCGGCGGCCGCGTCGGCGTACCACGGCTCGCCGGAGCGGGCCTGGAAGGCTTCCTCCGCCCCGATCGGTGTGAGCCCGGCGGCGCGGACGAGGCCGGTGAGCAGGATCAGGCGCTCGACCCGGGCCGGATGGGCGGCGGCATAGAGCGTGACCACGTTGGCACCGGCCGAGTGGCCGAGCAGCGTCATCGTCTCCAGTCCGAGCTGCGCGCGCAGCGCCTCCAGGTCGTGGACCAGCGCGTCCATCCGGTAGGTGGCCGGGTCCGACGGCGCCTCGGAGTCGCCGGTGCCGCGGCTGTCCAGCCTGATCACCGTGTACGCGCTGGTCAGGCCGCCGAGGTCACCGAGGTAGGCGCTGGCGCGACCGGGGCCACCGGGCTGACAGACGAGCACGGGTCCGGAGCCCTCGGCGTGGTACGCGAGCGTGGTTCCGTCGTACGAGCTGAAGGTCGGCATTGCGGCATGGTGCCACGATCAGCCGAGTCGCGGAGGCCCCGCAACGATCTTGCGCGAACTTTTGCGCTCATCCAGATCGCCGGGCGCTGTCGGTGGGTCTGGGCACACTGTCGCTCATGACCGACGACGCACCCTTTCCCGCGGAGGAGCCGGCATGACCGATGTGCGGTTGCGCGATGCCGACGATGCCGACCTCGAGGTGTTCTACGAGCAGCAGCTTGAGGAGGAGGCGGTACGGCGGGCGCAGTTTCCCGCCCGCGATCGGGACCGCTTCCTGACGCACTGGCGGACGAAGGTGCTCGGCAACCCCACCGGGCACGTCCAGACCGTCACAGTCGACGGAGAGGTCGCCGGCAACATCGTCGCGTGGTGGCAGGACGACAGGCGCTCCGTCGGCTACTGGTTCGGCCAGCGGTTCTGGGGCCGCGGTGTCGGGACCGCGGCGCTGCGACAGTTCCTGCAGCGCGAGCAGGTCCGACCCCTCTACGCCGAATCGTTCGTGGGCAACATCGCCTCGGTGCGACTCCTCGAGCGCTGTGGCTTCCGGCCGGTGGGCACCGACCGCCATGGCGATCTCGAGTTCGTAGTGCTCAGGCTCGGGGAGGACGCGGTCATCGGTTGAAGGCCCGGCGCGGCGGCCCGGAGCCCCTGGGACGGCCCGATGACGGCCCGGCAACACCGCTCCGCGTGCAGGTCGCTCCTGCGTGTCACGCCACAACCTCCTCGTGATCAGCAGCGGAAGTCTGTGACCTGGCGACGAAGAACCATTTGTGATGATTTGATGAGATCCAAGACTGCTCGGGCCGAAGCGTGCACGGCGGCGCCGATCGGAACGCGGCCCCGGAGGAGGTTCTCGATGTGGCGGAAGAGCGTGGTCGGGGTGGCCGCAATCGTGGTGACAACCCTGGTGGGATGTGGTCAGTCGACCCGGCCGCCGGCCGACCGGGACGGCCGGCGTTCGACTGATCGGGATGCCCAGCTCACCGCCGCGGTTCCCGAGCTGATGCGGCAGGCCTCGGTTCCGGGGGCGATCGTCGGTGTCTGGCAGGAGGGCAAGGCCCCATACGTGCAGGCGTTCGGTGTCCAGGACACGAGCACCGAACAGCCCATGACGACAGATCTCCACATGCGTATCGGCAGCCTCACCAAGACGTTCACCGTGACTGCCCTGCTGCTGCTGGCGCAGCAGGGAAAGCTCGGACTCGACGACCCGATCGACCGGTACGTACCCGGTGTCCCGAGCGGCAATGTGATCACATTGCGCCAGTTGGCCGCGATGCGCAGCGGGCTCTTCAACTACGCGGACGTGACCACCGCCAGCCTGTCGAGCGAGCCCGATCGCCAGTGGACGCCGCAGGAGCTCCTCGCCATCAGCTTCAGCCGTCCGCTGCTCTTCGAGCCGGGCACGAAGTTCGACTACTCCAACACCAACACCGTGCTGTTGGGGCTCGTCGTGGAGAAGGTCTCCGGCCAGTCGATCGAAGCCTTCATCGACCAGCACATCCTGAAACCGGAACGGCTTGGGAGCACCGTCTTCCCGCCCAGCTCCGACTTCCCGTCACCCCATTCCCAGGGCTACGCGAAAGCCGCCGACGGTGCGACCGTGAACGCCACGAACTGGAACCCCTCATGGGGCTGGGCGGCCGGTCAGATGGTGTCGACGCTCGACGACGTCCGTGTCTGGACCCAGGACCTGGCCGCAGGCAAGCTGCTCACACCCGAGATCCTCCAGCAGCGCAATCAGTTCCTGCCCGCACCCGAGGAGGGACAGGGCGCTCAGTACGGCCTGGCGATCGAGAACCAGAACGGCTGGCTCGGCCACAACGGCAACATCGCCGGCTACCTGACGTATCCGTACTACCTGCCCGCCGAGCAGACCACCATGGTCGTGATGCTCAACTCGAATGTCGACGTTCTGGGGAGCTGGGCGTTGATGGAAGGGATCGTGAAGATCATCAGTCCGCGCCACCCCTGGCCCAAGCCACCCACCGAGTAGCGCGCAACTCCGACGGGACCCTCTCGCTCAGGCCACGAGCGAGAGGGTCTTTTCACTATGCGCGGTCCAGTGGTGAGCGGCTCTCTGCGGCGGTCGTTCGGCGGCCCACCCGCCGGACGTCACGAGCCGACTCAGCAAGGCAACTGGCCGAAGCGGTTCGCACCCTGAAGCACTCGGGCGCCGTCAGGGACTCGAACCCCGCGGACAACGAGCGGCGGTCAGAGGTCGGGGGCGAAGTGGGTGGCGGCGGCGGTGACGGAGGCGGTGATCTCGTCCTCGGTGGCGGTGCCGGAGGCGCGGATCGCGTCGGCCCACGCCTGGATGGAGCGGCGGGAGAACTCCTGGCCGGCCAGGGAATTCTGGTCGGCCAGCGGGTCGTCGCTCGGCTCGCCGCCGAGGTAGCGGGCCAGCATGAGCAGGCCCTGGTCCCAGCCGGGGCCGACGTAGAGTGCGCCCGCACCGCTGCCTGCCATCTCGATGGGGACGACGTGCTCGACCTCGAGGTCGGTGGCGTCCGCACCGGCCGAGGCCAGCCGCACCTCGACGATGCTGGTCGGGCCGCCGTACGTCATGCGCAGCAACTTCGGCGGTCGGCACTGCAGGATGTCGCCGGAGGCCATGTTCTCCACCTGGAAGCTGCCGCCCTCACGGAAGTCGCCGCTGACCGGCGCGAACCAGCGGGGCAGCCGCTCCTTGCTGGTGATCGCGTCCCAGACGTCGTCGACGTCGGCCTGGTAGGTGCGCTTGACCAGCACGGCGACGGTTTCGCCCAGGTCGCCGCCGCGCCGGGCGACCTCGCGCCGGATCGCCTCAAGCTGCTCGGTGATGTCCTTCATCGGGATTCTCCTTGTCCTGTCGTTCATGCAGGCGGCGTTCCCGGCGGCCCCGGGCGAGCTCGGTCTCCAGCGCGTCCAGGCGCTGGTTCCAGAACCCGCGGAAGTGGTCCAGCCAGTTGTCCACTTCCCGCAACGGGGTGGTGTCAACCGCGTACAGCCGGCGGGTGCCTTCGGCGCGCACGGTCGCGAAGCCGTTGTCGCGCAGCACTTTCAGGTGCTGCGACACCGCCGGCTGCGAGATGCCGAACTCTGCCTGGACGACCTCGGTGAGCGCGCCGGAGGCCCGCTCGCCGTCGGCCAGCAGTTCAAGGATCCGGCGCCGGACCGGGTCCCCGAGAACGTCGAAGGCGTGCACGGACCGAAATTACAGCTGCTGCTTATATAAGTCAAACCTGGTATTAGGTCAGCAGCAGGTCGAGCAGGCCGTCGGTCAGCATCGCGGTGCGCTCGGTGTCGTCGCCGAGGGCCGTGACGACCACGCCGATCCCCCGGTCGGGCACCCGGGCCAGCAGGGTGCGCAGGCCCGGCCAGGCCCCGCCGTGGCGGTACACGGCCAGCCCGTGGCGGCGGCGCACGCCCACGCCCCACGCGTAGTCCAAGGTCGTGCCGTCGTCGAGCCGCCCCGGTGCCTGGAGCAGACCGCTGACTCCGAGCCGTCCGTCATTGTGCGCGTCGGCCCAGCGCAGCAGGTCACCGGCGGTGCTCCAGACCCCGCCGTCGCCCAGCGACAGCGGCGCGGGATGCATCGGCGACAGCGCCGCGGCACCCGGCGGGGCGGGCTCGGGACCGTCCCAGAACCGGGTGGCCGCCAAGCCCAGCGGCTTGAACAGCAGCTGCTCGGCGAGCACGGGCAGCTCGGCCCCGGCGGCCCGGCGCACAGCCTCGGCGAGGCAGACGTATCCGGTGTTGGAGTAGGCGTACACGGTGCCGGGCGGGTGTGCGGGCGCGGGCAGCGCACACAGTGCGGCCAGCACTCCGGCCCCGGTCCGGTCACCGGTCAGGGCGCGGTCGACCAGGTCGTCGTCGGGTAGGCCGCCGACGTGGTGCAGCAGGTGGCGCAGGCGCACCGACGCCGCCCAGGCGGGCAGCTCGGGCAGCCGCCGCGACAGCGGCTCGTCCACGGCCAGGCCGCCCTGGCGCATGACCAGCGCCACCAGCGCCGCGGTGACCTGCTTGGACAGCGAGGCCGCATAGGCGGACGTGTCCTCGTCGAACGGCTGCCCCGTCGGGGTGTGGCCCGCGCACACGAACACCGGCGGCACCGCCCGGCGCGAGATCCCCACCACCAGCGGCTCGGACGCCGCATAGCCGGCCGCGCGGGCCAGCCGCCGGACCTCGTGCGCTGTCACCAGCCGCAACCGCTGGGCAGGCTCGCGATGTAGGTCATCGCCATTCGGGCCAGCACCGCGAACGGCACCAGGCTCAGCGCCCAGCCGGCCAGCACCACCCACCGGTTGCCGTCGGTGCGGCGCAGCGCGCCCGCCAGCAGTACGCCGCCTAGCAGCAGATCCAGCAGGACGGCCAGCGCCCAGCCCGCGGCCAGCCCGTCCGCCCTGTCGCAGCCCTCCAACCGCAGCAGTGAGAGCAAACCGTAGACGAACGCGGCGAGCACGTGCACGAGTACGCCGATCATCAGGTTGGCCGTCAGCCCCACCGGCGTGGAGAGCCGTGGCGCCGGGTGATCTGCCACGTGACCGCCTCATCACTGCCGTCGCGCCGGCTCCGGTGGCCCGCCGCGAGCCGAAGTGTTCCACCGGGAGGTTACCGTTCGTTTACTACTCGTCGTAAAGGCCTTCCATCAGGCGCAGCCGCTCCACGACCTCGGCCGCGAGATCCAGGCTGGCCGGGGAAAGTCCGGTCATCCGGTGCAGCAGCCGGCGCAGCTTCGTGTCGCGCAGTGCGCCGAGCAGCTCCAGTTCCCGGTCCACGGCGGCAGCCCGTTCGGGGTCGAGGAAGTAGGCCACGTCCACGCCGAAGTGCGCGGCGATACGCCCGACCAGCTCGTGGCCGGGATTGGTGCGCTTGCCGGTGCGCAGCATGCCGATGTACTGCGCGGACACGTCCACGGCGCGGGCCACCATCTCGTCGGTCTGGCGCACGCCGCCGGGCTGGATCGCCTCCAGCAGCCGGTTGTACCGCAGCGCGAACAGCGGCAGTACGGGTCGCGCACGCATCTGGACATCATCTGACGGGCAGGCCGGGCCGGGCATGTTCACTCCATTTAGGACACGGCACCATCTGCGGTCCGCCTGGCTCAGTCGGGCGGCGGGGTCAGGTGCTGCAGCTGGTGGGCGAACGCCATGATCACCGCGTCGAACTGCGCCTCGATGGCGGGCAGGTTCGACCGCGCCGCCTCCAGCGAGCGCAGGCAGGTCGCCAGCATGGCCACCTCACGGGCCTGGCGCTCGCGGTCGGGGCTGTATGCGCCCCCGGCGGACGCGCGGTAGCTGGCCGCGGCCCGGTCGGCGTCACGGCGGGCGGCCTCCAGGATGTGTGCGGCCTGCTTCTCTGCGCTCTCCACGATCAGCCGGCTCTGCTGTTGCGCGGCGGCGATCACGGTGTCGGCCTGGGCCTGGGCGCGGACGGCGAGGGTGACCGCCTCCGCGGCCACCTGCCGGGCCCGCACCGCCGGGTCGACGGGCTGCAACCGGTCGCCGAGCCGCTTGACCCGGTCCAGCTCTGCCTGCTGGGCCGCGATGTAGGCGTTGAGCGCGTCGACGTCCTCGGCGAGCGTGCGCCGCAGCCGGTCCACCGCTTCCTTGTCGTAGCCGCGCCGCCGGCCGCTCGCGTCGGGCAGGTGGTGGCGGACGATCGACTCCGGCGTGTGCGGCACCCGCTTGCGCAGGTCCGGTTGCTCGTACGCGCTGACTGTGGTCACTTCTCCCCCAGTGTCATCGGGCTGCGGCTGTCATCGGGCCGGGTGCCGGGGACGGCGTGTACCGCCCGGCTTCGTGGTCTTCCAGATGGATCTGTGCGGCAGGCACGCCCGCGGCGGCGAGGGCGTCGCCCGCGTACCCGGCCAGGGCAGGTGGGCCGCACACGTACACCTCGCGTTCGGCCAGGCGGGTGGTGCGCAGGGCCGCGCCGAGCACGTCGTCGCCGACGCGCTCCTCCGGCGTCACCGGCAGCACGCTCAGCCAGCGGTGGGCGGCCTCCAGGCCGCGCAGTGTCGGCAGGTCGTAGAGGTCGCCGACGCCGCGGGCGCCCGCGAACAGCTGCACGGACCGGGTCGGCACGCCGGCGGCGGTCTCGACCTCGACCTGCTCGACCAGTGCCCGCATCGGGGCCAGGCCGGTGCCCGCGGCGATCAGCAGCAGGTCGCGGCCGCCGCCCGGGGTCAGGGTGAGCCGACGGCCCACGGGTGCGCCCAGCCGCACCTGGTCGCCTTCGCGCAGCTGGTGGACCAGGGCCGGGCTGAGCTCGCCGCCGGGCTGGGCGCGGACGTGGAACTCGATGGTGCCGTCGGCGCGCGGGGTGTTCGCCGGTGACAGGAAGCGCCAGACCCGGGGCCGCAGCCCGCATTCCAGGGTCACCGACTGTCCGGGCCGGTAGGTCAGCGGCATGGTCGGGCGGACCGTGAACACGGCGAGGTCGGGGCCGCGGCGCTCGTGTTCCAGTACGTCGGCGGTCCACCAGGCGGGCTGACTGCGGGCGGCGTGCTCGGCCGCCCGCAGCATGGTGCTCGACACCAGGTCGTACGCCGCCGACCACTGTGCGGCCAGGTCGTCGGTCCACTCCTCGCCCAGGAAGTGCTCCAGGGTGGCGAGCAGCGCCTGCCCGACCTGTGCGTAGTGCGCCCCGACCACCGAGAATTTGCGGTGGTCGCGGCCCAGCCCTTCCAGGTACGGCATGGCCTGGTCGAGGCGGTCGACGTGCGACACGACGTGCCCCAACGCCTGCAGCAGCCGGTCCCGCTGGCCGGCCATGGACACCGGGAACAGGTCGCGCAGCTCCGGATACGCCACGAAGAGGAAGGCGTAGAAGTGCTGGGCGGCTCGGTCGCCGTGTGCGGACACGACGGCGAAGGTGCGCTGCAGGCGTGCGGCGTCCATCCTCAGGCCGCCGCCCGCTCGGCCACGATCAGGGGCTGCACGCTGGCCAGCACCTGTCCCACCTGGAGGATGACGTCCATCGGGACATGCAGTTCGAACAGCACTCCGGCGGCGTACTGCGCGACACGGTCGTAGTGCGCCGCGCTGATGTTCAGCCGGGCGTGCGCGGGGCCGAGGTTCTCCACCGGGTATCCGGTGGGGCCGCCGAGCACGTGGGTGAGCAGCATGACCATGTGACTCTTGAGCCTGGGCAGGTCGATCCCGTCGAAGTAGTCGGCGAGCTGCTCATCGGCGAGCAGGTAGGTGTAGAGCCGGTCCACCGCCTCGCGCACCGACGGCGCGCCGCCGATGAGCTCGTATGCGCTGGTGGCCGTGGTGGTCGCTCCTGGACTGTCTGACATGTTCCGCCTCCGTCATCGCAGTGGTGAGCTGCGCGGAGCCGGCATTCGCCCGGTCCGGGCCCGCACCCGGTTCGGACGTGGTGGAGCACACCGGCAAAACCAGCGGTTTGCCCGAGGGCCGCCAATCAAACCACTGGTTATCCGCGCACTAGCAGGATATATAGATGTATCACTTTGGTGTCAACCAGTAGTCGGTTAATATACGGTGTGTGTTTTAGAACACATGTTCGATAACTGTCCACATAGTACGGTGCAGGTCACCGCTGCTTCGGCCGCGGCCTGGCTCAACCGGCGCTGGTCGCCGTGAACTGCGCGGTGAGGGTGCCCGAGATCCCGTCGGCGGCATGCACGCCGCGCACCGACAGCGTCAGGTCACCGGTCAGCGCCGAGCAGTCACCGGCCCGCGGCGTGAGCCGCCCGTCGACCGACAGCTGCGCCGTCGTGACCGGCTGGTCGCCGACGCCCCACTCCAGCGTGCTGCCGGTGTACGCGAAGGTCGCCGCACCGGCTGCGCCCCCCGGTCGGCCCGCACCGTCGAGAGTGGCCGTGACCGGCTTGCCGCCGGCCTTGCCGGACAGCGCGGCCAGCTGGCCAACCTCGCCGCCGACGACGTTGCCGCCCGCCACGACCAGGCGGAAGGTGACCTCACCACCGGCGGGCCGCAACGCCGCGCCGGACACCCGGACCACGCCCGACACCGTCGCCGTGCCGGTCCACTCGCCGTCGGTGAACGTCGCGCAGTCCTCCTTGCCGTGCCAGGTGACGGTCACCGGCAGCTGCCCCGCGGGTCGCGGCATCGGCGCCAGGAACCCGGCCAGGCCCGCGGGCGCACCGGGGAAGACCGCCTGGAACAGCCGCGGATTGTCCATCGGCGCAGCCTGCAGCAGCCCGGTCACGGCACGCGCGGGATCACCCGGTGCGCCCGGATCCGCCACGGCCCGCAACCGCACCGTCGCCCGGCCTGCCGCGTCGGTGACGGCACGCTGCGGCGCCAACCCGCCCGCGCCCATTTCCACATGCCCGCCCAACTGCGCGGGCGGCAGCCAGGCCAGGTCCACCGCGCCGGGCGCCGCGTTCGCCACCAGCAGCGGCTCCGGCCCGAACCCTGCCGCGGCCTGCGCCGTGTCCACGGTCGCCACCACGTCCAGCGTCTCGCCGGACCCGCCCGGACCCTGCGCCAGGCGCGCCGCCTGCGGCGACATCCGGATCCGCACGTCCTGCCAGCGCAACATCGCGTGCACGTACGCCATCGCGGGCGCCTCACCCAACGACAGCTCCCGGCCGCCCGCGGCGTACACCAGCCCCCAGCCCGCCGCCTCGGGCGCGGAGCGCTGCCCCGAGCCCATCGGCGCGCGCTCGGGCACCCGGGCCGCCGCCTCCGGGGACACGAACCCGTCCAGCAGGATCAGCCACTCCGACAGCGCGTCGACCGACGGCCCCAGCGCGCCGTCACCGGAGAAGTCCACCTTGCGGGCCTGCAGCAGCCGCACCAGCCAGCTGCCACGCCCCTGCCAGTACGCCGTCCGGTACAGCTCCAGCAGCACTGCCGGCTCGCGCCGCACGCCCAGCTCCGACAGCCGCCGGGCGAAGGCCAGCATCGGCTCCCGCGCCGTGCCCGCCATCTCGGCCAGGGTGTCCACCTGCGCCTGCAGCACGTGCACCCCGTCCACACCGGGGCGCACCCCGGCCAGCACCTGCTCACCCGCCGGGGTGTAGACCGCCACGCCCAGGTTGGCCAGCACCGACCAGGCTCCGCGGCGGCGCTGCACCGGATCCGTCGAGGCCAGCGCGGCAGCGGTCTCCTCGGGCGACAACGCGGCCTGACCGTCGTCACGGCGCGGGTCGCCCCCGGTGCACGCGGCCAGCGGCAGCAGCAGCGCGAGGACGAGCCCGCCCACGATCGAACGCCGGGCAACGCCGCGTCCCGCCCAGGCCATGCGCTTCTCCCCCGTCCGGCGCCCGCAGCCGGCGGACACTTCCTGGGCCGTCACCGTAGTGGCCCGACAGGCGGCCACGCCAGGGGTACGGGGCGGTCAGTCCTCCTCGAGCACCGACAGGATGTTTCCCGCCGGATCCTTGAACCAGGCGATCCGCGGGCCCTGGTCGTCGTCGGATACCCCGGCGGTGTCGGTCTTCAGATCGTCGGTGTCGTACTGCTCGAACTCGACGCCGCGTTCCCGCAGCTCCCCCATCGCGGCCTCGAGATGCGTCACCGGAAAGTTCAGGATCGTGTACGCCGCAGGCTCATGATCCGGCTTCGGGTAGATCAGCACCTGGCCGCCCCCGGCCAGCTCCAGCCGCAGCAGGCCGTTGCCGAGGTCGGTGACCTCCAGGCCCAGCGTCTCGCCGTAGAACCGCCTGGCCTGCTCGGTGTCGTCGACCGAGAACCCCGAGAACGCTCGCGTCCTGCCGAACATGGTCTGCTCCTCCTGCTGTGTGTCGGTCCGGCCCCGGCCGGGGCCCCTGTCATGCCGTGGCGCCGCGGGCATCGATCGCCGCCTGCGCCTTCGCGGTGCGGCGCACGGCCGCGGCCAGCGCCCGTTCCGCCGCGGTACGGGCCGCCCGCCGACCGTTCGCCTCCTGCTGCGCCCGGCCACGCCGCTCCTCCAGCGCCGCCAGCGCGTCCCTGATCTGCGCCAGCTCGTCCACGGCCGACACCTCGGCCGCCCGCGCCGTTTCCACCTCGCCCCGCGCCCGCTGCTCGGCATCACGTGCCGAGTCCAGCTCCCGCCGCAGTCCGACCGGCACCCGCGGCTCGACGACCGGCGCTGCCTCGCGGGCGGCCCTCGCGGCCTCGGCGTCCGGGGACGCCGATCGCTCGTCCTGCCCCTGCTTCGGTCGCGCCGACCTGCGCGGTGCCGACTTCCCGCCCCTGACGCTGATCCGGCCCGTACCTTCGGCGGCACCGCTGACCTGGTCGCCGCCGCCACCCGAGGGTTCATTGTCATCGGGTTCGTCGCCGGGCGGCGACGCCGCGCCGAAACCGGTGTAGGACACGGCCTTGACGACCGTGCCCGCGCGGACCTGACCGGCGACTTCGTCGTCGGCGAGCGCGGCGGCGAGGGTCTGCTCGACCTCGGTCATCGGCAGCTTCGCGGGGGTCAGCCTGGGCTGGGCATGCATTGCCAGGTCCGCGGCCTGCCCGGCCAGCGCCGACAGCAGCTCGCGGCGCCGCACGGTCAGCGTGCGCAGGTCCGCACCGCGCAGCTGCCGCTGGGCGTCGCGCAGCTCGTCGGCCAGTGCGGTCAGCTCGGCGATGCGGTCGGGTGCGCGGTGAGCCAGCAGGTTCACCAGCCAGGCGGCGACGGTGGGCCGGCGCAGCCGTTTGATCGCCGTGGCCCGGGCGCCGTGACCGGCCGCCTTGGCCGCGTCCGCCAGGGCGTCGCGGGCGGCCGTGAACTCCTCGGGCAGGACCGTGTACAGCTCACGCACGGTCTCCTCCGGCACTTCGCCCACCTTGCCATGATATGAGCAGATCAGCCGGCATCCAGGTAACCGTGGGCCTGCAGCGTGAACAGTTCCGCGTACCGGCCGCCGGCCGCCATCAGCTCCTCATGGCGGCCCGACTGCACCAGCCTGCCCTCGTGCAGCACGTAGATGACGTCGGCGTGGCGCACGTTGGCCAGCCGGTGCGTGATCAGGATGGTGGTCCGCCGGCCCTGCCGGTCCCGGATCGCCTGGAACAGGGCGTCCTCGGCACGCGGGTCCAGCGCCGACGACGGCTCATCCATGATGAGCAGGTCCGCGTCGCGCAGAAAGCCGCGCGCCGCGGTGATGCGCTGCCACTGCCCGCCCGACAGGTCCTGCCCGTCGGCGAAGGTGCGGTCCAGCAGCGTGTCGTACCCGAAGGGCAACTGCATGATCATGTCGTGGGCCACCGCGCGGCGCGCCGCCGCCTCGATGCGCTCGCGCTCCACCGGCGCACCCGCCTCGCCCAGGCGGATGTTCACGTCCGCGGTGAACGGCCACTTCCAGTAGTCCTGCGACACCACCGCGATCCGGGCGCGCAGCTGGTCGGCGTCCAGCTCCGCCAGCGGCACGCCGTTCCAGGACACCGTGCCTGTCGACGGCGCCCGCAGCGCGGCGATCACCGCGGCCAGGGTGGTCTTGCCCGAGCCGTTCTCCCCCACGAACGCCACCGTCTGCCCGGCGTGCACGGCCAGCGACACCCCGTCGACCGCAGGAGCGTCACGGTCGGGATAGCTCAGGCTCACTGCGTCGACCCGCAGCGTGTCCAGCGGTTCCGCGGGCCGGTCGCCGTCCGCGGCGGGCACGTGCGACTTCGCCCGCTCCATGAACTCGGTGTAGTCGTCGAAGTGCCGCCCTTCCATGTAAAGCGCGTCGACCTGGTAGGTGACGGTGTTCAGCGAATGGCGGGCCGCCTGCAGCGCGATCACCGCGGTGGCCGCGGCCGACAGCGGGATCGCGCCGTCCAGCAGCAGCCAGCCGAGCAGCCCGTACACCGCGCCCGTGGCGACACCACCCGCCATCGCGCCCAGCGCGTTGGTCGTGGTGACCCGGCGGGCCAGGTCCAGCTGGATGCGGGTCTCGATCTCCATGACCGTGTCGTACTGGCCGAGCAGGAAGCCGCGCAGCCCGTACGCGCGCAGCTCGGCGGCGGTCATCCGGTCGGCCATCAGCCGGTTGAGGATCCACATCCGCCGCCGGCGCACCGACCCGGCCAGATACGTCTGGTATTCCAGGTGCCCGGCACGCAGCGCGGCCCACGCGTTGGGCAGCGTCGCCAGCAGCATCGCGCACAGCAGCAGCGGATGCACCACGACCAGCGCCACCGCCACCGCGAGCACCCCGATCGTGCCCGCGGCCAGCGCCATCATCGCGTTGACCAGGCCGATCACCGACTCCATGCCGCGCGCGGCACGTTCCATGTCGTCGGCGAACGCGTCCTCGTCGAACGCGTCCAGCCGCACCGCCGTCGTCGCCTCGAACAGCTGCCGCTGCACCGCCCGGTCCACCCGCGGCGTCAGCCCGTTGAGGGCGTACCCGGTGGCGATGCCCATGCCCGCACGCAGCGCCGCGGCCCCCGCCAGCACGATCAGGGCGGGCAGTGCCGCAGCCACCCGGTCGGGCGTCGGCTCGGCGGAGAACAGCCCGACGAGGACCTGCTGCGTGGCCAGCAGACCCGCCGTCGACATCACCCCGGCCAGCACCGTGCAGGACAGCACGATCGCGGTGCGGGCCCGGTCGGCGCGCCAGGCGATGCGCAGCGCGGTGCCGACCACCCGCGGCAGCGCCTGCGCGAGGGTGCGCAGTCCGGCGTCGGCGCGGGCCCGCACCCCTTGCTCCCACCACATCACCCGCATCTGCGGCAGCACGGAGCCGGTCGCGGGTGTCGTTTCGGCGGCGGTCACGGTGGCGGCATCGGACGACGCGGACACGGGCATCCCCTCCCCTGAGCCGCGACCCCGTCGACGGCCTGAGAGAAGGTTATGCCCAATCAGGAATGAGCAGCCGATTCGTTCGCGCCGACGCGCAGCGTGGCCATCCACTCGGTCGCGAAGTCGACAAGGGTGCGCTGGCGCATCAGCCGCGCCACGGCCGAGCCGACCCGGCCGAGGCACACCGCGCCGGTGGCCTCGAAGTCCGCGCCGAGCCGCGCGAAGTCGCTCTCGTCCGGGTCCACGTCGGTCCAGGTCACCCAGTGGCTGGTGCCGTCCGGTCGCCGCACCGACGAGCCGGTGCCGATGCGCGGCGGCTCCTGCTGTCGCCATTCGGCCAGGTGCAGCGACGTGTTCGAGTCGTGCCCGCAGCCCAGCAGCAGCACCTTGCCGTCGAGCCGGTTGACCTCACCCAGCGGCGACCGCTCGCCCAGCGCGTCGTCGAGCGGGTGCTCGGCAACGACGGCCGCCGCGTGCGCGCCGAGGGCCGCGAAGGACACCTGCGGGTGGTCACTGCGCACCGCGCCCGGCCAGGTGCGCACCGACTCGGCGAGCACACCCATCCAGCGGCTGGGGGTGCGCGCCGGATCGAAGCCCGGGGTCTGCTCGCGGATCACCGGCCACCACGCCTCGGGCACCGGCGGGTGCTGCCAAACGGCCGGATCGGTGTTGTCGGGCGTGTGGGTCGGCACGACCAGGGTGCCCTCGGGCCCGAGCACGTCCAGGAACGCCTGCACGACGGCGTGCGTGCCCCCCGCCGTGAAACCCACGCTCTTCATGGACGTGTGCAGCAGCACCACGTCACCACGTGACAGGCCCAGCTTGTCCAGGTCGGCGGCGAGGGTGGCCGTGGTGTACGGCATGGTCTGCTCCATCGGCGCATCGTAGTCGCGCGATGATCAGCGATGTACGGCCGGTTCGCGGACCATGAACACGTCCACCGGGTCCTCCGACTCGACGGTGAAGCCGTGCCGCTCGTACAGCCGGCGCGCCGGGCTGCCCTGCAGCACCTGCAGCCGGACCGGGATGCCGGCGCGGTCGCAACGCTCCAGCAGCCCGGCCAGCACGGCCGTGCCGATGCCGCCGCCGTGCAGGTGCGGGGTCAGCAGGAAGTTCTCCAGCCAGTGCGCGTCCTCGGCCGGGCGCAGCGTCACACAGCCCGCGAAGACGCCACCGACCTCGATCATCCAGGTGTGCTCCGGCGCGAACTTGTCCCGCAGCCGCTGCCGCACCCGGTGCTCGTCGTAGCGCCCGAGGCGCTCCAGGTCCGCCCGCAGCACCACGGCCCGCAACTCCGCCACCGCCTCGACGTCCGCCGTCGACGCCGGCCGGGCAACCCAGTCCGCCATGATCACCAGACTAGCGGGCCACGGTCAGGCGGAAGTCTTGGTAGCCCATGATGTAGAGCTTCTTCGCCGGGTCGAGGCGGTAGGGCACGACCTTGCCGGTTTCGGCGAACCCGATTCGCCGGTAGAAGGCCTGCGCGCGCTGGTTGTCCTCGTGTACACCCAGGGTGAGCCAGGACGCGTCGGTGTTGTCGCGGGTCCACCTGATCGCGGCGTCCATCAGTCGGCTCGCGAGTCCGGCCGACCCGCCGCGGTGTGCCGGCGCCACGTAGACGCCGTGAATGCAGGCGGTGCCGGGGACCTCATCCACCGGTGCGGAGCCGGCCATCCCCACCCAGCGGCCGTCCTGGGTGGCGGCGATGAACATCGCCGAAGTCGGTGAGGTCGCGTTCTGTTCCGCCTGCTGCCGCCAGACCTCGTCGGCGAGTGCGGCTGCGTCGGCGTGCGTGGTGCCGAAGGCGGTCGGTGAATCCCGCAGCGCCTCCAGGCGCAGGGCGCGCAGCCGGCGCCATTCCCCCGGCTCGGTCCTGCGTACGACATATGTCATGGGTCTGCTCCTGCGGGTCGGGGCTCGAATGATTCCACGCGCCCTCCGGCCTCGGGGAACTCCCCCTGAACCGTGTGCCGGGCGGCACTAGTCGGGTGTGGACTGCTCCGAGCGGGGGTCGCCCAGCGGGCGGCCGCCGACGCCGACGATGTGCCAGCCGAGGTCCGGGAAACCGGCGCTGCGCGCGGTGCGATCCGACGCCGTGTTGGCCGGGTCGTGCAGGTAGATCGGCACGGCGCCCTGCGCGAGGATCCAGCGCGCCGCCTGCGCGACCAGTGCCGTGGCCAGGCCGCGGCCCCGGTGCGCCTCTTCCGTGCCGACGGAGATCTCCATGCCCGCGCCGTTGTGCCGCTTGATGCCCACGCCCGCCGCGTACCGGCCCGCGTCGTCGAAGCTGATCAGCACCTGCCCGCCGAACGGGTGCAGCCACATCGGCACCCGCGCATCCAGCGCCGGCACCCACTCACCGGCGTCCGGCAGCTCCGCGGGCGCGTCCGTCCACCGGAACACCCCGCGGTACGCGGTCGCGTCGGGCCTGCCCAGCGCCGCGGGCAGCCGGTCGGGCACGTCGTCCCAGGTCCGCACCGCGTCGCGGACCGCCTCGACGGCATCCGGGGCGACGGACAGCACCCCGCCGTGCGGCGTAGACACCCCGACGACGTCGCGGACCCTGCCGTCCCACCCCGGCCGCGTCCGCGCCAGGCTGCCGACCACGGTCAGGCCCTCCGCCTCGGTCCATCGCCCCAGGTACTCGACCAGGAAGTCGGTGAGACGTCGGTCAGTGCAGATCTCGCGGCTGTCCATCGCCCGAAGATACGTCCCCCGCCCCGCCCCCACCCGCAACCGCCCCGCAGACCCGAAGAACCGCCTGCCCGCCGGTCGGTCAGCGGGCAGGCGGTTCACGGGTTGCGGGCTAGGCCGCGCCGAAGGTGACGGTCAGGGTGGGCTTGTTGGTGTTCTCCCGGCTGTGCAGGCGCTGCTCGTAGCCGACGGCGCCTTCGGTGGCGTCGCGGATGAGCAGGCCGTGGTTGCCGCCGGTGTACAGGCCGGTGACCTGCTCGGTGACGGTCCACTCCGCCCAGCCGTTGACCGCGGGCACGGTGGCCGGGTTGCCGGTCGTCGCAGGCTGGTTGCGCCAGGTGACACCGGTCTCGGTCCAGGGCGCGGCGACCCGGACGGCCCGCAGGGTGCGGCTGCCGACGGCCGAGGACACGTACATGCGCAGTTTCGCGCTGGTGACCTTGCAGCCGGCGGGCAGGGTGGGCAGCGCGAAGTGGACCAGCGTACGCGCGTCGGCGTTGGCCTTGCTGCGGACCTTGAGGATCGCGTCCTTGCCGTAGTTCGTCGTGGACCAGCTCGTCGTGATCCACGAGTCGTAGTCGGCGGTCCTGGTCGCCGTGCCCGGGCAGACGGCCGTGCCGTTGACGGTCACCGAGGCCTGGTCGTCCTCGGAGGGCACGCTGTTGGCCGGAGTCGAGTCCGTGTCGGACTGGGCCGCTGCGGAGACCTGCGCGGTGTTCACCTTCTGCCCGGCCGTCGTGACCCTGCCGACGAGCTGAAGGCTCGCCGTCTCACTGGCGGCCAGGCCGCCCACGGACCACACGCCGTTGGCCGCCGTGTACGTCCCATGCACGGTGGTGCCGGATACGAAGGTCACGCCGGACGGCAGCTGGTCGGTGACGGCCACGCCGGTCGCCGCGGCCGGTCCGGCGTTGGTGACCGACACCGTGAACGTGACGTTGGAGCCGACCGGCACCGAGGCGGCCGAGGAGGTCACCGTCACCGACAGGTCGATGGACGGCGGCGGGGGCAGCCCCGCGCCCCAGTCGCGGACGAACACGTCGCGGTGGGGATCGGAGTCCTCGGCGCTGAGGTTGCGCGCCGGGGACTCGAAGGCGACCAGCCTGCCGTCGCCGGAGATCGACGGGCTCGTGGACCGTTCGTTCCCGCCTGCCCCGGCGACCCCGGTCGCCCTGCTCACGAACGTGGTGGCGGCGGACTGAAGGTCGCGGACGAACACGTCGGGGCACGGGCGGTTGCTGCCCTGGGCCGGGTCGTAGCAGGTGTCGAGGTCGTCGGCGCTGAGGTTCATCGCCCGCGAGGTGAAGGCGACGTACCGCCCGTCCGCGGAGATCGACGGGTCGAACGACGGCAGCGTCGCCACGCCTCCGGCGGCCCCGCTCGCCCTGCTGACGAGGAACGTCCGGCCTTCCTGCGTGTCGCGCACGTACACGCTCGGAGTGTCGAACGAGTCGACGTCGTCGGCGCTGAGGTTGTACGCGTCCGAGGTGAACGCGATGTGACGGCCGTCGGCGGAGATCGACGGGCAGGACGAGGGCCCGCCGAAGGCCAGCTGGCCGTTGACGCCGTCGGCCTTGCTCACGTAACTCGCCGTGCCGGTCTGCAGGTCGGCCACGACGACGTCGAGGTAACCGTTGTTGTCCTCAAGCGAGATCCCCTCGGTCTCGAAGGCGACCTTGCGCCCGTCGTCGGAGATCTCCGGACCGCAGGGATCGATCCGGTAGATGGGCGCGTTGCCGATGTACACGGTGGTGCCGGCCTGGAGGTCGCGCACGAAGAAGTCGGTGCACGGGTGCGGGCCGCCGCCGTCGACGTAGCACTCGTCCTCGTCATCGGCGCTGAGGTTCGCCCCGCCCGAGGTGAAGGCCACTTTGGTCCCGTCCGCGGACACGGTCGGGGTGTACGAACTGCCGTCGGAGGCGGCGCCCTGCGGGCCGTCCGCCCTGCTGACGAACGTCGTCGTGCCGGCCACGAGGTCGCGGACGAAGATGTTCGAACACGGCTCCGGCAGCCCCCAGAACAGTGACATGCAGGTGTCCTCGTCCTGCGTGCTCAGGTTCGCGGCGGTCGAGCTGAACGCGACGTAGCGCCCGTCGGCGGAGATCGACGGGTCCGCGGACGGGCCGTTGGCGGCGGCTCCGTTCGCCCCGCCGGCGCGGCTGACGTAGGTCGTCGTGCCGGCCGTCAGATCGCGTACGAAGATGTTGGTGTGGGCGTTGTCGTCGGTGTCGCTGAGGTTGTCGGCGTCGGAGGCGAAGGCCACGTAGCGCCCGTCGGTGGACACCGACGGCTTCGCGGAGTCGCCGTTTCCGGCCGCGCCGGTGGCGCCGCTCGCGCGGCTGACCAGGACGGTGTCGTACGTGGCCGCCCACGCCGGACTGCCTGGCACGGCCGCCAGCGCCGCCGCCAGGACCGCCAGCGAGACGCCCACGGGCAGCCTGCGCCGAAACGCGACCGTGGGTGGTTCTCCTGCGCGATGCACCCGCGACGTGACTCCGGGTTTCGCAATTGACATGCAGGCTCCGTTCAGCCCATGCCGCGTCCACGCGCATGGACAGGTGTGGTTCGGCCCGCTCACGATCGGCAAGCCCGCACGCAGAGTAATTGACCGATAACCGAACGTTGCGACGACACTCTCTGCTGACCACCTGCCCCAGACCTGCCGCGATCCGAAGCAGGCGCCACTCTTCAGCCCGGAGACCAGGACCGCACTGGTACGCCGTCGCGGTGACGGCTGTTGTCAGGCGTCGGGTGTAGGTTCGCGAACGTGGAGGAGATGCTCGAGGCGCACCGGCGGGAACTGACCGCGTACTGCTACCGCATGCTGGGCTCGGCGTTCGAGGCCGAGGACGCGGTGCAGGAGACCCTGATCCGCGCCTGGAAGGGCTACGACCAGTTCGAAGGCCGCTCGGCCGTCCGCTCCTGGCTCTACCGCATCGCCACCAACGTCTGCCTGGACATGCTCGGCAGCGCGCAGCGCCGGGCCCGACCCATGGACCTGGCCTCGGCCGGTGCACCCGAGCGGGTCACCAGCGCACCCGTGCCGCTGGCCGAGTCGGTCTGGGTCGGCCCCGCACCCGACGACCGGCTGCTGCCCGACACCGCCGACCCGGCGGACCTCACCGTGGCCCGCGAGTCGGTCCGGCTCGCCTTCGTCGCGGCACTGCAGCACCTGGCACCCAAGCAACGCGCGGTGCTGATCCTGCGCGAGGTGCTCGCGTGGAGCGCCGCCGAGACCGCCGAACTGCTCGGCCTGACCGTGGCCTCGGTCAACAGCGCGCTGCAGCGGGCCCGCGCCAGCCTGAGCGCCGCCAGTGCCACCGACGCCGACGTGCTGGCCCCTACCGACGCCGACCAGGCCGCCCTGCTCGCCCGGTATGTCGAAGCGTTCGAGCGCTACGACCTGGACGCCCTCGCGACGCTGCTGCACGAGGACGCGACACTGTCCATGCCGCCGCTGGACCTGTGGTTCCGCGGTGTCGACGACATCCGCACCTGGATGCTCGGCATCGGCATCGGCTGCAAAGGCTCCCGACTGGTGCCCGTCGCCGCCAACGGCCTGCCCGCCTTCGGGCAGTACCGTCCCACCGACGACCCGGACCGCCACGAGCCGTGGGCGCTCATCGTCCTGGAGATCTCAGCCGGGCGGATCGCCGGGGTCAACAACTTCCTCGACACCCAGCAACTGTTCCCGCTGTTCGGCCTGCCTCCCGTGCTCGTACGGGGCCAGGAGCCCGAGCTCGTCGGCTGAGCTGCCCGGATGCGACGGCAGCACCGATCGCAGGCCGGTCAGCTCCAACAGCAGCCGCAGGTGCGGGCCTGCCCGCCACAACCGCAACGAGCCCCCGGCCCGGGTCGTGTGCAGCCGCAACCGGGCCAGCACGTCCAGCCCGGCGAGATCCGGCCGGGCCAGGGCGCCGACGTCGCAGAGCACCACCAGGTCACCGCCCGCCGGCATGCCGCGGCAGGCGTCATCGACTTGGGCGCACAGCGGCGCCAGGTCCCCCGCCCCCAATGAAGGGCCGAGGACCAGCACCGCGTACGACTCCCGCCCGCGCTCGCGCACCGCTCGCCTCCTCTACGGCGCGCCCGTCCGCCGCCGGACGGAAGCCGGGCACGGGACGCCTCGTCAGATAGGACGGTCGGGGGCATACGGATTCATCGGTCGCCGCACGTCGACCATGTCCATGCAGGTCAGCACACGTTCGGGCGAGCCGACAAAATTTTCTTCCCGGGGGCGATGAGTTTCGCGACGCTCGTTCGTCTGAGTGGGTGAGACAGCAGCCGAGCCACTCGGGCGCGGCGCTGACACCGACCGGAGGTCATCATGAGGAAGATCGTCGCTGGGCTGTTCGTGTCGCTGGACGGCGTCGTCGAGGCGCCCGAGACGTGGCACTTCCCCTACTTCGACGATGCCATGGGCGCGGCCGTCGGCGCGCTGATGGAGGGCTCGGACGTGATGCTGCTGGGCCGCACCACGTATGACGGCTTCGCCGACTACTGGCCCAAGAGCGAGGACGAGTTCGCGGCCGTCATGAACGGCAAGCGCAAGGTCGTCGTGTCCAGCACCCTGCAGGACCCGGCCTGGGAGAACACCACCGTCGTGCGCGACCTCGACGAGCTGCGCGCCCTCAAGGCCGAGCCCGGCAAGAACCTCGGCATCACCGGCAGCGTGGTGCTGGTGCGCTCGCTGCTGCGGGCCGGTCTGCTCGACGAGCTGCACCTGCTGATCCACCCGATCGTGGTGGGCCACGGCCAGCGCCTGTTCGACGACGGCGAGACGATCCCGCTGACCCTGGTGTCGTCCGAGACGTTCAAGACCGGCGTGCTGAACCTCGTCTACGCCCCCGCCCCGGCCCCGGCGGCGTGAAGAGCTGAGCCGTACGGCGTCGCCGGGCCGTTGCGGATGACGCGGAATTTCCGCGCCGTCCGCAACGGCCCGGCCGAACCCCTTCTCGCTCGGCAGGCACGGGCCTGCGCCGGCCGCCCGCGCCACTGTCGGCTGCCGGTCCCGAGGTGGCCGCCGGGATGCAAGGCCGTGCCGAGCGCACCACTTCCCGGTGCGGTGCGAGTGGATGCGGCCCTTTAGGGTGTCGGCCATGTTGATCAGCAAGGACGAAATCGCCGCCATGCGCGCCAAGCCCGCCTATGTGGCGGGCCTTTATCTCGGACGGCTCTCCCTGATTCCGGGCTTCGTCTTCGTCCGCGAATTGGTCACCCACGACCGGCGCACCTACACCCTGACTGCCGGCATCGCCTTCGCGACGCAGGCGCTGCTGATGTTGTTCGCCTACCTGTACGGCAACTCTGCCCGCCCGGTCCGGTACAACGAACGCTCCGGCCGCCTCCGCACCGACGCGACCGAAGGTTTGGACGAGGCCACGTTCATCGACTTCTTCGTGCTGTGGCGTCCGCGCCCCCTGCCGGAGGGCCATGCGCACGAACCCACACAGGACACGTCCGACGTCGCTGACCCGACGCCGCGCCCGCTGCGCAAGCGCCTCGGCCACCGGCGCTGAGACAGCAGGCACCGCTGACGGCCCCGCCGCCTGGCCAGGTCATTTCCGCCTCACCGTGGGGTCGATCGCCTTAGGATCGAGATGGCGGCCGCCATGCCTGACAGCTCCTGTCAATTCAGGAGCTTCCAACTCGGTCACACTGAGAGGCAAGGCAGATGGCAAAGAAAGTGAAGGACCTGCGCGTCACCCTGGAAGCCATCAGGTGCACCAATTCGTCCGGCGACTCTGGAGCCAATCTGGAGATTTTCGGCCAACTCGAGGTCCGTGGGGTGTTCATCGACAATCAGGCAAACCCGCAGCCGGGCGCGGGATCCCCCAAGGTGATGTGGAGCCGCCGCGAAAGCGATGGTGGGATGAACATCGCACCGAACACCGAATTCGTGGTCGACAAGTCCGTTATCCTGCCGGTCTTCGAGCGGGACTTCCTCTGGCTCGGCGGCAGGATCGTCGAGGAGGACGACTTCGTTGACGATGTGCTTGGCAACCATTTTCTAAGAATCAAATACGAAAATATCAAGCCTGAGACGGTCAGCGTCGTGTTCAACAGCGAGGACCAGGAGGTCGTCGCCCGGTACAAGGTAGAGGTGCTGGCGGAAAGGGTCGAGCAGAACGCCTGACCTCTCACAGCTTCGCCACCTACGGCGGGCGCGGCTCGACCCGCCACTGTCCGATGTCTGCGATCACAGCGCCGCTCGTGCGCGGATCTGTCGCCCGGGGCGCGTACGGCGATGTCGCGGTCGGCGTCGCCCGCGGCGACCCCGGCGGTGGCAACGTCGCGGGCCGCGCCCGCCACCGGCACCGGGCGGCGGGCCCGGGCGAGCGCCAGGCCGAGGTCCTTCGCCAGCGCGCCGAGGGGCGCTTCGAGCAGCATCCGTGCCATGGCCGAGCCCATCCGGCCCAGGCCGCACACCGCGACACCGTCATGCGCGCTCCTCCGCGACGATCGCCCAGGCCTCGATCTCCAGCAGGAACTCTGGCGCGACCAGGGCGGCGACCTGCACCGCGGTGCTCGCCGGCAGTTGTGCGGCGTCGATGAACTCGTCGCGGGCGGCCCGTACGGCGGGCATGTGCGCGGCGTCGACGACGAAGTAGCCGAGCTTCACCACGTCGGCGAAGGTCGCGCCCGCCGCGTCGAGGCAGCGGCGCAGGTTCTCGAACACCTGCCGGGCCTGCGCGGCGGGGTCGCCGGGGCCGACCAGCCGGCCGTGCTCGTCGAGGGCCACCTGGCCGGAGATCGCTATCAGGCGACCGGTGCCCCAGGCGACGTGGCTGTATCCGGTGGCCGGCGCCATCCCGTCCGGCGCCGGCAACCGTACGACGTGCGTCATCGTCACTCCTGTCTCGCGCGTTGCCTCATGATCCTCTCCCGGACCGAGACATCGCATCAACGCATACATCTGATGGCCGCCATGCGTGTCGCGCATGGCAGCCGTACGCGAGCTGCGCGACCGTTCCTACGGACTGTGCGCGCTCGCCTTCGCCGAGCCCTCTCCACGGTCACCGGACCACGCTGACCGTCGGTGCCGGGTCACCTCTCGCAGGTCTCGCGGGCGTTCTCCTCGAATTCGGCACGCGGCATCAGCACGGTGACGCCGTCGTCCGGGGCGAGCACCTGATCAGGTCCGATCCGGTCGAAGTCCGCTGTGGTGAAGTCGACGTCGACGGCATAGCGGCGGCTCGATCCGACGAGGCTGTAGCGGACGCCGGGCTGCAGCGCCGCCAGCGGGACGACCTCGAATGCTCCCGGCGTCGGCAGCCCGATGACCACGTGGGGTTTCTCCGTGGTCCATCCGTGTGGCGGCGGGCCCAGCAGCTCGACCTCTACGATCTCGGTGGTCGGGTCGCCGTGCACGCTCCAGCTGACGTGCCGCCCCATGGTGGGTGTGCCGTCCGGTTCGCCGGATCCGGGTGTGGCGGTGGGGATGGGCTTGTCGTTCTCGTAGACGCTGATCCCCGCGGACCCCCCACCGCAGGTCACCAGCACCGCGATGGGTCTTCCGCCGTGCACGGCGAGGGCGACGATCGGCTCCGGGGCCGGCGTGCAGGCGGTGAGCGTACCGACGGCCAGTGCAAAGGCCGCCACCGCGGCGAGTCGTCTGCGCATGGTGCAGATCGTCCTGGCAGCACGTCACAGGTCGGGCACGGCAGCGCCTCGGTCTTGGCACGCCCGCCGCGTGCCGTCCTGGCACGCGGCGGCCCGCGGGCTGGTCAGTGGCTGGAGACGGGCGTGAACCGGGTGTGGGTCGGGTCCAGCAGGTGGATCCGGCTGGTGGCGATGTCGAAGTACATGCCGACCAGTTCCAGGCGGCCGTCGTGGACACGTTCGGCCACGGCCGGGTACGTCATCAGGTTCTCCAGCTGCTGGACCACGTTCTGCTGGCAGAGCCGGGTCAGATGGTCGCCCTCGCCGACGGTCCCCCTGCCCACGCGGTGCAGGCTGGGCTGGGCATGGCGCAACCAGCGGTGCAGGTGCGGCATCGACGCCGGATGCGTCGCCGGGCGTAGCAGCGCGGCCAGCGCGCCGCAGCCGGAGTGCCCGCACACGGTGATGGTGCGCACCTGCAGCACGTGCAGCGCGAAGTCCATCGCCGCGGGCACGCTGCCGTCGTGGTCGTCGACGCCGTGCCGCGGCACGAGGTTGCCGACGTTGCGGATCGTGAACAGGTCACCCGGACCGGTCGACGTGATCATGCTGGGCACGATGCGCGAGTCGGCGCAGGTGATGAACAGCTGGGTCGGCTGCTGGCCGGTGCGGGCCAGCTCGGCCAGCAGCGGGCCGACCCGGCGGGCGCCGTGCCGGTGGAACAGCCGGGCGCCGCGGGCAAGGCGCTCGCGGGCCCCGTGCGGCACCGCCCGGTGCATGCGGGGCAGCAGCCACGCGGTCGGGTGGACCTTGCGGGCCGGGGAGCGGTGGCCGGTGATCGCGTCGGCGTACCAGTTGTGGTGCAGTTCGTGCACCTCGACGCTGCCGCCGCCGCGCTCGTGGCTGGTGCGCCAGTCGTGCAGCGCGGTCACCGCGGCGTGGTCCATGAAATCGGCGTTGAGCTCGACGCCGACCGTGACCCCCGCGGGCACCTGGGCCAGCGTCCGGGACAGCTGCGGCACCGCCAGGAAGGTCAGCGAGCCCTCGATGGCGACGTGCCAGCCGTGCTCGTCCTGGTAGGCCCGCACGGTGGCGTGGGTGAGCCGCCAGATCGACAGCAGCAGTGCGCACCCCATGCCGACGAGCACGCCCTCGAACAGGCCCAGCACCACCACGGCCAGCATCGTCAGCAGGTAGACCGGCATCTCCCGGTGCTGGTGCACCTGCTGGGCGTGGGTCAGGTTGACCATCTGCACGCCGGTGTAGACCAGCAGCGCGGCCAGCGCGGGCAGCGGGATCAGTTCGATGACCGGCGCGGCGACGAGGACCAGCACCAGGATCCATACGCCGTGCAGCACCGCGGACAGCCGTGACCGGCCGCCGGCCTTCACGTTGGTCGTCGAGCGCACGATCACGCCGGCCACCGGCAGCCCGCCGAGCGCCCCGGCGACGATGTTGGCGGCACCCTGCCCGGCCAGCTCGCGATCCAGGTTGACCCGCGGGCCGTCGTGCATACGGTCCACGGCGACCGCGCACAGCAGCGACTCGACACTGGCGACCAGCGCGACCGCGCCGACCGCGGCCAGGAACACCGACGGGGACGCGTCGGGCCAGATCGGGCCCGCGTCGAAGGCCAGGATGTCGTCGGGGATGTCCACCCGCTGCAGGTCCCACCCGGTCACGACCGCGACGGCGGTGCCGACGATGATCGCGGCGAGCGGTGCGGGCACGATCCCGGCCAGTGTCGGCACGGCCCGCCAGCCCCACAGCACGGCCAGGGTGAGCACGCCGACGAAGACCGCGGGAGTGTGGTTGTGCAGCAGTTCCGCGGGCAGCGCGCGCAGGTTCGCCAGCGCCGAGGCCTGCGGGGCGTCACCGAGCAGCACGTGCACCTGGGACAGGACGATCACGACACCGACCCCGGCGAGCATGCCGTGCACGATCGCGGGCGAGACGGCCAGTGCCGCCCGCGCCACCCGGGACGCGCCCATCAGCAGCTGCAGCACGCCCGCCGCGACGGTGACCGCGCACGCCCCGCGCCAGCCGAAGGTGGCCACCGTCTGTGCCACGATCAGCGTCAGCCCGGCCGCCGGGCCGCTGACCTGCACCACCGACCCACCGAGCGCGCCGGCGACGACGCCGCCGATCACCGCGCTGATCAAACCCGCCATCACCGGGGCACCCGACGCGACCGCGATGCCCAGCGACAGCGGCAGTGCCACCAACACCACCACCAGGGACGCGGGCACGTCCGTCCGCAACCGCTCACGCCATTGTGCGCTCATGTAGACGACCACCTCTCCTTACGCGTTCTGCCCACCTCAACTGCGCCAAGCTGAGAAAACGCTGATGAAGAGATCGTCGATCAATCCGATGAACCGTCCGGTTCGTGTGGCCGGTAGAGGCCGAGCAGCAGGCCGTAGCGCATGCCGTCGTCGCCTGCGTCAGGAGTGTCCTCGGCCAGTGCGGTCAGGGTCACGGTGAGCTCGCGCACCTGCTCGGCGGTCAGCCGCAGGTGACGCAGCACCAGGAGCGGGTCGGGCGCGGCTGCGGCGATCTCCGCGCCGAGCGCCTGGAACGCGACCGCTGTGTTCTCCGCCGCGCCGGGGCCGGTGTAGTGCAGGGCTCGGGCCGGGCGGGCGTAGTACTGCTCGGTGCCGCCGCGCACGGTGCGGGTGCCGGCGGGCCGCACCAACCCGGCCTCCACGAGCACCTTCAGGTGGTGCGCCACATTGCCCTTGTTGGTACGCAGCACCGCCGCCAGCCGACTGACGGTGGCCGGGCGTTCCAGGGCGAACAGCAGCCGGTGCCGCATCGGGTGGGCCAGCGCCTTGTAGTGCTCCGGCGAGGTCACTCGCATGACCGGCTCGTCCGCAGGCTGCGCCGTCCGGTCCGCCTGCTTCTCGTCCCGCGGTGTCATGAGTTAAGCGTTAAGAACTCTTGACGCTTTGTCAAGCGGCGTGCTTACCTGGACCGCATGTTGAAGCCTGAGGTGACTGATCTCGTCGACCGGCTGCGGACCCTGGTCGAGCAGCGCTACGTGTTCCCCGACGAGGCCGCCGAGATCTCCCGCCGCCTGGCGGCGGGCCGCGACGGCTACCCTGCCGATCCGGCTGCACTGGCCGCGGCGGTCACCGCCGACCTGCAGTCCGTCAACGGCGACAAGCACCTGCGCCTGCTGCACCACGCCGAGCCGCAAGCGGAGCAGGACCCCCACGACGACGCCGCCGAGTACGCGGCGATGGCGCAGTGGGCCGAGCGCACCTGCGGCGGAGTGGTGTCGGCGCGCCGCCTGCCGGGCGACGTCGGGCTGCTGGAGGTCGCGCCGGTGCTGTTCCCCGCGGTGCTCGTCGGCGACGTCTACGCCGCCGCGTTCACCCTGCTCGCCCCGGTGCAGGCGCTGATCGTGGACCTGCGCGGCTGCCTGGGCGGCGAGCCGTCCGCGGTGGGCCTGTTCATGAGCTACCTGTGGGACCACGAGCCGGTGCAGCTCACCGGCATGTACGAGCGCACCACCGGTCAGGTCCGGCAGTCGTGGACGCACGCGCACGTGCCCGGACGCCGGTACGGCCGCACCCGGCCGCTGTACGTGCTGACCGGCGGAGCCACGTTCTCCGGGGGCGAGGCGCTGGCCTATGACGTGCAGCAGACCGGGCGCGGCACCGTCGTCGGCGAGCGGACCCGCGGCGGCGCGCACCCACGCGAGGGCTTCCGCCTGCATCCGCACCTGGAGGCGACGATCTCGGTCGCCCGCGCGGTCAACCCCGTCTCCGGCACGAACTGGGAGGGCACCGGCGTCACACCCGACATCGAGGTCGACGCGGACCGGGCACTGCCGACGGCGTACACGGCGGCGCTCGAACTGGTCGCCGACGGCGGCGGACCGAGCGCCGCCGAGGCCAGGGCCGCACTCGCCGACTCCGGTTCCGCGCGAGACAAGTGACAAACGATCACATCACAGCAATCACGACTGTCTCATTTGGGGCCTTGACCCGCACCACCCCGGGCGCTAGTTTCCGCGAGTGGATCTCACCTTGATGATCCAATCAATACGGGGAGTCAATTGACATGCCTTCGAAACGGCGCATGGCGGCGTTCGGCGTCGCCACAGCACTAACAGCATCTCTGGCGGTGGTCGGTGCGACCGGCCCCGCCGCAGCCGATCCGATCACCCTGCCGTCCCTGGTCGACAGCGGCGTCTTCCCCTACCCGGACGCGGCGGCGATCCTGGCCGACCAGAACGTCAGGCTGATCTCGGGCGACGGGCACATCCTGCTGGCGGACTGCGCGACGCCGCCGCAGGGTGACATCGGCTTGCTGAAGGTCTACACCACCGATGAGGCGATCGGCCCCGACGGCATCGGGCGGGTGTGCTTCAAGGTCACCGCATCGTCCGGGTTGCTCAACCTCGAAGTCCCGGGCGTGTACGAGATCCGCGGCGACGGCCAGCAGACCGGCACCGGGCACGAGGTCACCGCCAAACTGGTCAGCGACGACGGCGACCAACTCACCGTCGAGGTCGACCCCGACGGCAGCACCCCGGTGGGCCTGGGCAGCGACCCGGGAGCCTCGCCCACGATGCTGCTGCAACTGCGGGCAGGCGACGGCCCGGCCCCGGTCACCGGCGCGCAGGCGGCGGTCGGCAAGGTCGCCGGCCCGGACCGGATGTGCACGGTCACCCTGGTCGCCCCGCGCTGGGTGCTCGGCGCGGCGGGCTGCTTCGCCGCCGACCCGAACCTGCCGCAGCTCGGTGAAGGGCCGCCGGTCGGCGCGTACCACGTCGCGTTGCCCGGACACACCCCGGTCAAGCTGGACTGGCTCAGCCCACGCACGGACCGTGCCCTGGTCCTGGCCCGGCTGGCCACCGCCGTCCAGGACGTCACGCCGCTGGCGCTGGCCACGGCCGCCACGCCGACCGGGACCGAGCTGTCCGCCGTCGGCTTCGGCCGTACGCCTGCCGCACCGGTCGCCGACCAGCAGCAGACGGCACTGATCACGTTCACCGCGGCCGGCGCGACCACGCTGACCGCCGCCACCGGTCCACTGGTGTGCAGCGGCATGGCCGGCGCACCGGTCCTGTCCGGTGGCAAGATCGCCGCAGTGCTCAGCCAGGCAGGTCAGGCGGGGTGCCCGCAGACCACGGGCGCCGACAGCTCCGTCACCGCGGCACGCACCGACGACCTCGCCACCTGGGCCGACATCATCACGACGACCACGGCCGCGCACACGTGGACCCTGGCCGACATGCCCGCCGACGCGGCCCCGGGCAGCAATGTCATCATCGCCGCCGACAGCGTCCCCACCGGCACCGCACGGCCGCTGACGGGCATCGGCGGGATGACGTGGGTCACCGGTGACACGTTCAGCCCGGCGGTCGCATTCGACGGCGTTTCCGGCTCGCTGTACACCGGGTCGGGCGGGGCCGTGAAGACCGACGCCGACTTCACCATCAGCGTGTGGGTGAAGCTCAACGCCTTCGGCGGTCCCGTCCTCTCCCAGGACGCCACCGGCTCCGCGTTGGGCACGGCGGCGTTCGAACTGTATTCGAACGCCGCCGACCGATCCTGGCGGTTCGGCATGCTCCGCAGCTTCGACGGGCTCAACGCGATGCGGGACGTGGCCGTCGCCGCGCCGGAGACCGCCAAGCTCGGCGAGTGGACACACCTCACGGTGCAGTACCAGAAGTCGTCGTCCCGGAACATGATCCTGCTGAAGATCAACGACACTCCCGCCGCCAGCGTCGACCGTCCCACCGCCGCCGACCACACGGGCAGCTTCCGCATCGGCTCGGCCAGGACGCGCCCGATCACGCCCGACAGCTACCTCAACGGCCGGGTCGCCAACGTGCAGGTCTGGAACACCGCGACCGACATGCCCGCCGGCCCGACAATCCACTGCGTCGCGCCGGTCGCCGTCTACGGTGTCAACGCCGACAACCGGCTCACCTACACGCTGATCGAGCCCTACACACGCACGGTCGTACGTCGCCTCACGTCGACGGCGCCGCTGGGCTTCACCCCCGTATCGATGGCCACCCTCAACAAGAACACCCTGCTCATTCCGAGCACCGCCGGTGACCTGTACGCGGTGAACGTCACCAACAACACCACCGCGCTGACCTTCGGCGCGGCGACGATCGGCTCGGGCTGGACCCTGTACCAGCTCACCTTCGACGGCACCTACCTGTTCGGAATCACCGGCACCTCCGGCGGCAGCACGCTGCGCCGATACAAGGTCGACCTGAACAGCCCGCCGCTGACCATCGCCGACATCACCGAATGGAGCAGCGTCGGCACCGGGTTCGTCCTGAACACGCTCACCTCCGTCAAGCCGAACGCCCTGCTCGGGACGAGGAGCACCGACAGCCTGGTCCGCACCTATTTCGACATCAAGCTCACTGATCCCAGGTACTCCAGCTACTCGCCGGGGACCTGGACGAACGTCAGCCACGTGGTGTCGCCGGGTGGCGGCCTCTTCTTCACCCGGGACACGACGACGGGCGCCGTCACGATGCGGCACGACAGCGACCCGACCAACGCCGGCTTCACCGAGACCGCATACGGCACCGTCACGGACCCTCTGGGCTGGACACAGACCAAGCTGTCCGCCCAGCCGAACGTCTGCTCCAGCTGACCACGCTCAGCCGGGACCGGGGCATGCGGGAACCACCCGCATGCCCCGGTCCGTTTCACGGCCGGTCGCACCGGTTCACAGCAGGCGTTCGAGGTAGGACTCCATGACCGGCAGCGGGGCGGCGTGCGGGCCCTCCCACTCCATGTCGAGGAAGGCCAGCAGGTCGGCGGCGGGGTCGTGGTCGTCGAGCAGCGGTAGCAGGGCGTCGGCCGCCCCCTGGCCGTGTGCGATGAGCAGGTTGACGCGCAGGTAGCCGAAGTCGTAGCCGGGCCTGCCGCGCGACGCGTTGGTCCAGTCGACGACGCCGGTGAGCCGGCCGCCGCACCACAACGTGTTACCCGGGTGGTAATCGCGGTGAATCAGAGTGGACCGCGCGGGCGACCCGATGGCCGCGCCGGTGGCGATCGCGCGTTCCCACAGCTCGGGCCGGGAGCTGGCCTGGGGCGGGCGCGCGTCGGCGAGCACGACGTACGGCTCGAACGGGGCGACGCCCGTGCCGTCGACGGCGTGCACGGCGTGTGCCGCGGCGATCAGTTGGCGCAGCATGTCCGTCGACGGCGGCGGCTCGGCGGCCGCGCGGTGCGTGGCGCTGGGCAACATGGTGCCCGGCAGCCAGGTCATCAGCAGCGCAGGGAAGTCGGTGTGCGCACCCGTCGGGTCCACCGCGACGACCTCGGGCACGGGCAGGCCGGTGCCGGACAGCGCGGTCAGCGCGGCGACCTCGTTCGCCGGGGTGAACCACGGATCCTCGACCTGCCAGCCGGGACGGCACCAGCGGCGCAGCGCGTACCGCCGACCGTCGGCGGTGTCGACGGCGCTGACGGCATGGGCGATGCCACCTACCAGCGGGGTCACCGCAGCGATCGGCGCACCGAGGGCGCGGCGCAACCAGCCCAGGGTCCCAGGCGTCGGCGACGGATACGCATGCATGGTCATACGATCGCAGCATGACGGCTGCCACGGCCGCCGGGTGGGTTACAGCCGGAAGTCCAGGTCGGCCGGGACGACCGCGACCTCCAGCTGCGCCTTCTGCAGCCGGCCGGAGTAGTCCCAGTTCAGGGCCTGCCACCGGGTGAACTGGTCGAGCACCCACATGCCGGACTGGCGGCTGCCGTTGCCGGAGCGGCCGTTGCCGCCGAACGGCAGGTGCGCCTCCGCACCCGACGTCGAGTTGTTGACGCTGACCATGCCCGCGCCGATGCCGCGCCGGAACGCGAACGCCTTCTTCGGGTCCGTGGTGTAGATCGCGCTGGACAGCCCGTAGCCGGGGGCGTTGGCCAGCTCGATCGCCTCGTCGAGGGCGCCGTAGGTGGTCACGCCGACGAGCGGGCCGAACGTCTCGTTGTCGAAGATCGCGTCACCGGGGCGCACCCCGTCGACGATCACCGGGTGGAAGAACAGGCCGGTCGCCGGGTCGCCGACGAAACCCGCGCGGGGGTTGTCCGCGGTGATCCGGCCGGTCGCGCCGTGCACCCGGTGCCCGCCGTCGATCCAGCCCAGATACTTCTCGTACGCGGTGGCGAAGCGCTCGTCGAGCATCGGTCCGTACAGGACGTCGCGGGTCGGGTCGCCGACCGCGGCGGCCGCCGTCGCCGCGGCGAAGCGGCGCAGGAACTCGCCGTGCACCGATTCGTGCACGATGGCGGTGCCCAGCGACGTGCAGCGCTGCCCCGCGGTGCCGAACCCGGCGAACAGTGCGCCCTCGACCGCCAGGTCCAGATCGGCGTCCTCGGTGACCACCATCGGGTTCTTGCCGCCCAGCTCCAGGCATGGGCTCTGCAGGTGGCGGCCGCACAACTCCCCGATCGCCCGGCCGACCTCGGTCGAGCCGGTGAAGCCGACCTTCTGCACCAGGCCTTCGTCCAGGGCCTGGGACAGGCCCGTGAAGGTCTCCGGGCCGTCGGCGTGCACCAGGTTCAGCACCCCGGCGGGCAGCCCGGCCCGCACGAACAGCTGGTAGAGGGCGTCGGCGGCGGCCGCGGCGTACACGGCGGGCTTCCACACCACGGTGTTGCCGCACAGCAGCGCGGGCACCAGATACCAGGACGGCACGGCAACCGGGAAGTTGCCCGCCGTGATGATCATCGCGGTGCCGACCGGTTCGCGGAACGTGAACAGCTGCTTGTCCGGCATCTCCGACGGCACGGTCTGCCCGTACAGGCGGCGGCCCTCGCCGAGGAAGAACCGGCAGGTGTCGACGATCTCCTGTACCTCGCCCCGCGACTCGGCCAGCGGCTTGCCGATCTCACGGGTCACCAGCCGCGCCAGCGTCTCGGCATTGGCCTCGACCAGCGCGCCGATGTTCGCGACGACCTGCCCGCGGACCGGCGCGGGCACGTCGGCCCAGGCCCGCTGCGCGGCGTGGGCCGACCGGGCCGCCGTGGTGATCGTGGCCGGGTCGGCGAGCACCACCTGCGCCACGACGTCTGCCAGGTCGGCGGGGTTGCGGCTGTCCAGCACCCGGGCGGCGGCCGTGACCGGCGCACCGTCGATCATCGAACGAAGCATGCCAGCATCATGCCTCCGCGGGGAGCGTGCGCCAAGGTCCGGCTCCACGGGGAATTTCATGTCAGAATGTCCGGATGCAGCGAGTAACAGGTATCGGCGGTGTCTTCCTCCGCGCCCGCGATGCCGAAGCCCTGCGGGCCTGGTACGCCACCCACCTCGGCATCGACGTCAGAGAATGGGGTGGGCACACTTTCCGCTGGCACGCGGGCGGCACGACGACCTGGACGGTCCTCGACAAGGACACCGACTACATGGACGACCCCGACCAGCCGTACATGATGAACTTCCGGGTGGACGATCTGGACGCGATGCTCGCCCAGCTGCGGGCCGCCGGGGTCAGAGTCGCCGCCGAGGTCGAGGACGGCGAGTTCGGACGGTTCGGCTGGGCGTACGACGGCGAGGACAACCGCTTCGAGCTGTGGCAGCCGCCGCGCGGCCGATGAAGCCCTTCCTCACCGGCGAACGGGTCTGGCCCGCGGGCTGGACCCGCCTGCACGTGTACCTGCTCCCCGACCTGCACCACGACCAGGGCCTGGCCCGGCTCGTGCGCGGCTGGCGGTCGGCGATGGCCCCGTTCGGCTTCCTCAACCCCGTGCCCGACCCGTGGCTGCACGTCACCGTCCAGCCCGTGATGGGCATGCCCGCCGCTGAGATCGGCCCCGGCGAACGCGACAGACTCACCGCCCGCCTCACCGAGGCACTGTCCGACGTACCCGCGTTCACCCTCACCGCGGGCTCCGCGCTGGCCAGCGTCACCGTCGTGCTCGCCGACCTGGACGGCGACCTGCCCGGCGAGCCCCTGCACACGGTGCATGCCCGCACCCGCACCGCGATATCCGGCGTGCTCGGCAGCGAAGCCGTCGCCTACCAGGCCATGCCGGGCCATCTCACGCTCGCCTACGCCACCGGGTCCGGCGACTCCGGCCGGGTGCAGGCCGCCCTGCGCCAGGTCCGGCCCGGCCACGCCGCGCTGACGGTACGCGAGGTGCACCTGCTCGACGTCGCGCAGGACACCCGGGCGGCCGGGTACCGGTGGACGCCGGTCGCCCGGATCCCGCTCGCCACGCCACGTCCTGGAACCTGATGTACGCACGTCACGCGCCGTGTCGCCACCCCTGACGTGGGATCCGCCGCGACAGCGGACCCCGGCACGTGCCATCATCGCGACATGCTCGAGCAGTGGCGCACCATCGCGGACCTGGACGCGGCACAGCAACGCTTCGAGGCGGCCATCCCCGGCTGGCAGCCTCCGGCCGCGTTCGGCGTCGCCCGGCTCGTCTCCGGACGGCCCGTGTTCGCGCGCGTCGCGGTCGGCGACGGCTTCCTGCCCGCGGTCGTGCTGGCCAGCATCTGCGGGCACACCCGCGGCTCGGCGTCCTACTCGCTCACCCCGGCCCAGCTCGACCGCGTGATCGCACTGCTGACACCGGCCGTGGCCTGCACCGAGCTGCCGCATCCCAATCTGCACGCCTGGCGCGGGCTGCGCCAGCAGCTCAGCCTCGGCGAGCACGCGCTGGCGGCGTTCGCCGGCGACCTGTCCACGCCGTCCGACGACCCGCACGTCTCCGCCATGCTCGAACAGGCCGCACTCACCAGGTAGCCCGGCACCTTCACCACGCACCGGGTAACCCGCGACCACGACGGGACCCCGCCCGCGCCCGGCTCCGTCTATGCTCCCGGCACGGAGCGTCGGATGCGGGGCGGTGTGCGTGACGAGCGTGGACGAGTCGACGCCGACGGCGGTGACCCGGCCGGAGAACCGGTTCGGCCAGGTGTGCTCCGGGTTCGCCGCGGGCGCCTTCGGTTTCCTGCTCGGGGTCTGGGCGTTCGTCCACCTGGGCCTGTTCGTGGGCCAGGCGGACTACGCCGACCAGATGGCCACCGGACTGGCCGCCCTCGTCCTGTGCGCCGCGGTTGCCGTCGCGGCCGTGCCGATCCTGGCATGGCGGGACCGACGCCGACGCCCCGCGCGGTCGCTGGGCCTGCTGCTGGGCTGGCTCGCCGGGCTCCTGATCGTGGCGAACGTGCTGATCGTATTGCTGCCGATCGCCGAGACGCTGCCCAGCGGGTGCACCTGCGACCCGCTGATCGAGCGGCTGCGGATCAGCGGGCCGTTCTGACGGCGGCTGTGGCGAGCACAGGGCCGCGAGATCACCTGCCGCGTCGGCGTTCCGGTCCGTCACGAGCGGACGGCGAGCGGGCGGACGGAACCTCCGCAGGGGCAGGCCCGTCGGTGAGGTCATGAAGCCACGCGCCGCATTCCTCTTCGTCCTGGCCATTGTCGGCCTCAGCCTCGTCGTGGTCGTCGCTCCGCAGGAGCCCGCCTGGGCATGCTCCTGCGCCTACACCGAGAGCGAGCAGGACGAGCGGGCCGAACGCACCGTCAACGGCACCGTCACTCAGGTGACCGACCACGCGATCCGGCTCACCGTCGACTCCGTGGAAAAGGGCGACGCCAGGAGCGGCGACACGCTCGAACTGCGCGTGAACCGCAGCGAGGTCAGCTGCGGCTACGAGTTCCGGGTCGGCACCCGGTACCGGGTGAACGCGAGCAGCGGCAACACCGGGCTCTGCGTCGGTGTCCGCCCGTTGCCGGCCGCACCGTCCCCATCCGCATCGTCCGCAGTGGTCCCGACGTCCGCAGTGGTCCCGACGCCCGCGGTGGCCCAATCCGCTCCTGCCCGTACCAGCCGCTGGTGGCTCGCGTCCGGTGCGATGCTGCTGGTCGTCGCCGCCGGGCTGGTGGCTGTGGCACTGCGACGGCGCCGGGGACCAGCCCGGTAGGACGCCGGAACACCCGCGCGAGCCTGCGCGTGAACCGCCTCAGCCGTGGCGGGCCATGCGGCGTGTCAGCTCGGCGGCGCGGTGCAGCTGCACGCCGCGGGCCTGGCGGGTGACGAAACCGCGCATCGGCGCGGCCATGGTCATCTCCAGCCGGTCGTCGACGGTGGCGCCGTCCTCCTCCGGGGTGAGGCGCACCGTCCACTCCAGCCGTACTCCGCCGGGGCTGACCACACTCTGGCGCAGCGCCCTGCCGGGCTCGACCACGCGCATGCGTACCCGGATCAGGTTGTCCCAGCGCAGCACCTTCAGGAACCGGAACCGTTCGACGGCGACATAGTCGGTCACCTGCTCGCCGTGCTCGTCAGTGCCGCGCCGCACGTCGCGCACCTCGACGACCAGCGGCGACAGCCCGATGTAGTGCTGCGGCTCGGTCAGGTGCGCGAAGACGCTCTCCGGTGGGGAGTCGACGCGCCAGGAGTGGGCGAGGTGTGCGACGGCCATCGCGACAGCGTAGTGGGCGGCAGGCGGTCGCTCAGGACAGGAACCGGTAGTGGGTCGTCAGCCGCAGGTCGTCGTCGAGCACATGGAAGGCCAGCCCCGGCGCAGCGTCGTAGTCCAGCGGCGGGTCCTCGCCCTCCCACGGCAGCCGCAGCCGCGAAGCGACGCCGGGCGCGACCAGCAGCGGCCTGCCCGCGAAGGTCGTCGCGGCCGGAGTGTGCGCGTGACCGCACAGCACCGCGACCACGTTCGGGAACTCCTCGACCAGCTCGGCCAGCGGCTGTGCCTCGTGCAGCCGCAACGAGTCGATGAAGGGGGAACGCAGCTCGACCGGCGGGTGGTGCATGCAGACCAGCACCGGACCGTCCGTTCCGGTCAGCACGCTGCGCAGCCAGTCCAGTGTCTCGTCGTCGAGCCTGCCGTCGTCGCGGCCCGGGATGCTGGAGTCGCACAGCGCCAGGGTCACGCCGCCGACGACGGCCGTCCGGTTGATCGGTCCGTCGGCGGCGGGCTCGCCGAGCAGTCCTGTCCGGTAGGCCGCGCGCACGTCGTGGTTGCCGGGCAGGGTCAGTGCTCCGGGCACGGCCGCCAGCACCTTGGCCGCCTGCTCGTACTCGTGCGGCAGACCGTGGTCGGCGATGTCGCCGGTGACCAGCACGACGTCGACCGGGTGCGGCAAGGCGGCGAGGTAGGCCAGCACTCGTCCGCTGCGCTCGGCGGCGCGCGGCCCGCCGTCGAAATGGGTGTCGCTGACATGCGCGATAACGATCAAGAGATGTCCCCTCTGCGATGCCACCAGCCTCACCCCGCCGCGCGAGATCCACCAGGGCCAATCCGCCCCGCGCGGCACTTTCCCGCCGGCCGCCCGGCGTCGGGTCTTCGACCTGCCGACCAAAACGTCGCGTCGCCACCAGTTTCGGGGAAACTGGCGCTAAGGAAGTGATGAAAGCTGCAGTTTCCCCGAAACTGCACGTGCGGGCCGCCGCCCGAGGACCGCGAGCGAGTTTGCTCGTGCCCGTCGGTCCCGGTCAGCAGGCGTCGACGATGACCTCGGTGCGCAGGCGCTCGTAGACGGCGGGGTCGACGGTGCCGGCGACCGGGGACAGCACCGCGGCCGCGGACAGTGCCACCGCGTCGCGCAGGCGCTCGGGCCAGGGCTGCCCGGCGAGCAGGCCACGGGCCAGGGCGGCCACGCAGGCATCGCCCGCGCCCGTGGGGTTGCCGGTGAGCGGCTCGGCCAGCCGGGCGCGCCATACGCCCTCGGCGCTGACCGCGACCAGGCCACCGCCGCCCAGCGACGCGACCACGTCTCCTGCGCCCAGCTCGCGCAGCGCGGCGACGGCGGCGCGGGCCGCGTCCGGGCCGTCGACGCGGATGCCGGTGAGTGCGTGCAGTTCGGCGGCGTTGGGCTTGACCAGGTCGGGCTGCACCCGCAGGCCCTGGCGCAGCGCGTCGCCGTCGGCGTCGAGGATCGTCGCGGCGCCGGCGGCGTGGGCCAGGGCCAGCAATTCCGCGTACGCCGTCGCGGGCACGCCGGGCGGCAGCGAGCCGGACAGTACGACGACCTTCACGCCGCCGAGCAGGGCGGCGAAGTGCGCGGTGAACCCCGACCACTCCGCGGCGGACACGTTCGGGCCGGGCTCCCAGAAGCCGGTGGCGTCGGCCCGGTCGGCGACGACGACGGTGCGCCGGGCGTCGCCGGTCACCGGCAGGAACGCCTCGGCGACGTCGTCGGCGACGAGCAGCTCGCGCAGGCGCTGCCCGGTGGGTCCGCCGGCCAGGCCGGTGGCCAGCACCGGTGTGCCGAGTCCGTGCAGCACCCGGGCCACGTTGACGCCCTTGCCGCCGGCGCGCTCGGCGACCGCCGCGACCCGGTGCGTCGCGTACGGGGTCAGCGCGTCGACCTGATAGGTGACGTCGAGCGCGGCGTTGGGCGTGACGGTGAGGATCATCGAGTTACCTTAACCGTCGTTACGGTGATCATTTCGAGGCTGGTAAATACATTCCGGCGGGGCGAGTCCGGAATGTCCTGAAGGTGGGGCACGGCGACCGTGGTGCAGCCCGCGCCTTCGGCGGAGGCCAGCCCGGCCAGGCTGTCCTCGATGGCCACGCAGCGTGACGGGTCCACGCCGAGCAGTGCCGCCGCGGTGGCGTACGGCAGCGGGTCGGGCTTGTGCCGGGGCACGTCGTCGGCGGTGACCGTGTGCGCGAACGCCGCCCGGCCCAGCACGTCGAGGATGAGCTCGGTGTCGGCCCGGCCCGACGAGGTGACCAGCGCGCACGGCGTGCCGGTCGCGATCAGGTCGTCGAGCAGCCGCCGCGCGCCGGGCCGCAGCCGCACGCCGACCTCGGCGACCTTGCGCTTGACCGCCTGGTCGATCCACAGCTCCAGGTCCGCGGGCGCGTGCCGCCCGCCGGTGGCCGCGCCGACCACCGCGACGATGGACGCCACCGTCCCGCCGATGAGCCGCGCCTGGTCGAGCGGGTCCGCGCCCAGGTCGGCGGCGACGCCGAGCACCGCCTCGATCCACAGCGACTCGGTGTCGACCAGGGTGCCGTCCATGTCCAGCAGGACCGCGTCGAACGCGCCGAGGTCGAACGGCATCATGACTCCAAAACGAACGTGCTCAGTACCGCCCAGTGGTCCGAGGTCCACTCATTGTCCGCATGGTGCGGCATCCGGCGCGGCTCGCCCACGCCGACGGTGTCGGACGCCACGGGCCGCAGGGGTCCCGCATAGTGCACGAAGTCGATGCGGTCCTGCGGTTCGAGCACGCCCTCCTGCTGCTCGTGCCAGTGGTTCAACGGCGACCAGGTGTGGCCGGGCTTGGCCACGGCGTCCGGGTGCACCACCCGGTAGGAGTCGCGCAGGCCGGCCCGCTCGACCGCGACGCTGACCTGCCACGGCAGGTTCGGCCAGTCCAGGTGCGAGGGCACGTTGAAGTCGCCGGTGAGCAGCACCGGCAGGCGGTTCTCGGCCAGCGCCGGGCGCATCGCGTCGATGATGTCGGCGATCTGCTGCGGCCGGCCCGCCTCCTCCTCGCGCGCCAGCACCTGCGGCACGGTCATGCCGGACAGGTGGAAGTCGTACGGCCCGTAGGGCTCGTAGTTCAGGTGCGCGCTCCACACCACGAGCTCACGTCCGGTGGGCAGTCGGACCCGCGCGCCGACGCCGTGCAGGGACTCGTCGCCGTAGCGCGCGACGATCGGGTGGGGCGAGACGACGCCGCAGCTGCCGCCCTGGTGGTAGTGCCAGCCGAGGTCCTCGGCCAGCTCACGGGCCGCCTCGCCGAGGGTCTCCTGCAGGCCGACCACGTCGGGCGCCTGCTCGCGCAGGAACGCCAACTGCTTGGGCCGGGAGTCGTCGACGAAGCGGCCGGCCAGCCACAGGTTCCACGACATGACCTTCAGGTAACCGTTGTCTACGCTCATCGCCGCTCAACACTCCTGCCCGCACAATGCCGTCACGGCCGTCTTCGACCGCCCTCGCAGCGCAGCAGCGTATCCGTTTCCACTTGCCGGGGGAACACCGCGCCCACCCGCGCCGCCACTCGGCAACGGCGCGGCTCCCTGATGATCCGTTTCTGTGGACGCTGAACGTCGTCATGGCGACGTCCATCGCCCACAGAAACGGATCACCGTTCGGCGAACGTCCGTTTCGAGCAGATCGCCCTAGCCGTGGCGCGGTACTACAGCGGCGGCTCGGCTAGGTCAGGCAAGCCCGGTGTGGCCGTCACGGCGTCGCCTCCCCGGATATACCCAGCTCGCGGCCGTACGCCTCGTCGAGTTCGACCCAGCCGTGGTCCTTGGCCTCGTTTCCGCGGATCGGCGGCACCGGGTTCCCGTCGAGCATCCGCCCGGCGACGACCAGGCACAGGTGCCAGCCGGCCGCGACCTTGGGCAGCCAGGTCCGGTCGGCCATGGTGTGCCGCAGGGTCAGCCGGGTGCCGTCGGCCGTCGGCGTCAGCTCCCAGCGCAGCAGGTCCTCGCCCCAGGTGTAGACCAGCAGGTGCGGCGGCTCGGCCCGCTGCACGGTCGCGGGCAGATCCTCGGCGTGCTCGCCGTCGATCATCGTCAAGGTCGCCGCGCCCGCCTTGCCGAGATCGCGGTCGGCCAGGAAGGGCGCCCACTGGGCGAGCTGCCCGGGTTCGGTGAGCGCGGCCCACACCTTCGCGGGCGGGTGCGCCAGGTCGCGCTGCAGCACCAGGGTCCAGCGGCCGCCCGACGGGTGGCATTCGACCGGCCAGATCGGTCCCGGGTCGATGGCGTTCATGATCGTCACTCCTGGTTGTCGAGATGCCGTTCCAGCGCGTCGAGGTGGCGGTCCCACAGCCGGCGGTACTGCGCCAGCCAGTGCTCCATCTCGGCGAACGGCTCCGGTTCGATGCGGTAGATCCGCTGCTGGGCGGCGATGCGGCTGGACACGAAACCCGCCTCGCGCAGCACCCGCAGGTGCTTGGAGACCGCGGGCTGGCTCATGCCGAGCCGGTCCACCAGTTCGCCGACGCTGCACTCGGAGCCGCGCAGGTGCTCCAGGATGCGCAGCCGGTTCGCCTCACCCAGTACCGCGAACGCGCCCACCACCGTCACGCTCTTAACATGCCTGTCTGGTTATATGCCTGTCAAGTCCTACACAAATTCATCCCAGGTTTTTGTCAAAATCGGGAAGGAGTCTTAACAGTTCTGGGTTCTTGATCAGCATGACAGTCGTACCACCGGGTACGGGTCGCATGTGGACCCGTGATTTCGGCCTTTACTTCGTCGCCCGCGCCGTCGCCCTGCTCGGCGACGGCATGCTGCCCGTCGCCGTGGCGCTGGCGGTGCGCTCCGCCGGGCACGGCGACTCCGGCGTCGGACTGGTGCTCGCCTCGTGGATGACGCCGCTGATCGCCCTCATCCTGTTCGGCGGGGTGTTCGCCGACCGCTTCGGCGCCCGCCGCCTGATGATCGGCGCGGACGTGGTGCGCATGGTCACCCAGTCCGTCGTCGCCGTCGCCCTGATCACCGGCCACGCTCCGCTCTGGCTGCTGATCACGATGTCGGCGCTGGCCGGCGCGGCCACCGCCATGTTCCAGCCCGGTGTCGCCGGCATGGTGCCGCGCGTCGCCGCCGACGTGCAGCGCGCCAACGGCGCCCTGCGGGTGGCCGACGCCGGGGCGCAGCTGCTCGGGCCGGCCCTGTCCGCGACGCTCGTCGTGCTCACCGGGCCTGGCACCGTGTACGCCATCAACGCCGCCACCTTCGCCGTCAGCGCGCTGTGCCTGCTCGCACTCCGGCTGCCACCGGTCGTGCGCGCCCCGCAGACCGACGTCACGATCCGCCGGGACCTGCGCGAAGGCTGGCACGAGTTCCGGACCCGCAGCTGGATGTGGAGCGTGATCCTGATCTGGGTGGTGTTCGGCGTGCTGCTGTTCGGGCCGAACATCCCGCTCAGCTCCGGGGTGATCACCGCCTACCTGGGCGAGAGCGCGTACGGCTGGGCGATGTCGGCGATGGGCGGCGGCACCGTGCTGGGCGGCCTGGTCGCGATGCGGGTGCGCCCGGCCCGGCCGCTGGCCGCCGGCGGCCTGGCCATGTTCGGCTTCGCCCTGATCCCCCTGTCGGTGTCCGTGCACGCGCCGTTCGAGCTGCTGCTCGCGGCGCACGCGATGGGCGGCGCGGCGTGGGCCTTCTGGTCGGTCATGTGGGCCACCAGCGTGCAGACCCAGGTGCCCGGCGACGTGCTCAACCGGGTGTCGGCCTACGAGATCGCCGGCTCGGTCGCCGGAATCCCCGTCGGCCAGGTGCTCGCCGCGCCCGCGGCCCTACTCATCGGCGCCGACCAGGTGCTCGGCGTGTCCGCCCTGGTCGGGGTGCTGGGCTGCATCGTCCTGCTGGCCGTGCGCCCGGTGCGAGAGCTGCGCCGCGCTCCCGCCTGACGTCCTGCGTGACGCCGCGACGGGCACGCCCGTCGCGGCGTCACGCGTCCTGGTCGACCTTCGAAGCGTCCTGCACCCACCGCACGAGCGCGCCGAAGTTCCGCTCGACGTCGGCGACCGTGTCGCCCTCGACCAGCACGGTGCCCAGCCCGGCGCCGGAGGACGTGCGCGGGTCGACCACCCGGTCGCCCGGGGTGAGCCATACGTGCGCCTCCCGCACGCCGGGCCGCGCGGAGATCTGCGCAGGGTCGGGCGCCGACACCAGCCGGCCGGGCGGCAGCGGCATCCAGCCGTGGGCATAGCTGCCCGCGCGTCCGGGCCGCTGCCGCCCGGCGGGCAGGCGCAGCACCGCCCGCGCCCACTCGTCGTGCAGGTCGATGCCGAACTTCAACTCGGCCATCACATCGGCCTTGCCCCCGCAGATCCGGCCACCGCATTCACTGAAGACGAAACCGTGCTCGTCGAGGAACGCCTCCATGTGGAAGACGCCATCGGTGTGCCCGAGCGCGCGCATCGCCGCCTCCGCCAGCTCCCAGCCCTGCCGATACAGCCGCGGGTGTTCGGCCGGGTCCTGCGCCACGTACAGCATGTGCGCCCCGTCCTGCATCCGGATCAGATTGCTCTGGTACCGCGAGATGCTCAGCTGACGCAGCCGCCCGTCGCGCACGACACCGTCGACGGCGTGCTCGTGGCCGGTCATGAACCGCTCCAGCAGCCACGGTCCGCGCCGACGGGTGCCCAGCAGGCGCTCGCGCGCGTGGTCGGCGGCCTCCTGGCTGCCCAGCACGACGGTGTCACGCGCTCCGGCGCCCGCCAGCGGCTTGAGGACACTGGGGTAGGCCGGAACCCGCAACTCGCGGATGTCGTCGACGATCCAGCAGTCGGCGACGCGCAGACCCGCCTGCCGGATGCGCAGCTTCTGGAGCTGCTTGTCACGCAGGTTCATGGCCGTGGGCAGTGGCATCCAGGACCGGTCGCCGCCGACCACCGCCGCGGTCACCATGGTGAACTCCTGCTGGCTGCACACGACGTCGAAGTCGGCGGGACGCAGGTCGTGGCGGGCCAGACCGGACAGGACCGACTCGACACCGGCCGGATCGGCGACCCGCACCGACCGGTGCGGCCGCTGCCCTGACGCCGCGGTGTCGTCCTCGCCCGGCCGGAACACGCAGGTGACCTCCGCACCGAGCCGGCGCAGTGCGGCGATGGCCTTCGGACGCCAGCCGACCAGCAGAACCGCGGTCATGCCGCCACCTCCTCGACCACGGTGCGGCATGCACAGCCACCGACGGCCAAGGCGTCTTCCACGATCGCGAAACCATTCATCGAATTGACCTCTTCCGCTGCCGCCAACAATGCAGCGCAACGTATAAGGCCACTTATTAAGACCTGACTAAGATGCGATTAGCGAACGATGTTCCAGGTCAGGACGTCGGATGAGCAACCATTCTCGCAATCTTTCCATCGAAGCCGGCTGCTCGCTAACACGTTGTTCACACGTGCCGAGGCACAATCCGCACAGCGATACGACGACGGAGGTGACACGTGGCAGCCCGGATCCTGGTCGCCGACGACGACCCGAAGCTCGTGCAGGTGCTTCGCATGTACCTGGAACACGAGGGACACAGCGTGCTGGGGGTGGCCGACGGCCGCGCCGCGCTCGATCAGTGCCGGGCCCGCAACCCGGACCTGGTCCTGCTCGACGTGATGATGCCCGAGGTCGACGGGCTGGACGTGTGCCACATCCTGCGCCGCGAGTCCACCGTGCCGATCATCCTGCTCACCGCCCGCAGCACCGAGAACGACATCCTGCTCGGGCTCGACCTGGGCGCCGACGACTACATCACCAAGCCCTACAGCCCTCGCCAGGTGGTCGCCCGGGTACGCGCCCTGCTGCGCCGCTCGGCCGGGGTCGCGGCCGGCGCCAGGGCACCGCTCGTCGTCGGCGACCTCGTCGTGGACGCCGACAGCTTCGAGGTGCGGGTCGGCGGACGCCCGGTGGCGCTGACCGCCAAGGAGTTCGGCATCCTGGAGGTGCTCGCGGCCGAACCCGGGCGCGCCTTCACCCGATCGCAGATCATCGATCGCGCCTTCGGCTTCGACCAGGACGTCCTGGAACGCACCGTCGACGTGCACATCGTCAACCTACGCCGCAAGATCGAGCCCGACCCGAGCGAGCCGCGGTACGTGCAGACCGTCTACGGCCGCGGCTACCGCATCCCGCAACCGCCCGCATGACCTTCCGGATCAGGGTGTTCGCCCTGGTGGCCATCGTCGTGCTGCTCGCCACCGGAGCCAGCACATACCTCACCTTCACCCTCGCCGAGAACGCGGTGACCGCGTCCGCCACCGCCCAGCAGCAGGTCATGCGGCAGATCGCCGAAGAGGTCACCCAGTACGGCCGCAATCACGGCACCTGGGAAGGCATAGCCGAGGTGGCAGCCGGCATCGCCGACAGAACCGGCCGGCGCATCCGGCTCGACACGCAGGACGGGCAGGTCGGCATCGTCGACACCGCGGTGCTCGCGGGCGAACCGGTGACCCCGATGACGAAACTGACCTTCCCGCTCGACGCCCGACCGCGGCTCGACCTGCCTGAAGAGTCGGGAAAGGAGCGGGATACCACGCTGCTGGCGATCGAGCGGTACCGGCAGGAGATCCGGTTCGCCGCCTGCCTGTCCCGCGCGGGCGTGCCGGCCCAGGCCGTCACGACCCACTACGGACTGCCGCTCATCACGCAGTCCACTGCCCCGCCCGACCTGGTGACCGAGTGCCGAACGGGCTCGGCGAGCCAGCCGTACTCGATCACCCGCGACCGGGAGGAGGTCGACCGCTGTGCCGACTCGCCCAGCGAGGCGGCCGCCCCCGGCTCCCGCCCCAAGGCCGCCCGGCCCGAGGCCTCCCGCACCGCGGAGCCCGATCCGGCACAGCACCTGCGCACCTGCCTGGGCGAGGTCTTCCTCGCCCGGATCGGCATCGTCGGACCGGAGCCGCTGCGTCTGGCCGTCAGCTCGGAGGACGGCATCGACACCACGCCGATCATCCTGGCCTTCAGCGTGGTCGCCGTGCCCATCGTGCTCGGCTCCCTGCTGCTCAGCCGCCATGTGCTGCGCCCCATCCAGCGCCTGACGGTGGCTGCCCGCCGCTTCGGGGAAGGTTCCCTGGACCAGCGCGTGAGCGTCGAGGGCGGTGACGAACTGGCCCAGCTCGGCGCCACGTTCAACGGGATGGCCGATTCGCTGCAGCACGCGGAGGAGCGGCAACGGCGGATGATCGCCGACGTCGCCCACGAGTTGCGCACTCCGCTCGCCAACGTCCGCGCCTACCTGGAGGCCCTGGAGGACGGCCTGGTCACCGCCGACGCGACGCTGTTCCGCTCGCTGCACGAGGAGGCCATGCTGCAACAGCGGATCATCGACGACCTGCAGACCCTGGCCCTGGCCGAGGCAGGTGCGCTCGCATACCACCGGTCCAGAGTCGACATCGGCGAGCTGCTGGAGAACTGCCGGGCAGCGCACCAGCCGGCAGCCGCGGCCGTCACCGTCGATCTTGAGGTGGTCGCCGGGTCTGCGCTCCTGGTCCACGCCGACGCGGGCCGGCTGCGGCAGGCGGTGGGCAACCTGGTGACCAACGCGGTCCGGCACGCGCCGGCGGGCACGACGGTCACGTTGGCCGCGCTGCGGGCCGGGCAGACCGTGCAGGTAAGGGTCACCGACCGCGGTTCCGGCATCCCCGCAGAGGATCAGAAACGCGTCTTCCACCGGTTCTGGCGCGCGGACCGGGCACGGACGCGGGCCACCGGCGGCAGCGGACTGGGGCTGACCATCGCCCGGCAGATCACCGTCGACCACGGCGGCACGATCGGGGTGGTCAGCGAGGCCGGTCACGGTACGACGTTCACGATCTCCCTGCCGACCACGTGACCCACCCTGCTGCCGCGGCTGGTCTGCGATGCGGACACGGGCACTCCTCCGGTCTCAGTAGGGGTCGCCGTGGCCCGGCAGCCGTCCCCCGGCCATGGCGAGCAGCCGGGCGGCGGCCCCGGGCCGGGCGCGCAGGGGTGGCGAGCCGTCGCCGGTGCCATGGGCCATGCCGTCGAGCAGCTCGGCGAGCGCATCGAGGGCATCGGTGCGCGGTCGCCAGCCCAGTTCGGCCTCGGCGCGGTGGCAGGACATCAGCGGGCAGTTCGCGGCGAGCCGGATCCAGCCGGGTTCGGTGGGCTGCAGGCGGGCCGTCCAGGTCAGCGCTGCGGCGGCGTGCAGCAGTGCGGGCGGCACGGGCACGGCCATCCCGTGGAACCGGGCGCCGACACTGGCCGCGTCGAGCACCGGCTCCGCGGCGATGTTGAACGCGCCGTGCGCCTGGGCCAGAATCGCCCGCGCGTACGCATCGGCGACGTCGTCGCTGTGCACCGCCTGCACCCGCAGCGTGCGTCCGCCCGGCAGCAGCGGGAGGCGGCCGTGGCGCAGCAGGCCCAGCGGGGCCAGCGGACCGGCGAACAGCCGCGCGATCTCCGCCGCGGCAGAGCGCTGGAAGGCCAGCCCGTTGCGGATGCGGACCACCCGCAACCGCGGCTGCTCGTCCTCGAGGCGGTCCAGCAGCGCTTCGACGTCGGCCTTGTCCTGGCTGTAGGTCGAGCCGGGCACGCCGGTGACGGGCCAGTCCTCGTCGACCCGGTCGTCTTTCGGGCCGGACGCGTACGCCCCGACCGACGACGCGACCAGCAGCGCCGGCACCGAGGCGGCGACCACGGCGGCGGCCGTGCCGGCGGTGCCCATGACGTTGGTGTGCCGGATCCGGGCCCGGTCGTGGCTGGGCTGGATCTGCCAGGCCAGATGGATCACCGCGGCCGCGCCCGCGAACAGGTCAGCCAGCTCCCGCGTCGCCTCCGGCGCGCCGACGTCCACGCGGTGCCACTGCACCTGGTCGTACGGCGGACCGGCGTCCCGCGCGGGCAGCCGCCGGGCCACGCCCGTGATCTGGTCGAACTCTCCTCCGTCGACCAACCGGCGCAGGACCGCGGTCCCGATGTTGCCGGTGGCCCCCACCACGACGACTCGCATCACGGCTCCGTACCCGCAGGTCGGTGATCTGAATCGTCGGCGGGCTCGGGCAGATGTTCGGGTGGCAGCGGTCGGCGCAGTTCGACCAGCACCGTCTTGACGGTGGCGGCGATCGGGATGGCCATGAGCGCGCCGACCAGTCCGAGCAGCCCGGCGCCGAGCAGGCTGGCCAGCAGCACCGCGAGCGCGGGCATGTCCAGGCTCTGCTTCATCACCTTCGGCACGATGACGTAGTTCTCGATCTGCTGGTAGATCAGCAGCCAGATCACGATGCCGATCGCGGCGGGCCACAGCCCGGAGGTGAGGGCCGCGACCAGCCCGCAGACCGCGGTGCCCAGCGTCGCGCCGACGAGCGGGATGAGGTCGGTCACCGCGACCACGAGGGCCAGCGGCAGCGCGAACGGGATGCCCAGCACCAGCAGGCCGACGTAGGCGATCACCCCTGCGATCACCGAGATCAGCAGGTTGCCGATCATGTACGAGCCGACCTTGTCCACGACCACGTCGACGATGCGGCGCGCCCGCTCGCGTTGCCGGTCGGGGGCCATCAGCTGGACCCGGCGGCGCAGTCGCGGCATGTCGGCGAGGAAGTACAGCGACAGCACCAGCACGGTCAGCGCGGCCGCGAGCACGCCGAGGAAGGTGCGGAACAGGCTCAGCAGGCTCGTGCCGACCCGCTCGGGCACCGAGGCGACGAGTTCGTTGAGCCGGTCGCCGAGCCCGTACCTGGCGCTGAGCTCCCGGAACGCGCGTGAGCGCTCGTCGAGGTCCTGGATGTGGGCAGGCAGGTCGCTGGTGAGCTGCCCGGCCTGGCGGACCAGCGGCGGCCCGATCCCGGCGAGCACCAGCGCGATCAGGGCCGCGACGACGACCAGGATGATGGTGACGGCGTAGGGGCGGCGGATGCGGTGGCGCACCAGCCAGCGGACCGCCGGGTCGAGGCTGACCGCCACGAACAGCGACACGAGGACCAGCACCAGAATTCCGCGTACCGACCAGACGGCGGCCAGCACCACGCCCACCAGGGCGATGCCGCACGAGGCGGCCACCGCCCACCGGAAGACATCGGCCGTGCTCACTCGATGTCCGTTCGCCACCGAACGTATGTTCCCTCACCTGCATCTTTCCTAAACATGACCACGAAGTGAGATTGTTCTCCTATATGCCGGGACGCGATCTTTAGACTCTCCCGGTAGGAGGGATCAACCATGACGACGTACACGCACGGACACCACGAGACGGTGCTGGTGTCACACCGCTGGCGCACCGCGGCCAACTCCGCCGCCTACCTGCTCCCCCACCTGCGGCCGGGCCGGTCGGTGCTGGACGTGGGCTGCGGGCCGGGCACCATCACCGCCGACCTGGCCGACGCGGTCGCCCCGGCCCGGCTCACCGCGCTGGAGCTGACCGAGGACGCGCTGGGTCTGGCCCGCGCCGAGATCGCCGCCCGCGCCACCGCCAACGTCGACTTCCTGGTCGCCGACGTGCAGGCCCTCGGCCTGCCCGACGGCTCGTTCGACGTGGTCCACGCCCACCAGGTGCTGCAGCACCTGTCCGACCCGGTCGGCGCGCTGCGCGAGATGGGCCGGGTGTGCCGGCCCGGCGGGGTGGTGGCCGCCCGCGACGGCGACTACGCCGCGTTCACCTGGTGGCCGCTGATCCCGGCGCTCGACGAGTGGCTGGCGCTGTACCGGCGCATCGCCCGCGACAACGGCGGCGAACCCGACGCCGGCCGACGCCTGCACTCGTGGGCGCGAGCGGCGGGGTTCACCGACGTCACCGCGACCGCGAGCGTCTGGTGCTACGCCTCCCCCGCGGAGCGGGCCTGGTGGGGTGGCATGTGGGCGGAGCGTGTCGTGCAGTCGGCACTGGCCGGGCAGGCCGTCGCCGCCGGCTACGCCACGACGGCCGACCTGCGGCGGATCGCCGACGGCTGGCGGGAGTGGGTGGCGGCCGAGGACGGCTGGTTCGCGGTGCCGCACGGCGAGATCATCTGTCACGTCTGACCATACCCCCAGGGGGTATTCGGAGGTATGCTGGGCGGCATGGATCACCACGACCATGCCGCCCACGGCCACGTCACCGACGAAGCCGCCCGCAGCGCGGCGACCGAGCACACCCCCCATGTCCACGCTGCCCCCGCCGCGACCTGGCGCATGGCCGCCTCGGCGACGCTGCACTGCCTCACCGGCTGCGCCATCGGCGAGGTCCTGGGCATGGTCATCGGCACCGCGCTGGGCTGGGCGGCCGGGCCGACGGTCGTGCTGTCGGTGGCCCTGGCGTTCGTCTTCGGCTACGCGCTGACCATGCGCAGCGTGCTGCGCGCCGGGGTCGGCTTCCGGCAGGCGCTGAAGGTCGCGCTCGCCGCGGACACGGTGTCCATCGCGGTGATGGAGCTGATCGACAACGCCATCATGGTCGGCGTGCCCGGCGCCATGGACTCCGGTTTGAACAGCTGGCTGTTCTGGGCGGCACTGGCGTTCTCGCTGCTGATCGCGTTCGTGCTCACCGTCCCCGTCAACCGCTGGCTCATCTCCCGCGGCAAGGGCCACGCCGTCGTGCACCAGTACCACTGAGGCCTGCGGCCACGACCCGAACGCCCCGTCCTGTCGGACGGGGCGTTTACCATGCGGCGGACCATCCACCTTTCCTGATGGAGGAGGCCCGCCCATGGACGGCGACGGCAGCCCCGCGGTGCGCGTGTCCCGGCGCATCGACGCCCCCGCGGCCGCGATCTTCCGGGTGCTTGCCGACCCGGCCCGCCACCTGGCCCTGGACGGCTCCGGCATGCTTCGCGGAGCCGTGACGCAGACGGCCGTCACCGGGGTCGGCGACGTCTTCGTGATGCGGATGTACTACTCGGCCCACGGCGACTACGAGATGGACAACCACGTCGTCGAGTTCGAGCAGGACAGGCGGATCAGCTGGGAGCCCGTGGCGGGCCGCGGCCACCCCGACGCCGCTGCGCCGGACGCCCGGTGGGGCCACCGGTGGAGTTACCAGCTCCTCCCCGACGGACCCGGCGCGACCATCGTCACCGAGAGTTACGACTGCTCGCGGGCACCCGAGGACGAGCGGGTGTCCATGGACGACGGCCGGATCTGGATCGAGAGCATGCAGGACACGCTCCGCCGGCTCGACGAACTGTGCACCGGCCGGCGCGCCGGCGCGGACGCCTGACCGAGCGCCCGGGTGGCGCGGCGGGGCCGCGCCACCCGGACCGGTTCACAGGCGCGCCAGCAGCGCCTTCATCGTGACGATCTCAGCCTGCTGGGCTGCGACGATCTGCTGGGCCAGTTCCTTGGCCGCGGGGTTCGCGCCGTTCGCGAGCTCCTGCTGCGCCATGGTGACCGCGCCCTCGTGATGCGCGATCATCAGCTCGCTGAACATCCGGTCGAAGTCGCGGCCCGACGTGGCCTCCAGCGCCGCCAGCTGAGCGTCGCTCATCATGCCGGGCATGCCCTGGTGGCCGGTCTCGTGGCCGGGCATGGCAGTCGGCCGCTGCCAGGTCCGCAGCCACCCGGTCATCGTGGCGATCTCCGGGTCCTGGGCCGCCCTGATCTGCTCGGCCAGCGCCTTGACCTGGGCGTCGGCCGCGCGGGTGGGCGCGAGCTGCGCCATCCGCACCGCCTGCTGGTGGTGCGGGATCATCCCCTGGGCGAACGCCACGTCGACGTCGTTGAACGAGCCGATCGCCGAACTCGCGGTCGCCGTGGGCGTCGCGCCGGAGCCGTGGTCCATGCCGGAATGGCCGCCGCCGCAGCCGGCGAGGACCAGGGCGGTGACGGCTGCGGCGGCCGGCATCAGGGCAGCGCGCAGCGAGGTGTTGCTGAACATGATCGAATCGACCTCTCGGTGTCGGGAAAGGGGTGTACGGCAGGACCTGCCGCGCCGGAGCGCGGCAGCACGGGTCCTAGTGCCGCATCACCGACACCGTGGCCAGGGTGAGACCGAGTCCGCGTACGGGCGGGCCGCGCGAGGCCGCACCCGCGCGGGCGCGGGACGGGCCTGCAGGATGGCGGCGGGACACCACGCCCAGCAGCCAGAACAACAGCAGCAGCACGCCGAGAGCGGTCAGCACCGCCACGCACAGGTCCCACCAGTCCATGCCAGCGGTGTGGCGGCCGGGCGGCACCAGCAGCCGGGCGCAGTGGCCGTCGGGGCACCCTTCCTGCGGAACGGCCTCGACGTGTGCGGCCATGGCGGCGACCGTCGCGGTCATGCCCGCTGCGGTCCCCTCGGCGGCCGGCGCGGTTCCGTGGCCCGGCATCGGCGTCATGGCGGCGTGGGCTGCGCCGCCGTGCCCGAGGGTGTGCATCGCGGCGAGGCCGACCAGGGTGGCGAGCAGCAACAGCACCCGGGCCGTCCGACCCGGTCGGGCCGTCGAAAGCCGCCGCATGCCGCCACCGTATCCCGTCGGGGCGGCTCTACGCGGGGCGGTGGGCGATGAAGCAGTCGCGGGGGGTGCGGTCCTCGGTGGTCTGCTCGGTCACGAGTTCGGGGGCGAACCCGGCCTCGGCGAGCAGTTTCAGCCACACCTCGCGGGCGAAGACGCCGGTGCGGTGGGTCTCGTGGACCGTGCGCACACTGCCGTCGGACTCGCGCAGCAGGAACGCGTACTCGGTGAGGGTCCAGGTGTCGGTGGGGTCGGGGTCCCAGGACCACTCGAGGAAGCGCACGCCGCGCCCGTCGGGGCCGTCGGCGCCGCCGTGGTCGGCGCCGGGTTCGTAGGTCTGCGCCGTCTCGTCGGGCAGCAGCACGGCGACGCCGCCGGGCCGGCAGTGGGCGTACGCCGTCGCGAACGCCTGCCGCAGGTCGTCCTCGGTCGTCAGGTAACTCACCGCGTCGTGCAGGACAACCGCGTCGAAGGTGCGGCCCAGCCGCAGCGTGCGCATGTCCCCGACGTGGTGCTCGCAGCCCGGGTGCAGCTGCCGCGACACGTCGACCATCTCCGCGGACAGGTCCGACAGCGTCATCGTGAAATGTTCCCGCAGGTGCACCGCATTGTGTCCGCCGCCGCTGCCCAGCTCCAGCACCTCGCGCACCGGGATCGACGCCGAGCGCAGCAGCCGCGCCGTGAACGCCATCTCCTCGGCGTAGTCGGCGACCGGCGAGATCAGCGGCCACCACCGGGCCAGCTGGCCGTAGAACCGGTACTGCCCGTCCGCGTCGTCGGTCATCCGCTCATGTTAGGAAGGTGCCCCTCCGCTACGCATGCCGTTTACAAGGTGCCCTTCCTTTCCCGGTGGCGGGGTCGGGTAGGGTCATGGGCATGTTTCCCGCTGTGGTGCGCGCCGGCCTTCGTGGCCGTGTCGCCGTGCGCCGGCCGGGTCTCGTCGTCGTGATCGAGCGACGACGAATCATGGCAGCTCGCTGACGCCCTTTCGCGCGCGGCGCTGCCTTTCTCAGCACCTTCTGTCTGATCTTTGTAGTGGCCTGCCCGGTGCGATGCCGCTCCGGCGGGCTGCTCCTGCCCGTTTCCCTGCGAGAGAGCTGAGTTCACGTGACTGACCTGGAGAGTCTCCTCAACGACCGGTTGGCGGCCGCTTTCGCGGAGGTGGCGGGCGAGCGTGTGGATCCGGTGGTGCGCCGGTCGCAGCACGCCGATTTCCAGGCCGACGGCGCGCTGCCGCTGGCCCGGCGGCTCGGCCGCGCGCCGCGTGACATCGCCGCCGACGCCCTCGGCCGCGCCGACCTGGCCGACCTGGTCGCCACCGCGGAGATCTCCGGGCCGGGGTTCATCAACCTCACCTTGCGCGACGACGCGCTGGCAGGGCTGCTCGCCACGATGAGCGCCGACGAGCGGCTCGGCGTGCCCACGGCCGTCGCGCCGGAGACCGTGATCATCGACTACTCCGCGCCGAACGTGGCCAAGGAGTTGCACGTCGGCCACCTGCGCACCACCGTGATCGGCGACGCCGTCGCGCGGACGCTGGACTGGCTGGGCCACGACGTGCGGCGTGCCAACCACATCGGCGACTGGGGCACCCCGTTCGGCATGCTCATCGAGCACCTGCTGGACCTGGGCGAGAGCGAGGCCCTGCACGAGCTGTCGGTCGGCGACCTCAACGGCTTCTACCAGTCGGCACGGGTGAAGTTCGACGCCGATCCGGCGTTCGCCGAGCGGTCCCGGCGGCGGGTGGTGGCGCTGCAGTCCGGCGACGCGACCACGCTGCGCCTGTGGCGGCTGCTGGTCGACGAGAGCAAGAAGTACTTCCTCGCCGTGTACGACAAGCTGGGCGTCACCCTGACCTCGGACCACTTCTTCGGCGAGTCGTACTACAACGACATGCTCGACCCGGTCGTCGACGCCCTCGACGCCCTCGGTCTGCTGCGCGAAAGCGACGGCGCGATGTGCGTCTTCCCGCAGGGCTTCACCGGCCGCGACGGTGAGCCGATGCCGATCATCGTGCGCAAACGCGACGGCGGCTACGGCTACGGCGCGACCGACCTGGCCGCGATCCGGCACCGGACCCAGGACCTGAAGGCGACCCGGCTGCTGTACGTGGTCGGCTCGCCGCAGCAGCAGCATCTGGAGATGGTGTACCAGACCGCGCGTGAGGCGGGCTGGCTGGCCGAGCCCGCACGGGCCGTGCACGTGGGCTTCGGCCAGGTGCTGGGCGCGGACGGCAAGAAGCTGGCGTCGCGGGCAGGCGAGGCGGTCAAGCTGGTGGACCTGCTCGACGAGGCGGTGACCCGCGCCGCGGCGATCGTGCTGGAGAAGAACCCCGAACTCGACGCCGACACCCGGGCCGAGGTCGCCCGCATGGTCGGCATCGGCGCGATCAAGTACGTCGACCTGTCCAGCGACCGGATCAAGGACTACAGCTTCCACTGGGACCGGATGCTGTCGTTCTCCGGCGACACCGGGGCGTACCTGCAGTACACGTACGCCCGGATCAACTCGATCTTCAGGAAGGGCGGGGTGACACCGGACCGCGCCGCGACGGTGCTGCTCGACTCCCCGGCCGAGCGGGCGCTGGCGATGCAACTGCTGGGCTTCCCCGCGGTCGTCGCCGACGCTGCCGAGACGCTGCAGTTCCACCGGCTCGCCGGCTACCTGCAGAGCCTGGCCGGGGCGTACACCGCCTTCTACGACAACTGCCCGGTCCTCAAAGCCGACGGCCCGGTACGGGCCAGCCGCCTGCTGCTGTGCGACCTCACCGCCCGGGTCATCGCGCAGGGCCTCGGGCTGCTCGGCATCGAGGCGCCCGAGCGCATGTGAGCCGCGTCCCGGTCCGCGTCGCCCCCTCCGGTGGTGCGGGCCGGGAGGTCCTGGCGGGTGTGAGCCCACCTCCGGTCGGGTACGTGGGCTGCTATGAGCGAACCGAGGTTCACCCCGCCCGCCGAGGATTTCGAGCCGCCTCCGGAGCGGGAGCCGCTGCCCGAGCCCGACCGCGAGCTGCCCCCGCCGGGGCTGGACGACCTGGGCACCGCCGCCGGTGAGAGCGAGCAGGACCGCCTCGACCGGGAGCCGCCCGACGTGGCAGGCGAGCCCCCGGACTGAGGCGGTCCGGGCGCCCCGCGGTGCGGGGCGGCGGCGTTCACACGGCGTCGGCGGTGGTCAGCTCCTCCCGCAGGGCCTGGAAGGCGCGCGTCAGCAGGCGCGAGACGTGCATCTGCGACACGCCGACCTGCTCGGCGATCTCCGACTGGGTCAGGTTGTCGACGAAACGCATCCGCAGGATGCGCTGGTCGCGCTCGGGCAGGGTGTCGATCGCCTGCCGCAGCGCCTCCCGCTCGGGCAGCGCCTCCAGGGTGTCGTCGCACTCCCCCAGCAGGTCCTGCAGCTCCCCGTCGCCGTCGTCGGCGGTCGCGGGCGCGTTGAGCGAACTCGCCGTGTACGCCGCGGCGCACTGCATGCCGCGCAGCACCTCGTCCTCGGTGACGCCCAGATACACCGCGACGTCCTCGGCGGTCGGCGTGCGCTGCAGGGACTGGCTGAGTTCGGGAATCGCCCGGCACACCGCCAGATGCAGCTCCTGCAGGGAACGCTGCACGTGCAGGGTCCAGGTGCGGTCGCGGAAGTAGCGCTTGATCTCGCCCAGCATCGTCGGCATGACGTAGTTGGCGAAGGGCACCCCGCGGTCGGGTTCGAACCGGTCCACGGCCTTGATCAGACCGATGGTGGCCACCTGGACGAGGTCCTCGACGTCCTCGCCGCGGTTGCGGAACCGCATCGCCAGGCGCCGCGCCACCGGCGCGCACCCGCAGATGATCTCGTCACGCAACCGGCCCCGACCGGTGTCGCCGTCGGGAAGGCGGTGGAGCAGCAGCAAAGAGTCCTCGAACCTCGCCAGCACATCGACAGCGCTCATGGCGGACTTCGGGGACGAAACGGTAGCGGTCGGCATCTTCACACCTGCCATCGCCTGCGTCGCGTCACCCGTGCACCGCACGGGCCGGCAGGCTGTTCCTGGCGGGCCACGGCGCCCTGCTGCTAGAGCGCCGTCGTGGCCTGGTCGCCCGGGCCACGTTCTGCCGTTCGCACGGCAGGGCTCAAGTATACGCGCGCAGGACCCTCAGGAAGTCGCGGCACGCCGCGGCCCGGCCACCGAAGCCAACGCCCAGACGACCTTTCCGCCACTGGTCAGCAGGCTTCCCCAATCGGTGGCCATCGCTGAAACCAGCTCCAGGCCGGCACCCCGGTCCTCCGGGCCGGACTCGTGCGGCAGCCGCGGATCCCCGTCCCGGACCGCCACGATCACCGCCTCGCCCGCGCGGCGCAGCGTCAGTTCCATGTCGGTACGCGCGTGCGTGACCACGTTCGCGGCCAGCTCGGACGCGAGCAGCTGCGCCAGCTGCCCCAGCCGCGGCAGCCCGAACGCCGCGCAGGCGCGCTGCGCCAGATCACGGGCGCGCGCACAGCTGGCGGGGGTGGGCGGCAGGGTCACCGAGCGCCGCGGGCTGACCGGCAACGCCTCGGCGGCCTTCTCCGCCAGGCCGGCGTCGTCGTAGACGGACAGCCCCGGGTGCGCCACCGGCACCGGGCACGGCGGCGCGGCCACCATGATCGGCACACCGGGCCAGCGGGAAGCGCTGACCGCGGCACGGTGCAGCCACGGCACGAGCCGCTCGTCGGCACAACGCGTGTCAGCCAGATCGAGGACGACGGCCTCGGGCTGGGCCGCCAGGCAGTCGGCCAGCGTGACGCCCGCCTGGATGAGTGTGTCCTGGTCGAGCGTCCCGGCCATCGCGATGAGCGCGAAGGGCTGCTGCCGCCGCACATGGCACACCAGCATGGACATACTCCTCACGTGCCCCTCTGGCACGGCGACCAAGCCTGCGCCGGTGAAAATTTCGGAAATAGGTCAACGCGCCCGCCTCACCAGGCGGGGCCGGGCTCAGGCCGGCGGGGCCAGCAGCTTGCCGACGCCGGTCACGTCGAGCACCTTGGCCACCCACTGGCGGGCACCGGTCACATAGAAGCGGTGACCGAGTTCGTTGGCGGACCGGTAGGCGTCGAAAAGGGCACGCACGCCGGTCGAGTCGAGGAAGCCCACCCCGGCCAGGTCGACCACCACCTCGGGGGACTGCTTGACCGCGTCACACAGCTCGTCACGCAGGCTGCCCGCGGTCATCAGGTCGATCTCGCCCCGGACCCTGACCACGATGCGGTCTGCGTCCACGACCCGTTCGACACCGAAACCCCGGTCCATCCCACTCCCTCCGCCACCTGAAACAGTTCCATTAACGCACGCCCGGCCCGGTTCGCACACCCGCCGTCCCAGCGGTCACGCTCCTGCCGGACAATGATGAGATCACCGTTTCGGCGCCGACCCCGATGGGCAGAGTACGAATCATGGCACGGCAAGCCGAATCCCGGCCCGCAGAGGCAGACTGGGTGACCCGTGTGCAGCGCCTGGAGGCCGAGCTCGCCGGCCTGCGCAAGGCGATGCGCACCCGCGGCCTCATCGAACAGGCCAAAGGCCTGCTCGCGGAACGGTACGGCTGCGACCCCGAGACCGCCTTCGCCCGCCTGTCGGCGATGTCCCAGCAGCGCAACGTCAGCGTCGTCGACCTGGCCGCCGACCTCGTCGGCGCGACCGTGCCCGACACCGCCGAAGCCCAGGACCCGCCCGCGGCCGCCGCCGCGCCCCTGGACCTGCCCGGCCGGCCCATGCCCGGCCTGCGCACCATCGTCGGCCTCGACGACGACCCGTCCCGGCCCCTGGCCCAGGCCCGTGCCCGGGTGCTGCGCAAATGCCTGGCCGCCCTCGATGCCGCACCGGACTTCCCGACGCTTGCCGACGTGCTCGTCACCGTCGGCCTCGGCGACCCGCCCGGCGCGGCCGCAGCAGTGTTCACCGCCGAAGTGGACGGCGCGGTGCGCCTGGTCGCCAGCCACGGCTGGCCCGCCCAGGTCGCCAGCGAATGGCAGCGCTCGCCCAGCTCGCTCAACACCACCATCGGCGCCGTGGTGCGCACCGGACGCCCGCTGCTGCTCGACGGCCTGCAGCCACACGACTTCGTCCTGATCGGCCCCGGGCCCGCCCGCGCCGTGTACCCGCTGGCCGTCGACGACCACATGGTCGGTGCGCTGTCCCTGGTCTGGGGCGAGCCCCGCGAGTTCACCGCCGCCGACCGCGCCTTCCTGGACCGGCTCGCCGCCGGCGCGGGCCGGGCGCTGCGCCGGTTGTGGTCCACCGCCGACACCACCCCCGCGGCGCTGCCGGTGTGGCTGGCCACCGCGCTCGACGTGCTCGGCGGCCGCGGGCACCTGCTGACCCCGGTGCGCGGTGACGACGGCACCGTCGAGGACTTCGTCATCGCCGCCGCCGGACCCGCCGTACGCGCCTCCGACGGCGACACCGTCGGACGCCTGCTGCTTGACGTCTACCCGCGGCTGCGCGTCAACGGCGTCTTCGAGGCCTACGTCAAGCTGCTCACCGACGACGTGCCCTTCGCCCGCGACGCCGTCGTCGAGGACGCCCTCGTCGACGGCCGACCCCGCCGCGTCATCCTCAACCGCCGGGCCGCCCGCGTCGGCGACGCGCTGCTGGCGTCCTGGGAGCGCATCGACGCCACGGTCAGCAACGACGCCCGCATGGCGCGTCTGGAGACGCTCAGCCGCTCCGGCTGGGCCGAATGGGATCTGCAGGCCAGGGACGCGGTATGGTCCCCCGGCCTGTACGGGCTCATCGGGCGCGACGAAGCACACGGCCCCACCACGCTGGACAAATTCGGGTCGTTCTTCGCCGCCGCCGACCGCGGCCTGCTGCGCGAACTGCTCGCCGGCCTCGCCCAGGGCCGGCCCGACCTGGCCCTGCTGCGGCTGAACACCAGCCGCGGCGTGGTGCCGGTGCGCGTGTTCGCCGAGGCCGACCTCGCCGGCGACGACATCCGCCTCATCCGGCTGGTCCTGCACGACGTCAGCGAGCAGCACGCCGCCGAGGACCGCTGGACCCGCAGCGAGACCATCGCCGCCGCACGCCAGATCCAGCTCGCCGCCGAGCAGTCGCTGACCGCCAACCTCACCCGGCTGCTCTACCCCGGCCGGGACCTGGTGCTGCAGACTCCCGGCGCGGCGGTGACCGGCCGCCACTACGCCGCCACCGCACCGCGTACGCAGCTGCGCGGCGACTTCTGCGACGCCGAACGGCTCGACGACGGGTCGCTGCTGTTCGTCATCGGCGACGCGTTCGGCACCGGCCTGGTCGCCGCCGCCGCGGTGGTGCGGCTGCGGTTCCCGGTGGTGACGCTCGGCTCGGCCGGCACCGCACCCGCCGAGATCCTGCGCATCGTCAACGGCATGCTCATGGGCGCGCCCGACGGGCCGCTGGCCAGCCTGCTGATCGGGCACTACCAGCCGGCCGACCAGACACTGCGCTGGGCGTCGGCCGGCCACCTGCAGCCGCTGCTGGTACGCGACGGCGTCGCCGCCGTCGTCGACGACCCGGCCGGGCCGCTGCTGGGCCTGCTCGACGGCCAGCGCTTCGACACCCACACGCTGCGCCTGCAACCGGGCGACAGCTTCGTGTCGTTCACCGACGGGGTGCTGCACAAGCGCAAACGTGACCCGCTGGCCGAATTCGCCACCCGCGTCGCCGCCGCCTACCGCAAGACCGGCACCGCCGGGCTGTGGGAACTCACCCCGCCCGAACGCGACGACGAGGCCTGCCTGCTGGCCCTGGAGGTCTCCGCCGCCTGACCGTTACCGGCGAGCGCCGCAGGACCCGGCCGGACCGGGTCAGCGAGTGCGGCGGGTCAGCGGCTCGGGGTCGTGCGGCAGCGCCGCACGCAGCGCCTCGCGGGCACGTTCGACGTTGTCCAGGCCGGGCTCCTCGAGCAGCCGCACCGCGTCCTGGGCCGCCCCCGACAACCTGGCCCACTGCTGGGCCTGCTGGCGCAGTTGCTGGGTCTTGACCCACAGGTCCACGAAGATGGCCACCTTCGCCCGCAGCACCCACGGATCGAACGGCTTGGTGAGGTAGTCGACCGCACCTGCGGCATAGCCGCGCAGCGCCAGCCGGGCATCACGGTCGGCCGCGGTGAGGAAGATGATCGGGATGTGCCGGGTCCGCTCACGGCGTTTGATGTGCCCCGCCGTCTCGAACCCGTCCAGGCCCGGCATCTGCGCGTCCATCAGGATCACCGCGAAGTCGTCGACGAGCAGCCGCTTGAGCGCCGCCTCGCCGCTGCTGACCGCGACCGGCTCGACGGGCAGCCCCTGCAGCATCGCCTCCAGCGCGATGAGGTTGTCCTGCCGGTCGTCGACCAGCAGCACCTTAGCCATCAGGAAACCCGTCTCCAGCTCGCTCACGCCTTCTCCTCGCTACGCTCGTCGGCGGCGTGACCACGAAGTCCACGGATTCGCTCGCATAGCTCACTCATACCTTCTCCTCGCTACGCTCGTCGGCGGCGTGACCACGAAGCCCGCCGATTCGCTCGCATAGCTCGCTCACACCTTCTCCTCGCTACGCTCGTCGGCGGCGTGACCACGAAGCCCACCGATTCGCTCGCATAGCTCACTCATGCCTTCTCCTCGCTGCGCCCGTCGGCGGCATACCCACCAAGCGCGCTCATGCACCCTGCTCCTGCCGGCCGATCCAACGCGCCATCAGGCGCAGCAGCTCGTCGAGGTCTACCGGCTTGGTGATGTAGTCGCTGGCGCCCGCCCCGAGCGCGGCCTCGCGGTCACCCGGCATCGCCTTGGCGGTCAGGAACACCACCGGCAACGTCGTCAGGTGCGGGTTACGCCGGATGATCCGCGTGGTCTCGTAGCCGTCCTGTTCGGGCATCATCGCGTCCATCAGCACGATGTCGATGTCCGGGTGCTCGGCCAGCAACTGGATGCCGTCGTTGCCGTTGTCGGCGTACAGGACCTGCATGCCGTGGTGCTCCAAAGCGCTGGCCAGGGCGAAGACGTTACGGACGTCGTCGTCGACGATGAGCACCCGTGCCCCGTCCAGGGTGGACGACACCTCGTCGCCCAGCGTGTCGGTCGCGGCCCGGCCGATGATGGGCCGCGACATCGGCGTCGCGTACTGCGCCTGCGCCGCCGGGCTGACCGGCACGGCCCCGGCGGGCGCGCCCACCCCGGTCAGCGCCGGCAGCAGCGGCAGCGTCGGCGCGGTGGTGGGGCCGGTGAGCATGCCCGGCAGGTACAGGGTGAAGGTCGAGCCCTGCCCCGGGGCGGAGGTGACGGTGATGGTGCCGCCGAGCAGGCGCGCCAGCTCCCGGCTGATCGACAGGCCGAGGCCGGTGCCGCCGTACTTGCGGCTGGTCGTCCCGTCGGCCTGCTGGAACTCGTCGAAGATCAGCGCCAGTTTGCTGGCCGAGATGCCGATGCCGGTGTCGTGCACCGCGAACATCACCACCTCGCCGGACTGGCTCAGCGACGGCTCCTCGAACACCAGGTCCGCCGGCGCGGGCCCGATCTCCAGGTGCACCGTGCCCGAGTCGGTGAACTTGACCGCGTTCGACAGCAGGTTGCGCAGGATCTGCTGGAGCCGCTGCGCATCGGTGATCATGCCGGCGGGCAGCTGCCCGGACAGGGTCAGCTGCAGTTCCAGGCGCTTCTCCTCGGCCTGCGGCCGGAACGCCTGCTCCACGTAGTCGCAGATGTCCTGGAAGCGGACCTCGCCCGGCTCGACGTCCATCCGCCCGGCCTCGATCTTCGACAGGTCCAGGATGTCGTCGATCAGCGCGAGCAGGTCCGAACCGGCGCTGTGGATCGTGCGCGCGAAGTCGATCTGCTTCGGGGTGAGGTTGGCCTCCGGGTTGTCGGCCAGCAGCCGCGACAGCAGCAGCAGCGAGTTCAGTGGCGTACGCAGCTCGTGGCTCATGTTGGCCAGGAACTCCGACTTGTACTGCGAAGCCGCCGACAGCTGCCGGGCCTTGTCCTCCAGGCCGAGGCGCGCCAGCTCGATCTCCCGGTTCTTGATCTCGATGTTGCGGTTCTGCTCCGACAGCTGGGCGGCCTTCTCCTCCAGCTCGTTGTTGGTGCGCTGCAGCTCCACGGAGCGGTCGCGCAGCTCCTGCGCCAGTCGCTGCGACTGGGCCAGCAGCTCCTCGGTGCGGCGGTTGGCCAGGATCGTGTTCAGCGCGATGCCCAGCGTGCCCGCGAGCCGGTCCAGGAAGTCCAGGTGCAGTTCCGAGAACGGGGTGACGCTGCCGAACTCGATGACGCCCAGCGCCTCGCCCTCGAACACGATCGGCACCAGGATCAGGTCGGACACCTTCGTGTCGGCGATACCCGACCGAACCGTCATCTTCGTGCGGCCCGACCCGACCCGGATGGTGCGCCGGTCCACGGCGGCCTGTCCGACCAGCCCCTCACCGGCGGCATAGTTCGCCGCGGTGCCGCCGCCGGCATAGCCGTAGGCCGCCGTCAGCTGCAGCCGGATGTCCTCGCCGTCGGGCTCGGACAGGAAGAACGCGCCGATCTGCGCCTCGATCAGCGGCGTCACATCCGACATGATCATGCGGGAGACCTGCTCCAGGTCCCGCTGGCCCTGCAGCAGCTCGCCGGCGCGGGCCAGGTTGGAGTCCAGCCAGCCCTGCTCGGCGTTCTTCTTCGTGGTGTCGCGCAGGGTGACGATCATCTGGTTGATGTTGTCCTTCAGCTCGGCGACCTCGCCCTGCGCCTCGACCGAGATGCGCTGGGTCATGTCGCCGCGGGTCACCGCGGTCGACACCTGGGCGATGGCCCGCAGCTGCGTGGTCAGCGTCGAGGCGAGCTGGTTGACGTTCTCGGTCAGGTGCCGCCAGGTGCCCGACACGCCGCGCACCTGCGCCTGGCCGCCGAGCTTGCCCTCCGAACCCACCTCACGCGCCACACGCGTCACCTCGTCGGCGAACGAGGACAGCTGGTCGACCATCGTGTTGACGGTGTTCTTCAGCTCCAGGATCTCGCCGTGCGCGTCGACGGTGATCTTCTGCGACAGGTCGCCCTTGGCCACGGCCGTGGTGACCTGAGCGATGTTGCGGACCTGGCCGGTCAGGTTCGACGCCATGAAGTTCACGTTGTCGGTCAGGTCGCGCCACGTGCCGGCGACCGCGGGCACCTGGGCCTGGCCGCCGAGCTTGCCCTCCGAACCCACCTCACGCGCCACGCGCGTCACCTCGTCGGCGAACGCGGACAGCTGGTCGACCATCGTGTTGACGACGTCCTTGAGCTCCAGGATCTCGCCCTGCGCCGCCACCGCGATCTTCTGCGACAGGTCGCCCCGCGCCACCGCCGTCGCGACCTGCGCGATGTTGCGGACCTGCGCCGTCAGGTTCGACGCCATGACGTTGACGTTGTCGGTCAGGTCCCGCCAGGTGCCCGACACGCCGCGTACCTGCGCCTGGCCGCCGAGCTTGCCCTCCGAACCCACCTCACGCGCCACACGCGTCACCTCGTCGGCGAACGAGGACAGCTGGTCCACCATCGTGTTGACGGTGCTCTTCAGCTCCAGGATCTCGCCCCGCGCATCGACGGTGATCTTCTGCGACAGGTCGCCCCGCGCCACGGCCGTGGTGACCTGGGCGATGTTGCGGACCTGCGCGGTCAGATTGCCCGCCAGCTGGTTCACGTTCTCGGTCAGGTCCCGCCAGGTGCCCGACACCCCGGCCACCTGCGCCTGACCGCCGAGCTTGCCCTCCGAACCCACCTCACGCGCCACACGCGTCACCTCGTCGGCGAACGAGGACAGCTGGTCCACCATCGTGTTGACGGTGCTCTTCAGCTCCAGGATCTCGCCCCGCGCATCGACGGTGATCTTCTGCGACAGGTCGCCCCGCGCCACGGCCGTGGTGACCTGGGCGATGTTGCGGACCTGCGCGGTCAGATTGCCCGCCAGCTGGTTCACGTTCTCGGTCAGGTCCCGCCAGGTGCCCGACACCCCGGCCACCTGCGCCTGACCGCCGAGCTTGCCCTCCGAACCCACCTCACGCGCCACACGCGTCACCTCGTCGGCGAACGAGGACAGCTGGTCCACCATCGTGTTGACGACGTCCTTGAGCTCCAGGATCTCGCCCTGCGCCGCCACCGCGATCTTCTGCGACAGGTCGCCCCGCGCCACCGCCGTCGCGACCTGCGCGATGTTGCGGACCTGCGCCGTCAGGTTCGACGCCATGTAGTTCACCGCGTCGGTGAGGTCCTTCCAGGTGCCCGCCACGTTCGGCACCTCGGCCTGGCCCCCGAGCTTGCCCTCGGTGCCGACCTCCCGCGCCACCCGGGTCACCTGCTCGGCGAACACCCGCAGCGTGTCGGTCAGCGAGTTGATCGTGTCGGCCAGGTCCGCCACCTCGCCCTGCGCCGAGATGGCGATCTTCTGCGACAGGTCGCCCTGCGCGATGGCCGTGGTCACCTGCGAGATCGACCGCACCTGCGCGGTCAGGTTCGACGCCATGAAGTTCACGTTGTCCGTCAGGTCCCGCCACGTGCCCGACACGCCGCGCACGTCGGCCTGGCCGCCCAGCTTGCCCTCGGTGCCGACCTCGCGCGCCACCCGGGTCACCTCGTCGGCGAACGAGGACAGCTGGTCGACCATCCGGTTCACGGTCCGGCCGATGGTGAGGAACTCGCCACGCAGCGGCCGCCCGTCGATGTCGAGCGTCATGTGCTGGCTCAGGTCGCCCTCGGCCACGGCCACGATCACGCGGGCGATCTCGGCAGTGGGCCGGCCCAGGTCGTCCATCAGGCTGTTGACCGCACGCACACCGTCGGCCCAGGCCCCCTCGTACGCCTCCTCGTCCAGGCGCTCGGTGACCCGGCCCTCCCGGCCGACCACCCGGGAGATGCGCAGGAACTCGCGGTTGCGCTGCTCCTGCATCATCACGACCTCGTTGAAGGCGTCCGCGACCTCACCGACGATGCCGGAACCACGGGACAGACGCACCTTGAAGTCACCGTTGCGCACCGCCCGCAACGCCGCCGCGACCTCCTGCCACCGCGCGTCGGCGTCGTCCGCCCGCTCGCGCTGTGCCGTCGTCCGATTCGCCGTCGTCCGATTCGCCGTCACCAGGACCCACTCCCCTCGATGGCCGACTCGCGCCTCATGGCCCATCGCCGCGCCACACCGTCGCGGCGCACGCTTCATCATCGTCCGTACCGACCCCGGAAGCGAGCCAGCGGCACGCGGCAACAGGCCCGCAGTGGAAACCCGACGCCGAACGGCGGACACTACTAGGGTGCCGAACCGCGCTCCGGACCTGGAGCCCTCCCCCCACGACGCCGCCGGAGCGCTGGCCGCCGTAGACGCCCTGCTCGACGTGGCCACCACCGCCGACGAGACGGGCACCGTGCACGGATTCGCCGGCGACCTGCTGCGCACCCTCGCCGCGCACACCGACGGCACCGGCAGCGCCGTCTGGCTCGACCGCGGCGACGGCGACGGCTCGCAAGTCGTGGCCGCCCACGGCAAGCGGCTGCACCCCGCCTCGACCACCCGCCGGATCACCGTGCCCGTCAGCCTGCCCTGGTCGGCCGAACTACGGCTGGACGCCACCGACACCCTGCAGGCCCGCACCCTCACCCACCTGGCCGCGCAACGGCTCGGCATGGCCCTCGAACACCAGCGGCTACGAGACAGCGACCGCCGCCGGCAGACCTCCCTGGCGTTCCTCGCCGAAGTCAGCGAACTGCTCGCACAGTCCCTCGACCTCACCCTCACCCTGGCGCTGATCCCCCGGCTCGTCGTGCCCCGGCTCGGCACCTGGTGCACGCTGCACCGCGCCACCCCGGGCCGCCGCCTCGAACCCGCCAGCGCCGCCCACGCCGACGAGGCGCTCAGCCCCTGGCTCGACGCCGTCAGCGACGACCTCACCCGGTCGCTGCTCGCGCCGCCCGTCGCAGACGCACTCCTGGCCGGGAAGAACGTTCCCCTGCCCACCTCCCTGTCCGGAATCGCCGTGCCCCTGTTCGCCCGCGGCGAATGGCTCGGCGTGCTCAGCATCGGCCGCGACACCGACTCCCCCCGTGACCCCGACGAGATCCCCGTCGCCGAGGAAGTCGCCCGCCGCTGCGCCCTGGCCATGGACAACGCCCGCATCCACGAGGAACGCCAGACCGTCTCGCACACCCTCCAGCAGGCACTGCTGCCCGCGAAACTGCCGACGATCCCCGGCCTGGGCATCGGCGCCGAATACGTGCCCGCGGGCCGCGGCGTCGAAGTCGGCGGCGACCTGTACGACATCATGCCCATGCCCGACGGCCGCTGGCTGGTGATGGTCGGCGACGTGTCCGGCAAGGGCGTACACGCCGCCGCGGTCACCGGGTTGATCCGCGAGGTCATCCGAGTGCTCGTCAAGGACGGCCGGCCATTGCAGTCGGTGCTCGCCACCCTCAACGACACCCTCAGCGAACGCTCCGAGCGATACTGCACCCTCGCCCTGGCCGCCTTCGACACCCGCAGCCGCGGCTCCGACGTCGAGGTCTCCCTGCACCTGGCCGGCCACGACCGGCCGCTGGTGCTGCACGCCGACGGCCGCGTCTCCTCCGCCGGCCGCTGGGGCACCGCGCTCGGCCTCGTCTCCCCGGTCACCTGCCCGCCCGCAAAGCTCGTGCTGCACCCCGGCGAGACCCTCGTGTTCTTCACCGACGGCGTCACCGAACGCCGCAACAGCCAGGAGTTCTTCGGCACCCAACGCCTGGCGCGGCGGCTGACGTACCTGGCCGGCCACCCGGCCGACGTGATCGCGGCCCGGCTGCGCACCGCAGCGGTCGACTTCTCCGTCGACCCGCCCCGCGACGACATGGCCATCGTGGCGGTACGCAACGACGCCGAGCGGTGACACCGCAACGGGGCGGCAGTTCCCCGCACCCCGCTGCGGCACGACCGGTGGCGGGCGCCGGCACCGCCACCGCGGCGGAATAGCATTTGATATCCGACTTTGCGGAGCAAGGCGACGAGTCCGGCACGGGCTCGGGAAGGACCACGGTGGACGCAACGGCGCTCGCAGCACACCCCGACGGCGCTCGCCGCACGGTGCCGTCCCCCGTCCGCGAGCCGCACCGCTTGGCGACGGAGGCGGGCACATGAGCCTCCCCCACCAGACACCCAGCCGCCACGACGCCCTGCAGTATCACGACGACGACCAGCTGCTCGACGCGGTGGTCCCGTTCCTGCGGGAGGGCGCGGCGGCCGGCGACAGCGTCGTGCTGATCTGTCGCCCCGACAACGCCGCCCGCCTGCGCGACGCGCTGGGCTACCACCAGGTCGTCGAACTGCCCCGCGAGGACGTGTACGGCGGCACCGTGGCAGCCCTGACCGCATACCGCGACCTCGTGGAACGCGAGCAGCAGCGGGGCAGCAACCGGGTTCGTGTGGTGACCGAGATCGACTTCGGATCGCGCCCGAGCGGGCAGTGGGAGTGGGCCCGCTTCGACGCCGCGCTCGGCCAGGTCCTCGCCCGCTACCCGATCTGGAACCTCTGCCTCTACGACCGTCGGCGGGTCCCCGCGGAGATCCTCCGCGCCGGCGAGAGCAGCCACTCCCATCTGCTCGCCGACGGCGGGCGGGTGCCCAGCGCCGGTTACACCGATCCGGTGACCCTGCTGGGCGACGCCCGCATGCGCTGGCGTGACCCGCTGGAGAACGGCCCACCCAGGCTGGACGTCGCCGGCCCGCACGACCTGGCCGCGCTACGGGCCGCCGTCGAGGAGATACTGCTCCGTGACGGCGTGTCCGCGTACGCCGTGCAGGGGTTCGTGCTGGCCGTCAGCGAGGTCGCCACCAACGCGATCCTGCACGGGGCGCCCCCGGTGCGGGTGCGTCTGTGGTCTGACGGCGAGCGGGCGCTGTGCTCGGTGTCCGATGGCGGTCACTGCTTCAGCCCGTACAGCGGTTATGTGCCCACGGACCGGGCGGTGGGCGCCGGCGGCATGGGACTGTGGCTGGCCCGTCAGATGAGCGACGACCTCACCGTGGACGCGGCGGCCGACGGCTGCACGGTCCGCCTCGGCCTCAACGCCTGACTCGGCCGCGCGGGCCGCGCCCCGGTGCAACCCGGTTCAGCCGTCCGGCCGGGTGGACCAGCCCACCCCGGGGGCACCCTCGTCCGAGTCGGGCGGCTGGGGTCGCTGGCCGCGGGTCAGGTCGTTCCACGTGATCACACCGATGACGCGGTCGCTCTCGCAGACGGGCAGGCGGCGCAGCGAGCGCTCCTTCATGATCCGGGCGGCCTCCCCGGTGTCGTCGTCCGCGTGCACGGTCACCAGCTCCCGGTTCGTCAGCTCGCCGGCGACGACGGTGCCGGGGTCGCGCTCCGCGGCGACCACCCGCACGATGTCCCCGCTGGTCACGATGCCGATCAGGCGTTCGCCGTCGGTCACCAGGACGTCGCCGATGCCATGGTCTCGCATCAGCCGAGCCGCCTCGGTCAGCGTCGTGCCGGCGTCGACGCGCACCGGCCGGCCGGTCATGACGTCGCGGATCGTTCGTCCGATCATCTGCTCCCCCACGCTCCCAGTGTCGTCGTGCGCGGACCGCGCCGTGCTCATTCGCCGGTCTGCCCGTGCGGCGCGGTCACCGGCTTCGACTCGGGCGAACCGTGCTGCCGCAGGAAGATGCTCAGCACGATGAGCGCGCCGACGGCCAGGAATTCGCTCTGCAGGAACTCCGACTCCCAGTTCTCGAACACCGCCTCCGCGAAGTGCCCGGTGCGCAGGTAGTGCCAATAGGAGTCGGCGGTCACGCCGTAGTCGGCCAGCTCCTCGTTGCGCACCTGCCAGCGAACAGGCTCTGCAGCACGATGAACACGGCGAATGCGCCGAACATCGCCACCGACAGCGCATGGTCGCGCAGCAGCCGCCGCGGCCGCGGCGATTCCGATGTCACCACTGCCCCGTTCCCCGCGCCATGCCCCACAAACGCCCGGTTCGCGTAGGCGGTGACGGCCCGATCACCATGCCTAGACCTTCCTAGGCTGCTAGACCAATACCTCGGTCAGGAAAAGGATGCTTGCGGCATTCATGACGGAAACCACTCTGTGGGACGTTTGGGTCAAGCAAGACAGGGTAAGCCGGGCGAGTGCGCAGAGCTGAGATCGACAGCAGCCCCACCGGCCTGTTCGACGCGGTGCTGTTCGACCGCGACAACACTTTGATCCGCGATGTGCCCCGGCTCAGCGACCCGGATCTGGTCGTGCCGATGCCCGGCGTACGCGCCGCCCTGGACCTGCTGCGGGACGCCGGGCTGCGGATCGGCGTCGTGTCGCACCAGTCCGCCGTCGGCTTCGGGTTCGTCACCCGCGCGCAGGCCGAGATGGTCGACGCCCGCATCGAGCAGCTGCTCGGCCCCTTCGACACGTGGCAGACCTGCTGGCACACCCCCGCCGACGGGTGCGCCTGCCGCAAACCCTCGCCCGGCCTGATCACCGCCGCAGCCCGTGCGCTCGGGATCGGCCCGCACCGCTGCGTGATGGTCGGCGACCTCGGCACGGACCTGCAGGCCGCGGCAGCGGCCGGGGCGACCGGGCTGCTGGTGCCGACCGGGCAGACCTGCGTGGCCGAGACCGCCGCGGCTCCGTACCGCGTTTCGAGCCTGCTCACCGCCGCCGAGTGGATCCTCGCCCGCCGGCAGCTGCTGCGCCCCGGCCCGGCGGGAGCCGACGAGCCCGGCAACGTGCTCGCGGTGCGCGCCGGCTCGGCCGGAGACGTGCTGCTCGCCGGACCGGCACTGCGGGCGCTGGCCGCGCGGGCACACTCGGTAACCCTGCTCACCGGGCCGCTGGGGGTGCCCGCAGGACGGCTGCTGCCCGGCGTGACCCGGGTCCTGGAATGGCGCACCCCGTGGGCCGAACGCGACCCGGCGCCGGTCGACCGGTCGGCCGTGGACGGGCTCATCGACACGGTGCGCTGCTGGCAGATCGACGAGGCCGTCATCTTCACCTCGGCGGCCCAGTCGCCGCTGCCCACCGCGCTGCTGCTGCGGCTGGCCGGGGTCGGCCGGATCAGCGCCGTCTGCGAGGACTATCCCGGGGCCCTGCTCGACGTACGCCACCACGTGCCCGACGACCTGCCCGAGGCGCAGCGCGCGCTGTCGCTGGCGGCCGCGGCCGGCTACGGCCTGCCCCCCGGTGACGACGGGCGGCTGCGCACCGTGCTGCCGGCGACGGGAGCGCGTACCGGCCGCGTCGTCGTCCACCCCGGCGCCGGTGCCTCGGCCCGCGGGCTACCCCGCAAGATCGCCGTGGAGATCGTACGGGAGCTGGCGCTCTCCGGCCGGGAGGTGCTGGTCACCGGGGGACCCGACGAGACCGAACTGACCGCCGAGGTGGCCGGCGACGTGGCGGGCAACCTCGGCGGGCAGACGGACCTCGCCGCGCTGGGCCGCCTACTGGCCGGCTCTGCCTGCCTGGTCGTGGGCAACACCGGCCCGGCACACCTGGCCGCGGCGGTCGGCACCCCCGTGGTGAGCATGTTCGCTCCGACGGTGCCGTTCGCCCGATGGGGCCCGCACGGCGTCCCGCACGTACGGCTCGGCGACCCCGACGCGCCCTGCCGCGACACCCGCGCGCTCACCTGCGCCCAGCCCGGCCACCCCTGCCTCGGTGAGATCGACCCCGCCGAGGTCGTCGCCGCCGTGGAGCTGCTGGCTCGGACCAGGCCGTGAGCGATCTGCGACGGCCCGAGACGGCGCGACGCGCAGGCGCCGTGGCCCGCGGCCGAAGGACGCTCGCGCGGGTCACTCCTCCGGGTCGACCAGCGCGCGGAAGCGGTAGATCCAGGCCGGTTCCCCGGCCGGGTTGGCTTCGCGCACGTACACGGCCTCCCACGGGTCGTCCCCGGCCCACCGGTCCCGGCCGGCGTCCAGCCCGGTCGGCAGCCAGATCGAGTACGTCTCCGGCGGATCGGTGGCCGAGTCCACCTCGATCTCCCGTGTGATCTCGGCAGCGCCATGCACGAACTTCGCGGCGATCCTGTCCACCCGAACCGACTCCCTCCGAGGTCTGAAGGAGTCGCCGCCGCGGAAGCGACCACTCCTCCACACCCACATCTGCCGACCTCCGTCCGCGGGGACTGGTCCGTCCCGCGGCCCGTTCAGGGCCGATTCACACCTCGGCGGCGAGGTGGTCGGCCGGCACGTTCAGAGTCACCACCCCGTCGCGCACGCCGGCGATCTGGGCGGCCCCGGCATAACGGCCGCGCCGCAGCGGCACCCTGCTCTTGATCTTCAGGTAGCCTTCGCGCAGCAACAGCTCGGCGAGCTCCTGCTCGACGTCCGGCTCCGGACCGGCGGCCTCCTGCGCGATCCGCCCGAACAGGCTCACCGACTCGCTCATCCGCTGGCCCTGCGCGGTGACCGCGGCCCCGTCGCCGATCTTGACGTCCTGCACGGTGCCCAGCTCGGCCCCGGTGCTGTCGACGACGTGCATACCCTCGCGCACCGCGCCGATAGGCCCCGGATCGTCGATCCCGGGCACCAGCCCCGTGCCGTGCTCGTCGGCCATGTCATGACCTCACCATGCCGGGCCGCCTCCGCGCGGGTGTTCCGGACCGTGCGTGCCCGGCCGCCGCCGCGCCGGCTCGCCTCAGAAGCGCTCCTCGACCTCGAGTCCGAGGGCCTGCCACAGCTCCCGGGCGTTCTCGAAGGTGCGCCCGCCCTCCAGCGTGCCCAGCTCGTCGAGCACCTCGTCGGGCGCGTCGCCACGGCGCGACACGTCGAGCAGCTGCTCGGCGGTGGCGGGGAACGTCGCCAGCGACACGTGCCGGCCGATGCTGGCGCGCAGCTCGCGGCGGTCGGGGTCACGCTCGTCGTCGCCTACGACGCCGTCGCGGCCGGGCGTGTCCCAGGACCGCGCATCGAGGTCGTCCTCGACGGGGTCGATGGCTTGCCTGCTGCCATACGGTGTGTGCGTCATACGGCTCGGATTCCCGCAGACCGACGAACTGAAACGTCTTCACCCGATTTGTCCCGGCGGATACGCCTCGCGAAGGTGCGACCAGGCGGACACTGGGTAGGACTGCCGCCGGATCGCGTACGGGAGGAGGCGGGGCGATGGCCGAGGACACCTCCGGCGAGATGCTGGAGACGCTGCTGGACACGCTGTTCATCGGGGAGGAGCGGCTCAGCGTCGCCGAGCTGCGCCGCCGAGCGGTCGCCGAGGACATGCCCTCGGACGTGCTGCTGTCCATCGACACGCTGCCGGAGGGCGAGTACGCCCAGGACGAGGTCCTCGACGCACTGCACACGCATGCCGTGATGACACCGCCCGCGTCCTGAGCCGGCGCCCGCACCGAACCGCCGCGGTGGGTCCGCCCTCAGTGGTCGACGGCGCGCTGGAGTTCGGCTTTGGTCATGGTCGAGCGGCCCTTGACGTTCTTCTTCTTGGCCTCCTCGTAGAGCTGGTCGCGGGTGCGGCCGCCCTCGCCGCGATGCGAGCGCAGCCCACCGCGACGGCCCGAGGAGATGTCCTTCTTCGACAGCGCGCTGGACTGCTTGGCCTCACCGGCGCGGGCCCGTTCCTTGTTCACGGTGCGCGCGGCGATCTCCTCCGCGACGTCCTCGGACTTGCCGCGTTCCTTCGCGCTGGCCTTGATGTGCTTGTACTGGCGCTCACGCTTGTCGCTCCAGGCCTGCTGAGGCATCGTCGATCTCCTTTCAAGCTGCTGTAGGGATTCCCGCCACCCCGCGGACCGAAACGTCCGGCGCGCCCGGAAGATCGCGCCACGGCGCGCCCGACCAGGCGCAACGCCATCCGGCACCGCTCCGTTAACACGGCATGCGGCATTGCGGATCATGCGAGGAGAGCGGGGGCGCCCTCACCGACCGGTGCCTGCGGCACCGCGAGCAGGAACGGAGCGCGGCGCACGGCGCCGGGGCCGCGCCGACGCGTCCCGCCCTGCACCGCGGCCGTGGTCCACTGCACCGGGCCGCCGTCGGCCTGCTGGCCGTCGCCACGGCGCTCGCGCTGGCCGCACCCGCGGCGGCGGTGCCCGACGGCGCCGACGACCCGGACGTGCTGCGCCCGCAGGGCGTCGACGCGCAGGGCCTGCCGCTGCAGCCCGACGGCCTGGCCGGACCCTCGCGCGGCCTCGGCCAACCGATCACCCGCATGCAGATCCTCGCCCGCGCCGCGATCTGGGCTGACGCGCAGGTCGGCTACAGCCAGCTGAAGTTCCGCAAGGGGTGGCGCACCGACTGCTCAGGCTACGTCTCGATGGCCTGGGAGCTCGGCCGCAACCACTGGACCGGGGACCTGCACCAGGTCGGCGAGCGCGTCGACTTCGAGGAGATGCGCCCCGGCGACATGCTGCTCTACCACAACAGGGCCCGGCCCAAGGACGGCTCGCACGTGGTGCTGTTCGAGCGCTGGGTCGGCGAGCCCGGCGGCGACTTCGTCATGTACGAGCAGACGCCGCCCTCGGTCAAGCACCGCACCTGGTCGGACTCGGGCTACAGCAGGAAGAAGTACAAGTCCTACCGCTACCGCAACGTGGTCGAGAACGAGGCCGTCTGGTATCCGGTGGCCGGTGACTGGGACGGCGACGGCCGGGTCACCGCCGGGGCGGCCGTGCCGGAGGGCGACGCGTGGCGCTGGCGGCTGTCCGACGACCCGCGGGGCGCGTCGACCGACGCCGACTTCCTCTTCGGCGACGTACGCAAGCAGCCGATCGTCGGGGACTGGGACGGCGACGGCCGGTGGACGCCCGGCACCGTCGACCTGACCGGTGACCACCACGACTGGTACCTGTCGAACTCGCTGCGCGGCGGCGAGCCGGACGTGCGGGTCGGGTTCGGCGACGTGGAGAAGGCCCCGGTGGTCGGCGACTGGGACGGCAACGGCACGTTCACCCCGGGCGTGGTCGACGCCGAGGGCGACGTGCGTGACTGGTATCTCGCCAACAGCCTGACCGGCGGCGACCACGACGTGCACGTCGGGTTCGGTGACGTGGACAAGGCGCCGGTGGTCGGCGACTGGAACGGCGACCGGGTGAGCACCCCCGGCGTCGTCGACCACGACGGCGAGCACCGGGACTGGGAGCTGACCAACAGCCTCGACGACCCGGCGACCGATACCGAGGTGTCCTTCGGGGACGTGGCGCAGCTGCCGGTGACCGGCGACTGGGACGGCGACGGCTTCGTCACCCCGGGGGTCGCCGACCCCGCCGCGGGCCACGAATGGCGGCTGTCCAACGCGCTGGTCAGCGGGATCGCCGAGACCGTCTTCGCGTACGCCGGCGCACCGGCGGCCCCGGGCCCGTCCCCGTCGCCTGGCCCGTCGGCCCCGCCGAGCATGCTCCCCCGGCCCCGCCCCGCTGCGAGCCTCTCCCCGGCCGCGCCCGTGCCCGGCACCCCGTCCCCTGGCGTCGCCCTGCCCTCGGCATCCCGGCCCGCCACGTCCCCGCCCGGCCCGCCCCTGCCCACCGGACCGGTGCCGAGCCCCGCCGGCACGCCGGGACCGGCCACCCCGACCCCTGCCCCGGCCGGGCCCTCCGCTGCTCCGGGTGGGCACGCCGGGACGCCGCCGACCGGCTCGTCGCCCGATCCGTCGGCGAGCGCGGCAGCCGACTTCGCGCCGCCACCCGGCGTGCCACCGCTGGACCAGCCCACCGTTCTGCACTGAGGAGAGCCGTGAACCGTCACCGCACCGCCGGAGCCCGCCGTGTCGTCCTCGCCGCGGCCGGGCTGGTCCTGTCCCTGACCGCGCTGCCGGCCGGGGCCGCGCCGCCCCCGGATCCGCTCGGGCCCGACGGCAGGCCGATCACCGACGGCTGGGCGGGCGCGGGCACGCCGTCGGAGCTGGCAGCGCCGCCCGCAGCGGCGCGGGTGATGGCGGCCGCGCCGGGCGGGTACCCCGTCACCGGCATCGACGTTTCCCACCACCAGGGGAACATCGACTGGGACAAGGTCGCCGACAAGGGCGCCAAGTTCGTGTACGCCAAGGTGACCGAGGGCGTGCACTACGTCGACTCCTCGTTCAAGGACAACTACAGCGGGGCGAGGAAGAACGGCATCCTCTTCGGGGCGTACCACTTCGCCCGGCCGGACAGGACCAACGGGCGCACCCAGGCCGACTTCTTCCTGGACCGGGCGCAGTACCGCAACGACGGGCGCAGCCTGCCGCCCATGCTCGACATCGAGTGGCCGTACAAGCTGGGCGGCAAGCTCGTCGCGCCCGGTCCGTGCTGGGGCAAGTCCAAGAACGAGCTGGTCCGCTTCATCCGCGACTTCACCGAGCGGGTCCGTGAGCGCACCGGCAGCGCCACGATGATCTACACGAACCCGAACTGGTGGAACCCGTGCACCGGGCGCAACGCCGACTTCGGCGACCACTACCTGTTCGTGTCCAGCTACACCGACAAGGTGCGCGGGCTGCCCGCCGGGTGGGACCGCTGGACGCTGTGGCAGTACGCCAACCACGGCAAACTGCCCGGCGACCAGAACGTCTTCAACGGCAACCTGGCCGACCTGGCGAGCCTCGCCGCGAACCCGGCCGGACCGCTGCCCCGCCCCGTCGTCGGCGACTGGGACGGCAACGGCACGATGACCCCGGGCCTGGTCAGCGCCGAGGGCGAGACCTGGCGCTGGCGGCTGTCCAACACTTTGGACGGCACCCCCGACCCGGCGCTGGACTTCACGTACGGCGACGCGGAGAAGGCGCCGATCGTGGGCGACTGGGACGGCAACGGCACGTACACGCCCGGCACGGTCGACGCCGAGGGCAAGCGCCGTGACTTCTACCTGGCCAACGGTTTCCGCAGCGGGCCCGCCGACATCCACACCGGCTTCGGTGACATCGAGGACATCCCGGTGGTCGGCGACTGGGACGGCAACGGCACGTTCACCCCGGGCGCGGTGGACAGCAGCGGCAAGCTGCACGAGTGGAAGCTCACGAACACGTTCGCCAAGCCGCTGACCGAGCTCGAGTTCGAGTACGGCGACGCCGCCAAGACGCCGATCGTCGGCGACTGGGACGGCAACCGCACCTTCACGCCCGGCACCGTCGACATGGACGGCGAGCGCCACGACTACTACCTGAGCAACGTCGCCGCGGCCGGGCCGACCCAGGTGCATGTGGGCTTCGGTGCGGTGTACACGGTGCCGCTGGTCGGCGACTGGAACGGCGACAAGGTCTTCACGCCGGGCGCGATCGACGCCTCGGGTGACGCCGGCCTGGTCTGGCAGCTGACCAACAGCCTGGCCGGGGGCGCCACGGCCGAGGTCACGTTCACGTACGGCAGCACCGGGTCGACCGCGGTCCCGGCGCCCGCCGCGAACCCGGCGCCGCCGGGCGCGCCGAGCACCGCACCGTCGGCCGCACCGTCGCCGAGCACCTCGCCGTCGGGCGCAGCCGCGGCCGGCGCCCGCCCGTCGGCGTCGCCGAGCCGCACGCCGACCGCGGCGCCGAGCCCGTCCCCGAGCCGGACTCCGGCGGCCGCCCCGAGCCCGTCCCCTAGTCGGGCCGCCGTCGTGGGCGGAGGCACCACGCCACGGCCGACCCCCTCGGCGAGCCACGCCCATCCGGCTACCCGCACCGGCCCGCGTCCATAACCCCTGGCCCGAGCCTTGCGATGATGGGAAGGGCACCTTCTACAACGCATAGCGTTGTGAAGGTGCCCTTCCTTTCGGTTGGGGGTTCGCGAAGCGGCGATTCGGCGCGAAGAAGGTGAATCGGACGTAGCATTCGGGGCAGCGGCGAGGGCGGCGGGAGGGCTGCGGCGAAGGAGCGCGCGATGACCGGATTCGGAGTCCACTCGGAGGTCGGCAGGCTGCGCAAGGTGCTGGTGCACCGCCCCGACCTGGCGCTGCGCCGGCTCACCCCGTCCAATCGGGGCGAGCTGCTCTTCGACGACGTGCTCTGGGTGGAGCGGGCGCAGCAGGAGCACGACCAGTTCGTCGCCGAACTGCGGGCCCGCGACATCGAGGTGTTCCTGCTGCACGACCTGCTCACCGAGGCCCTGGCGTCGCCCGCGGCGCGGGAGTGGGTCATCGGGCACACCGTCAGCCCGTACACGGTGGGCCCGCCCATGGTCGACGCGGTGCGCGAGGCGCTGGCCAACATGGACCCGAAGACGCTCGCCACGCACCTGACCGGTGGGGTGACCCGGGCCGAGCTGATGCGGTTCGCCGACGACGACCGGCTCGCCGGCCGCTCGCTGGCCGTGGCGACCACGGTCGGCTCGTCGTTCATCCTGCCGCCGCTGCCCAACCACCTGTTCACCCGGGACACCTCGTGCTGGATCTACGAGGGCGTCTCGCTGAACCCGATGTACTGGCCCTCGCGCCAGCTGGAGACCGTGAATCTGGGCACGGTGTACCGCTTCCACCCGATGTTCCGGCAGGAGAAGATCAACTTCTGGTTCCCGGACGCGGGCAAGGACGAGCACGACGAGTTCGACATACAGTCCTTCGGGCGCTCGTCGATCGAGGGCGGGGACGTGATGCCGGTGGGCAACCGCACCGTCCTGATCGGGATCAGCGAGCGCACCACCCCGCAGATGGTGGAGATCCTGGCACAGCGGCTGTTCGCCCGCGGCGGAGCCGACCGGATCATCGCGGTGCAGCTGGAGCGCAAACGCCAGTTCATGCACCTGGACGTGGTGTTCACCTTCCTGGACCGCGACACGGTCACCGTCTACCCGAAGGTCGTCGACGGCACCACGGCGTACAGCATCCGCCCCGGCGACAAGGCAGGCACGCTCGAAGTCACCGCCGAGGACAGCTTCCTCGGCGCGGTCGCGCACGCCATCGGGCTGTCCCACGAGAAGGACCTGCGCGTCGTCACCACCGGCGGCGACGAGGCCCAGCAGGAGCGCGAGCAGTGGGACTGCGCCAACAACGTGGTGGCGCTGTCGCCGGGCGTGGTCGTGGCGTACTCGAAGAACGTCTACAGCAACCGCAAGTACCGCGAGGCGGGCATCGAGGTCGTCGAGATCGACGGCTTCGAGATCGGCAAGGGGCGTGGCGGTGGCCACTGCATGACCTGCCCGCTGCTGCGCGACGCCTGACGGCAGCGCGGCCGGAGCGGGCAGCGGACACGTCATCGGCGAACGGGGGTCCATGATGGCGAAGGGTGGCACCGCACGGCGTTGCCGCCTGCGGGCCCGCGCGGCCTCGGCCGTGGCCGTGCTGTGCCTGGCGGCAGCGTGCGCGACGACCCAGCAGACGACCGCGCCGACGCCCGGCCCCGGACGCGCCCAGCCGGGCATCGCGTGGACCGCCTGCGAAGGCCTGGGCGAGAAGTTCCAGTGCGCCAAGGTGCCGGTGCCGCTGGACTGGGCCGAACCGGACGGGCCGCGCATCGAGCTCGCGGTGATCCGCCACCTCGCCAGCCGGCCCCGGGAGCGCATCGGTTCGATGTTCATGAACCCCGGCGGCCCCGGCCAGGGCGGCGTCGAGCTGGTGCGCGGCGGCGGGGAGGACTTCGACGGGTGGGGCGGTGGCCGCTTCGACGTGGTGGGCTGGGATCCGCGCGGCACCGACGGCAGCTCCCCGGTCGTGTGCTTCCCCAGCGAGGCGGACGGGACGAAGTTCTGGCAGGGCGTGACGATCCCGTCCACCGCCGCCGAGTCGGAGGCGTACCAGGCCAAGGTCACCGAGCTGGCCCGGCGGTGCGGCGAGGTGAGCGGCAAGCTGCTGTCGCACATCTCCACCGCGGACACCGCCCGCGACCTCGACGCGCTGCGCGAACTCGTCGGCGACGAGCAGCTCACCTACGTCGGCCTGTCCTACGGCTCGATGATCGGCCAGACGTACCTCAACCTGTTCCCGGGCCGGACCCGGGCGATGATGCTCGACGGCATCGTCGACGCCGTCGACTACACCACCAGCGCCGAGACCCGGACCGTCAACAACGTCTCGTCGGCCGACGAGGTGTTCGCGCAGTTTCTCAAGCTTTGCCAGGAGGCGGCCGCGGGCCGGTGCGCGCTCGCCGGGCACGGCGTACCGGTCGCCGAACGCGTGGAGACGCTGTTCGCCATGGCTCGCCGCGCGCCGATCCCGGCCCCGCACGCCGATCCGCCCGGCACGCTCAGCTACGGCGATCTGCAGATCGCCACGTTCAACCCGCTCCGCCTGCCGCTGACCTGGCCGCAGTTCGCGGCCGACCTCGACGCCGCCGCCGCGGGTGACGCCTCGGCACTGCTGACCTCGGCCCGCCAGATGCAGAGCCCCGCGGGCTTCGCCGGGGCTACCACGTCCGCGGCGATCAGCTGCCTGGACGGCCCGGCCCGCAGCCCGGTGTCGCAATGGCCGCGGGAGATCGCCCGCTTCACCGGGGCGGGCAAGCTGTGGGGCTCCGTGCTGGGCTGGTGGCTGTGGGCGCCGTGCGCCGCGAACTGGCCCGCCGACGCCGCGGACCGCTACGCCGGGCCGTGGAACGCGCCTACCGAGACGCCGGTCCTGCTGGTCGGCGCCCGGTACGACGCCGGCACGCCCTACCGCAACGCCCAGGCCACGCAGCAGCGGCTCGGCAACGCCGTGCTGCTCACCCTGAACGGCTACGGCCACCCGAGCTACCAGGTCCCCAGCAAGTGCATCGACCAGGCGCGCGAGCGCTACCTCGTCGATCTCGTCACGCCGCCGAAGGGCACCGTCTGCCAGCCCGATCAGCAACCTTTCGGCTAGCCGGTCGGCGGCCGCGCCGCCAGAGCCGTCAGGAAGGGCACCTGCCACAACTCATGGCGATGTGAAGGTGCCCTTCCTTCGGACGTCAGCGGGAGCGGCGGGAGCGCCACTGGCGGACTGTGTCGTCGGCGTCGACCAGCGCCAGGGCGACCGCGGGACCGGCGAGTTCGCCCCGGTGCGCCCGCACGATCCGGACGTTCAGTTCCGCGACGTACGCGCGTACCGCCTGCTCGGAGCTTTTCTTCGCGAGCGCGTCGGGGAGGTCCTCGACGTCTCGGCGCAGCAGCAGGGTGGCCGGGATCGCCGCGGACAGGTTCTCGCGCTGGACCAGGTCGCGCAGCCACCAGTCGTCCGGCAGCGCCTGCCCCGCCCCGGGCAGCGGCTTGCCCGCGCCGGGCAGGTCGTCGAACTCGCCGCGTTCCTGCGCCTCACGGATCTGCTTGTCGATGCTCGACTCGTACCAGTGCGCCACCGCTCACCCCCGGATGATCGACTCCTCGATCCGAAGGTACCTCGGTGACCGATATCGCTTGCCCCAGGGTGCGGCGGCCACGCTATGGTGCTCGTCATGCATCAGCGCATGGTCAGCACGACGACGCCGGGACGTCCCGGCGCTCGTACGCGTTGACCTGCTGAACTTCAGTCGACCGTCGGCCCCGGGGCACACGCCCCGGGGCCGGCGCGTATCCGCCCCACGTGTGCCCCGGCCGTCTCGATCCCAGGGAGCACACCGTGAAGGACCACCGCCGCCTCGGCCGCGAGCTTGAGATCTACCACTCCGACCCGATGATCGGCGCGGGGCTGCCGCTGTGGCTGCCCGCCGGCGCCGCCGCCCGTCACGCCATCGAGTCCTACGTCCGCGAGGAGGAACGCCTCGCCGGATACCAGCACGTCTACTCGCCGCCGATGGCCAAACGCCAGATGTTCGAGAGGTCCGGGCACCTGGCGAAGTTCGCCGACGACATGTTCCCGGCGATGTCCGACGATCCTGACGCACCCGCCGACGATCCCGAGGCGCTGATGCTGCGCCCGAGCCTGTGCCCGCACCACGCGATGGTGTTCCGCTCCCGCGGCCGCTCCTACCGCGAGCTGCCGGTGCGCATCGCCGAGCTTGGCGGCATGTACCGCGCCGAACGGTCCGGCGTCGTCGGCGGGCTGGGCCGGGTGCGGGCGATCTCGCTGAACGACGCGCACGTGTTCTGCTCGCTCGACCAGGTCGGCGCGGAGGTCGGGCTGGTCCTCGCCATGTGCGCGCGGATCCACCCGGCGCTCGGCTTCGCCGCCGACGGCTACCGGCTGTCGCTGCGCGGGCCCGGCGCGGGCTACCTCGGCGCGGACGCCGGCTGGGTGCGCGCCGAGGCGCTGCTGCGCGACGCTCTGGTGCAGGCCGGGGTGCCGTTCGAGGAGGCGCCGGGCGAGGCCGCGTTCTACGGGCCGAAGATCGACATCCAGGTGCGCGATCTCGCCGGACGGGAGTCGACCCTGGCCACCGTGCAGGTGGACTTCGCGCAGCCGGAGCGCTTCGACCTGTCGTACACCGGCCGTGACGGCAGCCCGGCCCGGCCGGTGATGGTGCACCGCAGCATCGTCGGCAGCATGGAACGGCTGATGGCCCACCTGCTGGAGGTGCACCAGGGCGCGTTCCCGGTCTGGTACGCCCCCGTGCAGCTGGCCGTCGCCCCGGTCGGCGAGGCCCAGGACACCGCGGCCCGGCAGTTCGCCGACCAGGCACTGCGCGCCGGTCTGCGGGCGTCGCTGAGCCTCGAAGGGTCATTGGGGCTGCGCATCCGCGAGGCGTCCCAGCGCCGGGTGCCCTACCTGGCCGTCATCGGCTCCCGCGAAGCGGACTCCGGCGAGGTCTCGCTGCGGCTGCGCGACGGTCGGCAACTGCCGCCGATGCCGTACGCCCAAGCTTTGGCCCTCATCCGCGCCGCGGTCGCGGCGGCGCGCGAACCGGAACCGGCGCCTTCGCTCTCGCTCGTGGCGTAGGCGGCCCGCATCGACGGCGCTCCCCCGGAAGAGACGCCTGCATCGCGGCACGCCGAACAGTGCCAGGACGACCCGGGAGTCGTGGCCACGACTCCCGGGTTGTCCGCAGCGGGACAGACACCGCTCGGCTTCGGCAGCGACCTCGAACCGCTCACAACGGTTAGCAGGGTGACAACCCCGCGTCAAAGGAGGAATTCGCCCATGAGGTCGTCGCGCGTGCTCGGGTACGGGCTGGGAGTGTGGCTCGGCATGGTCGGCATCTCGCTGATCCTGCTGCCCGCCGAGGGCAAGCACGAGGCCCTGTACGAGTCGATCAAGCTGACCGCGATGGTCGCGCTGGTGCTCGGCTTCGCCATCCGCTACCTGCGCCGGCGTCCGGAGGCCGCGGGCCCCGAGGGCGTGCTGGTCGGCCTCGTCTGGGCCGCCGTCACCACCGCCGGTGACCTGGGCCTCTACCTGGGCGGCGCGTTCAACATCGGCCTCGACGTCTACTTCACCGACGTCGCCTCCTCGTACGCCGTGATGCCCGTGATCACCGGCCTGGCCATCGGCCTGCTCGCCCCGAAGCCGGCGCCGACCGCAGTGGCCGGCTCCCCCACCGCCGCCGAGCCGGCTGCCGCAGACGCGTTCGCCGCGATCATGGCGGTCTCCGCGGCCGTCGACGCCACGCCCGACGGCGGCCGCACCGCCGCATCCGGGATCGACGCCGTGTCCGAGACGCACACCGCACCGGAGATCCTGGACGGGCCCGAGATCCACGCGGTTCCGGCGCAGGCCGATGTGCCCGCGGCGACCCACGTGCCGAACGACGCACCCGCCGTGATCACGCCCGTCGCCGAACCGAGCCACGCGGAAGCCTCGCTCGTCGGCGCGGCGGCCGCCCCCGCGCAAAGCTCCGACGACACCGATCGCCCGCTGTACATCCCGCGCGGGAATTGCTGACCCGCCGGCCCGGTTGCCGCCACTGACGCCCTCAGGCGCCCCTCGATCATCCGACTTGCCAGGCACTTGTGCGAAAGCCGCCTCAAGATACGCACGATTGCCCGGCAAGTCGGATGATCTAGTGCGGGCGGGATGCGGCGCGGCCGGACGAGTGGGGCGGGAGTGGCGTGGGTCACACCGTTTGGTTGAGGGAACAACCAAGGTCGTCCTGGACTTGAGTGGGTAAGACTCAAGTTCAGGATGGCAGGTGTCGAAGATGACCACACTCCCCGTTCTTCCCCTGGATGACGCCGTCCTGCTGCCCGGCAACGTGGTGGCGGTGGCGCTCCAGCCGGACACCCAGGCCGCGATCGACGCGGCGCGGGCGTCCGGTGACAAGACCGTGCTGGCCGTGCCCCGCCTGGACGGCGAGTACGGCACGTACGGCGTGACCGCGGTGATCGAGAAGGTCGGCCGACTCCCCAGCGGGGAGCGGGCCGCGGTGCTGCGCGGTGTGACCCGTGCCCGCATCGGCTCGGGCGTGCCGGGTCCGGGCGCGGCGCTGTGGGTCGAGGCGACCCTGGTCACCGAGCCGGAACCGGCCGGCCGTGCCAAGGAGCTGGCCCGCGAGTACAAGGCCCTGGTCGTCGCCGAGCTGCAGCAGCGCGGCGCGTGGCAGGTCGTCGACGCCGTGGAGCGGATGACCGACCTGGGCGAGCTGGCCGACTCGGCCGGCTACGCCCCGTGGCTGACGCTGGCGCAGAAGGTGGAGCTGCTCGGCTCGCCGGACGTGACGGCGCGACTGGAGCTGCTGGTCGGCTGGGCGCGTGCGCACGCGGCCGAGCAGGAGGTCTCCGAGAAGATCAACAGTGAGGTGCGCGAGGGCCTGGAGAAGTCCCAGCGCGAGTTCCTGCTGCGCCAGCAGCTCGCCGCGATCCGCAAGGAGCTGGGTGAGGACGAGCCCGCGGGCTCGGCCGACTACCGGTCCCGGGTGGAGGCGGCAGACCTGCCGGAGAAGGTCCGCGAGGCGGCCCTGCGCGAGGTCGGCAAGCTCGAGCGCGCCAGCGACGCCTCACCCGAGACGAGCTGGATCCGCACCTGGCTGGACACGGTGCTGGAGATGCCGTGGAACGTCCGCACCGACGACAACACCGACCTCGCCGCCGCGCGGGCGGTGCTGGACGCCGACCACGCGGGCCTCGACGACGTCAAGGAGCGCATCCTGGAGTACCTGGCGGTGCGCAACCGCCGCGCGGCCCGCAACCTGGAGGTCGTGGGCGGCCGCGGCTCCGGCGCAGTGCTGGCCCTGGCCGGTCCGCCCGGGGTGGGCAAGACCAGCCTCGGCGAGTCCGTCGCGCGGGCGCTCGGGCGCAAGTTCGTCCGGGTGTCGCTGGGCGGCGTGCGGGACGAGGCCGAGATCCGCGGCCACCGGCGCACCTATGTCGGCGCGCTGCCCGGCCGCCTGGTCCGGGCGCTGCGGGAGGCGGGTTCGATGAACCCGGTGGTGCTGCTGGACGAGGTCGACAAGGTCTCCGCGGGGTACGCCGGCGACCCGGCCGCGGCCCTGCTCGAGGTCCTCGACCCCGCGCAGAACCACACCTTCCGCGACCACTACCTCGAGGTCGACCTCGACCTGTCCGACGTGCTGTTCCTGGCCACCGCGAACGTGGTGGAGACCATCCCCGGCCCGCTGCTGGACCGGATGGAGCTGGTCACCCTGGACGGCTACACCGAGCAGGAGAAGGTCGCCATCGCCCGGGACCACCTGCTGCCGCGGCAGCTCGACCGGGCCGGCCTGACCGCCGACGAGGTGTCCATCAGCGACGGCGCGCTGGGCGCGATCGCCGCCGAGCACACCCGCGAGGCGGGCGTACGCCAGCTGGAGCGCGCCCTGGCCCGCATCCTGCGCAAGGTCGCCGTCAAGCAGGCGGACGACAGCACGCAGGTGCAGGTGGACAACGGCAACCTCAAGGAGTTCCTGGGCCGCCCCCGGTTCACCCCGGAGTCGGCCGAGCGCACCGCCACGCCGGGTGTCGCGACCGGACTCGCGGTCACCGGAGCCGGCGGCGACGTGCTGTTCATCGAGGCGACCTCGATGGACGGCGAGCCGGGGCTGACCCTGACCGGCCAGCTCGGTGACGTGATGAAGGAGTCGGCGCACATCGCGCTGTCCTACCTGCGCTCGCACGGCCGCAAGCTGGGGCTGGACCCCAACGCGCTGGCCGGGCGGCGGATCCACCTGCACGTGCCCGCGGGCGCGGTGCCCAAGGACGGCCCGAGTGCCGGCATCACCATGGTCACCGCCCTGGCGTCGCTCGCATCCGGACGAACGGTCCGGCCGGAGTTCGGCATGACCGGCGAGGTGACCCTGAACGGACGGGTGCTGCCCATCGGCGGCGTCAAGCAGAAGCTGCTGGCGGCGCACCGGGCGGGCCTCACCGAGGTGATCATCCCGGCCCGCAACGAGCCGGACCTGGACGACGTGCCGGCGGACGTGCGCGCGGGTCTGACGATCCACGTGCTGTCCGATGTCGCCGACGTGCTGGCGCTGGCCCTGCGGCCGGTTGAGCCCGCCGACGGCGTGGCGCGGCCGGACACGGCCACCCCGGCGGAACCGGCCCTGGCCGGGGCCTGACCTCGGGGGCGAACGGGAAGGGCGTCCCCGTCACCTGTACGGTGACGGGGACGCCCTTTGCTGCACTGATCAGAGCGGGTGGACGTTGGCCGCCTGCGGGCCCTTCTGGCCCTGGGTGACCTCGAACTCGACCTGCTGGCCCTCCTGGAGCTCGCGGTATCCGCCACCGGAGATGGCGGAGTAGTGGACGAATACGTCCGCACCCCCGCCGTCCTGCTCGATGAAGCCGAAGCCCTTCTCAGCGTTGAACCACTTGACGGTGCCGGTTGCCATGAATCCCTCTCACGGGGCCGTCGACTGCCCCGCACCGCACTGCGCGGTGCGGCCATTGCCCCACAACCGCTGACCCTAGCGCGCCATGCACGGGAAGGATGACTTTTGCCGACGAACAGGGCGATTCTGCGACCGATCGAGCGCCGCATCGGGCATGCTGGGCGAGTGACAGGTCGCGTTGATTACGCAATGCATGACCTAAAGGACAAAACACTTCCGGCGCACAGCGACGCGCTCGACCGGCTCTCGCTGACTCCGGTGCCCCTCGTGCCCGAGATCCGCCTGCACCTCGCGGTCGACGCGATCGTGTGGTGGGCCCGGATGGAAGCCGAGGCAGGACAGGCCATGCCCACCCCGTTCTGGGCGTCCGCCTGGGCCGGCGGCCAGGGCGTGGCACGGTATGTGCTCGACAATCCCGAGGTGGCGCGCGGACGCCGGGTGCTCGACCTCGCCGCGGGCTCCGGGCTGGTCGGGATCGCGGCCGGGCTGGCCGGCGCGGCCACGGTGACCGCCAACGACATCGACCCGTACGCCATTGCGGCCGTCGAGCTCAACGCGCGGGCCAACGGGGTGACCGTGACAGGCCGACAGGGCGACCTGCTCGACGGCGACGGCGGCGACGCCGACCTGGTGCTGGCCGGCGACGTCTTCTACAGCGACGAGATGGCCGAGCGGGTGCTGCCGTTCCTGCGGCGGGCCGCCGACCGCGGCGCGTCGGTGTACGTCGGCGACCCGGGCCGGGACTACCTGCCCGCCAAGGAGCTGGTGCAGGTGGCGACCTACGACGCCGGCAGCGCGCTGACCTTCATCGACGCGCAGTTGAGCCGCATCAACGTGTTCCGGCTCGGCGGTTAGGCGTCCGGTCCGGACAGCAGGTGGTGCAGGTAGAGCTGCGGCTCGGCGAGGAACGAGCGGGTCAGTGACACCGGCTCGGCCTCGTCGAAGCCGACCCGGGTGATCCCGCCCCCGCCGTCGAGCTGCAGGATGCACGCCCCGGGCACGGCCAGCAGGATCGGCGAGTGGGTCGCGATGACGAACTGCGAACCCTGCGCGGTCAGCTCCTGGATGCGCGCGATGACGGCCAGGCAGCCGTACACCGACAGCGCCGCCTCCGGCTCGTCGAGCAGGTACAGCCCCTGCGCTCCGAACCGGTGCGTGACCAGGTCCAGGAACGACTCGCCGTGCGAGCGCTCGTGCAGGCTGCGCCCGCCGTAGGAGCCCTGCACGGCCAGGCGCTCGATCTCGGTGGCGACGTTGTAGAACGACTCCGCCCGCAGAAAGAACCCGGTGCGCGGCTTGCGCAGCCCGCGTACCAGCGTCAGGTGCTCGCCGAGCACGGACTCGCTGGCCCGGGTGGCGAAGTCGAAGTTCTGCGAGCCGCCCTCCGGGTTGAACCCGGCCGCCACGGCGATCGCCTCGACCAGGGTCGACTTGCCCGTGCCGTTGTCGCCGACCAGGAACGTCACCTTCGGGTCCAGCTCCAGCCGTCCGGCCTTGCGCAGCCCCGCCACCACCGGCAGCGCGAACGGATACGCCGCCGGGTCCACCCCGTCCTCGTCGAGCTCCACCCAGCGCAGGAACCCGCCGCCCGCCTTCGCCATCCCCCGACCGTAACGCCGCCGGCCCCGCCGAACGGCCGCCGCGCCCGGCCCGGCTCCGGCATGCTGAGGGTGTGACCAGCAAGGGGGTCTGGCCTGCGTTGACGCTCGCGCAGTGGTCGGATACACGAGACACGCTGCACCTGTGGACCCAGGTGGTGGGCAAGGTGCGGCTGGCGCTGGAGCCGATGGTCAACCACTGGTGGCAGGTGCCGCTCTACGTCGACGTGCGCGGCTTCACCACGTCGCTGATGCCGTACGGCTCGGCCGGTCTGGAGATCACGTTCGACTTCCAGCGGCACGTGCTCGACCTGCACACCACCGGCGGTGAGAACCGCGAGGTGGAGCTGCGTCCGCGCAGCGTGGCCGACTTCCACGCGGCGGTGATCGAAGCCCTGGACTCCCTCGGCATGCCGGTCGACATCATGGCCCGGCCGGTGGAGCTGCCGGTGGCGATCCCGTTCGCCGAGGACGACCAGCACTGCGCGTACGATCCGGCCGCCGCGCACCGGTTCTGGCTGGCGATGGTGCAGGCGCACCGGGTGTTCACCGCGTTCCGGGGCCGCTTCCAGGGCAAGGTGAGCCCGGTGCACCTGTTCTGGGGCGCACTGGACCTCACGGTGACCCGGTTCTCTGGCGAGGAGGCGCCGCCGCACCCGGGCGGGGTGCCCAACTGCCCCGACCGGGTCAGCCGGCTGGCCTACAGCCACGAGGTGAGCAGCTGCGGCTTCTGGCCGGGCGGCGGCGCCGAGGGCGCGTTCTACTCGTACGCCTACCCCGAGCCGCCCGGCTTCCAGGCCTGGCCGGTTCTGCCCGAGCAGGCCGTCTACGACATGGAACTGGGCGAGTTCCTGCTCCCGTACGAGGTGGTGCGCACCGCCGACGATCCGGACGCGACCCTGATGGCGTTCCTGCAGTGCACCTACGAGGCTGCCGCCGAGCTCGCCGCCTGGGACCGGCACGCGCTGGAGGTGTCATCCGCCGTCTACGCAAGATCCTGAGGTGGAACCGCCTAGCGTGGTGACATGTCGGACTTGGCACAGCAGCAGGCAGCGGACCGCGAGACCGCGCTCGTCCGGCAACCGGAGTACCTGCGTGTCCTGGGCATCGCCGGGCTGTTGGGCGTGCCGGTGTCGCTGGTGGCCTTCGGTTTCCTGGCCGTACTGCACGAGGCCGAGCACCGGCTCTGGCACGACCTCCCCCACGCGCTGACCGGTCGCGACCTGCCGCCCTGGTGGTGGCCGCTGCCGCTGCTGGCGCTCGCGGGCCTCGGTGTCGGCGCCGTGGCCCGCTGGGCTCCGGGCCACGGCGGGCACACCCCGGCCGACGGCATGGGCGGAGCACCGCCGCGCCCCAGCGAGCTGCCCTGGGTGCTGGTGGCGGCGCTGATCAGCCTGCCGCTGGGCGCGGTGCTCGGACCGGAGGCCCCGCTGATCGCCGGTGGCGGCGGGCTTGCGTTGCTGGCCGCGCACGTCTTCGGCGTCGAACCCGGCAGCCGCCCGGCGATGATCGTCAGCGGGGCGGGCGCGGCGGCCGCCATCGCCGCGATCTTCGGCAGCCCCGTCGTCGCCGCCGTGCTGCTGATCGAGATGGTGCAGCTCAGCGGCGCGGCGCTGTCGGCGGTGGTGATCCCCTGCCTGCTGGCGGCGGGCGTCGGCTCGATCGTGTTCACCGGCGTCGGCCTGTGGTCAGGCCTGCCCATCGGCTCGCTGAACCTGCCGATCCCCGCCGTGCCCGTCCGGCCCGACCTCGGCGACCTGCTGTGGGCGCTGCCGCTGGCGGTCGTCGCGGCGATCGGCATCCGGCTCGTACGCGGACTCGCCAAGCACCTCGCCCCGCGGGTCACCGCGCGGCCGCTGGAACTGACCGTGCTCGCCGCGCTCGGGGTGGGCGCGTGCGCGGCCGCGTACGCCCTGATCACCGGGCGGTCCCCGGCGGAGGTCGCACTGTCGGGCCAGCAGACGCTCGCCGCGATGGCGGCCGACCCCACGGCCTGGCCGGAGACCGCGCTGCTGGCCCTGGTCCTGTTCAAGGGCCTGGGTTACGCGCTGTCGCTGGCCGCGCTGCGCGGCGGCCCGATCTTCCCCGCGGTGACCCTGGGCGGCGTACTCGGCGTGCTGGCCGGCCCGCTGCCGGGCTTCGGCGCGGTCCCGGCGATGGCGGCCGGCATGGCCGCGGCCACGGTCGCCATGCTGCCGCTGCCCGTCAGCGCCGTGGTCCTCGTCGTTCTCCTACTGGGCCCGGCCGGCTTCAGCATGACCCCGGTCGTCCTGATCGCCACCGTCGTCGCCTTCCTGACCGAACATCTCGTCGAACACGGCCTCGCCCGCCGCGCCCGCCAGCCCTGACCGCACCCGCCGGCCCGGCCCGCCTCACCCCGCGGCCGCGCCGCGCCGGGCCGGGCCGTGCCGTGCCGTGCCGTGCCGCGCCGCCCGTCGCGAGCCGCACCAAGGTCATCGGACTTGCCCGGCAGATGGGCGAATGCGTGCTCAAGATACGCACAGGTGCCGGGCAAGTCCGATGGTCAAGCGCGCTGCGCTGCGCCGCGCGGCACGGCGGCGGGTTATTCGGGGCGGGTTCTGCCGTAGAGCCAGGGTTGGAAGAAGGCGTCGAGGGGGCGGGCGGCGATGCGCTCGGCGAGGGTGACGAACTCGGCGGTGCTGGCGTTGCCGTCGCGCTGCTCGGCGGTCCAGGTGCGCATGATGGTGAAGAACTTCTCGTCGCCGACGAGCTTGCGCAGCGCGTGCAGGGTCATCGCGCCGCGCTCGTAGACGCTGCTGGAGAAGATGCCGTCGCTGCCCGGGTCGGCGGTGGGCACCCGCCACATCCGGTCCTTGCGGTCGCGGTAGCGCCGGTCGTAGTGCTCCTGCACGGTACGGCCGCCCTGGTGCTCGTCCCACAGCCACTCGGCGTACGTCGCGAAGCCCTCGTTGAGCCACATGTCGCGCCAGTTCTGCACCGAGACGCTGTCACCGAACCACTGGTGCGCCAGCTCGTGCGCCAGGATGATCGTGTCCGGCCCCTTCTCCCAGGTCTTGGGCAGGTAGATGGGGCGGGTCTGGTTCTCCAGCTCGTCGGAGACCCGGCTGTCGCCGACCACGATGCCGCCGTAGGCGTCGAACGGGTACGGCCCGAACAGGCTCTCCAGGAAGTCGGCGACCTCGGGGGTGCGCGCCAGGTTGCGGTCTGCCTCACCCGCCGGGACGCTCGTCGCCACCGCGTAGATCACCGGCTTGCCCCGGTGCTCGGTCTGCGTCACCCGGTAGTCGCCGACGACCATGGTGGCCAGGTAGGAGGCCATCGGGGAGGTGACGTTCCAGCTCCAGGTGGTCCAGTCGCCGTCGGTCTTCTTGCCTTTGAGCACGCCGTTGCTCAGCCCGCTGAGCTTGTTGGGCACGGTCAGGTCGATGGTGTAGAGCGCCTTGTCCCGCGGATGGTCGTTGACCGGGAACCAGGCCGCCGCGGACTGGGGCTCGCCGACCGCGACGGCGCCGTCGCGCCCGACGAAGAAGCCGTTGTGGTCGGCGTCGCGCTCGCGGGTCTCGCCGGGCTTGCCGCCGTAGGTGATGACGGCGGTGAACGCCTGCCCCGAGTCGATGTGCTTCGTCGGCGTGATCACCAATTCGTCGCGGTCCCGCTTGACCTCGGCCGGATCCCCCTCGACCACGACGGAGCCCACGGTGAGGCCGATGAGGTCCAGGTGGAAGCGGTCCAGCGGCACGGTAGCCCGGGCCTTGACGGTGGCGGTGCCGTCGAGTTGCCCGGAGGCCGGGTCGAACTTCACCTTCAGCGCGTACGACGTGACGTCGTAGCCGCCGTTGCCGTAGTACGGAAAGTACGGGTCGCCGATCCCGGCCAGGTCGACCTCGGCCGGGGTGTCGCCCTCCAGACCGGGCTCGATGCCCATCGGCCCGGGCCGGGCGGGCGGCGGTGACCCCGTGCACCCGCCCAGCAGCAGTGCGCCCGCCAGCAGGGTGGCGCTCCAAATTCTGATATCACGCACTACTGGGACAATTCGCATGAAATCACAGTAGAGGCGGTCAGCCAAGATCGGGCGCAGCCAGCCGAACCTGCTCCGCCGACTCGTCGTCGGGCTCCTCCTGCGACTGCCGCTCGGCCTGCACGCGCGCCGTGTAGACCTCGATCTCCTGCTCGATCTCCTTGTCGGACCAGCCCAGCACGCCACCCATCAGCCGGGCCACCGTGGGGGCCGCCTGCACGCCGCGCGACCAGGTCTCGATCGACGCCCGGGTGCGCCGGGCCAGCACGTCGTCGACGTGCAGCGCCCCCTCGTGCGACGCCGCGTAGGCCGCCTCCGCGCCCAGGTAGTCGTCGGCGCCGGGCAGCGGCTCGGCCAGTGACGGGTCGTCGGCGACCAGCCGCAGCAGCTCATGGATCATCGAGCCGTACCGGTTGAGCAGGTGCTCGATGCGCACCACGTGCAGCCCCGACTCCTGCGCCAGCAGGTGCCGCCGGTTCCACAGCACCTTGTAGCCCTCCGCCCCGGCGAGCGGGACCTCGTGCGTCATCGACTCCGGGACCCGCTGGTCCAGGCTGCGCACCGCCTCGTCCACCGCGTCCTTGCCCATCACCCGGTACGTCGTGTACTTGCCGCCGGCGATCACGACCAGCCCCGGCACCGGGTGCCCGACCAGGTGCTCACGGGACAGCTTGCTGGTCTCCTCCGACTCCCCCGCCAGCAGCGGGCGCAGTCCGGCGTAGACGCCCTCGACGTCGGCCATGGTCAGCTTCGTGACCAGCACCGAGTTCACGTGCTCCAGGATGTACCTGATGTCGCGCGCGGTGGCCGCCGGGTGGGCCAGGTCCAGGTTCCAGTCGGTGTCGGTGGTGCCGACGATCCAGTGCCGGCCCCACGGGATCACGAACAGCACGCTCTTCTCGGTGCGCAGGATCAGCCCGGTGCGCGACTGGATGCGGTCGCGCGGCACCACCAGGTGCACCCCCTTGGAGGCGCGCACGTGGAACTGCCCACGGGTGTCGGCCATCCGCTGCGTCTCGTCGGTCCATACGCCGGTCGCGTTGATCACCTGCTGGGCGCGGATGTCGTAAGTCTCGCCGCTGAGGATGTCCTCAACCGTCGCGCCGACCACCCGTTCGCCCTCGCGCAGGAACTCGGTGATCCGGGCCCGGTTGGCGACCATCGCGCCGTAGGACGCAGCGGTGCGCACCACGGTCATGGTGTGCCGGGCGTCGTCGACCTGGCCGTCCCAGTACTGCACCGCGCCGACCAGTGAGGCCTTCTTCAGACACGGGGCCTCGCGCAACGCCCGCCGGTGGCTCAGGTGCCGGTGGTGCGGCACGCCGCGGCCGCTGCCGGTGCCCAGACCCATCGTGTCGTACAGCAGCACGCCCGAGCCGACGTACGGCCGCTCCCACACCCGGTGGGTGAGCGGGTAGAGGAACTTCACCGGCTTGACCAGGTGCGGGGCGAGCCGGGTCAGTAGCAGCGCCCGCTCTTTCAGCGCTTCGGCGACCAGCCCGAAGTCCAGCATCTCCAGGTAGCGCAGGCCGCCGTGGATCAGCTTGCTGGACCGGCTGGACGTGCCCGACGCCCAGTCCCGCGCCTCGACCAGCCCCGTCGTCAGGCCGCGGGTGACCGCGTCCAGCGCCGCACCGGCGCCGACCACGCCCCCACCGATCACCAGGATGTCCAGCTCACGAGCGGCCATGTCGGCCAGCGCCTGACGGCGCGACTCAGCGGAAAGCGCGACGACGTCCATCGTGGGCCCCTTACCCGACCTCGACCCAGTTCAGGGTCCGCTCGACGGCCTTCTTCCAGCCCTGGTAGCCCACTTCGCGCTGCTCGTCGGTCCAGGTCGGCTCCCAGCGCTGGTCCTCGTGCCACTGCTCGCGCAGCTGGTCGGTGTTCTGCCAGAAGCCCACCGCGAGCCCGGCCGCGTACGCCGCGCCCAGCGCCGTGGTCTCGGCGACCACCGGCTTGCTCACCGGCACGTTGAGGATGTCGGCCTGCAGCTGCATGCACAGCTTGTTCGCGGTGATGCCGCCGTCGACCTTCAGGAACTCCAGCCGCACGCCGGAGTCCTTCTCCATCGCCTCGACCACGTCGCGGGACTGGTAGCAGATCGCCTCCAGGGCCGCGCGGGCCAGGTGCGCGTTGGTGTTGAAGCGGGACAGGCCGACGATCACCCCGCGGGCGTCGGAGCGCCAGTACGGCGCGAACAGGCCGGAGAACGCGGGCACGAAATACATGCCGCCGTTGTCCTCGACCTGCCGGGCCAGCGACTCGCTCTGCGCCGCGCCGCTGATGATGCCGAGCTGGTCGCGCAGCCACTGGATGGCCGAGCCGGTCACCGCGATGGAGCCCTCCAGGGCGTACACCGCGGGCTGGTCGCCGAACTTGTAGCAGACCGTGGTCAGCAGGCCCGACTTCGAGCGCACCAGCTCGGTGCCGGTGTTGAGCAGCATGAAGTTGCCGGTGCCGTAGGTGTTCTTCGCCTCGCCGGGCGCGAAGCACACCTGCCCCACCGTGGCCGCCTGCTGGTCGCCCAGCGACGCCGGCAGCGCGATCTCCCCGGCGAACGGGCCGTTGGCCCTGGTCTTGCCATACAGCGACGGGTCCGACGACGGCCGGATCTCCGGCAGCATCTCGCGCGGGATGTCGAAGAACGACAGCAGTTCGTCGTCCCAGTCCAGCGTCTCCAGGTTCATCAGCATGGTGCGGCTGGCGTTGGTCACGTCGGTGATGTGCACTCCGCCGTCGGCCCCGCCGGTGAGGTTCCACAGCGTCCACGTGTCGGTGTTGCCGAAGAGCGCGTTCCCGCTTCGCGCGGCCTCGCGTACGCCGTCGACGTTCTCCAGGATCCATTGGATCTTGCCGCCGGAGAAGTACGTCGCGGGCGGCAGCCCGGCCTTGCGCCGGATGGTGTCGCCGCGGCCGTCGCGGTCCAGCGCGGAGGCGATGCGGTCGGTGCGGGTGTCCTGCCACACGATGGCGTTGTAGTAGGGCCGCCCGGTCCGGCGGTCCCAGACCACGGTGGTCTCCCGCTGGTTGGTGATGCCGACCGCGGCCAGATCGGAGGCCTGCAGCTTGCGTTGCGCCAGCGCCGTGCGGATCACGGCGCTGGTCCGCTCCCAGATCTCCAGCGGGTTGTGCTCCACCCAGCCCGCCTGCGGCAGGTACTGCTTGTGCTCCAGCTGGTGCTTGCCGACCTCGTTGCCGCCCCGGTCGAAGATCATGAACCGTGTGCTCGTCGTCCCCTGATCGATCGCACCCACGAAGTCAGCCATCTCGCGTCCTCTCCCTGAACGTCCTGGTCGGCTCTGCTCACGCGTTGTTCTCGGACGTGCCGGACTCCTTCACACCGACCGTGCCGACCGGCGTGTCCGCCTCTTCCACCTGCTCAGCCGTCAGGTACCGGCCGATCAGGAGGTGGTACAGCCAGGCACCCAGCGGGCCGCCGATGAGCGGTCCGAGGATCGGCACCCAGAAATAGAGATTCCCATACTGATCTCTGAAGGCGGACTCGTAACCGGTCAGATAAGACGCGAGCCGGGGCCCGAAGTCGCGGGCCGGGTTGATCGCGTAGCCGGCCGCGGTGCCCCAAGCCATGCCGATCGCGACCACCAGCAGGCCGATCATCAGCGGGGCCAGGTTGGCCAGCGGTGGCAGGTTGAGCAGGTCGGTCAGCGCCAGCACCATGAACAGCAGGATCGCCGTGCCGATGATCTGGTCGCGGAACGCGCCCCAGATGTCGATCGGCAGCGAGCCGTTGCCGGGCAGGGTGGAGAAGACACCCTGCGTCTTCATGGTCAGCCCGGGATCGACCGCGTGCAGCATCTCGGTGTAGTTCCAGCGGACGATCAACGCCGCCACGAACGCGCCGAGCATCTGCGCGATGATGTAGGGCACGACCTTCGCCCAGGGGAATCCCTTGAAGATCGCCAGGGAGAAGGTCACCGCCGGGTTGATGTGCGCGCCGCTGATCCGCGCGGCCGTGTAGACGCCCAGCGTCACGCCCAGGCCCCAGGCCCAGGCGATACTGTCGTGGTCGCCGAGCCCACCCGCGACCACCTGTGCCACCACACCGACACCGAACAAAATCAGGATCATGGTGCCGGCGAACTCCGCGCTCAGCTCGCGCCACAGTCCTTTCCTGGCGACCGCCTTTTCTGCCGTCCCGGAACTTGCCATGTCTGTCCGCCCCCCAGTGGTATCCGCGGGTAGGGGCGGCGAGGCCGTGCGGCGCGCGTACGTCGTGTGCCGTCGCGACAGGAGAACCGCCGCCGACCACCGAAAACGGTGATCCACTCGCGCTACGTGTCCAGCATAGAACGAATCGCGTCCAGCCTAGATCGCTCTCCGATACCCGCTGCCGGGTATGCGATCGTCGGGGGTGATGCGTACTGAATGGGTTTTATGTCGTCGGCCCCGACGGATCCAGCGTCGTGTCACGAACGGCGGCCCGCACCTCGTCCAGCGCCGTCGGCGCCGCCGACAGGGTCCGGCAGCCCGTCGACAGCAGCAGCGGCACCAGCGCCGGGTCGCCCGCCGCGTCGCCGCACACCGACACGTCCCGGTCGTGCCGGCGGCCCGCGCGCACCACCGCGACGACCGCGGCCAGCACCACCGGGTCGGCGATCCGGCCGGGCGTCAGTGCCGGATCGCGCCGGTCCAGCCCGAGCAACGCCGCGGTCAGGTCGTTGCTGCCGATCGAGAGGAAGTCGGCCGCCGCCGCCAGCTCGTCGACCACCACCACCGCCTCCGGTAGTTCGATCATCGCGCCCAGCGGCGGCACCGGCACACCGCGCTCGGCCGCCGCCGCGTTCAGCAGCTCCCGGCACCGGTCCAACTGGGCGACCGAGACGACCATCGGGATCATGACGCGCAGCTGGGCGCCGTCGGCCTCGTCGAGGATGGCCGCGAACTGGTCCGCCAGCGACTGCGGGGCGTCCAGCATCAGCGCCAGCCCGCGATGGCGCGACGAGGTGCCCCACAGGAACGGCGGCAGCTTGTCCGGTGCGAAGTCGAGGGTGCGCACGGTGGCCCGGTGCCCGGCCAGGGCCGCCAGCACCGGCCGCAGCGCCGCGGCGTGCTCGGCCCGGGTCGGCCAGTGCCGCGTGTTCAGGAAGGCCACCTCGGTGCGGATCAGCCCGGATCCCTGCGCCCCGGCGGCCAGGCCCGCCACCGCGTCCGCCGCGGTGGAGACGTTGACCAGCAGCGTCACCGGGGTGCCGTCCCGGGTCACGGCCGGCCGGCCGCGCAGCGCCGCCAGCTCCTCGCGCCGCAGGCGCGCCGCCGTGGCGGCCCGCTGGGCGGCCTCCACCCGATGCGGCGTCGGTGACACGGTCAGCGTCGCCACGACCGCGTCGAGCACCGCCTCCCGGCCCGCCGACGACGCCGGCACGTTCACCCCGAACAGCAGCGGCACGCCCAGCGCCCGCGCCACGATCGCCACGTGCGCGTTCGGCCCGCCCAGCCGCGAGACCCCGCCCACCACCGGCACCGCCGGATCGAGCAGGTCGTCCGCGCCCAGCTCCTCGGCGACCAGGATCACCGGCTCATCCTCCGGCCCGGCCGGGGGCCCGGCCTCGGACCGCAGCTGCTCGACCACGCGGCGGCCGATCTGGCGCACGTCGGCGGCACGGGCGGCCAGGGTGGGGTCCGACAGCGCGGCCAGCACCCCCGCGTACCGCTCCGCCGCGTCGAGCACCGCACGGTCCGCCGGGGTGCCGTTCTCGACCCCGCCGATCGCGGCGGAACGCAGGTCGGGGTCGTCCGCGATGAGCGCGGTCGCCTCCAGGATGTCGGCGGGAGTGCCGTTCTCGCCACGGGCGCGCATGCCCTGCGCGGTGCAGCGCAGCCGGGCCGCGACCGCGTCGAACGCCGCCCCGACCTGGTCCGGGGTGGCGGACACCGATTCGCCGTTGGCCCCGTACGCGAGATGACGCAACCGGCCCACCGCCACCCCGGGCGCGCCCGCGACCCCGCAGTAGACCTCGGGCCTCATGGCGCGGCGGCGTCGGCCAGGGCCTGGAAGATCAGCCAGGTCGAGGTCGCGCCCGGGTCCTGGTGCCCGATGCTGCGCTCGCCGAGGTACGACGCGCGCCCCTTGCGGGCCTGCAGCGGCACCGTGGCGCGCATGCCCTCGGCCGCGGCCTCCGCGGCGGCGCGCGCGGCCGCGGCCAGCCCGCCGTCTCCGTCCTGCCCGTGCTGGCGCACCGCCGCGTCGTAGGCGTCCACCGCCGGCAGGTAGGCGTCCACGATGGTCTTGTCGCCCGGCGCGGCCCCGCCCAGCTTGCGCAGCGCCTCCAGGCCCGCGCGCAGCCCGGCCCCGAACGCGGCCGCGTCCACCTCGGGCCCGTCCGGCAGCGCCTTGCCCAGCGCCCGCAGCGCACTGCCGTACAGCGGCCCGGACGCGCCGCCGACCTTCGACACCAGCGTCGAGCCGGCCAGCACGAACACGGCCCCCACCCCGTCGGGCTCGGCCCCGGCCAGCGCGGTGCGCACCGCGCCGAAGCCGCGGTTCATGTTGACGCCGTGATCGGAGTCGCCGATCGCGGCGTCCAGCGTGGTCAGCTGATCGGCCTGGGCCGCGATGGCGTCCGCGGCCGTGTCCAGCCAGGCCTTGGCGAGCGCGACATCCATCCTCAGACCCCCCAGCGCAGCGCGGGCGTACGCACCGGGGCGTCCCACAGGCGCAGCAGCTCCGGATCGGCCCGGCACACCGTCAGCGACATGCCGGCCATGTCGAGGCTGGTCACGTAGTTGCCGACGAGATTGCGCGCGATGCGCACCCCGGCCGACTCCAGCAGGCCCGCGACCTCGCCGTAAAGCAGGTAGAGCTCGATGAGCGGGGTCGCGCCGAGCCCGTTCATCAGCACGATCGCGTCCTCGCCCGCGGCGACGGGCTTGGCGGCGAGGATCGCCTCCAGCGTCATCGTGGCGATGTCACGGGCGGGCCGCAGCTTCTCGCGGCGGCGGCCCGGCTCGCCGTGGATGCCGACGCCGACCTCCATCTCGTCCTCGCCCAGCTCGAAACCGGGCCGCCCGGCGGCGGGCGTGGTGCAGGCGGTCAGCGCGATCGCGAACGAGGCGCTGGCCTCGTTGACGCGGGTGCCCAGCGCGGCCACCGAGGCGGCGTCGCCGCCCTCCTCGGCGAGCGCGCCGGCGATCTTCTCGACCAGCATCGTCGCGCCCGTGCCGCGGCGGCCCGCGGTCCAGGTGGAGTCCTCCACCGCCACGTCGTCGTCGACCAGCACCGAGTGCACCTCGATGCCCTCGTCGCCGGACAGCTCCGCGGCCATCTGGAAGTTCATGACGTCGCCGGTGTAGTTCTTCACGATGTGCACCACCCCCGACCCGGCGTCGACCGCCTTCGCCGCGGCGAGGATCTGGTCGGGCACCGGCGAGGTGAACACCTCACCGGGGCAGGCCGCGTCGAGCATGCCCAGCCCCACGAATCCGGCGTGCAGGGGCTCGTGGCCCGACCCGCCGCCGGAGATCAGTCCGACCTTGCCGGCCCGGGGCGCGTCGGCCCGGACCACGATCTGCTGCTCCAGGTCCACCCGCAGCTCCGGATGGGCCGCGGCCAGGCCCACCAGCGCCTCCCGGACCACCGCGTCGGGGTGGTTGATGAACTTCTTCACGGCCGGGCTCCCTTCACGGCGTCCCGGGCGCATCGAGGCAACCCGGGGACGCGACCGTCGCGCCGCCGGTGGGCGTCGTAAGTCCATCCTGCCCCGACCGGCGGCAGTGCGCCCGGTTTACCGCCCCGCGCGGGCTACCATCCCCACATGAGCGGCACCGTTGGCCTGGTCCTCGTCTCGCACAGCGCCGACCTGGCGGCCGGGCTGCGTGACCTGCTCCGCCAGGTGGCCGGCGACGCGGTCGCGGTGACCCTCGCGGGCGGCGACGACGACGGCGGCCTGGGCACCTCGTACGAGCTGATCCGCGACGCGATCGCCGAGGCCGGCTCCGGCGAGGGCGTGGTCGTCCTACCCGACCTGGGCAGCTCGGTGCTCACCGCGAAGGCCCTGCTGGAGCAGCACCCGGACCCCAAGGTCCGCCTGATCGACGCCCCCTTCGTGGAGGGCGCGGTAGCCGCCGCCGTCATCGCCGCCACCGGCGCCGACCTGGACACGGTCGCCACCGCCGCGGAGGAGGCCTGGCATGCCCGAAAGCTCTGAGACCACCGTCGTCCTCCCCGCCCACCTGCACGCCCGCCCCGCGGGCCAGGTCGTCGTCACCGCCGCCAAGTTCACCAGCACCGTGGAGATCGTCTACGGGGCCAAGACCGCCAACGCCCGCGGCGTCCTGGCCCTCCTCGCCCTCGGCGCCACCGCCGGCGAAACCGTCACCGTCCGCGCCACCGGCCCCGACGCCCCCCAAGCCGTCGAAGCCGTAGCCACCGCCCTCCACACCACCGAGTGAGCAAAGGAAGGGCACCTTCACATCGCTATGCGTAGAGGAAGGGCACCTTCTTAACGGCGGCCGGCCGCAGTTCTCGGTCGAGGGGAGTCTGCGACGTCACGGGGCCGGGTCGACGTAGACGATGGCCTATGACGTCGAAAAAACATAGATCACCATCGACGTCATCGGCCATCGTCTACGCATGACGCGGTGTGCGAGGTGCGCCGCGCTCAGCTCCAGGGCAGGGTGGAGCGGTGCTTCCAGTAGTCGTCGGCGGACTCGGCCAGCGCCTCGAGGCGGGACAACTGGTCGTCGGTCAGGCGCAGGCCGACGGCGGCCAGGTTGCTCGTCAGCTGCGCCGTCGTCGCCGCGCCGGACAGCACGATCCCCGACCACGGCTGGTGCAGCACCGCCGCCAGCGCCACCGCATCCTGCGGCGCACCGGTCTCGTCCGCCACCTCGGCCAGCACCGTCGACTCCGGCGACCGCTGTGCCAGCCGGCCGTTGGCCATCGCCTCCTTGACGATCACGTGGCAACCGGCGGCACGGGCGGCCGCCAGTGCCCGGCCGGCCGACGGTTCGAGCAGGTTCCAGGTGGCCTGCACGCTGCGGAACAGCGGCACCCCGTCGACCTCGATCCGCAGCGCCGCGTCGATCGCGTCGGCCTGCCGGGGCCCGCTGCTGGAGAAACCGACGGTCACGCCGGTCGCGGCCAGCTCGGCCAGGCGGCGGTGCAGCGCGGTGTCGCCGAGCGCCGGACTCTGCACGGTCAGCGAATGGATCTGGTACGCGTCCAGCCGGTCCCCCAGCAGCTCGCGTGTCTGCGCCAGCTGGCGTTCGTACACGGCCAGCCCGTGGTCCTTGGTCTCGTGCACCTCGGCGTCGATCCGCCAGCCCGCGGTGTACGTGTAGCCCCACTTGCTGCCGACCACCACGTCGGGCACGTCGCGCGAGCCCAGCCACCCGGCGAGGAACTCCTCCGCGCGGCCGTACGAGCGCGCCGCGTCGGTGTACCGCATCCCGGCCGCGTACGCGGTGTCGAGCAGGTCGTAGGTCCGCTCGCGCAGCGCCTCGACCGTCCGGCCCGCGGGCAGATCCCGGTCCCGGCCCAGGTTGATGTACCCCGGCCGCCCCACCGCGGCCAGCCCGAACCCGAGCCGGGCGACAGGGCTGCTCAGGTCGAGCCGTTCCAGCGACATGCCTACATCATTCCGCCTGCACCGGCGGGCGTCGATGCGACTTCCCGGAGAACCCGTCCCCCGCGGCCGGCCTCCCCGGTAGCGTCCGAGCTGGGCATACGAGTCCGCGCGCGTCCACGCCGCGGTGGTTCACGGCGCGCGCTCGCCTCCGTCGACACACCTCACGGGAGGTTCCGGATGGTCGACCGGCGTACGTTCGGCAAGATCCTCGGCACCGGAGCGGTGGCCGCCCTGGGCGGGCTCGCCGTGCCCCCGGACAGGGTCGACGCCGCGGCCACGGACCCCGTCCCGGGCACGGTCCCCGGCCTGGGCACCGGACCCGCGACGGAGGCGGCCGCGCGCGCCCAGCCCGATCTCGGCCCGGTACGCCAGATCGACGCGGGCGAGCTGAACGTCGGCTACGTCGAGACCGGCCCCGCCGACGGGCGGCCGGTGTTCCTGCTGCACGGCTGGCCGTACGACATCCACAGTTACGTCGCCGTCGCTCCGCTGCTGGCCGCCAAGGGCTTCCGGGCGATCGTGCCGCACCTGCGCGGCCACGGCACCACCCGTTTCCGGGACGCGGCGTCGCCCCGCACCGCCGAGCAGTCGGCCTTCGCGCTCGACCTGGTCGCGCTGATGGACGCGCTGGGCATCCGGCAGGCGCTGCTGGCCGGGTACGACTGGGGGTCGCGTACCGCCGACATCGTGGCCGCGCTGTGGCCGGAGCGGGTCAAGGCGCTGGTCTCGGTGACCGGTTACCTGATCACCAATCGGGAGGCCAACAAGCAGCCGCTGCCGCCGAAGGCCGAGTGGGCCTGGTGGTACCAGTACTACTTCGCCACCGAGCGGGGTCGCTTGGGCCTCGACCGGAACCGGCACGACCTGGCGAAGCTGATCTGGGCGTTCAACTCCCCGACGTGGAAGTTCGACGATGCGACCTTCGACCGCACCGCCGCGTCCTTCGACAACCCCGACTACGTCCCCATCGTGATCGGCAACTACCGCTGGCGGCTGGGCCTGGCCGAGGGCGACCCGCGCCACGACGAGTTGGAGGCGCAACTGGCGAAGGGTCCGACGATCGCGGTGCCCACGATCACGATCGACGGCGAGGTGGACCCGTTCACGCCGCCGGGCGACGGCGCGGCGTACCGGGCCAGGTTCACCGGTCCCTACCAGCACCGCACCCTGCGCGGCATCGGCCACAACGTGCCCCAGGAGGCCCCGCAGCCGTTCGCCCAGGCTGTCGCCGACGCCGAACAGCTCTGACCCGGCAGCTCAGCCCGCATGACATGTTAAGAAGGGCACCTTCTACAACGCATAGCGATGTGAAGGTGCCCTTCCTTCCACCCGGCGGGGAGGCCGCCGGGTGGAGATTCACGCGTCAGCTGATGTTGAGCGTGAAGGTGGTGGTCGTGTTCTTGATGTTCTGGAAGTTGTTGCTGAAGGTCAGGTTGTTGAAGGTGGCCGAACCCCTCGCCGGACCCTGACCCGTTTCGGGCAGCTCGTTGACCCAGATGCCGAAGCCGGACTTGGCGTCGTACGCGTCACCGCTCTTCTGCGCGCCACTGATGGTGACGTTGGTGAAGACGGTGTCGGTCACCGGCTGCTGCTCCGGGTACTTCGACTGGAACATGATGCCGGAGTACGTCGGGTCGACGATGTCCACATCGGTCACCCGGATCCCGCGGAACTCCTTCGAGGCCGCGAAGACCCAGATGGCGCCGAAGGTCTGGTTGCCCCAGAAGTGGCCACCGGCCCGCACGAGCGAGATGTTCTCGAACCGTGTGGGTGTGGTGCCGAACCCGACGAACGGGTATCCGAAGTCCAGCGAACTGATCGTGATGCCGGAGTACGTCAGCATGTCCGCGATGTACATGTTGCGGAACACGTTGTTGAACCCGCCGTACACGGCCAGACCAGCCGCACGCCAGGTCAGCGTCGCCGAGATGTTCTCGAAGACGTTGCCGTTGTTGCCGACCGAACCACCGGAGTCGGTCGCGGAGAACAGCGCGAACGCGTCGTCGCCGTTACCGCGGCCCTCGACGTTGCTGACGAGGTTGTTGGTGGAGTCGTTGGTCAGGTTGATGCCGTCGGCGAAGGTGTCGCGGACCCGGCTGTTCTTGACGTTCCAGCCGCTGACCTTGACGCCCCACCAGCCGCAGACCGTGTGCTCGACCCAGACGCTGTCGAACGTCAGGTTGTTCACCTGGCTCAGCTCGCCCCAGACCTTGCCCGGGCCGTCCTGGCGGATGGTGTAGTTGCCGAAGAACGCCAGGTGCTCGAAGGAGGAGCCGTTGGCGCTGCTCTCCACCCGGAAGCCGGCGTCGGTGTTCTCCTGGCCGGTCGGGGTGTGGAAGCGGGTGTACCACATGCCCGCGCCGACGACCTTGACCGGCTTGCCGTAGATCTGGAACTTCTGCGCCGTCTCGTAGTTGCCGGCGGGCAGGTAGACGCCGATGAAGGCGCCGGTGGTGTCCATCCGGACCGCGTCGAGCGCGCTCTGGACCTCCTGGTGCGAGGTGCCGGTCGGGACCTTGTACCTGGCCGGGTCCGGGTTCGCGCGCTGGCTCACCAGCTCCAGGTTGATGAAGTCGATCGCGAAGGTGCCGCTGTTGGCGGAGTCCTTCTGCAGTTTGATCGTGGCACCCGCCGGGATGGTGGAGTCCAGCAGGATGTTGGCCTCGTCGTACAGGTGACGCGGCGCGCCGGCGCCGGGCGAGTTGCTCGGCCCCGCCTCCGCGCCGTAGAGCCACGAGTACTTCGAGGTCAGCGTGATCGCCTTGTGGAACACGTTGTTGACGTAGATGTTCAACGTCGACGTGGTGCCCGTGCCGCCGGAGTTGTCCGGGATGGAGAACCGGGTGACCAGCGCGTTGGACGCGGACTTGGTGGTCCACTGCACGTACTGGCCGTTGCTGTTCAGCGTCACGGCCCTGCGGCCGCTGGCCTCACCGGCGAGGTCGCCGATGGTGCGGTTCGGGCCGACGACGGACGCGCCGCCACCGGTCGAGCCGTCCTCGGCCTCATACATGTCGTAGTTCATGTTCGCGCCACGCCCGACGAACAGCGGCGTGTTGCTGGTGTTGTTGGCCTGCTTGACCGCCAGCTCGTTGGCGTCGTTGGCCAGCACCACGCGGACCGTGTAGCGGCCGTTGGCCGCGGTCCAGGTGCCCAGGTTGACCGCCGCCGAGGCGGCACCGGCGTTGATCACGCCGGAGACCGAGCCGGTCAGCGTGCGGACCACGGTGCCGCCCTCGTTGAGCACGGTGAGGGTGATGCCGTGCGCGCCGCTGGCCGAGGCCATGGTGCCCTGGTTCCTGATCGCCACCGAGAAGGTGACGTTGTTGCCGGCCGACGGGTTGCTCGGCGTCCAGCTCAGGTTCGCGACCAGGTCGGAGCTCTGCACCGGACTGACCGTGAGGTTGCTCGACGCGGTGAGGCTGTTGTTGGTCTCACTCTGCTCGACGACGCTGTTGGCCTCGTCGACCTTCGCGGTGACCGCGTAGGAGCCGGCGTTGCGGGTGCCGATGTTGGCGTTGACCGTCGTCTGCGCCCCGGCGGCCAGCGAGCCGACCGCGGCGGTGCCCACCAGGGTGGTGCCCAGGTAGAAGTTGACGTTGGTCGCGCCCGCGGTGTTGGTGCCCGCGTTGCGGACCACCGCGCTCAGCGTGATCGCGCTGGTCTCCACCGGGGCGGCCGGGGACCAGGTGACCGAGGTGACGGTGAGGTCCGGGTTCGGCGCCGGGGTGCCGATGACCTGGAGCTCGGCCACCTGGCCGCCGGGCGCGCCGGAGTTGCCGGTGAACTGCAGCCGGATGTCGGCGTAGCTGCCCGAGGCGATGATGGTCACCGTGTTGCCGGTGGCCGGGTTGAAGCTGTACGCCTGCGCCGAGACCACGTTGACGAACGACGACGAGCTCTGCTCGCGGCCCAGGACCTGGATGGTCTGGGTACGCGCGCCCCACGCGCCGTCCGGGTTCAGCTTGACCACGACCGAGGTCACGCCGACGTTGGAACCCATCGCCACGGTGAGCTGGTTGGGCGACGTGCTGCCCTCCCAGTACGTGGTGAGGTCGCCGTCGTTGGCGTTCTCCGGTGCGAAGATGTGCGTGTGGCCGTTCGAGGTGATCGGCTTGTTGAGCGCCTGGTTGGTGCCGCCGCCACCGGAGCCGTTGCGGGTGACGATGTTGCTCATCGGCGAGATGTTGCCCGCCGCGTCCTTGGCCCGCACGTAGTAGCTGACCGTCGCCGTGTCCGGCTGGCTGTCGGTGTAGACCAGGGTGCTGCCGCTGACGCTGCCCCGCAGCGCGCTGTTGGCGTAGATGTCGTAGCCGGTGACGCCGACGTTGTCGGTCGACGCGGTCCAGGTCAGACGGATCTGGCCGGAGGCGGGCAGGGTGTAGGCGAGGCTGCCGGGCGCGGTGGGCGCCTGGGTGTCGCCGGACTGGCCGGTGCGGGTGACGGTGTTGCTGTTGCCCGACTGGTTGCCGGCCGCGTCGCGGGCCCGCACGTAATAGCTGACCGTCTGGCTGTCCGGACGGCTGTCGGTGTAGGTCAGCGTCGAGCCGCCGACGCTGGTCAGCAGGCTGCCGTTGGCATAGACGTCGTATGCGGTGACGCCTACGTTGTCGGTGGACGCGTTCCAGGTCAGGCGGATCTGGCCGGACGCGGGCTGCGTGTAGGCCAGGCTGCCCGGCGTGGTCGGCGCCTGGGTGTCACCGGTGGTCGGGCCGTAGATCTCGAACTCGGAGATCTGGCCCGCCGGCCACGCGGTGTTGGCGGTGATGTTGATCCGCACGTACCGGGTGGACGCGGTGGCGAAGTTGATCGTCACGGTGTTCGAGCCGGTGAAGTTGTACCCGGTCGAGGCCACGATGTCGGAGAACGTGGTGCCGTTGGTGCTGCCCTGCACGGACAGGGTCTGCGTACGCGCGCCCCAGCCGGTCGGGATCTTCAGCACGACCCGGTTCACGCTCACGGTCGAGCCGAGGTCGACGCGCAGCCACTGCGGCCAGGCGTTGTTCACGCTCTCCCAGTAGGTGCCCTGGTTGCCGTCGTTGGCGTTGCCCGCGCCGTACACGTCGGCGTGGCCGCTCTCGGCGATGGCCTTGCCGCTGGCGAGGTTGCCGGACGAGCCGCCGCCCGCGCCGTACACCTCCAGCTCGGACAGCTGCGCGGCCGCCCAGCCGGTGTTGGCGGTGATGTTGATCCGCACGTACCGGGTGCTGGCCGCGGTGAAGTTGATGGTCACCACGTTGCCGGAGCCCGGCTGGAAGTTGTATCCGGCCGAGGCCACGATCGTGCTGAACGAGGTGCCGTTGGTGCTGCCCTGCACGGACAGCGTCTGGGTGCGCTCGCCCCAGCCCGCGGGCAGTTTCAGCACGACCTGGTCGATGCTGACGGTGCTGCCGAGGTCGACCTGCGCCCACTGGGCGAAGGCGCCGGAGCTCTCCCAGTACGACCCCGCGTTGGAGTCGACGAGATTGCCGGTCACGTAGGGTCCGTTGACGCTGCTCGCCGTGGTCGCCTTGCCGGCGGCCAGGTTGGGCCCTCCGGCGGCCGAGGCCGGTGACGCCGGCCCCGCCACGACGGCCAGGCTGACAGCGACGGCCGCCGCGAGCAGTCTGATCCGGACGTTTCTGATTTTCACTGCACTCCTCCCTGCATTACCTCTCCTGCGTTTCATCCCGCCGCGAATCCGCGGTCGCCGTCGCGGACGACGGCCACCCCGTGGTGCGGAAGGCGACCCGGCCGGAGCGGATTGCGGCGACGTGCCAGCTCGCGCGCACACGCCGCCACGGCCGAGGAGCCACCTGCCACCTGAAGCACTGTTACGAGCTCAAGTCATCGGTGTTTCTGACTGTGGTAGCAAAACGTTAGAGCCTTGGTAGTTAGAAGTCCACAGTGCAATGCAAAAAACGTAGCAACAGTCGAGTGAGGACGGACGGTGATCATTTCCCGTGCGTGCGCCCTGGGGCCCCGTCCGATCAGCGACGATCACTGCTGGTGACGTCCAGCCATGACCGTTGATCTCGGCAGTCTCCGCTTTGGACGCTAGGTGAGCCCGGCCCCACGAGGGTGAGCAGGCACGGTTCACGGCGGTCGGTGACCCGTGCCACGGGCCGTGCGCGGTGGCAACCGTTGCGTCGTCACGGTCCGCGATGTTTCGAATGGCATTGCAAACTTGCATGCAACTCTAGAGTTTTTGCGATGACGTTTCTAAGGTTTTGCCTGCACCGCTCGACCGGGCGCGCCGCAGGCGCTACCGGGCAACACGACCGACCCGACATAGCAACGGAAAGGACCCGTCATGTCCGTCTGGACACGACCGCTGCGGGCGGCGCTCGCCGCGCTGGTGGTGGCCGCCGGGCTCACGGCGGCGCCCCAGGGCGCGCGTGCCGCCGACCCGCCCCCGTCGCCGAACGTGCACGTCTTCTACTACTCCTGGTACGGCAACCCGGCCGTCCACGGCCAGTACCGCCACTGGCAGCAGGGCGGCCACACCCCACCCGCCGACGTCGGCGCGAACCTCTACCCGAAGCTCGGCGCGTACGACTCCGGCGACTACGCGGGCGCGGTCGCGCAGCACATGCAGTGGATCCGCCAGTCCGGCGCGGGCGTGCTCGTCTACAGCTGGTGGGGCCAGGGCTCCTACGAGGACAACCTGGCCGCGGGCGTGCTGGCCGCCGCCGCGGCCCAGGGCCTGAAGGTCGCCTGGCACCTGGAGCCCTACGCCGGCCGCACCGCCGCCTCCACGGTCGCCGACATCAACTACCTCAACACCCGGTACGGCGCCAGCCCCGCCTACTACCGCGACGCCGCGCACGGCAACCGCCCCGCGTTCTACGTCTTCGAGAGCCTGCTCATCGCCGACTGGTCGCCGATCGCGCCGCTCAAGAGCAGCAACATCGTCCTGGCGCAGACCACGGACACCTCGAAGGTCGCCCACTTCGGCGGCATGTACACCTACGACGGCATCGCCGGCTCGACCGCGCCCGGCTGGGCCAATGCGAGCGCCTTCTGCAAGGCCAACGGCCTGATCTGGGCCCCGTCGGTCGCCCCGGGCTACCTCGACGACCGGGCCGTGCCCGGCAACACCACGCCGACCGTGGGCCGCGCCAACGGGGCGACCTACGACCTGCAGTGGAACAACGCGCTGAACCCGGCCACCGGCGGCCTGCCGGACTGGGTGTCGATCACCTCGTTCAACGAGTGGCACGAGGGCTCCTCCATCGAACCCGCGCACGCCACTCCGCCCGCCGGCTTCGGCTACCAGACCTTCGACGGGGCGTACGGCCTGACCGGCGCCGCCGCCGAGACCGCGTACCTGACCCGGACCCGGTACTGGGCCACCGAGTTCGCCAACCGGTCCGGCCCCGGCGACGTCGTGCCGCCGACCGTGCCGGGCAACCTCACGGTCACCGGCAAGACCGCCACCAGCGTCTCGCTGTCCTGGTCGGCGTCGACCGACAACGTCGGCGTCGTCGGCTACACCGTCTACCAGGAGCTGGGCGCGGTCGACAACGTCGTCGCGTCTCCCGGCGGCACGTCGGTCACCCTCAACGGCCTCACCCCGGCCACGACCTACTCCTACTACGTACGCGCCCGCGACGCCGCCGGGGCGATCTCCGGCCCGAGCAACACCGTCACCGTCACCACCGACCCCCCGGCGCCCACCGTCAACGTGGCTCTGAACCGCCCGGTCGTCGCGTCCAGCACCAACGGCGGCTTCCCGCCCGGCAACGCGGTCGACGGCAACGCGGGCTCGTACTGGGAGAGCGCCAACAACATCTTCCCGCAGACCCTCAGCGTGGACCTGGGCGGCGCGCTCCCGGTCACCCGGATCGCACTGAAGCTCCCGCCGAGCTGGGGCGCGCGCACCCAGCGCATCGCCGTGCACGGCTCCACCGACGGCGTGAACTGGCAGCCGCTGTCGGCCGCCGCCGACCGCCTGTTCGACCCGGCCGCCGCCAACACCGTCAACGTGGCACTTACCTCGGCCGCGGTGCGCCATGTGCGGCTGACCATCACCACGAACACCGGCTGGCCCGCTGGCCAGATCTCCGAATTCGAGGTGTACGGGGGCGGCACCGTCGACACCCAGCCGCCGAGCGTGCCGGGCAACCTCACCGTCACCGGCAAGACGCAGACCGCGGTATCGCTGTCGTGGACCGCGTCGACCGACAACGTCGGCGTCACCGGCTACCGGGTGCTGCGCAACGGCACGCAGTTCGGCACCGCGAGCGGGACCGCGTTCACCGCCTCGGGGCTGGCCCCGGGCTCGACGCACACGTTCACCGTCGCCGCGCAGGACGCCGCGGGGCTGGTCTCCGGGCCGTCGAACGCGGTCACCGTCACCACCGATCCCGCCGGCAACGTCAACCTCGCGGCGGGCAAGCCGACGACGGAGAGCGGGCACGTCCAGTCGTACGGCTCCGGCAACATCACCGACGGCAACCGCGACACCTACTGGGAGAGCCCGAACAACGCCTGGCCGCAGTGGGCGCAGGTCGATCTCGGGTCGAGCCTCGCGGTGTCGCGGTTGGTGCTGAAACTGCCCGCCCCGGCGGCGTGGGCCACCCGCAATCAGACGCTGTCCGTGCTCGGCAGCGACGACGGAATGACCTGGCGGACCCTGGTGCCTTCGGCGACGTACACCTTCAACCCGGGCACGGGCAACACCGTCACCATCACCTTCACGGTGACCCCCACCCGGTACCTCCGCGTGGTCTTCACCGGCAACACCGGCTGGCCCGCAGGCCAGCTCTCCGAGCTCGAGGCCTACACCTCCTGACCGAGCCCTCGTCCCCGGTGCCGCTCCCACGTGCGGCGCCCGGGACGGGCCCTCGCGCCATTGCAGTTTCGGGGAAAGTGCAGCTTCGGCCGCGCCGATTGCTGCACTTTCCCCGAAACTGCAGCGCGCGAGGTGCGTGACACGGCCCGCGCAAGGCGCGAGGCACGGGCGGGCGGGTGAGGTCAGGTGTCCAGGGTGTCGTCGAGCATGGCGTGGCGGATGATCCAGCCGAAGGCGAGCATCTCTTCGCCGTGGAACTCCAGGCCGACGATGCGGCCGAATGTCTGATCGAGCTGCGTGCCGCCCATCCGGTGGACCGGGCAGGCGACCCAGCCGGAATGCGCAGAGGCGGGGGCGGACAGGAGGACGTGCTTGCCGCAACGGTGAAACATGGGCTGACCTCGGGGTTCGGGGGTTGTCGACGGTAGCACCGCGACGGCGTGTGCCCAACGTGTGCGCGCGTGCCAGCGCACTGTGCGCGCCGTGCCGGCGGCCCCGCGCACCTGGTCCCGTTGGACCAGGGGAGGTAACGATCATGACCTACGCTCTCCAGGCCGAGGGCCTGGTCAAGCGGTACGGCAAGACCATCGCGCTGGACGGCGTGGATCTCGCCGCGAGACCAGGGTCTGTACCGCGTCGGCGGGACGGCAGGCAGCGCGCCGCCCCACAGCGCGCCGGCGAGCGCGCACACCGGCACTGTCCGGCCCGCGTCGACGGCCAGCCGGATCAGCGGCGTGCGCAGCCGGGCCCCGGCCACCTCGACCGGCACTCCGGCGCGCACCTCCACCGGACCCAGAATCCCCACACGCACGTCACCCACTGTCCCGGGCGTCCGCGGACCCGCCGACCTGGCCGGTTCCGGAGTGCAGCCCGGTCCCGCCGAGCAGCCCCGCCCACCCATCCGCCCATCCGCCCATCCGGCAGTTTCGGGGAAAGTGCAGCAATCGACGCAGGTGACGGTGCAGTTTCCCCGAAACCGCAGAGGCGGACACGCGGCGGCCGGCCCCGCCATGCCGGGGCCGGCCGGGGTGCGGTTACGGGAGCTGGTAGTTGGCGTTCAGGGCGGCGCCGCGACCCGGCTGGGTCTCGTCGTAGCCGCGGGCGTTGCACTGGAGGCCACCGCGGACGCAGTGGTTGACCAGGGCGGCCTGCGTGGCCGGGTCCCAGGCGTTGAAGAAGTCGTAGTGGAACGAGTAGCCCCGCCCGCTCGACAGCCGCACCTGGGACATGTCCCCGCTGACCGGGAACGCCATCTTGAACTCGATCATCGGCAGCGCCACCGGGTGGCTGGTCGGACAGACCAGGTTCACCGGGTACGCCATGTGGCTCTTGTGGTCGGGGGTGTCCAGGTAGAGGCCGTTCCAGCAGCTCGGGGCCTGGTAGCGGACGTTGACCTGGGTGCCCACCGGGCAGTAGGCCGGGAAGTCGGCGTTGTGGTAGCTCTCGCCGCACTCCCAGCCCTCGACCGAACCGAACATGAACTGGTCGGCTGTGGCGTTCGGGCTGCCCACGACGAAGCGCAGGCCCGGCGGGAACGGCCGGACGCTGGTGTAGTCGTTGACACCCGTCTTGTAGTAGATGACCTGAGGCCCGACCGGCGTGATCACCTGGCTGCCGTTGTACATGGTCGGCATCCAGTACCCGGACTTGTCACCGGGCGCCAGGCACGTCGTACCGCCGGCGTTCAGCGACGACAGCGTGCTGGCGGCGTTGGTGGTGCGGTTGCCCATGAACGTGTGCATGTGCGACGCGCCGGGCAGGCCCGGGTAGACGATCGGGTCGTCGGGCCGGTCGTGGCTGAACGCGCAGTTGGCCTGGAACTCGTGGAAGTAGGCATGCGGCGGGTTGTAGGTCGACGGCGTCACGCCGGTGACCTGCGGGTTGGCCAGCACGTAGCCGGTGGCGGGCGGCGCGGTGCCGTTGTCGCCGTACACCTTGAACTCCCACAGCGAGTAGCCGTAGCCGCCGTTGCGGACCGTGCCGTACATACGCACGTAGCGGCCGTTGCCCGTGACGTTGAGCGTCTGGGTGCCACCGGTGCTCGTGGTGGTGCTGTAGATCGAGGTCCAGTTGTTGCCGTCGTTGGAGACCTGGATCTGGTACGCGGTCGCGTACGCGCCCTCCCACTGCAGCACCACCTGGGTGATCGCCGCGGTGGAACCGAGGTCGACGCGCAGCCACTGCGGGTCGCTGAACTGGCTGGACCAGCGGGTGGCGGGGTTGCCGTCGACCGCCGCGGTGGCGGGGGTGCCGCCGTTCTCGGTGGACGAGGCGGTAGCCGGCCTGCCTTGCGAGAGCAGGGTGACGGCCGCCTGGGCGGACTGCATGGGCACCACGGTGACCAGTGACGCCAGCAGGGCGGCGGCGGCGAATCCCGCGACCCTGGAGCGCCTCGGCCGGCTCTGGCCGATGGATGTCATCGAATCTCCCGGAGGATGGGGGCTCGTTCACACCGGGGACCGGTGCGGCGAGCCGGGACGGACGGGTCCGTACCGCGGGGCCGATGACGGGCATGGCCGCTCCACACCGCAGTACGATGGAGAGCGCTCTCCAACAGTGTCACGCCGCGGGTGCACTTCCGTCAATGTCCCGTCCATTTTGCGCATTCTGCCGGGTTCATCGCGCCAGCACGAGGGCTGCCGACCCGTCGGGCGAGGCTGCCGGATCACGGCGCGCGCCAACAGAACCGGCTCAAAAACATCCGGTAACTCTTTAATTCGGACGGATTCCAACCAGGTATTGACGAGCGGCAACATCCGCGTAACATCTGCGCTGTGGAGAGCGCTCTCCATCGCCGGTGCCGCCCCTGGATCCGAGGCGGCGGCACCGGCGTCAAGCACCGCGAAGGCTCTCGCAGGCCGGGCCGGTGACCGGAGAGCGCCCGCCATGCGATGCGGGCCCTCCCCGTCGCGAAGATCGCTGCTTCCGGTCAGGACCTGTCGGGCGCCCGCTGGTCCTGACCGGGCAGGTCGAGCGCCGTCCGCCGCCACGGCCCCGTGCCGGGCGCCTCGACGGTGAGCTCCAGCGCGTCGAGGACATTCACGAGCTGCAACGCACGCCCGGACACGAAAACCAGCTCCAGCCCGCCGAGCAGCCATGCCTCGATCAGCCCGCCGTCAACCATGGCGAGCCGGAAGTCGTGCTCCAGCACCCGCACCGCCGCCACGGTCGCGCCGAGCAGCACGTCCAGTTCGGCACGCGCGACGTCGGCCCAGGCGACCTCGCGCTCCGGGTCGTCCTGGTCGTCGGTGTCCGGAAGTGGGTCCCCGGCCAGCTCCTCACGGCTCACGAAGAGCCGGTCGAAGCCTGCGGCGGCGACCTCCAGCCGCTCGCCCGCGAACTCCAGCACCACCGGCAGCGTCGCGCACCGGTCGCCCTCGCCCACGTAGCAGAGCCCGCGCATCCGGGTCAGCCGGCGTCCGACCAGCGATCGCAGGTGGTCACCGTGCGCGCCGCGCAGACCGGCCACTGTCGTCACCGGCTCCGGCCGGTACCCGGCGATCCCCCACACCGGCGCGATGCTACCGGCGGCCGTGCCGCCCGGCCGCGATCACCGGCGATGAGCCCCATCGGCGTCAGCCCGGCATGCGGCCGTCAACGATCGCCGTCGGCACGGCAAGTCGTGACCAGCGGTCGCCGTCGGCCGGCATGCCGTCATCAGCGGTCGCGGTCGACCCGCGCCTCGACCGCGTCCAGCGCCGCACCAGCCGGCGCGGCGTCGGCGGGGGCCAGTCGTTCCACGATCGCGCGAATCTGCCGGAGCTGGTTCTTGATCTCTTCCTGCTCCTCGTGCTGGAACGCGTCGTTGTCGACGATGAGCTTGCTGGCGAAGTGTGCCGTGATCAGCGGGATCACGAACAGCACCATGACCGAGATCAGGAACCCGGCCAAGATCCGGCCCTGCCAGGTGAGCGGGTAGCTGTCGCCGTAGCCGACAGTCGAGGCGGTGACCACCGCCCACCAGACTGCGTCGCCCGGCGACTTACCGTCCTCGAACAGCCAGTAAAGGATGCCGGACACCAAGATCAGCAGCAGGTAGGTGAAAACCAGCGCCTTGGGCGAGTTGGTAAAGCGTTTGAGCAGGTTCACCGCCACATTGTGCAACCGCGCGCAACCCCGCGTCAGTGGCCGTCCGGACGGCGCTCCCAGCATCCGATCGGCTGGCCGCGAGGGCGCGGAAATGTCGGTCCCGTCGATTAGAATGTGTGTACGAAAAACAATCGCTGAGCTGCGAACGGAGCCGACATGCCCACCCCTCAAGCGACCGTCGCCGACACCCCCGCCAAGCCCCTGCTGCCCTACGCCACCCTGCTGGCGTTCACCCGCTACGTGGACCGCTCCGGCCCCGCCAAGGCGGCGTTCGTCGGCAAGCTGCGCAAGCAGCGCGAGACCGGGCGCGGGTTCAACCCGCACAGCCGGCTGATCAAGGCCCTCAAGACCGACATCGACCAGCACACGCCCGGCACGCACCTGGTGGAGGTCAACGACGTCGTCGACCCCCGCTGGCAGCGGCTCTACGCGTCGCTGACCGCGGGCGCGGCCAGCTACCTGACGTCCATCGAGGGGCAGGGCTGCCGGCTCACGCAGACCAACGACGCGCTGGCGATGATCGGCGACCTGCCGGTGCGCATCAGCGCCCATTTCGGGCTGCGCTACTCCGACGGCCGCAACGAGGCGGTGCGGCTGCACTTCGACGAGGAGCCGCCGACCGCTGACCTGATCATGGCGACGCTGCACCTGCTGCGGGCGAACATGGACCAGATCCTGCCGCACGCCGAGCCGGTGCTGGTCGACGTGCGCCGCGGCATCGCCTACCGGGGCGAGGCCGGCAAGGGGGCGGACGTGGACCGCTGGCTGACCGGCGAGGCGGCTGGCTTCGCCGCGATGTGGAACGCCCCGCAGCACTGATCGGTACGCACGGCGCCCCGGCCCGCGAGCTCGCGGGCCGGGGCGTTCATGTGTGACGGTCGCCCCCAACCGTCACACTGCCTGAGCGCGACGGACGGCAGCGCTCAGACCGGGCTTCTCACAGGCCGTTGTCCCGGATGACCTGCGTGTACCAGCGGGCGCTGTCCTTGGGCACCCGGCGCTGGGTGTCGTAGTCGACGTAGACCAGGCCGAAGCGCTTGTCGTAGCCGTACGCCCACTCGAAGTTGTCCATCAGCGACCAGGCCAGGTAGCCGCGCACGTCGGCGCCCCGCTCGATCGCCTTGTGTACGGCCCGCAGGTGGCTGTCGAAGTAGGCGATCCGGTCCGGGTCGGCGACCCGGTCGCCCTCCAGGATGTCGTGGTACGCCGAGCCGTTCTCCGTGATCATCAGCGGGGTGCCCGGGTAGTCCCGGGACAGCCGGACCAGCGTGTCCGACAGGCCGGTCGCATCGATCGGCCAGTCCATGCCGGTGACCGGCAGGCCCTGCGGCGGGAAGTCGACGCCCTCGCTGCCCGGGTACGACGCCTGGCCGACCGCGCCGACCTTGGCCCGCACCAGCGCCGGCTGGTAGTAGTTCACGCCGAGCAGGTCGATCGGCGTGGAGATGGCCTCCAGGTCGCCGTCGCGGATCGCGTCCGCGGCGCCGAACCGCTCGAACAGCGGCAGGACGTCGGCCGGGTAGTGCCCGCGCAGCACCGGGTCCAGCCAGATCCGGTTCTGCAGGCCGTCGACGAGCCGGGCCGCGTCGCGGTCGTGCGCGTCGTGCGGGTTCTGCGGGTTGACCCGGGTCAGCACGTGCGTGATGGACAGCTCCCGCGCCCCGCCGGCCCGCAGCGCCTGCGCGGCCAGGCCGTGGCCCAACAGCAGGTGGTGCGCGGCCAGGTAGGCGGCCTGCGGCTCGCGCCGGCCCGGGGCGTGGTCGCCGCTGGCATAGCCGAGGAAGGCCGAGCACCACGGCTCGTTCAGCGTGGTCCAGGTCGCCACCCGGTCGCCGAGCCGCGCGATCGTCGCCGCGGCCAGGTCGGCCAGGTAGTACGCGGTGTCACGGTTGGTCCAGCCGCCCCGGTCCTCGAGCACCTGCGGCAGGTCCCAGTGGTAGAGGGTGACCATCGGCGCGATGCCGTTGGCCAGCAGCTCGTCGACGAGGCGGTCGTAGAAGTCGAGGCCGCGCGGGTTGACCGGGCCGGAGCCGTCGGGCTTGATGCGCGGCCAGGCCACCGAGAACCGGTAGGTGCCCAGGCCCAGCTCGGACATGAGCCGTACGTCGTCGCGGTAGCGGTGGTAGTGGTCGCAGGCCACGTCACCGCTGTGGTTGCGATACACCCGCCCCGGCTCGCGGGACATGGTGTCCCAGATCGACGGCGTACGCCCGCCCTCGGTCGCCGCCCCCTCGATCTGGTACGACGCGGTCGCCGCGCCCCAGCGGAATCCCTGGGGGAAGGACAGCCGCGCCGGCGCGGCGATCTCCTGTGGCAGAACGCTGGTCATCCCTTGATCGCCCCTTGCATGATGCCTCCGATGATGTGCTTGCCCAGCGCCACGAAGACGATGAGCAACGGGACCGTCGCGATGATCGTTCCGGTGAGCGACAGCGAGTAGTCCGTGATGTAACCGCTGGCCAGTGCGGACAGCGCGACCTGCACGGTCGGGTCCTCCGGCGTGAGCACGACCAGCGGCCAGAAGAAGTCGTTCCAGGCCGTCATGAAGGTGAGCATGCCGAGCACCGCCGCGGCCGGCTTCGACACCGGGAGCACCACGTGCCAGAAGATGCGCAGCGTGGTGCAGCCGTCGGCGCGGGCCGCCTCGATCAGCTCTGTCGGCACCGCCTCACCCAGGTACTGCGTCATGAAGAACACGCCGAACGCGGTGACCAGGCCGGGCGCGATGACCGCATACATGGTGCCGGTCCACTCGATCTTGGCCATGAGCATGTACAGCGGGATGATGCCCAGCTGAGTCGGCACCATCATGGTCGCGATGACCATGACCAGCAGCGCGTTGCGGCCCTTGAAGGCCAGTTTCGCGAACGCGAACCCGGCCAGCGTGGAGAACAGCACCACGCTGATCGTGATCGCGCCCGCCACCATGAACGAGTTGGCCAGCGCCTTGGCGAAGTCGATCGTGCCGAAGGCCCGCTCGAGGTTCTCGAACAGGTTCGGGCCCAGCCCCAGCGGCGGCGGAACCTCGCCGAGGATGCCGTTGTCGTGCGAGCCCACGACGAACGACCAGTACAGCGGGAACGCCGAGAACAGCGCCAGTCCGGTCAGGGCGAGGTAGGTGAGCTTGCCGGGACGGCGCTCCACGAAGCCCTTGTAGCGTCGCGACGGCGCGGGCGCGTTGGCCCCGGCGGCGCGCTTCGGACGGGTCAACGTGTCGGTCATCAGGACCTCCGCAGGCGGCTGGTCAGGAAGTAGTTGATCGCCGCGACGATCACGATGATGCCGAACATCGCCCACGCCGCGGTCGAGGCGTAACCGAAGTCGAACCGCGAGAACGCCACCTCGTACAGGTACAGCGACAGCGTCTGGAACTGCCGGTCACTGCCACCCGTGACGCTCGCACCGCCGAACAGCAGCGGCTCGGCCAGGACCTGCATACCACCGATCGTCGAGATGATCACCGTGAAGATGATCGTCGGACGGATCGCCGGAACCGTGATCCGCGTCAGCTGCTGGAAACTCGACGCGCCGTCGAGGGACGCGGCGTCGTAGAGGTCCTTGCTCACGGCCTGCATCGCGGCCAGGTAGATCAGCGCGTTGTAACCCGTCCACCGCCAGATGATCATCACGGAGATCGCGATCTGCGACGACGCCGTCCCGGCCTGCCAGTCGATCCGGCCCAGACCCAACGTCTCCAGGATCCAGTTGACCAGGCCGTAGTCCTTGCCGAAGATCTGCCCGAAGATGATCGCCACCGCGGCCACCGACGTGATGTTGGGCAGCACCGCCGTCATCCGCCAGAACGTCGGCGCCCGCAACCGCTGATTCAACACATGCGCCAACACCAAGGCCATCAGCAGCTGCGGAACCGTCGACAGCACCCAGATCTGGGCCGTGTTACGCAACGCGTTCCAGAAATACTCGTCAGCGAACAGATCCTTGTAGTTCTGCAGACCGATGAACGTATGCGTCTCGGCCAGCAGGCTCCACTCGTGCATGGAGACCCACGCGGTGTACGCCAACGGGAAAATCCCGAACGCGGCGAAAAGGAAAAAGAAGGGCACGATGTACAGGTACGGCGAACCCTTGACGTCCAAGCGATAGAGGAGGTTCTTCATCATCGGCACATCACTGTTCGAGTCGGCTTGCGCGGGTGCGTGTGAAGGCGGTGAAAGGGGCCGGTTCCCCGCCAACCGCGCCCTGAAGCGGCTGTTGACGGCGGGGAACCGGCCGGGGTGTCAGGTCACAGGAGGGCGTTGACGTCCTTGAGGGACTGCGTCCAGGCCTCGTCAGGCTTCTGCTTGCCCTGCTCCACACGGGTCAGACCATTCTGAATCGCCGTGTTGATGTCACCGGACTTCGGACCCATGTACTGCGGCACCATCGTCTTCACCGAGTTCGAGAAGATCTGACCCACCGGCGCGTTGTTGAAGAACGGGTTCTTGAAGTCCTTGATGACCGCCTCCTCGTACAGGGACACGGTCGACGGGAAGTTGCCCAGCGCACGGAACACCTTCGCCTGCTGCTCCGGAGCCACCAGCCACTTGGCCAGCTTCGCCGCCTCGGCCACGTTCTTGCCCTGCTTGGGCAGCGTCAGGAACGAACCACCCCAGTTACCGCCACCACCAGGAACCGCAGCAATATCCCACTTACCCGAAGAATCCTTCGCCTGCGACTGGATGTAGGCCATCATCCACGACGGGCACGCCAGGGTCACGAAGCTGCCCTTGGCCATACCGGCGTTCCAGTCAGCCGACCACGGCGCGATCTTCGCCGACAGGCCCTTGTTGATCGCATCGATC